>CATVRV010000008.1:0-77624 GCA_958346515.1 uncultured Collinsella sp.
ACTGCGGGAACGGCCTATTCGCTCAATGTGTTCGGCTGAGATCGGAAATCAACCCTGGACGGAAATCCCCCTCTGTCTTGATCTATAACAATTAGGGCCGATTTTACTCGTTAACTGTTACAGATTGAGACGTTTGTGAGCCGTGTCGACCGTTTGTCTCGATCTGTAACACGTAGAGGAAGATTCGCCCTGTAGATGTTACAGATTGAGACAATCAGCCGGGCCCACCTCGTCCGCCTCGTCATCTGTGGTTTACGTGGGGGCATGCGAAGCACGGGTATACTAACCGGCGGCGAATCTGCTCCATCGCTTAGAGCTGCTGCGTCTGGACGGCGCGTGATAGGGCTGCCAAAGCGATCGCCAGCGTGCTGAGCAACGTCCTCTCTGTGCGCACCTGTTTTTGTATGTATTAGCGCACTACCAAGCACGCCCGCGCGGCCGCATGCCGTGCCCATTGCGCGTGCAGATAAGGAACAACAACATATGCGTAATTCTGTATCTGACGTCACCGACGCCGAGATTCTGGACGAGACCCGCGAGGCCATGACCCAGGCTGCCTTCGATGCCGCCGATGAGGCCAATGCCGCCCAGGCCGTCGAGTCCGCTACCGAGAGCCTGCCCGCCTTTGACGAGCTGGGCCTCTCCGACGAGATGCTTCGTGCTATCGAGAACCTGGGCTACACGGCGCCGACGCCTGTCCAGGCTGGCTCGATCCCCGTGGTGCTCGAGGGCCGCGACTTGCTTGCCGCCGCCCAGACCGGCACCGGCAAGACGGCCGCCTTTTTGCTGCCGACTATGAACAATCTGGAGCACATCGCTCCTCCCAAACCCGTGCGCGAGCGTGGCGGCCGCAACCGCCGTCGCGGTGCTAAAAAGCCCGAGGGCAACGGCCGTGGCCCCGTGATGCTCGTCATCACCCCCACGCGCGAGCTTGCCCAGCAGATCGACGAGGTCGCAAGCAAAATCGCCGACGTCACGGGCCACGTTGCCGTGACCGTCGTGGGCGGCGTGAGCTACAAGCCGCAGACCGCGGCACTCAAGTACGGTTGCGATATCCTAGTTGCCACGCCGGGTCGTCTGGTCGATCTGATCGAGCAGGGTGCCTGCCATCTGGACGAGGTCAAGGTGCTGGTGCTCGACGAGGCCGACCGTATGCTCGACATGGGCTTTTTGCCTGCCGTCCGCCGCATTGTGCGCGAGACGCCGGCCGAGCGCCAGACGCTGCTGTTCTCGGCGACGCTCGACGAGGAGGCCGTGGGCGAGATCACCGACCTGGTGAGCGACCCGGCGCGCGTGGAGATCGCGCCCGCCACGTCGACCGCCGACACCGTCGACCAGTTTGTGTTCCCGGTGTCCATCGAGGCCAAGAACAACCTGCTGCCCGAGTTCCTCAAAAAGGAGGGCCCGGAGCGCACTATCGTCTTTATGCGCACCAAGCACCGCGCCGACAGCTGCTGCCGTCGTCTGGAGCGCAAGGGCATCAAGGCCGCCGCGATTCACGGCAACCGCAGCCAGGCCCAGCGCGAGCGCGCGCTTTCTGCCTTCCGCGACGGCACCGTCGACGTACTGGTGGCAACCGATGTTCTCGCCCGCGGCATCGACATTAGCGACGTGCGCTACGTCGTGAACTTTGACGTGCCGGCCGAGCCGACCGACTATATCCACCGCATTGGCCGTACGGGCCGCGCCGGCGAGCTGGGCTGGGCCATTACGTTTGTGACTGAGCAGGACGTGGACGAGTTCTACGAGATCGAGAAGCTCATGGACAAGACGGCCGATATTTACGAAGCCGGCGACCTGCACGTGGGCCCCAACCCGCCCGCCGTTGACCCCGAGCGCGATCCTGCCGCCTTTAAGGTGAAGAAGAAGACCAAGCGCGGCAAGTCCAAGAGCAAGAAGAAGCTTGAGCAGGCACGTCGCGACGGCAAGCGCAACGGAGATGACTACGGCGATGTGGCCGGTCGTTCCAACCGCGGTCGCGACGAGCGTCGCGGCGACGGCGAGCGCCCGAGCCGTCCTAAGCGCGGCGGCAAGACCCGCGTGCGCGAGGGCGTTCAGGCTCGCGTGGACGAGGCCGTGGAGAGCGTGGCTCGCGAGGTGGCTGCCGAGGAGCGCGCTGGTGCTGGTGCCGCTGAGCAGCCTGCGCGCGGCAACCGTGCCGAGCGTCGTGCCAAGCAGTTCCAGGGCGAGGCACACCGCCGTCGTCGTGAGGACGAGGACCGTGGCGGCCGTCGTCGTGTCGAGCGCGAGGACGAGGGCCGCGGTTCGCGCGGTGGCAAGCGCGGTTCGGGCGACCGCCGTCGTTCCGGTCGTGATGACGAGCGCGGTGGCCGTGATGAGCGTCGCGGCGGCGAGGGTCGCGGTGAGCGAGGTGCTCGTGGCGGTGAGTCCCGTGGCGGCAAGCGCTTTGAAGAGCGCGTTAGCCGCGGCGGCGAGCGTCGCGAGGGCGCTCGCGGCAATGGCGGCCGCGGCGGCGCTGGTCGTTCGAATGAGTCGCGCGATCGTCGTGACCCGCGTGCCAGCCGCGACCGTCGCGATGACTGGCGCAACTACGACGATACCCGCGAGGAGCGTCGTGGCGGCTATCGTGGCGGGCGTGGCGGCAACCAGGCCGGCTCCCGTGGCGGCCGTGCCGGCGGTCGCGATAACCGTGGCAGCTATGGCAATAGTCGTGGTGGCAAGCGTGGCGGCAGCTCCCGTCGTCCCGGTGACGGCGGCGGCAAGCGCAAATAACACACGCATCGCCCGCTAGAGCGAGGTGAACCAAGGGCCCCGAGCAACTACGCTCGGGGCCCTTTTTGTTTGCCGTATCCGATCGCTAGTTCAAATGTGATTTCCTCGGGAATGCGTCTAGAGGATGCCGTGGGCCTGTTTCCTACCATGCGGCAATGGGTCCCATGGGGTGCGCCGTGCATTTTTTGGAGTATTCTGCAGTTCGAGTTGTCTGCATATGATTTGACGTCGCCAACGGTGGCTTTCGGATATCCCTAGCGAGCGTTCTGAGTCAGATTTCGTCGTTTTCCGGAGCAGGGGCGCGTCATTCTCGCCATGTCGGAACCCAAAATGACGCAGCGCCCTAAAGGTTTGCCCGCTCGGGGTATTGCTGACGCGGTCACGTTGCAGAATACTCCGTTTTTTGCACGGGCCAGGATGGGGTACCTCGGGAGAACACGGCGGTATCCCGTAAATATATACAATCTGTACCGTAATTTATACAAAACGAAGAGGCAGACAGCGTAGGGTTGGTGCATTGGGGTGCTTGATGCACCAAAATGGGGATCCCACGTGCCGTATACTCTGGCTGGATGTGAAAACGGCTTGACGCGTTGCCAGACGTAGGGGGAGGGTGTCTCGATGAGCGTATTCGAAATTGTGTTTAGTCCGACGGGTGGAACGCAGAAGGTGTCTGGCCTTGTGGCCGGGGCACTGGACAAGAATACCGTTACCGTCGATCTGACCGATAGCGGGCTAGATTTCAGCGCTGTCTCGATGACTGAGGACGACGTGGCCGTAATCTCTGTGCCGGCGTATGCCGGTAGAATCCCGGCTGTGGTGGCTGACCGGTTGGGCATGGTTCACGGCAACGGAGCGCGGGCCGTTCTGGTGTGCGTCTACGGAAACCGCGCGTTTGAGGACACGCTCGTGGAGCTGGAGGACGTTGCGAAGCATGCGGGATTCCGGGTGATCGCGGCAGTTGCGGCCATTGCAGAACATTCCATTGCGCGACAGTTTGCTGCCGGTCGTCCGGATGCGCAGGATGCGGCGCAGCTCGCAGAGTTTGCGCAGCAAATTCAGCAAAAGCTGTTGGCCGAGGATACATCCGAGCCCTCTATTCCCGGCAATCGTCCTTATAAACAAGCCGGAGGTCACCGCATGGCACCCGAGGCAACAGGGGATTGTGTCTCCTGCGGTGCATGCGCCGCGGCGTGCCCCGTTTGCGCTATCGATAAGAGTGACCCCAAACGAGCAGCTGGCGAGGCGTGCATCTCCTGCATGCGCTGCATCGCCGTATGTCCGCGAGGTGCTCGCAAGCTTGATTCCAACAAACTATCCGCTGTTTCCCAGATGCTGAGCAAGGTTTGCGTCGCGCGGAAGGAATGCGAGCTCTTCATCTAGCGCAAGTGAGATTGGTGCAAACAAACCTGGCCCTTTTGCACCAAAAACGATCCGTTTTCCTCCGTTCCCAAGGGATCATGTGATCCGAAGGGGACGGAGGAAAACGGGTCAAAAAGGAAAAATAGTAAGGCGCTCTTTTTCACATTGAATATTGCAATTTGGTAACGCGTTTTATCAAATATGGCATTTATCTGCGGTAATGTTCTATTTCACCGCTGAGGGTGACATTTTATACCGCCTGCCGAACCGTATGGAGACCTCACAACTTTCTAGGTCAGTGTTGTGCGTGTAGCAATTTCGCCCGGCCTCGCCTCCGGGCTGCCATGTGAGAGGGGATCTTATGGCTCGACTGCACGTAATGGAACGCAGCCACGCTCAGGCCGTCATGGACGACCTGCACGATGCGCTCGGACGTCGTCTGGCGGTGAGTTCGCTCGCCCCGTGTCCCGTTGAGTTTACGGCAGCGCTCGTCAACCTGTGCTCCACCCAGAGCTGCGGCAAGTGCACGCCCTGCCGCGTGGGCCTGAGCGCGCTGAGCGATCTGCTCGCCGATGTGCTCGAGGGCCGCGCCGACGAGTCCACGCTCAATCTGATCGAGCGCACCGCCCGCACCATCTATCTTTCGAGCGATTGCGCCATCGGTTACGAGGCCGGCGCCATGGCGCTTACGGCTATCCGCGGTTTCCGTGACGATTTTGAGCACCACATCCGCGAGCACTCCTGTGGCTTTGACCGCGAGGCCCGCGTCCCGTGCGTCTCGGGCTGTCCGGCGCATGTCGACATTCCCGGTTACATTTCGCTCGTCGAGGCCGGCCGCTATGCCGATGCCGTCAAGGTCATCCGCAAGAATAACCCGCTGCCGCTCGTTTGCGGCCTGGTGTGCGAGCATCCCTGCGAGATGCATTGCCGCCGTGGCATGGTCGACGACCCCATGAACATCCTCGCCCTCAAGCGTTTTGCCGTTGAGCACAGTGACCTCAACGACCACAAGCCGCATGTAGTGGACAACACCGGTAAGCGCGTCTCCGTGATCGGCGGCGGCCCGGCTGGCCTTTCCTGTGCCTACTACCTGGCCGTGATGGGCCACAAGGTGACCATTTTTGAGCAGCGCCACCACTTGGGCGGCATGCTGCGCTACGGCATCCCCAGCTATCGTCTGCCGCGCGAGCGCCTGCAGGCCGAGATCGACTGGATCTTGAGCGCCGGCATCGACGTTGAGCTCGATCACTCCGTGAACGGCGAGGAGCTCGCTCGCCTGCGCGACGAGTTCGATGCCGTCTACCTGGCCATCGGTGCCCATAGCGACAAGAAGCTCGGCCTTCCGGGTGAAGAGGCGCCCGGCGTGGAATCGGCCGTCAAGATGCTGCGCGCCATCGGAGACGACGAGCTGCCCGACCTGAGCGGCCAGCGCGTGTGCGTCATCGGTGGCGGCAACGTGGCCATGGACGTGGCGCGCTCTGCCGTGCGCTGCGGTGCCGAAAAGGTGAGCATCGTCTACCGCCGTCGCATCTGCGATATGACGGCCCAGGACGCCGAGATTGCCGGCGCCCAGGCCGAGGGTTGCGAGGTTCTGGAGCTCACGGCGCCGCTCGCCATCGAGACGGGCGAAGATGGTCGCGTGAGCGGCCTGCGCGTGCAACCGCAGATTATCGGCGAGCCTCGCCGTGGGCGTCCGGCCCCGCGTGCCGCAGCCACGCCCGAGCGCGTCATTCCCTGCGAGCGCGTGTTTGTGGCCATTGGCCAGGACATCGATTCCAAGCCGTTTGAGGACATGGGCATCGCCTGCAAGTGGGGTCGCGTCGTTACCGATTCGGACGGCGCCGTGCCCAACTTCGATGGCCTCTTTAGCGGCGGCGACTGCCAGACCGGTCCCGCCACCGTCATCCGTGCCATCAACGCCGGCCGCGTGGCTTCGGCAAACATCGACCGCTACCTGGGCTTTGACCACAAGATCAAGCTCGACGTGGAGCTGCCGACCGTGCAGTTTAAGGGCAAGCACGAGTGCGGCCGCTGCGAGCTGGGCGAGCGCGAGGCCGGCGAGCGCATTCACGATTGGAATCTGGTCGAGCAGGGTCTCACCGAGGAGGAGGCGCGCCAGGAGGCGAGCCGCTGCCTGCGCTGCGACCACTTTGGCTTTGGCGCGTTCCGCGGAGGGAGGAACCTGGAATGGTAGAGCTCAACAAAACCACCGTCGGCGACAACAGCGAAAACGGAGCGCACAACATGGTCAAGCTCACTATCGATAATTGCGAGGTCGTGGTACCCGAGCACACCACGATCCTGGACGCGGCCAAGTCCGTCGGCATCCAGATTCCCACCCTGTGCTACCTGCGCGATCTGAACGAGATCGGCGGCTGCCGCGTGTGCGTGGTCGAGGTTGAGGGCTGCGACCAGCTGGTTGCCGCCTGCAACAACTACGTGCTCGATGGCATGGTGGTCCATACCAACAGCCCCAAGGCCCGCGAGGCGCGCCGCACCAACGTGCAGCTGCTGCTTTCGCAGCACGATTCACGCTGCACGAGCTGTGTGCGCAGCGGTAACTGCAACCTGCAGACCATTGCCAACAACCTGGGCATTTTCTATCTGCCGTATCAAAGGCATTTGGCGGGCGAGGGCTGGGATTTCGATTTCCCCATCATCCGCGAAAACGACAAGTGCATTAAATGCATGCGCTGCATCAAGGTGTGCGAGAGCGTACAGGGCCTAGGGATTTGGGACCTGACCAACCGCGCCACGCATACCGCCGTGGGCACCCGCGGGCGCGTGCCGATCGGCAAGACCGATTGCGTTGCGTGCGGCCAGTGCATCACGCATTGCCCGACGGGCGCGCTGCGCGAGCGCGACGACACCGAGACCGTGTTTGACGCGCTTGCTAATCCCGACAAGATCGTGCTGGTGCAGATCGCGCCTGCCGTGCGCAGCGCCTGGGGCGAGGAGCTCGGCATATCTCGCGAGGAGGCAACCGTCGAGCGTCTGGCCTGCGCACTGCGCCGCGTTGGCTTTGAGTACGTGTTCGACACCGATTTCTCGGCCGACCTCACCATTATGGAGGAGGGTTCCGAGCTGCTCGAGCGCCTAGGCGCCGCCGCTAAGGGCGAAGGCGACAGCCGCGGCTGGCCCATGTTTACGAGCTGCTGCCCGGGTTGGGTGCGCTTTGTGAAGGCGCGCTATCCGGAGTTTGTCGACAGCCTGTCCACGTCCAAGTCGCCGCAGCAGATGTTCGGCGCCATCGCCAAGACATACTACGCCAAGGTGCTGGGCGTTGAGCCCGAGCGCTTGTTCGTGGTGTCCGTGATGCCGTGCACGGCCAAGAAGGCCGAGTGTGCGCTGCCGAGCATGGTGGGCGAGGACGGCACGCCCGACGTGGACGTTGCGCTGACGGTGCGCGAGATGGTGCGCATGATTCGCGCGAGCCACGTGAGCGTGGACACGCTGGTCGAGGAGCCGCTCGACACGCCGCTGGGCTTTGGCACGGGCGCGGGTGTGATCTTTGGCGCCACGGGCGGTGTGATGGAAGCCGCTGTGCGCTCGGCCTATTACCTGGTGACGGGCAAGAACCCCGACGCCGATTTCTTTACCGACGTGCGCGGCCTGGACGGCTGGAAGGAAGCCGTGGCCGATATCGATGGCACCAAGGTGCGCGTCGCCGTGGCACACGGGCTGGGCAATGCCGCCCGCCTGCTCGACGCAATTCGCGACGGCCGTGTGAGCTATGACTTTGTCGAGGTCATGGCGTGCCCCGGCGGCTGCGTCGGTGGTGGCGGTCAGCCCATTCACGACGGTTGCGAGCTGGCTGCCGAGCGTGGCCAGGTGCTCTGGGGCCTCGATGCGAACGCCGAGATTCGCTTCTCGCACGAGAATCCCGATGTCCAGGCGTGCTACCGCGAGTTCTTAGGCGAGCCGCTCTCGCCACTGGCCGAGGAGCTGCTGCATACCGACCATCACGCATGGACGATGCCTAACGAGGGGACGTGCTAGCGATGCGCGCGTTTGATGTTGAGATGTCGCGCCGGGGGTTTGCCTCGGCGCTCGCCGCGGGCGCCCTGTCACTTGCGCTCGCGGGCTGTGGCGGCGGGGCTGCCGGTGCCGGGTCCGCCGCGGGCTCGGTTGCCACGGACGGCGCCGGTGCTGCCGCAGAGCCGGTCGAGGTGCACGTCGCCTCGCTCAAGGGCCCGACGTCGATCGGTCTGGTGCAGTTTATGGACCAGGCAGCCGATGGCGAGACGGACAATGAGTTCGACTTTGCGATCAACACTGCCGCCGACGAGATTGTGCCCAAGGTCATTCAGGGCGATATCGATATCGCCCTGGTGCCCGCCAACGTGGCGAGCGTGCTCTACAACAAGACCGAGGGCGCGGTGCAGGTCATCGATATCAACACGCTGGGCGTGCTGAACGTTGTGACGGGCGACGCGAGTGTGGCCTCGTTTGGCGATCTGGCGGGCCATACTGTCTATATGACGGGCAAGGGCACCACGCCGGAGTACGTCATGAACTACTTGCTGGAGCGCGCGGGCCTGACCGGCCAGGTGGCGCTTGAGTTTAAGAGCGAGCCCACCGAGGTGCTGTCGGCGTTGCTTGTCGACCCGTCCGCCGTGGGCGTGCTGCCGGAGCCGTTCAAGACCGCTGCCATCGCCAAGAGCGAAGGCAAGCTGTCGGCGCCGGTGAGCCTGACCGATGTGTGGGATGAGCTAGCGGGTGACACGGGTTCGCGCCTGCTGACGGGCGTGACCGTGGTGCGCCGTGCCTTTGCCGAGGAGCATCCCGAGGCCGTGGCGGAATTCTTGCGCTGCCATGAGGCGAGCGTGAAGGCCGTCAATGCGGCGCCGGCAGATTGGGCACAGGCCGTGGTCGATGCGGGTATCGTCGATAACGCCGCGATTGCTGAAAAGGCGATTCCCGGGTGCATGCTCGTGTGCCAGACGGGGAAGGATATGAAGGCGGCGCTCGGTGGGTACCTGCAGGTGCTGGCCGATGCGGACGCGAGCGCCGTGGGCGGCAAGCTCCCGGCTGATGATTTCTATTACATGGAGTAGCCCGTGCGTGCGTTTGCTCGACAAATGACAGAGCGTATGAAGGCGGTGACGGCAGCAGGTGCCGTTGCTGCCTTTTGGCTTGCCGTGTGGGTCTTTGCAGCAGCACTGGTGGCGCAGCCGTTGATTTTGCCGGGGCCAGGCACTGTTGCGATGGCGTTGCTGCGCCTGGTGTGCGATGGCGGTACCTGGGCGATTTTGGCGGGCTCGGGCGCGCGGATATTGGGCGGGCTGGCGCTTGCCGCGGTGTGTGGTGGCGTGCTGGCCGGGATTTCGTCACGTTCGCGTGCGTTTGCCCGCCTGGTGGCGCCGGCGCTGTCGTTTGTCAAGGCGACGCCGGTTGCCTGCGTGGTGGTCCTGCTGCTCATTTGGCTGGGATCGGCGCGCGTGAGCATCGCCGCGGTCTTTTTGATGGCGCTGCCGGGCGTGTATTTTTCGCTGGTCGAGGGCTTGACGCAAGCGGATAGGCCGCTGGAGCAGATGTTCCGCCTGCATGGCGTGCGGGGCTGGCGACTGTTTTGCGCCCATACCTGGCGTGAAGTCCTGCCGTTTGCGCTTTCGTGTGCCCGTGCCGTGATCGGCATGAGCTGGAAGGCCGGCGTGGCAGCGGAGCTCATCGGCATGGCGGTGGGCACCGTGGGCGAGCGCATCTATCAGGCGAAGTTGCTCATCGAGACGGCTGACCTGCTGGCGTGGACCGTGCTAGTCGTTGCCGCCTCGTGGGCATGCGAGCGCGTGCTGGTGTGGTTGCTGTGGGCTTCGGGGCCCGTGGCGTGGCGCGCGGCCGTGCGGGCGCATGGGCGTGGTAATCGCGGGCGTGCGGGGGCTGCGAGCGATGGCGCTGCAACGGAGCTTGCGCTTGCCGTGGGCGATCGTGCGCCCTGGGCGCCGGCGCTGGACGGTCTGGTGCTCAATGTGCCCGTGGGTGGGCGTATCTGTGTGATGGGTGCTTCGGGCATGGGCAAGTCGACGCTGCTTTCGTTGGCAGCGGGGGAGTGCTCGCCGTGCTCGATGGTGTTTCAGGATGCACGCTTGGCCGAGTCCGCCTCGGCGCTGGATAACGTGCTGGTGTGCGCCGATGCGCGTGTGGATGCTTCGAGCGCCGCGGCATTGCTGCGCCTGCTGGTGCCGGGAGTCGATGTGGATGCTCGCGTGGCCGAGCTTTCGGGCGGGCAGCGCCGTCGCGTCGAGATTGCTCGAGCCCTGCTGTGCCCGGGCGGCGCGGTGATTCTTGACGAGCCCTTTACCGGCCTGGATGCCGCCGCGCGCGATGCGACGACCAAGGTCGTGCTCGACCTGCTCGACGGCCGCATGCTGTTGCTTGCCACACACGATGCCGCTGACGCTCGGGCCCTCAATATCTCGGACATCATTACGCTCTAAATACTTACTCAGCAACAAAATGATCCGTTTTTCTCCGTTCCCATGGGGTCGGGTATGGTATTCTATCTGCGGGGTAATACTTAGGAATACCAAGTAATACCAACGCCGTAGAAACAAACTCCAGATGCGGGCCAATCGGGTTGCCTTCACAGCCCGTCGCCCAGCCGCGTGGCCCGCATCTATCCGCACCACCGTCGTTTCAAAAAGGAAGCGCCATGGCAGAACACATGACCCCGGTTGTCGCGAAGGTCTTGCCCGAGGAAAAGGCGGCCTTCGCGGCGGCAACCCAGCTCGTAGGCACCACGCCGTCCAACGCTATCCGCATGTTTATCGCCGCGTTCAATCGCTGCGGCACCTTTCCGTTCGACATTTCGCCCAGCGGGGCCTTTGGCACTGCGCCCGATTCTCATCAATAAGTGATCCGTTTTCCTCCGTCCCCATGGGATCAGCTCTCTGCCGAGTTGTGGTAGAACTAGGGAACGGTTTTGAGGAGGTTGGCATGCTCAATGCGATGATTTGGGCGCTTGCCTGTTTTGGCGTTGTCGCTGCCGATATAGCCCTGAGCGTGGTTCTGTTTTCAGTTCTCGATGCCGTATCGGTGCTGACGGGCTATCCGATCGACAATCTCGATATCCAATGGTTCCAGGCTGCCGCTCAGACGGCGTCGTTTTTGATGGCGCTGCTGTGGTGGCGTTATTTGTGGCCGCGCTCGTTTATGGCGCGCTGGCAGGGCGAGCGCCCGCTTGGCGGGGGAGCGCGTGGGGCGTGGAAACGCATCGCCTGCGTTATCGTGATCGGCCTTGCCCTGCAGGTGGTCGTTGGCTACGTGACCGACGCTGTGCTGTCGCTGTTACCCGAGGCGGCGGCCGATTACAGCGAACTTGTCGAGGAGACGGGCATGGGCGACACGAGCTATCTGGCCGTCCTGACCACGGTGCTCGGCGCTCCGTTTTGCGAGGAACTGCTGGTGCGCGGTATCATTTTTGAGTTTTCGCTCCGAGCATTTAACCCGCAGTGCCGTCCGCTCTGGAAACGCCGGCGTCGCGCACGGGCGCAAGACGTCGCCATGGTGCCCTGGGCGGCCCCGAGTACCTGGGGCGTCGCCGCGGCGATTGTGCTGCAGGCGGCGGTCTTTGGCTTTATGCATATGAACTGGGTGCAGGGCTGCTACGCCGGCGCCGCCGGTCTGGTCTTTGGCTGGGTGCTCGTGACCACTGGAAAGCTCCGCTACACGATCCTGCTGCACTTTGCCTTTAACGCCGGGTCGTACCTCATGGGTTTGCTGTGGTTTGTGAACACGCCGCTCGACGTGGTGGTCACGGTTGCCATCGCCGGCTTTGTGCTGGTAGAGGCGATGCGCTCGCTGCTTCGATTGTGCATTCCCGTGTCGCGCGAAGCTGATCGGTCTGAGTAATAACGCCTTTAATTAGACCGATGCGTCCTGAACGCACCTGGCGTTTCGCCGAATGCTTCTTTAAATTTTGAGTAAAAGAATGACATGTTGGAGATGCCGACTTTTCGGGCTACATACTGCACGCTGCGCTCGGTGTTATTGAGAAGATATGCCGCCTCTGTGAGCTGCTGGTTGAGCTTGATTTGCGAAAACGTTTTGCCGGTTTTTTGCTTGATCAAGCTGCTGAGATAGCTGGTGCTATAACCCGTATCGCTCGCAATGCTTTCGAGTGTGCAGTCGCCGTAGCTTCGCTCAATATGATTCAGAATCGACACGATGCGTTCGTCCGACATGATCGCCTGGTTATCAGTTGCGGAGCGTCGGTACAGTCCTCGAATGAGAACAAGGAATAGGCTGACGGCGAGGTGCCTCATGAGTTCATTGGAATAGGCATCTTTAAAGTGATATTCGATAAAGAGCATCTCGATGAGGCGTCGCGCATGTCGGGCGTATTCCTCTGGAAGAATGAGATATTTTCGGGCCTCGCGGTTTTTGGACACAAAATCAAATAGAAGATTCGTTAATGGTGACGCGCCGGGTAGCTGGCTCAGGAACAACGAATCGAACATTTCTTTTTTGAAGACGATCGAAATGACGATATCATGCTCGCCCTTAACGTATGGAACGCTTCTGACTACGCCGGTGTTGCAAATGAGCACGTCGCCCTTTTTAAGGAGTAGTCGCCGTCCGTTGACGATAAACGTGCAGACGCCGTCGTACACGTAGTTAAGCTCCATATCCCGATTGATATGAGGAGGAATATCGGTAAAGCGCGACTCCTTGATAAGGCCCACGGGGTTTTCGTCGAGAGTTTCTTTCCAATCAAACAGATAGACCTCTTCGCCGTTAATGGTTGTGGTTTCCACCCTGTTATATCGCGGGCTGAGCTCTCCCGGATGTGTGCGATGCCACTCTTCGGTCTCGGTATGCGTATAGAGCAGCTGTTTGAGATTCGAATCCATGGGGTGCTCCAGGGGTGAACGGTAGAATCGATGCCTTAAACGGTATTATATCTAAAAAAATGTTATAAACCCACGCTTTCTATGCGATATCTTATGCATCTTGTTCTTCCTAGTATTGGGTTATCCGCTGGAGCATCCGATCAAGGAGGGCAAATGAGTAAGTTAAAACATGGGTTTGACTCCGACTTTTTATGGGGCGGAGCCATATCGTGCTCGCAGGCCGATGGCGCCTGGAATGAGGGCGGAAAGGGAAAGTCGACGCAGGATTGTCGATGGCTGGATGGTACCTGGACTCATGACCAGATTGAGGACAAGCATCAAAACAACCCCTTCTGCCATGACGAGCTAATGAACGCTCTCGCAGATGATGGCGTTGAGTTCTACCCGTTTAGGCGTGGCAACGACTTCTATCATCACTATCGTGAGGACATCGCGCTTTTTGCGGAGATGGGTCTCAAGCTGTTCCGCACCTCTATTTGCTGGAGCCGAATCTATCCTAACGGAGATGACCTTGAGCCTAACCGCGAAGGCATCGAGTGGTATCGAAGCATGCTGGGTGAGTGCAAAAAGCACGGCATTAAGACCTTCGTCACCATGCTCCACTATGACATCCCGGTAAATCTTGTCACCACATATGGGGGATGGAAGAATCGCAAGACGATTGATTTCTTCGCCCGCTATGTCGAGACAATCGTTACGGAATTGGGCGATCTGGTCGATTTCTGGCTGCCTTTTAACGAGTTCAATGCAGCGCGTTTTTCGCCTTGGGACGGGGTCTGTCTGGTCAAAGACGAAGAGGGGGAGAACTTCGATCGAGCCATCTTCCAGTGTCTGCACCACGAGTTCGTTGCCAATGCGCGCGCCGTCGAGATTGTCCATCGTCTTTCGCCCGATACTCCCGTTGGCGGCATGATCGCTCGATTCTGTACGTATCCCGCCACCTGCCGTCCCGAAGATAACATGCAGGCTATTCACGACGACCAGTATTCCAACTGGTTCTATACGGATGTGATGGCTCGTGGAAAATACCCCGCTTATATGAATCGCTATTTCGACGCGTGCGATATCGAGATTCAAATGGAGCCGGGCGATGAAGAGCTCATCGCTCGCAACACTGTCGACTTCCTGGCCTTCTCGTACTACTTTTCCCAGGTATCCACCTGCGATCAGGGATGGGAGAAGACTGCGGGAAATCTGGTCATGGCAAACAAGAACCCTTATCTCGAGACGAGTGAGTGGGGCTGGCAGCTCGATCCCATTGGCCTGAGGGTTACCCTTAACCAGATGTATGACCGCTATGGGCTGCCCCTGTATATCGCCGAGAACGGCCTCGGTACATCTGATGTAGTCGAGGAGGATGGCAGCATCCACGACGAGTATCGAATCGATTATTTGCGCCAGCACATAAAGTGCCTTAAGGAGGCAGTGATCGATGGCGTTGACGTGCGCGGATACATGATCTGGGGATTCATTGACCTTGTTGCCTGCGGTCCTCTTACGATGGACAAGCGCTACGGGCTCATCTATGTCGATCTGGATAATTGCGGCAACGGCACTGCGGAGCGCTCGCGTAAAGACTCTTTCTATTGGTATCAGAAATGTATCGCCACTAATGGCGAGGATCTTGGGTAGGAGTGATTGTTGTGGCAGACAAGAAGGAACTGGCCGCTCGTGTCCTCGAGCTCGTGGGCGGCGCCGATAACGTTGTTATGGCAACGCACTGCATTACAAGGCTCAGATTCAACCTGAAGGACGATAGCAAGGCAGACCTGGAGGCCCTTAAGACGCTTGACGGCGCCTTGGGCGCGCAGGTTAAAGACGGGCAGTGGCAGGTTATCATCGGCGCCAGCGTGGGGTCGGTATATGACGAATTGGAGCCCATGCTAGGCGACAGGATGGGTGGCGAGGTCTCCGCCGACGCCGAGCAGCCTGAGCTCCAAAAAGGTTCGGCTCGCGTATTCGATATCATCACCGGCATCTTCTCCGCTATCATTCCCGCACTGGTGGCGGGAGGCATCGTAAAGGGCATCCTGGCTGCTATCGCGGCTTTTGGAATCGACACGGGTGCCGGCGACTTTGCGATATTCAATATGATTTCGGATATCCCGTTCTACTTCTTGCCGTTTTTGCTGGCAATGTCTACAGCTGATAAGTTCCGAGTCAACCGTTCGCTTGCGCTTTGTGTTGCCGGATCGCTGATGTACCCGACCATTGTCAACGCTGTCGGTACGGGCGAGACGCCCCTTGCGCTGTTCGGTTTTGCGGTGCCGATTTTTAGCTACGCCGATTCCGTGTTCCCGGTTATCTTTGGCGTCATTGGCTTGTCTTTTGTATATCGCGCAATCGACAAAGTCGTGCCGGATCTTTTTAAGCTCGTTGTCGTTCCGGCGCTCTCCCTTGCTATCGTGATTCCCGTCAACCTGTTTGTGCTCGCTCCGATTGGTGCCTGGTGCGGTCTTGGTCTTGCCAACGGTATCGTTTGGCTATTCTCGACGTTAGGCCCCGTTGCCGGTTTTCTGCTGGGCTTCTTTATGCCGCTTATCGTGCTCTTCGGCATGCATCAGTCAACGAGCCCTATCCAGATTTCCAATATCGCAACGCTTGGGTATGACTATCTGCTCCCGATCTCTTTCTGCCATAACCTCGCCGAAAGCGGTGCGTCTTTTGGTGCAGCCCTGCGCATGACCGACGAAAAGCTCAAGTCCGCTGCAATGACGTGCGCCTTCTCAGCATTTATGGGAATTTCCGAGCCCGCCTTGTTTACCGTTCAGGTTCCTAACAGGACTCCGCTTATCGCTGCGATGATCGCGGATGGCATTGGCGGTGCGCTTACCGTTGTTCTCGGCGCAAAGTGCTTCGGCTTTGTTATGCCCGGCATTACCTCGTTACCCGTTTATGCCGATCCAAGCGGCAATCCCATGAACCTGATCATGATTGTCGTCTGCATCGCTTTGACTTGGGTTATCTCTGCGGCGCTCTCGTTTGCGCTCTATGGTCGTTTCGACAAAAAGTAACAACGTTTTGAGATAGACAATATTAATCGGCCGCTCGCCGGGGAATCGTTCTGCGACGCCCCGGCGAGCGGCATTTTATTGGTGGGGCGTGTCGTGTCGCCAACGGCGGCATGCCGCCTCGCCGCGCTAGTTGCGTCTGCCGCCTCCGTTGGCGCCCTGACGCCCCTGTGCCGCGCGATTGCGACCGGCAGTGTTCTGCGCGCGGGACATACCGCCGTATCCCTTGCTGCCCTTAGGCCCCTTGCCGGCACCACCAGCGCCACCGTGAACCTTGCCGCCCTTCTTGCCGGTGCCATGTCCGCCGCTGGCCGATGTCTCGCCCGGGCGTGGTGGCACGGGGCGAATCAGACAATGCTTGGTGTAGCCGATCAGATCGCGGCGGCCGGCCTTTTCCAGCGCCTCGCGCACGAGCTTGTAGTTCTCGGGCTTGCGATATTGGATGAGCGCGCGCTGCATGGCCTTCTCGTGCGGGTCGCGCGCCACGTAGATCGGTTGCATGGTACGCGGATCCACGCCGGTGTAGTACATGCACGTCGACATGGTGGACGGGGTGGGGTAGAAGTCCTGCACCTGCTCGGGCATGTAGCCCATGTCGCGCACGGCCTCGGCAAGGTCCACGGCTTCCTTCATCGTTGAACCGGGGTGGCTCGAGATCAGATACGGCACTACGTACTGCTTGAGTCCGTATTCGCGGTTCAAGCGCTCAAATTTGCGGCAGAACGCGTCGTAGACGGCGCGGCTTGGCTTGCCCATCACGGACAGTACCGCGTCGCTCACGTGCTCGGGCGCTACGCGCAGCTGGCCCGAGACATGGTGTTCCAACAGCTCGCGCAAAAACTCGTCCGAGGCATCGGCCATGGTGTAGTCAAAGCGGATGCCGCTGCGGACGAAGACCTTTTTGACGCCCGGCAGCTGGCGCAGGTCGCGCAGCAGCTGCGTGTAGCCGCTCTCGTCGACCACCATGTTCTTGCACACGCTCGGCCACAGGCAGCGCTTGTTCTTGCACACGCCGTTCTTGAGTTGCTTGTCGCAGGCGGGGCGGCTAAAGTTTGCCGTCGGTCCGCCCACGTCGTTGATGTAGCCCTTAAACTCGGGATCGCGCGTGAGCAGCTCGGCCTCGCGCATGATCGAATCGTGGCTGCGCATCTGCAGCACGCGCCCCTGGTGGAAGGTGAGGGCGCAAAACGAGCACTCGCCAAAACAGCCACGGTTGGAGCTAATGGAAAACTTGATCTCGGCAAAGGCCGGCACGCCGCCTGCCGCGTCGTAGTCGGGATGCCAATCGCGTGCGTAGGGGAGTTCGGCAACCTCGTCCATCTCGTCGGTGGTGAGTGTTGCCGACGGCGGGTTCTGCACCACGTACACGCTGTTGGGATATGGCTCTACCAGGCGATGCCCGGTGATGGGGTCCATATTCTGCTGCTGCACGTTAAAGCTGCGGGCGTAGTTGAGCTTGTCAGCGGCAAGGTCGTCCCAGCTGGGCAGCAGGTCGTAGTCGTAGACCTCGCCGAGCGAACCCGTGCGGTAAACGGTGCCGTTGATATAGGTGATCTGATCGACGGGCAGCCCTGCGTCGAGTGCGTCGGCGATCTCGACAATCGCGTGCTCGCCCATGCCGTAGATGAGGATGTCGGCGCCCGAGTCGAGCAGCACCGAGCGCTTGAGCTTGTCCTGCCAGTAGTCGTAGTGGGCCAGGCGACGCAGGCTTGCCTCGATGCCACCGATAATGATGGGGGCGTCCTTAAACGTCTGGCGGATGAGGTTGCCGTAGACCGTGACGGCGCGATTGGGACGGCGCCCCTCCTCGCCACCGGGGGTATAGGCGTCGGTGTGGCGGCGATGCTTGGTCACCGAATAGTGGTTGACCATGGAGTCCATGTTGCCGGCACTGACGAGAAAGCCTAGGCGCGGCTCGCCGAGCACGGTGATGCTGGCGGGGTCGGTCCAGTCGGGTTGGCAGATGATGCCCACTTTGTAGCCGTGCGCGTCGAGGACGCGACTGATGATGGCCATGCCAAAACTGGGATGGTCCACATAGGCGTCGCCGCAGATGTAGACAAAGTCGCACTGGTCCCAGCCGCGTGCATCCATGTCGGCTCGACTGACGGGGAGGAATTTATCGCGGCTCGGACGCCAGGGGCGGGCGGGCACTGCTGTGGTATGCGTGGTGTGCCCACCCTGCGCCTTACCGCCGCGCTTTTGCTGCTGGCCCTGTTTGCCCTGCTGTCCGCGTTGGCTGTTCTGAGCGTGCTGAGGCTTTTTTGCCACGATCCCTCCCGGTGTCTGTATGCTGCACGTAATTGTAACCAGTCTTTTTGGGACGGGGTTAAAAAGACTGGGGGAGTACATGAGCTGGTGAGTGAGAACGTCGCTGAGCCAGTCGTTTGTTTCCAGACTGTGTATCTGCGCGTTGGAGAACCCGTCTCGCGCGCACGCCATGTTGTCAATGGGTTACAGTATGAACGGCGGTTATGTTTCCGCCAACGCACGAGAGGGTCGTCAACAAGGAGGATGCACGACGATGCAGCGTGCCAAACAGATATCGGAGTCCATCGAGCTGGGCATCATCTTGGCGCTCGCCGGTGGCTTTATGGACGTCTATTCGTACATTGGGCGCGATCATGTTTTCGCCAACGCGCAGACGGGCAACATCTTGCTGGTGGGCGTGAGCATCTCAGAGGGCAATTGGGCACTTGCGGGGCGCTACTTCTTCCCTGTGGTTTCGTTTGCCGTGGGCATTATGCTTGCCGACCTGGTACACGAGCGTTTTGGCAGCGTGATCCACTGGCGTCAGGTGACGGTGTTTTTTGAAGCCGTTATCTTGTTGGGAGTGAGCTTTATCCCGGGCGGCAATTTCAACCTGCTCGCCAACTGCCTCACCTCGTTTGCCTGCGGCATGCAGGTCGAGAGCTTCCGCAAGATTCACGGTCACGGCATCGCTACGACCATGTGCATCGGCAACTTGCGCAACGCGCTGCAAAACGTGGACGATTACATCATCACCCACAGGCGCGGCTTTTTGGAAAACGGCCTGCTGTACTTTGGCGTGATCTTTACCTTTGTGTTTGGCGCCGTGTTGGGCAACTGGTGCATTGAGCGCATGGGCCTGCATGCCATCGTCGTGGCGAGCTTGCTGCTGTTTGTCGCGTTTGCCATCATGTTTATCGACCGCGAGCGCGACTTGCGCTTACGCTGGAAGGTTGCGGCCGAAGCTTGGAAAGAGGGCTGCCGAAAGTAACCGAATGCGGCAAAGGGGCTGTCCCTTCGCCGTATTATTTTTCATCATCTGTTGAAACGCTTTAACACTTTTGATGTTCTCACGTGCTTTTCGTTTCAAAAGCGTTAGGATGGGACTCATAGCGTGGGGCGTAATGGGTGCCCCGCACACGATGGGAGGCTATCAATGGCTAATCGTTTCGTTCTCAACACCATTTCTTATCATGGTTCCGGCGCCATCAAGGAGATCCCCGGCGAGCTGCAGCGTCGCGGCTACAAGAAGATCTTCGTCTGCTCCGACCCCGATCTGGTCAAGTTTGGCGTTACCGCTAAGGTGACCGACGAGCTCGACGCCGCCGGCATCGCTTGGAGCCTCTACTCCGAGATCAAGCCCAACCCTACCATCCAGAACGTCAAGGACGGCGTCGAGGCCTTCAAGGCCGCCGAAGCTGACGCTATCGTGACCATCGGTGGCGGCTCCTCCATGGATACCGCCAAGGCCATCGGCATCATCATCAACAACCCCGAGTTCGCCGATGTCCGTAGCCTCGAGGGCGTTGCTCCGACCAAGAACCACGCCGTGTTCACCATCGCCGTGCCGACGACCGCCGGTACTGCCGCCGAGGTGACCATCAACTACGTCATCACCGACCCCGAGAAGGTCCGCAAGTTCGTGTGCGTCGACACCAACGACGCCCCCGAGGTCGCCGTCGTCGACCCCGACATGATGGCTTCCATGCCCGCCGGCCTGACCGCCTCCACCGGCATGGACGCTCTGACCCACGCCATCGAGGGCTATACCACCAAGGGCGCTTGGGAGCTCTCCGACATGTTCCACTTTGAGGCCATCAAGCTGATCAGCGAGAACCTACGCGACTCCGTTGCCGAGGCCAAGTCCGGCCAGCCCGGCTCCGGCCGCGAGGGCATGGCCCTTGGCCAGTATGTCGCCGGCATGGGCTTCTCCAACGTTGGCCTGGGCATCGACCACGCAATGGCTCACACCCTGTCTGCTCACTACGACACCCCGCACGGCGTCGCTTGCGCCATGCTGCTGCCGATCGCCATGGAGTTCAACAAGCCGGTTTGCGCTGAGCGCCTGGCCAAGGTTGCCCTTGCCATGGGTGTTGACACCACGGGCATGAGCACCGACGAGGCTGCCGACGCCGCTATCGCCGCCGTCAAGCAGCTTTCCGCCGACGTGAATATCCCGCACGTCTGCGAGGCTATGAAGGCCGACGAGATCGAGGTTCTGGCCAAGGACGCCATGGCCGACGCCTGCTTCCCGGGTAACCCGCGCGAGGCAACGCTCGACGACGTCATCGAGCTCTTCAAGAAGATCTGCCCGGCTGCCTAGCCCAGTTTGGTGGTCCTTCGCCCGTAGGTGTATGGTCTTTTGACGTGCCGCTGGCCCCGCCGTGCTACGCACGGCGGGGCTTTTTGTGCTGCGTCGATGCCCTGAGACGGACAAAACCAAGGCGTACTGCCCGCTGCGGATAGGTGGTGCACTTCCCAGCGTGCATTTTTGGGAGTATTCAGCAAGCTCTTAAAAATGCATAACGTTTTGAATGGCCCGTAGTGGCCCGCAGGCGCCCATCGACAGCCATTGTGGGCGGGCTATCGATGAGTGGAGGGGGTTGTTACTGAGTTTTTGCTTTGCGACGACCTGCAACACTGCTGTAACCACGTCGTTTTGTCGTTCGTGATGGGGCCGTTGGGGCCCACGGTGCTGAATACTCCGTTTTTTGCACGGCCCAAGGTGGGGTACCCTGAGACGAAGCAAAAAGACTCCTCATTTCTATGCAGATACCGATAGGATTTATGCAAGATTGGGATTGTAAGCCGTGCGCGTGCGCAAAATCGGCGCGAGGACGTCTGGAGGTGGCTCGGCTCCCAGAGCCTTGCGCGTGCAGAACGGTTAAAATCGGGACTCGGTCTTAGTTTTGCTTGGAAGGATGCACATGGCTTCTGTAATCGATGCTTCTCTAGAGGAGACGCTCTCCTATATCGCGGGACAGCTTAAGACACTGACTTCTATTGCTTCGCCGACGGGCTATACCCGTGCGGCGACTGATTATCTGATGGAGACCCTGCGCGATATGGGGTTTGGGCCTGAGCGTTCCAATAAGGGTAACGTGCTCGTTGAGCTTGGTGGCGAGGGTGAGCCGCTCGTACTGGCGAGCCATGTCGATACCCTGGGCGCCATGGTGCGTTCCATTAAGGACAATGGTCGCCTGCGCCCCACGACGCTCGGCGGGCATCAGTGGTCTACGGCCGATGGCGAGAACTGCACCGTCTACACGCGCGACGGCAATGTCTACACGGGCGTGGTCCTCAATACCGAGCCTTCGGCGCATGTGGCCGACGAGCCGGTCAAGACCATCGAGAAGAACATGGAAATCCTGCTCGATGAGAATGTCGACAGCAAGGACGATGTGCTTGAGCTGGGCATTCAGACCGGCGACATCATCGCTATGGATCCGCGTACCACGGTGACGGAGAGCGGCTACATCAAGAGCCGCTTCCTGGATGACAAGCTGTCGGCGTCGATTCTGCTGGGTCTGGCCCGCGCTGTTGCTGACGGCGAGGTGTCGCTTTCGCGCAAGGTGTCGCTGCTCTTTACCGTGTACGAGGAGGTCGGCCACGGCGGTGCTTTCGTGCCGGCCGACACGCGCGAGATGATCAGCGTTGACATGGGCTGCGTGGGCGACGACCTGGGCTGCACCGAGCGCATGGTGTCGATTTGCGCCAAGGATTCGGGCGGTCCGTACAACTACGACCTGGTAACCACGCTGTCCAACATCGCGCGCGAGCTGGAGCTCGATTACGCCATCGATGTGTATCCGCACTACGGCTCGGACGTTGAGGCCACGCTCTCGGCCGGCTACGACATCCGTCACGGCCTGATCGGCCCCGGCGTGTACGCGAGCCACAACTACGAGCGCAGCCACATCGACGGCGTGCGCAATACCTACGAGCTGGTCCGCGCCTACGTACAACGCTAGCGATGCAGCGGCCTCGGCTGATACGGCAGTACCGACCGAGGCCGTCCTCTCTAAGTTGCGGTGAAATAGGGACTGTTTGGCGGTTTTAAACGCTTAAACAGTCCCTATTTCACCGCAATTTATGAAGGGGATGGGGCTACTTAAGTGCGCCGGTCACCGTGCCGCCGCCCAGGACGACGTCGCCGCGGTAGACGACGACGGCCTGGCCGGGGGCGATGGCTCGTTGCGGCTCGTCAAAAGTTAGCAGCATTTGCCCGTCTTCGTCACGCGTAAGGGTCGCTGCCTGGTCTTTCTGACGGTAGCGGTACTTGGCACCTACGCGAATGCCGCCGGCATCCAGCTCGGCCTCCATGCGTGCGTCCGGCGCGCTCCAGATCCACTCATCGGCCGTGAGGGCAGCGGCGGTCAGGTCCTCGGCCTCGCCCAGATGCACGGTGTTGTTAGCGGCGTCGACGCCCGTCACATACACGGGATGCGCCATCGCGACGCCCAGGCCCTTGCGCTGGCCGATGGTATAGCGCAGCGCGCCGTTGTGGCGCCCGACCACGCTGCCATCGCGCCATACGATGTCGCCCGGTGCAGCGGGATGTCCGCAGCGGCGCTCGATATAGCCCGCGTAGTCACCGTCTGGAATAAAGCAGATATCCTCGCTTTCGGCCTTCTTGGCGTTGGCAAAGCCCTGCTCGGCGGCAATCCGGCGCACGTCGCGCTCTTTGTCCAAGCCTGCCAGCGGAAAGATTGTGCGTGCCAGGCGCTCTTGCGTGAGCGAATACAAAAAGTAACTCTGGTCCTTTTTAGGGTCCTCGCCGCGGTGCAGCCGCCAGGTGCCGTCGGATGCCTGACTCGTTTTGGCGTAGTGACCTGTGGCGACGTAGTCGCAGCCCATGTCCAGCGCCGCATCGAGCAGCGCGCCAAACTTAATGTGGCGGTTGCAGATGATGCACGGGTTGGGCGTCAAACCCTCCTGATAGGCAGTCACAAATCGCTCGATAACATTGCGGTCGAAGGTCTGCTGCAGGTCGAGCACATGGTGGGGTATCCCCAGGCGCTCGGCGACGGCCTTTGCATCGGCGATGTCGCGGTCGACTTTGCTCATACCCGTTGCAGGATCGGGCGCGGGGCAGGTGAGGCGCATGGTGGCACCGACGCATTCGTAGCCCTGGCGCTTGAGCAGATACGCGGTCACGCTGGAATCGACGCCGCCACTCATGGCGACGAGCACGCGCTTGTTGTGCATGGGGAGGTTCTCCTTGGTGGCATGTGGCCAAAAAAGAAAAGCGGCGCGGGAGGCTGGTTCCGCGCCGCAGACATTGTAGCAAGTTCGGACGTCTCGTGGGACACCCTGATTGGATGGGCTCAGGCTGCCGGGAGAGAGGAGACCGGCTCGTCCCTGGGCTCAACCTATGGGCGACAGACCTTAGTCCTGGAACAGTGCCGTGGACAGGTAGCGCTCACCGGTATCGGCGAGCAGCGCCACGATGGTCTTGCCCTCGTTCTCGGGGCGCTTGGCCAGCTGCAGTGCGGCCCACACGGCGGCGCCGGACGAAATGCCCACGAGCACGCCCTCCTTGTGGCCCACGGCGCGGCCGGTGGCAAAGGCGTCGTCGTTCTCGACGGGGATGATCTCGTCGTAGACCTGGGTGTCGAGGACGTCGGGCACAAAGCCGGCGCCGATACCCTGGATCTTGTGCGGGCCGGCCTGGCCCTTGGAGAGCACCGGGGAGGTGGCGGGCTCGACGGCGACGACCTGAATCTCGGGGTTCTGCTCCTTGAGGAACTCGCCCACGCCGGTCACGGTACCACCGGTGCCGACGCCGGCGACGAAGATGTCGACCTTGCCGTCGGTGTCGTCCCAGATCTCGGGGCCGGTCGTGGCCTTGTGAATGGCAGGGTTGGCGGGGTTCACAAACTGGCCGGCGATGATGCTGTTGGGTGTCTCCTTCTGCAGCTCCTCGGCCTTGGCGATGGCGCCCTTCATGCCCTTGGATCCGTCGGTGAGTACGAGCTGTGCGCCATATGCCTGCATAAGCTTGCGGCGCTCGACGGACATAGTCTCGGGCATGGTGATGATCACCTTGTAGCCGCGAGCCGCCGCCACCGAGGCGATGCCGACGCCGGTGTTGCCGCTCGTGGGCTCGATGATGGTGTAGTCGCCGCCGCGCACGAGCTTGCCGGCTTTCTCGGCCTCGTCGATCATGTTCTTGGCGACGCGGTCTTTGACGGAGCCGGCGGGGTTGAAGTATTCCAGTTTGACAAGCACGCGGGCCTTGAGGTTCTCATCGGCCTCAAAGTGAGTGAGCTCCAGAAGCGGAGTGTGGCCGATAAGCTGATCGATGGACGTGTAAACATTGCTCATGGTGAACCTCCAAAGTGTTCAAATGCCTGGATACCGTGTGGTTTTACGGTGTGTGTGGCAGCGAAACCCACAAACCTTATGGGTTGTTCGTTTTGCTGTTGGCAAGCATAGTAGACAGTAAAGCCTAGTAACACAATAGGAAATAGAAGATTATTACGAGTCGATTAACCAGCTTGACGGGAATAGGTATTTTCAAAACCAATTTTTCGGCTAGAATTTCTACGAATTAAAAGACCGAAAGGCAGCTATATATATGTTGGTTTCCACAAAGGGCAGATATGCCCTGCGCGTTATGGTCGACCTGGCCGAGCACCAGGCGGCGGGCCGTATTCCCCTCAAAGAGATCGCCGCGCGTCAGGGGATTTCGGAGAAATATCTGGAGAACATTTTGGCCACGCTCGTCCGCGCCAATATGCTCTCGGGCATGCGCGGCAAAGGCGGCGGCTATGTGCTCACGCGCCCGCCCGAGCAGTACACGGTGGGCGAGATCTTGCGCCTGACCGAAGGCAGTCTGGCACCGGTCGCATGCCTGGACGGCGACTGCAAGGGCTGCTCGCGTTCGGACGAGTGCCCCACGCTCGACGTGTGGAAGAACCTGGACAAGCTCATTAACGACTACCTCGACGGCGTGACGCTCGATACGCTCGTCGCCCCCAACGAGGGCTACGACTACGTCATCTAGCCGCACCTGCCATTTGGGGACGGGGTAGAAATGGTCGATTTTCTTGCCCTCTGAGGCTTGGTAAATGACAAGGCCGCCCATCGTTGCGATGGACGGCCTTCGTTTTGGCATGTTGTGGCGGTCCGTATCCGGTCGCATTAGTTCCTGGCGATGCTGTCGAGAATGCTGCGCATAATGGATACCACGATGCTGCCCATAAAGGCCGATCCAAAGCTGGCAATGGAGATACCCGCGCCCAGCAGATTGACCGACAGGTAGCTGGCCAGCTCGAGCATAAAGCTGTTGACTACGAGCTGAAAAATACCAAGCGTGATAATAGTGAGCGGCAGCGAGATGACCGTCAGGAACGGCTTTACGAGCGAGTCGACGATGTTGAGGAACAGTCCCACGAAGGCAAAGCAGACCCAAGCCTCGGCAAAGCCGAAGGGTTGGATACCGGGGACGAGGAACGTGGCGATCGCGATGGCGATCGAGGTGAAGAGCCAGTTAAGCATAAAGCGCATGGCGTGAATCCTTTCTTGCGCCGGGGTTGCTGGCGTCGCGTGAAGCGGCTTGCGGCGGCGACCTGGATGGTTGCGCGGGCGTGCCGCGGTGTTTGGGCGCCCATTGTCTCAAATATTCGTGGAGCTTACGTGCGCATACGGTTTCTGAACGGCGTTCGTCCTGAAAAACGCGCCGCTGGCAGAGAGTCTTGTCGCTTTAGTTTGGTGGTGTGCTAAACTGCTACGGGCAAAAGCCACAGGCGTTGCCCTATTGCATAGAACGGGCGAACGATGCCCGATGTCAGTATCAACTTCGATGCCTTTTGGCGGGTTTGGCGGTGATCGATGAATATCGAGAACATGTTTGACAAGCCTGATGTCAAGCAGCTGGTCCACGCATTTAGCCTTTTGGACGACGAGAAAGATATCCAAGCGTTTTTGACCGATATCTGCACGCCGCGCGAGATTTGCGATCTATCGCAGCGTTTGCAGGTCGCGCGTTACCTGGACGAGGGCGAGCCCTATGTCGAGGTTCAGGCGCGTACCGGCGCGTCGTCCACCACGGTGAGCCGTGTGTCCAAGGCGCTCAACGGCGAGTACGGTGGCTACCGCAAGATCCTCATTAAGCTGGAGGATGGCGAGTAGGCCGCGCCAAAAACGAATTGTGCAAAACCGCTCCTCCGGGGGCGGTTTTTTGATCCCTTGGGGACGGAGGAAAACGGATCACCGGGTTAGACTGACCCTCTCCATGATCCGTTTTCCTCCGTCCCCAAGGGATCAAATCTGTTGGCGTGGGGCAAATCTGTCCGCTTGGGCGGGTAGGATGGATGCATTGATTATTGCGAACAGTTTGAGCGGAGGACCATGCCTGTTCGAATCTATACCACCAATGCCGGCACGGATTTGAGCGATGCCGAGTCGGCGTTGCTTGCCGATCTTATTGCCCGCCATGGGCGTGCCGTGTTGCTGGCACCTACGTTTGCCGAGCTCGACCTGTGCCGTCATGATGCGGCGGAAGCCGGCGTTTCGCTGGGCATCGACTACAAGACGCCTACATCGTGGCTTCGCTCGCTTTGGGAGCTTTTGGGCGACGGGCGAGGTTTTGTCGACAACCTGCAGCGCCAGATGCTGTTCTCGGACATGGTCACGCGTCTCGACGATGCCGACCTGCAGCCGCTTTCGCGCAGCCAGGGCACGGTGCGTATGCTTGCGCGCATGGCCCGCGATGTGCTGCCGGGTGTGGCGGGGACGACGGCCGAGCGATGCCGTGGCAGCAATTGCCAGCCTGAGCCAAAAAGCGATGCCGAGGCTCGTGTGTTCGAGCTTTTGCGTGCCTACGCGGGCGGTTTGGACCGTCGAGATATGGTCGAGCCCTGCGAGGCAGCTGACATTATAGCCGGTGCCCTGGCCGATAACCTGCCGGCGTGCGCCCGCGCCGTATGCGTGCGCGGTGTCACGTCGTTTACGCACGGCCTGCTCGAGCTGCTGTCTGCCGTGGCGAACAATGGGGGAGAGGTCGTCGTGCTGCTTGCCCGCGAGCAGGCGGCGATGCGCGAGGAGCTTGCCGCGGCATTTGATGCCCGCGGCGTGCTGTTTGAGGTCGGGCCGCTGGGGGAGGGTGTCGGCGCGTCTGATGCCGCTTGCGGGACCGCCGCTCAGCCTGCCTTTATTGAGGTCGCCGGGCCCCATGCCCGTGCTCATGTCTATGCGGACGCCGTCGATAAGTTGGTGAAAGCGCACAAGGAGTCCAAGGCCGATAAAGCTACTGCAATGCCCACCGACCCCGTGCGCGTGCTCGTCGTTTCTGCCCGGGCACCCCAGCTGTTCGGTGAGCTCGCCTCTCGTCTGGCGGCTCGCCATATCGCTGCCGAGACAACTGAGTTCACGGCGTTTTCCCAATCCATTGCGGGCAGGCAGTTTGCGGCGCTTGCCGGCCTGATCGAGCGCATGAAGGCCGCCGATGAGGGCACGGCGTCAAAGACCGAGTGGTGGCCCGCGCCGGAGCTTACCGACTGGATCTACAGTCCGCTTTCGGGCGCTGATGCCGTCAATGCCCGTGCCTTCGATAAGAATATGCGTCTCTCGCGCAGCAAGACTACCGCGAGCGTTAAGAGCCTGCTGCAGAGTGTCCAAGGCCAGGTGAGGGGCGCGCGCAAGGCGGCGAGCGACGACAACTGGTTTAAGAACGTACCGTGTGTGGTTTCGGACGTGTTCCAGGCGCTGTGGCGTGACAAGCCCGTGACGGCGCTCAAGGCCATGCTTGCCGTTGCCGAGGCGTTGCCCGATCGCGCCCTTGGAGGCCTTGACGGTCAGGCTCGTCGCCAGGCGGAGGTGGCCTTGCTGCGCCACGTCATCGACATCCTTATGAATGGCGCCCGCGTGCTCGACGTGTCGCAGGCCGCGACCGTGCCCGTGCTCGATGGCATTCGCACCAAGGTGGACAAGCGTAGCACCGCCTACGATTACGAGACCTACGAGGTTGACCGTGCGCCACGTGCTCAGGTTCGTTTTGCTTCGCTTGCCGATGCGGCAGCTCTGCGCCCCGGCAGCTACGATGCCGTGCTGTTTGCCGATGTCGATCTGGACAGCTATCCGCTCTCGCACGAGGAGGGGCCGCTGGCCACGCTGACGGCGAGCCTTGGTCGCGAGGGCGTGACGCTTGAGCCCGCGGCCTTGCTGCGCGCGCGCTTTGGCCACGCGATGCAGGCGTCACGCGGCCCGGTTACGCTCGCCCGTGTGACCCACGATCGCCAGGCGCGCGAGTGCTATCCGGCTGCCGTGTGGACCGAGTTGCGGGCGCATGCCGAGGCTGACGGCGCTAAGATCGCTGACGACGCTAAGACCGCTGGTGACGCTAAAGCCGCTGGCGCCGACAAGGCGAAGTGCGTGGGTGAGGGCGATATCGTAAGGGACTTCGATCCCGCGGCAGGCGAAGGTCTCAAGCGCGAGCGCGTGGCCTGTGAGGCCCCTCAGCATCTGAGTGCCGAGGCCGTGCCGTATCTGGTCCTGCGCCGTCGCGATGGCGAGGGCGAGGATGCGCCGCTGGTACCGCGCCTGACGTCTGCCTCGCAGATCGAGGCCTATTCGACCTGCCCGCTATGCTGGTTCGTCTCGTACCGCGTGAAGCCTCAGTCGATCGACGCCGGCTTTGGCAATATGGAGAAAGGCAACTTTGTCCACGACGTGCTGGAACACCTGCACGCCCGTCTGCCCCAGGAGGGCATGGAACGTGTGACGCCCGAGAACCTGCCACGTGCTCAGGAGCTGCTGCGCGAGGTCTTTGACGAGACCTTGGCCGAACATGCCTCCAAGCGTGGCAACGAGGGCCCGCTCGTGCCGCTCTCTCCGGTAGAGGAGCGCCAGGTGGCCGAGATTCTGCCGCAGCTGGAAGGCGTGCTTGCCTATGAAGCCGAGGCGCTGACGCCTTTTGCTCCGCGCTACCTGGAGTTTGCCTTTAACGATCTTAACGTTGAGTATGCCGGCTGGCCGCTCGGCGGGCGCATCGACCGTGTGGACGTGGATGCCGAGAACCGCGCCGTGGTGATCGACTATAAGCACCGCACGGGCGTTGAGGAGTTTAAACTCGCCGACCCCACGGTGCGCGACGAGGAATCGGGCACGGCGCCCATCGACGATCCGCGCTGGCTGCCGCCCCATACCCAGACGCTTATCTATGCGCAGGCCATGCGCCGGGCGCTGGATTTGGATACCCGCGCGGCG
The DNA here is from genome assembly GCA_958346515.1 of uncultured Collinsella sp. Taxonomy (GTDB): domain Bacteria; phylum Actinomycetota; class Coriobacteriia; order Coriobacteriales; family Coriobacteriaceae; genus Collinsella. Next base: position 29,420 of record CATVRV010000008.1, read on the forward strand.
CTCTATTTTTCGACCAAGGGCGGCAAACCGGCGCTGCGCGGCGCGGCGAGCGCCGAGCTGCTCGAGGAAGAGCGCGGCGACGGTCGCATCCCGGGCCTTAAGAAAGGTTTCCCCGGCGAGGGCGGCAGCATGGACTTCGACGCCCTGCTCGACCGCGTGGAGACCGGCATCGCCGAGCGCCTGCGCGAGCTCGAGGCGGGCAACGTCGCTGCTGTCGACCCGGCGTCGACGCAGGCCGCGCATGCCCACTGCTCGTATAACCACGAAGGAACGTTTGTAAGGAGGGACGTGTAGACCATGGATCTTTCGACCTTGATGCCGCAACAGCTGCAGATCGTCAAGACGCTCGACCGTCCGCTGTTTGTCTCGGCGGGCGCCGGTTCGGGCAAGACCTTTACCCTCACGCGCCGCATCGTCTACGCGCTCTCGCCCGAATCCGGTCCGTTCGTTGAGCATCTGGACCAGGTGCTCGCCATCACCTTTACCAAGGATGCCGCGGCCGAGATTCGCGACCGCGTGCGCCGTGCGCTTATCGACGAGGGCATGGACGAGGAAGCACTGACCGTCGACGACGCGTGGATCTCGACCATTCACGGCATGTGCTCGCGTATCCTGCGCGCGCATGCGCTGGAGCTGGGCATCGACCCCGAGTTCACGGTGCTCACCGATACCGACGAGCTCATGGACCAGGCTGTTGAGCATGTGCTGGCCCGCGCGACGGCGCCCGATGCCGCCCCCGAGCTCGCGGCATCGCTCAAGGCCCTCTATGCCTGGTATCCCATGGCGGGCGAGGGCGGTTCCTTTGGCGCCGGTACGACCATCAAGGGCCTGGTGCGCGAGCTGTTGGAGCTGTCGAGCCAGCTGCCGGGCGGTATGGACGACGTGCGCGTGGCGCGCAGCCAGGCCGATACCTCGGCCCTTGCCGATGCCTATCGCGCGGCTCTGGGCGCAAGCAAGGCCGCGACCGAGAAGGCGCAAATGGCGCTCGATGCCATCGACGCGTTCGAGGCGAGCGGCAAGACCATGGCCGATGCGGCGCGACTCATGATGTCGTGCACCATGCCGCGCGCGAGCAAGGCATTCCCTAAGGAGCAGGTCGAGCTGCTCAAGGCCGAGGCCGCCGATGCGTTTATCAGTATCGTGCTTGCCTGCGGTGGCCCGGCGCTCGATGCGCTGGTGGGCCTGGCCCGTTCCGTGGAGGTCGAGTATCGCGCACTGAAGGCCGCCCAGTCCGCCCTCGATAATAACGACCTGCTGCGTATGGCCTACGAGGCCCTGCGCGATTACCCTGCCATCCGTGCTGCGTACGAGGGCCGCTTTAAGATGGTCATGATCGACGAGTTCCAGGATACCGACCAGATGCAGGTCGATCTGATCCGTTACCTGACGGGTGCGGGGGAGCGCGCGCTGTGCACCGTGGGCGATGCACAGCAGTCGATCTATCGCTTCCGCGGCGCAGAGGTCGAGGTGTTCCGTCGTCAGGAGCGTAAGGTGGGATCGACGGTGGCGTCCGAGACGGTCGCCACGCCGGATGTCCCCACCGGCGAGCTCGTCAAGCTCGTGCGCAATTTCCGCAGCCATGACGAGGTGCTGCGTTACGTGGCACGCGTCTTCGACGGCGATGACGGCGGCCTGATGCAGGGCTTTTTGGATCTTGAGGCGAGCGACGGCCGCAAGGACACGCTGGTGGCAGACGCCTCGCGTCGCCAGGCGCTTTTTGTTGCCGGCGGCAGTACGCAGGAGCGCACGCAGGCCAAGGCCCGTGCGATCGCCGAGCGATTCCGCGCGCTTGCCGATGCCGGCCAGCCCCAGGGCGGCATGGTGCTGCTGCTGGGCCGCATGGCCAACGCGGGCGTCTACGCACAGGCCTTCCGCGACCAGGGGCTCGACTGCGTCATCGCGGGCGGCTCGGTCTTTGCCCAAGCAGCCGAGGTGCAGACGGTGCGCGCCCTGGTTTGTGCGCTCGCCAATCCGGCCGATACGGCGCAGGGCCTTATGCCGCTGCTCGCCTCGCCGATGTTTGCGCTCGGCGCCCAGGAGTTCCTGGCGCTGGCGACCAAGCTCGATAGCGAGACGGGGGAGACCTCGCGCCGGAATATCGACGCGGGCATCATGAGTGATTTCGACGTGCCGGGTTTGCAAGACTTGCCGCTCGTGACGCGCGCCCGCGAGGTGCTGCGGTATGCGCTTCGTCGCGTGGGCCGTGATTCGTTCGCCGCCATTGCGCGCGACGTGGTCAACGCCTCCGGCTGGTTTGTGCGTCTGGCACAGCGTGGTCCCGAGGGCAAGGCCATTGCCGCCAACGTGCTCAAGGCGCTCGACGCCGTGGCCGAGGCGGAGGCCGATTTCGGCAACTCGCCGCGTTCCATCGCGCTGGCCTTCGACCGCTTCTTGGCGGGCAAGGAAGCTCCGGGTGCCCTTAACGAGGAGGGCGACGGGGCGGTGCGCATCATGACGGTGCACGCCTCCAAGGGTCTGGAATATCCTGTTGTGGCGGTCGCCGAGTGCTTTGGCGTGCGTAAGTCCTCAGGTGCGGCACAGATGGGTCGCGTCGAGGGCGGAGCGCAGGTCGTGGCATTGCCGGCACGCTTCGACGGCGTTAAGCTCGCCGATGGTACCTTTGTGAAGGGCGACGACGTCAAAAAGCAGTTTGAGCATGCGTTTAAGGGCAAGGGCACGTCGCTATGGTTGCCGCCGGAGCTCATGGAGGACGTCTGTGCGACGGGTTCTCCCGCCGAGGCATTTGCTCGCCTGCGCAACGACGACCTGCGGCTTTCGCTCGAGGAGCGGGCCCGCTTGCTCTACGTTGCCATGACGCGTGCGCGCGAGCTGGTGATCTTGGCGATGGATGCCGGCGTGAGCCGTGGCAAGGTGACGGCGCCGACTTTCGACGTCGAGACCGATCTGACCTACGACGTGCTGCGCCGTATTTTGCCGACCGACGCTCTGGACATGCCGCAGCTCGATGCCGACTGCCTGGTGTTCGACAACTCCCAGCCGGGCGACTACGAGCTCATTTCGCTTTCGGACTTTACCTTTGGCGAGCAGGCGTTTGAGGCCAACGCTTCGCTGGATGCCGAGGGTAGGCTTGTTCGCGGTGATGCGGAGGCGGAGGGTGCCGATGCCGCCGCCGATCGCCCGGTCGCGCCCGGCCCCGCCGACCCGTCGCCCGATGCATTAGAGCTGGTGTATCCCCAGGCGGCGGGCGTACGCATGGGCATCTGTCCGTTCCCGGCGCGTGACTCGTATAGCTACTCGTCAATCGCCGCGGCACTCCATGCCGAGACGGAAGACCATGCCGCCGAGGCTTGTGTTCCCATGGACGAGTCCGGCGATGATGCAGAGTCGGATGGCTCGGAGATGACGGATGCAGACGTGGCCGCTGTCGAGCCCGCCGGCAATCCCATGGCGCTGGGCTCGGCCTTCCACGCCGCCTGCCAGTGGCTCATCGAGATGGGTGCCGACGCGTTGCCCGCTGCGCGCGCCGATGCGCTGACGCGTCTGTGGCGCCTGACGCCGGAGCAGCGCCAGCGCTTCGATGTCGCTCTGGATCGCTGGCTCAAGTCGTCGGTTCGTGCCGAGCTGTTCGCGTGGCCGTGCGTTCGTGCCGAAGTGCCGTTCTTCTCGCTGGGCTGCGAGGACGAGGACATCGCCCGCTACGGTGCATATGCCGAAGGCACCATCGACGCTTTGGCGACCGACCCGGCCGATCCGTCACGCGCACTGGTCATCGATTACAAGACGGGTGGCACGCCGGACGAGACGCCGGAGCAGCTGCTCGAGAAACACGCCTTGCAGGCGCGCGTTTACGCCGACGTTCTGCACAAGGCGGGCTTTGAGGTCGTGACCGTCAAGTTCGTCCGCGTGGAGCAGGCGAATCCAACCATCTTCGTCGAACCCGCCGAACCTCAAGTGGTCACCTACAACCTCTAACCCTCAATAACTTGCGGTGGAATACGGACTGTTTTGGCCAAAAAAGCCGCCAAACAGTCCGCATTTCACCGCAACTCAAGAGGAGCCGTGTGGGTTTGGCTAGGTTCGGGTGCTGTCCGTGCCGTGGGGTAAAATCGTTCAGTCAGAACACGAACCCGCATCGGAGCTCATCACATGGCATTTGTCCATCTGCACAACCACACTGTTTTCTCCATGCTCGACGGCGCAACCCGTATCCAGGATATGGTCAACCGTGCCGTTGAGCTTGGCATGCCCGCTGTGGCCATTACCGACCACGGCTACATGTATGGCGTGCCCGACCTGGCGCTGGCCTGCGACGCCGTCAACCACAACACGCCCGAGTACAAGACATGGAGCCACGACAAGGCCTTCTTGGAAAAGGATCGTCGCGACGAGCTGGTGGAGCCCGACCCCGAGGCAAACCCGCGCGAGCATGCCCAGTACGTCAAGGACATGGCCATGTGGGACGAGAAGGGCAACATCGACGAGCTCAAGCCGCCCCTGGTCATTAAACCCATCTTTGGCTGCGAGGTCTACTTTACGCCGGACGAGACCCTTGCCCGCGACCACAAGCCCGAGCTCTACCATATGATCCTCCTGGCCAAAGACCAGGAAGGCTACGTCAACCTGATGCAGACGGTCTCCGAGGCCGCCGTGCAGGGCTTTTACTACAAGCCGCGTGTGACGCTCGACAACCTGCGCCGCCATGCCAAGGGCATGATCTGTACGAGCGCCTGTATCGCGGGCATCATCCCCAAATACATCGACCGCGGCGACATGGAAGGCGCCATCAAGTGGGCCGAGACCTTCCGTGATACCTTCGAGCCCGGCGACTTCTACATCGAGATCCAGGAACACGGCATCACCACCGACAACGGCCTGACCGACGAGCAGATGGACCGCACGCTCATCGATATCGCCAAGCAGGTGGGCGTCAAGGTCATCGCCACCAACGATTTCCACTACCTGCGCCGCGAGGACGCGCCGGTGCAGGACGTCATCATGTGCATTGGCATGAACGCCAAGGTCGACGACCCCAACCGCATGCGCATGACCGGCTCGGAGTTTTATATGAAGACCGAGGAGGAGATGCGGGCGATGTTCCCGTATTGCCCCGAGGCCTGCGACAACACACTCGAGATCGCCGACAAGTGCTACGTGGAGCTGGACTGGGATTCCATCATCCTGCCGCGCTTCCCGCTGCTCGATCCCGGCGAGACGCACGAGAGCCAGTTCCGCCGCGAGTGTGAGAAGGGCCTGCGCCAGCACTATGGTGACGACTGGGCCACGCGCGAGATCGGTGGCGTCAACATCAAAGAGCGCTTTGAGTACGAATACAAGGTCATCTGCGACAAGGGCTTTGCCGCCTACTTTTTGATCGTCGCCGAGTACGTGCAATGGGCCAAGGACAACGGCATCGGCGTCGGCCCCGGCCGTGGCTCGGCCGCCGGCGCTATCGTCGCCTACGCCATGAACATCACCGCGTTCGACCCGCTCGAGAACGGCCTGATGTTCGAGAGGTTCCTGTCCCCGCAGCGTACCGAGATGCCCGATATCGATATGGACTTCGACGATGAGCGGCGCCTCGAGGTCGTGGAGCACGTTCGCCAGCTCTATGGCCCCGAGAAGGTCACCCACGTCATCACCTACTCGACCATCAAGGCTAAGCAGGCCATCAACGACGCCGCGCGCGTTCTGGATTACCCGGTCTACATGGGCCAGCGCCTGTCCAAGATGGTCTCGAGCGACCCCAAGGTCAAGCTCAAGCAGGTGCTCGAAAAGCAACCCGGCAAAGAGGATCTGTTTAACCCCGACTTTGCCGAGGCCTATAAAAAGGATGACGACGCCCGCCGCATCATCGACACGGCGCTCTCGATTGAGGGCCTCACCCGTGGCGAGGGCGTGCACGCGTGCGCCGTTCTGATCTGCCGCGACCCCGTCAACGAGCACGTACCCACCAAGCTCGATACCAAGGGCGGCGTCGAGATTACCCAGTACGAGGGTCATACCGTTGCCGACATGGGCCTGCTCAAGATGGACTTCCTGGGCCTGCGCACGCTGACGGTTATCTCTAAGGCCAAGGCCAACATCAAAAAGAACTTCGGCATCGACATCAAAGAGGAAGAGATTCCCTTTGACGATCCCGAGATCTTTAAGCTCATGGGCTCCGGCCACACCGCCGGCGTCTTCCAGGTCGAGTCCGCCGGCATGACGGCCACGATCAAGAACATGAAGCCCACCGAGTACAAGCACGTCGTGGCATTGATCGCCCTGTACCGCCCGGGCCCGCTGGGCGCCGGCATGGTTTCGTCCTACATCAACCGTATGAACGGCAAGGAGCCGGCCGTCTCCTATGACGACCGTCTGGACGACATCCTGGGCGAAACCTACGGCACCATGGTCTACCAGGAGCAGGTTATGCTCATCTCCGTCGAGATGTGCGGCTTCTCCAAGGGCGAATCGGACTCGCGTATCCGTAAGCCCGTGGCTAAGAAGAAGATCAAGCTGCTCACGTCGACGGTGCTCCACTGGGAGGATGGCTCGGACGAGACCACCTACGACCACTGGATGAACGGCGCCATCAAGAACAACTACACGCGCGAGGTCGCCCAGAAGATTTGGGACGATGTTCTCGAGTTCGCGTCCTACGCCTTTAACAAGTCGCACTCCGCCGGCTACGCCATCCTGGTTATGCAGACGGCATGGCTCAAGGCGCACTATCCGCACGAGTACATGGCGGCCGTTCTGACGTCCTACACGGGCAAGACCGACAAGATCGTTCACTACGTCTCGGCGTGCCGTCACGACGGCATCCCCGTGCTGTCGCCAGATGTCAACGAGTCCGGTACCGAGTTCACGGCTACCAAGGAAGGCGTGCGCTTTGGTTTGGCCGGCATCCGCGGCGTGGGCACCGGCGTGGCGCAGGCGATTATCGCCGAGCGCGAGGCGGGCGGCCCGTTTAAGACGCTGCACGACTTTGTCGAGCGCGTGGACTCGAGCCAGGCTAACCGTCGCGTGATCGAATCGCTCATCAAGGCAGGCGCCTTCGACTCCACGGGGTATCCGCGGCGCCAGATGATGCACTTTGTGGATAAGAACAACCCCGAGAACATCATCGATGCAGCCGTGAAGCGCCAGAAGGATCGTGCGAGCGGCCAGACGTCGTTCTTCGACATGTTCGGCGACGTTGAGGGCTCGGGCTTTGAGGTGAGCGTGCCCGATCCGGATGGCCAGGAGTGGGACCGCCACCTTAAGCTGAGCCAGGAGAAGGAGGTTCTGGGCATCTATGTCTCGGACCATCCGCTGCGCCCGTTTGAGTATGCGCTAGCCAAGGCGCGCGACTTCTCGTTCTCGCAGATCGACACCGGCTACGAGGTGCAAAACCCCACGGGCGGTACCATCAACCAGGAGATTCCCGAGGGTAAGGCGCTGTGGTGGGCCGGTATGGTCTCGAGCGTGTCCAAGCGTGTGACCAAAAACGGCGACCCCATGGGCATCGTGCAGCTCGAGGACATGGAAGGCGAGGCCACCGTCGTCGTGTTCCCCAAGACCTATAAAGAGGCCGAGGGGTACCTGTACGGCGAGGTCGATCCCGAGACCGGTGCGCAGCTGTCCGATGCGTTTGTTCGCATTAAGGGCAAGCTCGAGCGTTCGGACCGCGGCGACCAGATCATCGCGCAGGAGATCGTGCCGCTTGAGCTTAACGAGGAGAACAACAAGCCCAAGGTGTTTGAGGTCATGGTGCCCAACAGCCGCTTTAGCCAGGGCAATATGGCGCGTCTTGCCACGGTGCTTACCGCCAACCCGGGCGGCGACCGCGTGGAGATCTTTATCGAGCAGGTGGACGGGCGCGTACTGCGTGCCGAGGTGCCGGCCAAGGTCAATGCGCGCTCGATTCCACTGCTGGCCGAGGCCAAGGCCATTGTGGGCAACCAGGGCCGCGTGACGGTTATCTAAAATGATTTTGCTGGGGTAGCTAATTTGGGACGGGGCTATTTTAGCTACCCTTTGACTGACGGCGAATGAGCCAGGGTCGGAATACATCTCAACCGACATATGGGGGTAGCTAAAATAGCCCCGTCCCAAATTAGCTACCCTGTGTGGATTGGAGGAAGTGATGGCGCAGGGGACGTTTGTGCAGGCGCTTCGCAAAGAGGCGGCGCTGAGCGGCACCTTTATGAAGGGGCGTTCGCTCATGCTCAACGGCGCCGTGCTGTCGATCGAGGACAGCGGCTCGCGCTTCTCCAAAAACGTGACGGTTGAGGGCTCGGTGCGCGGTTCGCGTGGCGACCTGTACAAGACGCACGTGGCGCTCGACATGGACGAGCACGAGGTGATCGACTACGACTGCGATTGCCCCGCTGCCTATCGCTACCCCGGCATGTGCAAGCACGCTATTGCCACGGCTCTGGCGTATTTGGATGCCAGCGGCGCCGAGCCCGTCGAAGGTTTGCGCACGCCGGTCCGCACGTTTACGGCGCAGCCGAAACAGCCCGCGCGCACCGCGCCCAAAGCGCCGGCCGTCAATCCCAACTTTCCCTTTCCGGCGCCCGTCCCCACGAGCCCCAGCCTCATGGCGGCGCTCTCCGATCTTTCGGACGCGCGCATGGATGAGCTGGCGAGCATGCGCCGCAAGCTCGCCTGCAGCGTGGATCCCGATGCCCCCAAGGCGGTGTTGGAGCCCTCGCTGGTGCCGTACTACAATCCACTGTTTGCCGACCGCTTTAGCTGGGCGCTCGAGTTCCGCATTCGCTGTGGATCGGTCTCCTACGTGGTCAAGGACATCGACGGCATGGCCGACGCCTACGTGCGCGGCGGCACCTTCTCGTACGGCAAGAAGCTCACGTTTGTCCATACGCCCGAAGCCTTCGAAGACGTGTCGACAAAGCTGCTCAACCTTGTCGTGACGACAGTTGCCTATCTCGATGACATCACAAGCTCGCGTTCGGCGTCGTACGACTTTGCCCGCAGCGGTTTTGTCGCCGAGCGTCAGTTACCGCTGTCCGAGCATAGCATCGTATATGTGCTGGACCTGTTGCGCGGCCAGAGCATCTCTTTTGAGCCCGCCTGGTCGCGGGGGACGACGACGCATCGCACCTATGACGTGGCGGTTGAGATGCCTCCGGAAGGGGAGGACGAGGCGCTGTCTAAGCGCCCACCGCTCCTTGCCGCCAAAATCGCGCCGGCGGCTGGTGGCAGCTACGATCTACGCCTGCCGGCCGATGCATACTGCTTTGCTTCGGGCGACGTTGCCTATCTGGTCGACACCCGCCGTGCGCGCCGCGCCGATGTAGCGTTTGCCCAGCATGCGGCGCCGTTCCTATCGCGCTTACTGCCCTGTCGCACGCCGATTCATATCGCTGTCGACCAGGTGGGGGAGTTCTGTCGTATGGCGCTGCCCATTTTGCGCGACTACACCGACCTTACCGCGCCCGCCGCGCTCGATACCGTGGCGCCCGAGCCGAGCTTTGCTATGGCGATCGGCGTCGACGATGGGCTTGTGACCTGCAAAATTACGGTTACCTACGGCGACTGGTCGGCAGGCCTCTTTAGTCTAGGCGCTCCGGGCAGTCTCTTCGAAGAGCAACGCCCCGGCGTGCCGCCCCGCGACGAGGTGGCAGAGTTTCGTGTTATGGACACGGCTGCCCTGTATTTCGACTTTTACGAGGGCGGTCTGGCGTTTGAGGAGCGCGATGACGAGAGCTTGTTCTGCCTGCTGACCGAGGGCCTGTCCGCCCTGTCCGAGCTGGGTGAGGTCATGCTCAGCGACCGCCTGCGCCAGATTTCGGTGCGCCCCGCGCCCAAGCTCTCGGTTCGTGCGACTGTCAAGAGCAATCTGCTCGATGTCGAGCTGGGCGCGAGCGGGCTTTCGGCCGCGGACCTTGCCGTCTATCTCGATTCGTACAAGCGCCATCAAACGTTTGCGCGCCTTAAGTCCGGCGACATCATTCGCCTGGACGAGGGCGCTCGAGCCGCGTTTGGCCTCGCCGAGGACCTGGGCGTCGATGCCGTCGACCTGCTCGACGGCGTGTTGCTTCCCGCATCGAGCACCCTGTTCGTCGATAGCATGCTCGCGCGCACACCCGCGCTCGAGGCCGATCGTGACGCCGCGTTCCGCCGCACCGTCGAGCGCTTGGATACGCTCGGCAAGATGGACTTTACGGTGCCGGTCTCGCTCAAGGCCACACTGCGCGGCTATCAGGTCGACGGCTACCAGTGGCTCGGCTCGCTCGAACACCTGAGCCTTGGCGGCATCTTGGCCGACGATATGGGCCTGGGTAAAACGCTCCAGATGATCGCGCATATCCTGGCGCGCGTGGAGGCGGGGGACACTAAACCCACGCTTGTGGTGTGTCCCGCGTCGCTTGTGTACAACTGGACCGCCGAGCTGGAGCGCTTTGCGCCCTCGCTCGATGTGTGCGCCATTGTGGGCACCAAGGCGCAGCGTCGCGTGCAGATCGCCGGCGTGGCCGAGCATAACGTGGCCGTGACGTCGTATGACCTTATGCGGCGCGATATCGACGAGTATGTCGAGCAGGACTTTGCCCGTGTGGTGCTCGACGAGGCCCAGTACATTAAAAACCCGCTCACGCAGGTAGCGCGTGCCGCCAAGCGCCTGCCTGCCGGCGTGCGCTTTGCCTTGACGGGCACGCCCATCGAAAACCGCTTGTCCGAGCTCTGGAGCATCTTCGACTTTTTGATGCCGGGCCTACTTGGCACGCGCGAGTCGTTTGCCAAGCGCTTCGAAAGCCCGGTCGAGCACGCCGAGGGCGACAGCGCCGCTCGCCTGCAGGCGCTCGTGTCGCCGTTTGTGCTGCGCCGCGTAAAGGAAGACGTGGTGGCAGACCTGCCCGAGAAGATCGAGGATACGGTCATGGCGCAGCTCACCGGCGAGCAGCGCAAGCTCTACCTGGCCAACCAGGACCGCATCGCCCAACAGGTGCAGCACCGCGAGTCATCCGAGTTTAAGAAAGACAAGCTCAAGGTGCTCGCCGAGCTCACCAAGCTGCGCCAGATCTGCTGCGACCCGCGTCTGCACTACGAGGATTACAAGGCGGGGAGCGCCAAACTCGATACGTGCATGGAGCTCGTGCACGGCGCACTCGACGGCGGGCATCGCATCCTGCTGTTCAGCCAGTTTACGGGTATGCTCGATATCATTGGTAAGCGCTTGGCCAAGGAGGACATCGCCTTCCTTAAGCTCACGGGCGCTTCGTCTAAGGAGAGCCGCGCCAAGATGGTCGCGCAGTTCCAAGCGGGCAAGGTTCCGATCTTTTTGATTTCGCTCAAGGCGGGCGGCGTGGGCCTGAACCTGACGGCGGCCGACGTGGTCATTCACTACGACCCGTGGTGGAACGTGGCGGCGCAGGACCAAGCGACCGACCGTGCGCATCGTATTGGCCAGCAACATACCGTGACCGTGTACAAGCTCATCGCCAAGGACACGATCGAGGAACGCATTATGCAGATGCAGGAGTCCAAGCGCGACCTGGTCAACAGCGTGCTCGGCGGCGACGGCATCTCGTCGGCGCTGTTTACCCGCGAGGACGTTCTGGCGCTGCTCGGCGGCGACGGGCGCTAACCCGCTCGGGTGGGGCTGCTGGGGTAGGCAGGACGGTCGACGCATTTTGGCTCGACCGCTTGCCTAATCCGTTATGTGTTCATTTGCAATGCCGTGGATGGTTTGTCTGCCTTTGGGCATAAGAACCATCAAGAACATTGGCACATCAGCAAAGGAGAACATCATGGCGAAATTCTTTAAGGACCCCGACGGCAAGCTCATCGCCGCCCTTGGCGACGACGTTGCGACCCCTGCCGGTTGCACGGAACTGACTGCAAACACAGAGGACGCGGCGCACGAGAAGCACGTGCCTGTTGTCGAGACCGAGCGTGACGGTCACGTGATTCGCGCACGCGTTGGCTCGGTCGAGCACCCCAGCCTGCCCGAGCACTACATTGAGTGGATCGCCCTTGAGGCCGAGGGCCGCTTAGAGGTTCATTACCTTGAACCCGGCATGAAACCCGCGACGTTTTTCGCGGGCGGCTCCAAGACCGGTACCGTCTATGCCTACTGCAACCTGCACGGGCTGTGGTCCGCGACATTCTAGGAGCGCGCCCCCGCTCGGGGTATCATAGCTAGCATATGCACATGCAAGCGCCGACTGCATTATGCGGCCGGCGCTTTTACTACGATTTCGATGGTTTACGACGGAAAGGGCTGGGCCATGAAGCTCGCACTTGCACAGATCGATATGCGCCTGGGTGATATTGAGGGCATTTGCGGCCGCATCGAGGACCAGGCTCGTCTGGCCCACGAGCGCGGGGCGCGCGTGCTGTGCGTTCCGGCTCCGCTCTTTATGGGCGCCATGCCCGGTGGCCTGGTGGGCGCTGCCGACTTTGAGCACGACGTGCTTGCCGGTTTGACTGGTGTCGCCGAGCGTATCCAGGAGCTTGACATGATCTGCATCGTGCCCGCGGCGGTTTCGTTTGAGGGCCAGCCGCTGCTCGACTACATGATGCTCAAGGACGGTCATGTGGTGCCGGCGCGTTCGAGCATTGCCCTGCAGCGTGGCGAGAACAACGACACACGTTGGGCGCCGCCGGTGTTCGACGTGGACGGCGTGCGCATTGCCGTGATTTTTGACTTGGACCGCGAACTCGAGATGCTGCCGACCGGTGTTGACCTTATTGCGTATTTCCAATTCAACGCGTTTGACATGACCGACCGCGAGACTGCCGCCATTGCTGCCGTTCGCAGCGGCGCCTACCGCAAGATCGCATCCAAGCGCAGCGTGTGGTTTGCCTGCATGGCGCCGGTCGGTGCCTATGACGAGTCGGTGTATACCGGCGGTTCGTTTGTGCTCGACGACTGCGGTCGCGTGGTGGCCCGGTCGCCGTGTTTTGAGGAGAGCCTGCTGGTTCAGGAGATTCAGCGTGGCGTGATGCTCGATGCCCTGGAAGATCACGAACTGCCCGAGTTCCGTTCCGAGGAGTGGCTGTGGCAGGCGCTGGTGCTCGCCGTGCGCGACAACGCCCGAGCCCACGGTGCTTCGCGTGCTGTGGTGGCACTCGAGGGTGACTTGCCGTCGTCTTTGCTGACGGCGCTGGCCGTTGACGCTCTGGGCCCGCGTAATGTGATTGGCCTGGTGCTGGGGCGCAACCGTATCTTTACGCCGGCGCAGGAAGAGGCCGAGGCTGCCCGCTGTGCCGCCGTCCGCTCCATTGCCGAGCGTTTGCACATTCGCACCGTCGAGCGCGATGCACCGGATGCGGCGCGTGTGCTCGATCGCGACGTGTCGGCGGGCGATGCCGAGCGTCTGCGCTCGCGCACGCTAGGCCTTATGCTGGAGGACACGGCGCTCGAGCTGGGTGCGATGGCGCTGAGCCCGCTGTCCAAAACCGAGTACGCGCTGGCGGCGCCGGCGCTTTGCGGCGGCTACCAGGGCGACTTTGCGCCCTTTGGCGATGTGTACCTGTCGACGCTTGAGTTTGTGGCGCGTGTGCGCAATCGCACGTCTGCCGTGGTGCCCCAAGAGCTCGTGACGCTCAACGCGGTGGAAGACTGCATGGAGCGAGTGCTGGCGCAGGCGCTCTCGACGCTCGACGGTCCGGTCGATATGCTCGACCGCACGGCACAGCTGCTCGGCGGGCTTGAGCCGGGTGAGGTCGATGGCGCGCTCGAGGCGCACGTGGACCGCAATCGATCGTTCGACGACATCCCGATGGCCACTGGCAAACCTGAGGCCTGCTCGCTGCTGCTGATGCTCGTTCGACAGGGTGAGGCTGCCCGCCGCATGTTGCCGACGGCGCCGATCGTCTCTCCCCGTTCGTTTGCCGAGCGCGCCTGGCCGTATATGCTCGCGTGGTCCGACCTGGGGCTTAACGGCAAGGAGCGTATGACGGTCGATTCGCTGGCGCGCGCCGAGGTGCGCCGTTTTGCTGACGAGGATACGAGCGAGCGCGTGCGAAACGAGATGATGGGCGTGTTGGGCGAGCTACTGGGTATTTCGCCCGAGCAAATGGAGGAGCTGCGCTCTGAGGACGGTCAGCGTCGTTTGCACGAGGGAATGAAAAAGTTCGAGGGCGAAGTTCAGGACGCCATCGATAAGATGATGGGCGGTCAGGGCGGCTCGCAAGGTGGTCCCCAGGGTGGCCCGATGCCGCATCCGCCGGTTGATCCCCGACAGTTCCCATTCTTCTCGCAGAACTAAAAAGGTTACGCGGTTTTATCAAACCGCGTAACGAGTCGACGCTGCGCGCCCGCCAGAGCGGCAATCTGCCTTTCAATCGTCGGACATGACCGCCAGGTCAATGCCCTCCTCTTTCAAGGCACCTTGCTCGCTCTGGCGGGCGCTCGCTTGCGTATACTCAACCTACAATTCGATCTCGGCTGACTTATAGGGCTAGCGTTGTGTTATTCTAGAACAGACGTTCGTGAATGATGCGCGGGGCCTTGTCTTGCGCTGTGCTTGTGGCGAGGGGAGGTTGGCTTGGTTATCTTGGGCATCGACCCCGGTTTGGCCCATACGGGTTGGGGGATTATCGAGGAGCGGCGTGGCGAGGTTCGCTGCCGTGCCTATGGCTGCATCGAGACCAGTGCCGGAAGTCCGCTCGCGGTGCGCCTGTCGCATATCGCCCATGACCTTAAGGATGTCGTTGAGCGTTATCGACCCGACACGGCTGCTGTCGAGAGCATCTACTTTGGCGCCAACGTTCGTTCGGCCATCCCCACGGCGCATGCCCGCGGTGCTGCACTCGTCGCGCTTTCGGAATGCGCGCTCGAGATTGGCGAGTACACGCCCATGCAGATCAAACAGGCTGTGGTGGGCACTGGCGCCGCGGACAAGCGGCAGGTCGCCTACATGGTACGCACACTCACACAGCTCGATCACGACCCGCATCCCGACCATGCCGCCGATGCCCTGGCCTGCGCCATCTGCCACGTAAACCTCAGCCGCACCCGGGCGCTTACCGGCGGCGAGTTCTATCAACAGAGAGGAACCGGATACTGATGATTTCCCAGCTCCACGGAACGCTTGTCGAGGCCACGATGAGCTCTGCTGTCGTCGATGTGTCGGGCGTTGGCTTTGAGCTCGGCATCTCGGGCAGCACTGCGGCCACGTTGCCGACGCCCGGTGGCGAGGTCTGCCTCTACACGCGTATGCAGGTGCGCGAGGACGCCATGACACTTTTCGGTTTTTCCTCAAAGGATGAGCGCATGATGTTCGACCGGCTCGTGTCCGTTTCGGGCGTTGGCCCGCGCCTGGCGCTTGCCGTGCTTTCCACCTATACCGTGGGGCAGCTGTATTCGCTGGTGATGGCCGAGGACGACAAGGGCATGGCCAAGGTACCCGGTGTGGGCAAAAAGACAGCTCAGCGCCTGATCCTGGAACTCAAGAGCACCTTTGCCAAGGATAAGGGCTTTGTGCCGGTCGACGTGATTCCCGGACAGGTTGCGATGCCCGTGCCCGCTGCCGCTCCCTCGGTGATCGATGATGCCCGTGCGGCGCTCCTTTCCATGGGCTTTAGCCCGCAGGAGACCGATGTTGCCCTGAGCGGGTATGATGGGCAGAATATGCGTGTCGAGGATCTGCTCGGCGCGGCGCTTAAGCGACTCGGAATGGATGCGTGATGTGGGAAGCCGATGACTCTCAGGACTTGTGGGCGACGCCCGGTAACTCGCCGGCGGCATCCATGGCGCACGGCGAGCGCATGGTGGGCTCGGAGCTGACGGCCGAGGATCTCGATGTCGACCGCACTTTGCGCCCTCAGCGCCTGGACGATTACTGCGGCCAGGAGCACATCAAGCAGAGCCTGCGCGTGTTGATCGAAGCGGCGCAGAGCCGTGGCGAGACGCTCGACCACGTGATTTTCTCGGGTCCTCCGGGCCTGGGCAAGACCACGCTGGCCACCGTTATCGCCAACGAGCTGGGCGCTCAGATCAAGACCACGAGTGGCCCTGCCATCGCGCGCACGGGCGACCTGGCGGCCATCCTTACTAACTTGCAGCCGGGCGATGTGCTGTTTATCGACGAGATCCACCGCCTCAACCGTTCGGTCGAGGAGGTCCTGTACCCCGCGATGGAGGACTTTGCCCTCGATATCGTGATCGGCAAGGGTCCGGCGGCGCGCTCGATTCGCCTGGATATCCCCAAGTTTACGCTGGTGGCGGCAACGACCCGCTCAGGCATGTTGACCGGCCCGTTGCGCGACCGCTTTGGCATTTCATATCGCCTGGATTACTACACGGTCGAGGAGCTCGCGCAGATTGTGACGCGCTCGGCGACTATCCTGGGCGTGACGATCGATCATCCCAGTGCACTCGAGATCGGCTCGCGTTCGCGCGGTACGCCACGTCTTGCCAACCGCCTGCTCAAGCGCGTGCGCGACTATGCACAGGTGCGCGGCAACGGTCCCATTGAGCTCGATATCTGCCGTCAGGCGCTCGAGTTCTTCGAGATCGACGAGCTCGGTCTGGACTGGATGGATATTCGTATTTTGGAGACGCTTGCCAAGACGTTCTCCGGTCGTGCCGTGGGACTTACGACCCTTGCCAGCGCGGTGGGCGAGGACCCGGGCACGCTCGAGGATGTCTATGAGCCCTATTTGCTGCAGTGCGGATTGATGATTCGTACGCCGCAGGGCCGTCAGGCAACCCTCCGCACCTTTGAGCACCTGGGGATTGAACCTACCGTTTAGGGCGTTTTGTTTTGGCGGGCTGTTGGACTATCGCTGGGCATCGGGTAAACATATCGCCGTTCATCGGTTATGGGCGTTTTACTATTGCGCGCCCGTGCTATGCTGAATTGGTCTTTTTCTCATTCGGTAACGAAAGGACCGCCCATGCCTACTGACATCGAAATCGCACGTTCTGTCACGCCGCTGCCTATTACCGAGGTGGCCAAGAACGCCGGCGTCGACGTTAAGCACCTTATTCCGTACGGCTTCGACAAGGCTAAGGTCGACTATTCACTGCTCAACGAGCCGACTGATCACCAGGCCAAGCTCGTCCTCGTGACCGCTATCAACCCAACGCCCGCGGGCGAGGGCAAGACCACCACGACCATCGGTCTGGCCGATGGCCTGCGTCGTCGCGGTATCAAGAGCGCCGTGGCCCTGCGTGAGCCTTCGCTCGGTCCCGTCTTTGGCGTCAAGGGCGGTGCCGCTGGCGGCGGCTGGGCCCAGGTCATTCCCATGGAGGACATCAACCTGCACTTTACCGGCGACTTCCATGCCATCGGTGCTGCCAACAACCTGCTGGCCGCCATGCTCGATAACCACATCCAGCAGGGCAATCAGCTCGGTATTGACGTTAAGCGCATCACCTGGAAGCGCGTCGTCGACATGAACGACCGTCAGCTGCGCCATGTTATCGATGGCATTGGCGGTAAGGCCCAAGGTGTGCCGCGCGAGGACGGCTTCGACATCACCGTCGCCTCCGAGGTCATGGCAATCCTGTGCCTGTCTACGAGCATCAACGACCTCAAGGAACGCTTGGCTGAGATTGTCGTCGGCTATAGCTTTGCCGGCGAGCCCGTCCGTGCCCGCGACCTCAAGGCCCAGGGTGCCATGGCCGCGTTGCTTAAGGACGCGCTTAAGCCCAACCTGGTGCAAACGCTCGAGGGCACGCCCGCGTTTGTCCACGGCGGTCCCTTCGCCAACATTGCCCACGGCTGCAACTCTATTATGGCCACGCGTATGGCGATGCGCTTTGGCGATGTTGCCATTACCGAGGCCGGCTTCGGTGCCGATCTGGGTGCCGAGAAGTTCCTCGACATCAAGTGCCGCATGACGGGCGTTCGCCCCAGCGCGGTCGTGATTGTCGCCACTGCCCGCGCGCTTAAGTACAACGGCGGCGTCGCCAAGGCCGATCTTAATGAGGAGAACCTCGAGGCCCTTAAGGCCGGCATGCCCAACCTGCTGCGCCACGTCGACAACATTCAGAATGTCTACGGTCTGCCCTGCGTGGTCGCCATCAACCGTTTCCCGACGGACACCGAGGCCGAGCTTGCGCTCATCGAGTCCGAGTGCCAGAAGCTCGGCGTCAACGTTAAGCTTTCCGAGGTCTGGGCCAAGGGTGGCGAGGGCGCGCTCGACCTGGCCGATGAGGTCATGCGCCTGATTGAGCAGCCGAGCGAGCTCAAGTTTGCCTACGAGGACGGCGCCGATGTTGCCGACGCCCTCGAGGCCGTTGCCACCAAGGTTTATCGCGCCGATGGCGTCGACTTTACGCCGGCTGCCAAGCGTCAGCTTGCCGAGCTGCGCGAGAACGGCTTTGGCAACCTGCCGGTGTGCGTCGCCAAGACGCAGTACAGCTTTAGCGACAACGCCAAGGCACTGGGCGCTCCCGAGGGCTTCCGCATCACCGTGCGCGAACTCAAGGTTTCTGCCGGCGCCCACTTTGTGGTCGCGCTGACCGGCAGTGTTCTGACCATGCCGGGTCTGCCCAAGGTGCCCGCGGCCGAAAATATCGACGTCGACAACGACGGCAACATCACCGGCCTGTTCTAAGTCTGCTGTCCATAGCCGCTTGTCCGCCCCGCCGTGCCCACAAGGCCCGGCGGGGCTTTTTGATCCTTAGGCCCGCGCATGTCTTGTAGATACCGACGGACTCTGCCCATCATAGGCTTTTGCGCGGGTAGAATGCATGGATAACTTGAGGCTCACGCGCGACGGAAAGGAATCGTTGCATGGATCAGGACAAGACAACCGTGATGGGCGGCTACGGTTCCGCGCAGGCTGGCGATAGCGCCGATGCGACTCGCGTTGTTCCCAACCCCGGTTATACCGACCCCGCCGCGACGCAGCCTTCTGCCGAGCCCACCCGGGTTATGGACTATGGCGACACGGCGCAGGATTCTTACGCTGCATCTTCGCAAGGCCCCTATAGCAACGCAGCTCCGGATCCGTTTGATTACGCGCCGCAGGATTCTTATGCTGCCTCGACGCCGAATCCCTATGATGACCTGCCGCAAAATCCCATTCCGCAGCCTCAGCAGACGACGTATATGCCTCGCACGGCGCATCCTCGCTACGAGTCGCGCGAGCCGTATCGCGAGTACCCCAAGTCGATTCCGCAATATGGCGAGGACGAGGAGAAGAAGCCGTCGCGTTCGTCGAGCGTGATCAAGAAGATCCTCATCGTGCTGGCGATTTTCTTTGCGCTGTCGGTTGTGTTTGCCATCGCGTCGGGCATGCTCAACAAGCGAGGGAGTTCAACGGCCGATACCGCTGCCGAGCAAATCGAGTCCGCCTCGTCTAGTACCGTCGATCTGAGCGATATCCCAGGGCAGTACTGGTCCAACGCCAAGAAGATCCTCAAGTCGCGTGGCGCCGATCTTTCGAATGCCGTGGTCCTGACTGATGATGGCTCAACGCCCGTCGTCGATGCCAACTGGGTCGTTACTTCTGCCTACTATAACGACAACGGCAACCTCGAAATTCAACTCACGCACAAGAACAGTTCGGGCAACTCGTCCGACGGCCAAAGCGGTACCGACAGCTCGAGCTCCAATACGCTGGAGGACTTGAGCAACAAGGTACAGGAGTTGGGAGACAAGGCGCAAGAGCTGGGCGACACGGCACAAAACCTGGGCGATACCGCGCAGAACTTGGGCGGCTTGGCAACGGATGCCTGGAACGCCCTGCAAAACGGCATCTCGGGCGCGCAGGGAAACTAGCTGTTAAGCAGGCTACAGCTGCTCGGCCGGACGGTCGGGCGAGCTAAAGCCCGAGTCAAACGTAACGACGCATGAGGCATCGGGTCGGCGCTCGTGCACGATGCGCGTGACGAGCTCCAGCAGCTCCTCGTCGGATATGTCAAAGCCGTCGGGACGCACCAGGTCAAACGAAACGAACCCGTCGTGCTCGTGCAGGTCGTGGATGGAGAGCGCGGGATCGATCTGCATGACGCCGCGCTTGACCCAGCCGCGCAAGTCATCGCCGGTTGTCGCGATGGGGTCGCAGTGCAGCGTGATATCGATGCCCATTTGGCGCTTGATGTCGTGCTCGATGGTGTCCAAAATCTCGTGGTGCTCAAATGCGTCGCCCTCGCCGGGCATCTCCACGTGGGCGCTGGCAAACTGACGACCGGGGCCGTAGTCGTGCACCATCAGGTCATGTGTGCCCAAGACCTGCGGATAGGACATGATCTTATCGCGGATTGCCTGGACGAGCTTGGGGTCGGGCGCTTGCCCCAGCAACGGGCTGATGGCGTCGCGCACTAGGCCCATGCCGCTGATGCAGATGAAGATGCCCACACCCAGGCCTGCCCAGCCATCGAGGTCAAAGCCGGTCGTCTGCGAAATAAGCGCCGCCGCTAAGACCGAGCCCGAGGTGATGACGTCGTTTTTGGAGTCCTGTGCTGTGGCGATGAGCGTCTCCGAGTCGATGCGGTCGCCCAGCGTGCGGTTGAACGCGGCCATCCAGAGCTTTACGAGCATGGACGTAGCCAGTGCCGCAAGGGAAATGAACGTGTAAGCGGTGGGGGAAGGCTTGATGATCTTGGTGACCGACTCGAGGATCAGGTTGATGCCGACGGCGCAGACCAGGACGGCGACGAACAGGCCGGCTAGGTACTCATAGCGGCCGTGACCATAGGGGTGGCCTTCGTCTGCCGGGCGGCTGGCAAGGCGGAACCCGAGCAGGCTCACGATGTTGCTCGAGGCATCGGAGAGGTTGTTGAAGGCGTCGGCGATGAGGGAGACGGAGCCGGCGAGCAGGCCCGCGATGCCCTTGGCCAGGCACAGGGTGATGTTGAGGCCAATGCAGATGAGGCTTGCGGCAAAGCCCGCGTTAGTGCGGCAAGATGCATCGACCGGCTCGCCCTCGCTGCCGGGAACAAGCGTATGTACCAGCCGATTTACTAATAGCATGGCGTATCTCCTCGCATTCTTGTTAAGGGGATAGTGTAGCTCGCGCGGGGGCGCCGTGCACCGATGCTCAGAAAATGCAGCAATAGTCTGCCGGCGCTAACGAGCGAGCCTTTTCGTCTGCCTGGGTGGTCCATTTTGGGCCACATGGGTATGGGCATGTGCCTGTTTGCTCGACATACTTAATGTCGACAGCCCCTGTGCAAAGGAGGACGTTTCCATGGACGAGATGTTTGCCATTAAATGTCAAAACTGCGGCGGCCCTATGTACTCGCACCAAGCTAAGCGCAGCTTTGAGTGCGCTTATTGCGGTGCGGTCATTCCGTGGCAGGCGGACGCCGGGGAGCCCAAGAGCGCTTTGGGCATTCGCCATACGCCGTTGACGGTGGTGGATGGACTGCTCAAGCTCACGCATGTGTCGCAACTCGAGCGCCCGGAGGACCCGGACTGGTATTTCTTCAATTCGCACTGGCGCAGTCAGTCGGTCCTGGAACATCTGCTGTGGGAGGATCGCGGCACGGCGCAAGAGTTCCAAGAGGCCACGCATGTGAGCATTCCTTGCCTCTTCTGCGGAGCGTCCTTTGAGGGCGAGTCAACGCAGCGCGTGTTTGAGTGCCCGTCCTGCGGCAACAAGATCGGCGTTGCCGACCTGCTCAAGCCCGGTACCTTCAGCAAGCGCCTGACCATGGGCGTTGGTGCGGAGTATGTACCCGAGCAGGGTATTCCCTGCGAAATCTCGCCGCAGCAGGCACGTGCCAACGCGCTGCAGCTGGTGCGCCAGTATCCTGATGCCTTTGCCGGTCACGACGTGGAAGACGCGATCCAAAACGACATGATGCTCTTCTACTTCCCCATGGCGCTCGCGGACCTGCGCATGATGGCGTCCTTCCCGGGCAAGGGGCTGAGCAAGGAGACCCTGGTGTACTACGAGGTGCTCGACTGGGCGTATCCGCGGGCAAACTACCTGGACGTTCGCCTCATGGGCATTTTGGAGCCGTGGGACTTTGCCAAGGTCGGGCCGTTCGATCCCGCCATGCAGGAGGGCGACTTCCGCGTTGTCTCCGTCGATGCGTCTACCAAGGACCAGGTGGTCATTGATAAGCTGGCGCTCGACGTTGCGGGCAACGATGCCGAGGCTGTACTGGGGCTCAATAAAAAGAGCATTCGCATGTGGGCGCGTAAGGCTCGCAAGCACAAGGACGGCTTGGTGATGGTGCCGGTCTACTTTGTCGATCGTCCGGCGACGGATGGTCGCGATGGCGAGCAGGTGCGCATCGCCGTAAATGGCCAGACGGGCCGCGCGGCCGCGGTAGTGTTTAGCGACAAGCGCGAAACGCATATCGTGGCACCGCTCAGCCCGAGCCTGCATCTGTCCGGTGAGAGCACCGTACACGCCACGCCCGTCGAGGTCAAATACGTTAAATCGCCCTTCCTGTACCAGATCGTGCGCCGTGGAGGCGGCGAGCAACCGCGCCAGGTTGCAGCCGCCGTCGAGGGTTCCTACCGAGAGGAGAAGCCCAAACGCCGCGGTCTGCTGGGTGCGCTATTTGGGAAGTAGGGGAGTAGCACCGGTTGTTGCCGTAAGGTGATGGCCGGGGGTGCGGGGCAGCTCTCAGGAGTGCGGGCTGCCGTCTGATTGTTTGAGGGTGCCAGATGTAAATAAACAGTGGAGCGGCTGCAAAAGAGCCTCCTCACTGGGTAAAATCAGATTGTGCCGCGGAACCCGCTCTTCAGCTAGTCACACTTCGGAAGCGCGGGCAACGCAGGTATTATCGTCTAAAGGGCCGGCTGCAACCGGCCCTTTTCTGTGGCAGCCAATGGACCCACATCAGACGAAGGCCGCGTCTTTGCCTGTCAGGTCACGCTCGCCAGCCACGGCTAGAATGTCGTTGCCGGCGTCCATGACCGGTATTGTTTCGTAGCGTGCGTCGCAACCGCGAGTGCGCCTGCGACGGCTGCGGTGGCTTCGGTCGCAACGTGCTGCTACTCTTGCGTTTCGCCATTAGTCGCTTCGTTGATGGCGCGGTACTCGGCGCTTAGTTCGCGCGCCAGCTCTTCCTTGCTTGGAAGATACGGCAGGTATTTGGCGGCAAACACTTGGTCGTTGTCTTCGGGCAGCGTGTACTCGACAATCGAATCGCTTTTGTCCGCGCAGAGCACGATGCCTATGGGCGGATTGTCGCCTTCGTTCATGAGCTCGCGCGTGTAGTAGTTCACATACATTTGCATCTGGCCCAGGTCCTGATGCGTAAGGTCGTCCGTCTTAAGGTCGATGAGCACGAAGCAGCGCATCAGATAGTTGTAAAAAACAAGGTCAATATAGAAATGGCGCCCATCAAAGGTGATGCGCTTTTGGCGCGCCTCGAAAGCGAAACCACGGCCAAGCTCCAGCAGGAACTTCTGGAGATGCGTGATGAGCGCCTGCTCTAGATCGCTCTCGCGAAACGCAGTATCGTCCGAGAAACCTAAAAACTCCAGTACATATGGGTCGCGGATGATATCCTCGGGGCGACGAGCCGGGGCGCTCTTTTGGATTTCCTGGGTGACGGCCTCTTTGTCCTTGCTGGCAAGTAGGCGCTCGCGGAACATGGTGTTGATCTGGCGTTCGAGCTGACGCGTGCTCCAGCGAGAGTCGGCGCATTCGTTCATGTACCAGGCGCGAGCTTCGGGGTCAGGAATGCGTATTAACCTGCGATAATGTGTCCAACTCAATTCGGGACGCAGTGAGTCCCGAATTGGAAATGCAAGATAGAACTGACGCATTTTACGCAGCTCTCTTGCTTCAAAACCTTTACCAAAATCCTTGGTAAGTCTGATTGCGAGGGCCTTGAGCAGCGCCTCTCCATACTTGGCACGCTCCTCTCCGCCCTGCTCATCAACAATGCTCTTGCCAATCTCCCAATACGCCTCGACCATCGCAAAGTTAACGGCGGTATAGGCCTTGTCGCGAGCGGCGTTGAGAATCGAGGAAACCTGCTTGTAAAAAACTTCTGGCACGATTGCCGATTCCCCGCGGTTTACCAGTTCACCCATCAATATCGCCCGACTTTCCTCTTGAGGAGTGCATCTTTATTACATTTAGTTTAAAGCCTGGCGCGGACACGAATTGCTGTGCTGTCTGACATCTTCGTATGGGGCCTTGCGGTGACTAAAATATGACCAGAGAGGCAGTTTTGGCGAACCCTACGGGAGTGACGCGTATGGACAACAACACGCTGCTGTTTCAGGACAAGGGTTCGGGTAGGTTTAAAGACGTCAAGATCTACCCCAACCGCATCGAGGTGCTCAAGAAGGGCACTTTTGGTGGCAAACACACCGAAATTGTCTACCTTAAGGACATCACGGGGGTCAACAGAATCAAGGGCCGCGACGTTTTCCTACGCAACAGGCTGTTGACTGCCTGTGTCTTTAGCCTGAGCAGTCGCTCACGGGCCCAGGAATTCGTCAACGTGCTCAATATGGTGCTGTGACCGGGCGCTTTCGAACACAAAAAACCGGGACGCAAGGAGTCGCACCTTGCATCCCGGCTGAGCTAAAACGGCGCTGCTGCATGCCGTTGGAGCTTTAGCGCTTGATCTCGATATCGTCGAGCTTGACGTCCATGGCCTCGGTCTTGGCCTCGGCGATGTCGTCGGCAAATTCCAGAGACTTCATCATGGTCTCGACGGCGTCCTTGTGCTCCTCGACGTTGTCGATGCGCACATACACACTGCCACCGTCAACGTCGGTGAAGTACTCGGTCGTCACGCCGCCCGAGTGCGTAAAGTAGGCACTGCGCCAGGTCTTGCCGTTGTACTTAACGGGATCGCTCTCGGTCCATCCGGAGTTGGCCTTCCACTTTGCCTCGTAGTCGAACAGCTCGTCGGCGTTCTTGTCAGAGTCGAAGACGGGGATGAAGCGGTCGCTGGCGTGCTCGCTCTCGGTGAACTTAAACTGGACCCTGTCGGCGGTGTCGCCTGCGACGTCGGTGATCTCGACGCCCTCGGGGACCTCGACCTTAAACCAAATGAAGTTGGTCCTCATATCCACGGCTGGCTTTTCTGCGCCGCCGCCACCGCCACTGCCGGTAGCGCCGCCGCTGCCGCCGCAACCCACCAGGGCAACCGCGGCAAAGAGACTGATGCAGAGGGTGAGAATCGCAAAGGCCTTCTTTTTCATGGTCGTGTCCTCCTCGATCTGTAATCGTCCATGGATTACCTGCCTTTACTGTACGCGTGGACGGCTCGCTAGGGTGGGCCATGTGTCCCATTCTGGGGGCTGGAATTGCGCCGACAAGTGGCAATATGTGCGGTCGCAAAAGAGGGGAGGGCCGATGCTGTCGGCCCTCCCCGGGGTGAGGTGCCCGTTGATTTAATGGGGCGCGCGTGCGTGGGCGTTGCCCCAACAGGTTCCTTGTTTATAGATATGCCTCAGTTTTTGACGTCCGGAAGTCTCGAAAGGTGGGCCATGTGTCCCATGTTTGCGGTGCCGACGCCTATCGTTCGTCATAGAAATCCGCGATGGCCAGGTGCGCTGACGCTTATGTACTTATGGGCTAGACTTAGCACCATTATGTGATCGATGCGGTCGGTCGGCGGTTTCCACCCGACCGATGTATATGACTTGAAGGTGCATGCGTATGAGCCAAGAGATGATGGACAAGACCTGCCGCGGGTTTGCCGAGGCGCTTGCCGCGCGCGAGCCGGTTCCCGGCGGTGGCAGCGCGAGCGCCTTTGTGGGCGCGCTGGGCGCCTCGCTGTGCGGAATGGTTGCCCGCTACGGTGCGACTAATCCCGCGCTTGCTGATCGTGCGGATGACCTGACGCGCGCGTTTGCCCAGGCTGATGAGCTGGCCCAGGAGCTTGTCGAGTTGGTTTCCGAGGACGTTCGTGCCTACAGGCGGGTGTCCGCGGCGTACGGTATTCCGCGTGACGATCCGGCTCGAGCGACCGCGATTCAGGATGCGCTGCATGTGGCCGCTATGCCGCCGTATCGCATTATGGATGCCTGCGGGCGTGCGCTGGCGCTGCTCGAGGATATGGCTGACAAGGGATCGCGCCAGCTGCTGTCCGATGTGGCCTGTGGCGCCGTGTTCTGCCGTGCCGCCATGCAGGGCGCGAGTCTGACGCTCTTTGCCAATACCACGTCCATGAAGGATCGGGCGCGCGCCGAGGAGCTCGAGACGGCGTGTGATGAGTTGCTCGACACATGGCTGCCGCGCGCCGATGCGCTGGCGCGCCGTGCCGCCGACGCTGCAAGAAAGAGGGGATAGCCATGGCTGAGCTACTGAAGGGTGCTCCCGTCGCCCGCGCTTTGACTGAGGAGCTCGCTGCCCGCTGCGCTGCGCTGCGCGAACGCGGTGTTGTTCCGACGCTTGCTATCGTGCGTGTGGGTGAACGCGAGGACGACCTATCCTACGAGCGCGGCGCCCTTAAACGCTGCGAAAAGGTTGGCATCGAGGCGCGTCGCGTGTTGCTTCCTGCCGGTGTTTCGCAAGACGAGCTGTTGACGGCCATCGAGGACATCAATGCCGACTCGGCTGTTCATGGCTGTCTGATGTTTCGCCCGCTGCCCGCCGGCCTTGACGAGAACGCCGTCGCCGCAGCGCTCGATCTCGCCAAGGACGTTGACTCCATGACGCCGGCTTCGCTGCTCACCACGCTTTCGGGGCGCGGCGAGGGTTTTGCCCCCTGCACAGCTGAAGCCGTGCTTGCTTTGCTGGATCATTACGGCGTTGAGCTGGACGGCGCCAAAGTTGCCGTGGTCGGACGCTCACTGGTAATTGGCCGCCCCGTTGCCGCCATGCTTACGGCGCGCAACGCAACCGTGACGACGTGCCATACGCATACGCGCGATCTTGCCGCCGAGTGCTGTGCTGCTGACATTGTGGTTGCCGCCGTTGGACGCGCGTGCACGATTGGCGTGGATGCCGTTCGCGAGGACCAGACGATCATTGATGTGGGCATTAACTGGGATGAGGACGCTGGCAAGCTGGTGGGTGACGTCGATTTTGTTGCCGCGGAGCCGGTTGTTGGTGCCATCACCCCCGTGCCGGGCGGCGTGGGCGCCGTGACAACGGCGATTCTCGCCAAACATGTGATCGAAGCGGCCGAGCGCGCATCGATATAGGCGTTTTGGGCTGTTTGAGGGGTTGGCTATATACCACGTGGTCAAAAAGCGCCAAATATGAGTACTGTTGCCAAGATAGTCACATATATTTTACGTCTTTTGGGCTTCCTAACGATATTCATTCTCGTTAGAAAGCCCATTTTATTGAACCTATGGGGAATAACGCTGCCTCGCTTTTGGACAAATAGGGATTTCCGGCACTCATTACAAGGAAATTTGCTGCTACTAAATTGGTGACAGTACTCATATTTGGCATTTTTTGACCACGGGGGCTGCCGAGGCCGTGGTTTCGCCCTTTTTTGCGTCGAAGCGATACACTGTTGCCGTTTGATTTCTTCGCTCAAGGAGGATGCGCATGCCGTGCACAACGATTCTGGTCGGTAAGAACGCGAGCTACGACGGGTCGACGCTTGTCGCGCGTAACGAGGACTCGTCCAACGGGGTGTTTGAGCCCAAGCGCATGCGCGTAGTGCATCCCGACGAGCAGCCGCGCGTCTACACGAGCGTCCTGAGTCACCTGACCGTTGAGCTGCCCGATAACCCCATGCGCTACACGAGCGTCCCCGATGTTGTCCCGGGCCACGGCATCTGGGCCGAGGCCGGTTTCAACGAGCTCAATGTGGGCATGTCCGCAACCGAGACGCTCACCACCAACGAGCGCGTCCGCGGTGCCGACCCGCTTGTGGACTACGTGCCCGCCAAGGGCAACGAGGGCGAGGACGGATACGTTCCGGCGCAGCCTGGTGGCCTGGGCGAGGAGGACATGGTTACCCTAGTCCTGCCGTACGCCAAGTCCGCCCGCGACGGCGTTCGTATCCTGGGCGACCTGCTCGAGCGCTACGGCACCTACGAGAACAACGGCATCGCCTTTAGCGACGTGGACGAGATCTGGTGGCTTGAGACCATCGGCGGCCATCATTGGATTGCCAAGCGTGTGCCCGATGACGCCTATGTGACCATGCCCAACCAATTGGGTATCGACAGCTTTGACCTGGATGACGCCGAGGGCGCCCAGGCCGACCACATGTGCTCCGCCGACCTGCGCGCCTGGATGGCCGAGTGGCATCTGGACCTGACGCTGGGCGTCGAGAGCGACGGCCCGGCTGCCGTCTTTAACCCGCGCGAGGCCTTTGGCTCGCACAGCGACAGCGACCATGTCTACAACACGCCGCGCGCCTGGTACATGCAGCGCTGCCTCAACCCCAGCGACGTGTGGGATGGCCCCGACGCCGACTTCACGCCCGAGAGCGACGACATCCCTTGGAGCCGCGTGCCCGAGCGCAAGGTGACCATCGAGGACATTAAGTACGTGCTTTCGAGCCACTACCAGGGCACGGAGTACGACTGCTACGGCAGCAAGGGCACGCCCGCCACGCGCGGCGCCTATCGCCCCATCGGCATCAACCGCAACAGCCAGCTCGCCGTGTTGCAGCTGCGTCCCTATGCGCAGCCGGCCTATCGCGCCGTGCAGTGGATGGCCTTTGGCTCCAACTCGTTTAACGCGCTGGTTCCGCTGTACGCCAACGTCGAGACCATGCCCGAGTACTATGCCGACACGCAGGCTCGCGTGACGTCCGAAAACTTCTACTGGGCCAACCGCCTGATCGGCGCCCTGGCCGACGTCCGCTTCCATGAGTGCGGCCGCGCTGTGGAGGACTATCAGGAGAAGGTCGGTGGCATGGGCCACAAGCAGATCCATGACGTCGACGCTGCCGTAGCCGCTCTGCCCGAGGTCGAGGTGCCTGCCGAGCTTGCACGCGCCAACGAGGCCTTTGCCGAGCGTGTTCGCGTGGAGACCGATGCCCTGCTGGGCAAGGTGCTCTACACCACGAGCTGCGCCATGAAGAACTCTTTCGCGATGAACGACAACGTGAGGTAGGGATTTCCCGTCGATCGAATAGCGCTAAAACGCTTTGTCGCTTTCGCTCAATCTTGGGTACAAGAACGCCAATGCAGTTGTTTGTGATTGGAGACAACCATGGTTATGAAACTCGATCAGCTTGTTAACGGCGCCATTAACGTGGGCTTTGGCGCTGCCGCCGTTGCTGTCGAAGGCGGCAAGAAGGTCCTCGACGACCTTAACACCAAAGGCGAGCAGGTCCGCAAGGACACCGCCACCCCCGATATCGCCCGCAGCGTGTCCGACATGTTCGAGCAGGCCGGTGGCACCATCTCCGATCTGACCGAGCGCTTGGGCATACAGGGCGAGACTGCGGCCCAGCGCGTGCTCGACGAGCTCATCCTTGCCCGCGTCCGCGTTATGACCGCCCCTGAGCGCACGGCCTTCCTAGCCCATGTGCGCGACATCGTCGATTCGGTCGAGGACAACGTGACCTCGGTGCCCGTCGAGTCCGTTGAGCCCGACGATGCGAAGGATACCGAAGAGGCCGAGTAGCAGCGCAGATGGCAGATTCCACCACCGATTACAACAATCTAGATCCTTTGGGTGACGAGGCGGCGGTTGTCGATGAGGTCGATGCCGCCGTCTCGGGCGCTCGCAAAAAGCCGCGCGCTGTCGATATGGTGCCCGAAGAGCCCGACGCGATGGCGCCGGACGAGGAATACCAGCTCACGCCGGCGGGTCGTCGCGAACGCATCGGGCAGATTGTTCGCTTGGTCAAAAAGTACCGTGTGTGGGATAACCTCACGCCGGTTCGCTTGCGCCGCCTGCTCGAGGAGCTCGGCCCCATGTTCGTCAAGATGGGGCAGATTCTGGCCAACCGGTCCGAGATTCTGCCGCAGCGCTTTTGCGATGAGCTGCGCCGTCTGCGTTCCGACGTGGAGCCGGTGCCGTACGAGGTAGTGCTCCGCTGCTTGGAAGAGGAATACGGCCTGCGCCTGGGGGAGATGTTCGATGCGATCGACCCCAATCCGCTTGGTAGCGCATCGCTCGCGCAGGTGCACCGCGCTCGTCTGGTGACGGGCGAGGACGTGGCCGTTAAGGTGCAGCGCCCCGGTGCGCAGCAGGTTATGGCACAGGACATCGATATCATCCGCTCGGTGGTGCGTATCGTTTCCAAGTTCGTCAACACCGATCAATTCGTTGATCTGCACGGCGTAGTCGAGGAGTTGTGGACCTCGTTTCGCGAGGAGACCAACTTTTTGGCCGAGGCCAAAAACCTCAACGACTTCTACGAGTTCCATAAGAGCGTTCATGGCGTGACGTGCCCTAAATCCTATCTGGACCTGTGCACCGAGCACGTGGTGGTTATGGACTACGTCGACGGCATTTCGATCGCCGATCCCGAACGCTTGGTGGCCGAGGGCTATGACTTGGAAAAGATCGGTGCCGCGATTGTCGAGGACTACTCGACGCAGGTGCTCGATGACGGTTTTTTCCATGCCGACCCGCATGCGGGAAACATCATTCTCAAGGACGGCATCGTCTACTTTATCGACTTGGGCATGGTCGGACGCATGTCGAGTCACGATCGCGGTATCGTCAAGGATATGATTTTCGCCGTGGCCGAGGGTGACGTGCCCAAGCTCAAGGATTCGCTCATGCGCTTCGCCGTAACGCGTGGCGACTCGGCCGAGCTTGACCATTCGGCCTTTTTGTCCGATTTGGACTTTATCGTCGCCGACTTTGCGGGCCTTGACCTGAAGGATCTTGATATCGGCGAGTTTTTGACCTCGTTGTTAAACCTCGCGCGTAAGAATGATGTTGAGCTGCCGAGCGTGGTAACGATGTTCGCGCGCGGCATGGTGACGCTCGAGGGTTTGCTGACCGAGTATATGCCCAACGTCAACATGATCCAGATTATCCAGACGCACATCAAAAACGAGAAGAGCGCCTATGCGCGCGCGCGTGATATGGGACGCGATCTTGCCGCGAGCAGCTATCGCGCGGCAAAAGGCTCGCTTGAGGCAGCCGAGTATCTGGGCTTGGCTTCGCGCATGCTCACGCGCGGCCAGCTTAAGGTGAACACGCAGATCATGAGCAGCGATAAGGCGCTGCGACAGCTAGGTGGGATTATCGACCGCATGTCGATGGCTATCGTTATCGCCGGTCTGTTTATCGGTTCGTCGGTGGTGTACTATGCACGCATCGAGCCGGTTGTGTTTGGTATCCCAGTCATTGGCTTTATGGGCTACGTGAGCGCGCTGGTGCTGGCGCTTATGCTGGGTCGCAATATCTGGCTCAACAGCCACGGCGGCAAGCACTAGAGGCTGCGACCGTCACCGCATTCTCCTATCGCAAACAATAGCTTTTACCTTGGGCTTCGCCTGCGTGCGAGGCCCTTTTGCGTGATAGCATATTGACGGTATTAATCGATGGCCTAGATGGTGGTGCGGAGACGCACGAATGCGCGGTTTTCCTGCGCGTTTGGGAGAATCGGGGTGCAAGTCCCCGGCTGTACCAGTAACCGTAATTCCTCTTGGCTCGGGATGCTCGCGTCGCAGATCGGACGACGTGCCCGAGCCGTTAAGGTTAAGTCGGATCGCCTCCCATCTTGCACGTTGCCGCGGCGTATGCCGCCGGTGTGCATAGGGCTCTGGAGGGAAGGGGACCCCGATGGGGGAACTCGAGCGCAACATGCGCGATGACGTGGGGCAGCCTCAAGGCAACGCTCCAAGTACAGACAATGGGGGACAAATGGATATGTTTGAGGACGAGCGTGAGCGCGCCTCGTTGCATCGTCGTGGCGCGATTGCACGCGGTGTAGCCAAGCGCGGCCTGGTGGCATTCCTGGCCTTCGCGATGGCCTTTGGCACCACGCCGGCTCAACTGTGGGCCGAGGGCGCCGAGGGCATTGCCGAGGCTGTGGCTCAGGCTGCGACGCCGGGCGAGGACGCAGCGCTTGCGGGCGGTACCGCCGAGCAGAGCGGCACCGAGGTCTCGGATTCCGAGGGCGCGCCTGCAGCTAGTGCCGCCACAACAGAGGCAGCAACTGGCGACGAAGGCTCGGCGACGGGGGAGAGCCCTGCTACGAGCGAGCAGTCTTCGACGGCATCCGCTGGCCAAGCAGGATCTGCCGCCGCGACTGCCGTCCAGACGGAGAACCCGACAGAAACCGGCGATGTCGCCAAGAAGCAAGTCGAGGTCTCGTTCTCGATTATCGGCACCGATGCCGACGGCAAGGCTCAGACCTGGGTGGCACCCACGCAGCTCAAGCTCGACGAGGGCGCGACGGCTGCGGATGCCTTCGTTAAGCTGCAGCAGAAGACGGGCTTCAAGGCAGACTACGATCCGAACACGGCATACGGTTTCTACCTCAAAAGCATCACATCCCCGAGCGATGGCCGTACGCTTGCCTTCGATCCGACGACTTATGCCTTCTGGCAGCTGTTCGTCGACGGTGCGTCTTCCTCGGTTGGCGCGAGCAGCGTTAAGCTCACCCAGGGGCAGAAGGTTGAGTTTGCCTATACGGCTGGTAGCGCGTCCCCTGTCGTTAAGGACCAGGTTGCCGCAAATGTGACCGTCATTGGTCGCGATGCCCAGGGCAAGACTCAGGCTTGGGTCGATAACGCGCAGTATGTGGTGACGTCCGGCTCGAGCGCGCTTGATCTTACGAAGGTCGCACTCGAGGCGAACGACATTGACGCCGTTGCTGCGGGCTCCTTCATTCTGAGCCTTAAGTACAACGGTGTTGAGCTGGGTACGCCCCAAGATTATTCGACCTATTGGCAGCTGTTCATCAACGGCAAGTCGAGTGACTATACGGCGGACAATGTCACCATCCATGCCGGCGATACCGTTACGTGGTTCTACGGTGGCTGGGGCGACCAGCTGCCCTCCGATTCTGTCCATGCTTCTGTTCAGGTTCTCGGTAAGGACAAGGACGGCAAGCAGCAGGTTTGGGCTTCGACGGGCCAGACGAGTCTCAAGGCAGGCTCCACTGCCAAGGATCTCCTTGAGCAGACCGGCCTTAAGCTCGATGCTAGCGAATCGTCTTGGGGCTGGTTCCTCAACGGCATTTATTCGCCGTTCGATGGTAAGTCCTATGGCTGGGATGCTGCGACCAATAGCTATTGGCGCTTCTACGTAAATGGCAAGTTCGCCGACGTTGGCGCCGGTGCCTACGAGCTCCATGAGGGCGATGCCGTCACCTTTATGTATGGTGCTGACGCCGATGCCCTCCCCGGTCAGGTGCTTGGATCCGCCGATGTTATCGGTCCCGATGTCAACGGGAACAATACGCGTTGGGGCACGGCAAGCAATGTTTCTCTGCCCGAAGGCTCCACGGCCCAGAACCTTATTGAGGCAGTTCTGAAGGCCAAGGGCGTTGCGTACAACGGCTCCCAGAGTGGTGAGTACTGGTTCCTGAATTCCATTACTTCGCCGTTCGATCACAAGCCGTATGGTTGGGATGCTGCGACCAATAAATATTGGCATCTGTATATCAACGGAGAGCCCTCCTTACTCTGCGCCAATCAGATTACGCTCAAGAGCGGCGATAAGGTCACGCTTGCCTATACCACCGATAATTCGCCCATGCCCGATCCCGACAAGATTGTCGTGGATCCGAGCGCGACGACTCCTGATTGGGATGCCGAGTGGGCCGGCTACGGCAACAGTGGCAACGGTTCGACCGTAACGGATGCCAAGACGCCTGCGCAGGCCGCCGGTCTTAAGTGGGCCTTCGATTGGAAGGCCGAGTCTGGTCAGCAGTATGCCAACTGCAGCGAGCCTGTCATTGCTAACGGCTTTGTGTACATCGCGACCGAGAACGAGCTCATTAAGATCGATTCGTCCACGGGCAAAAAGGTTGCCTCTGCGCCGCTCGCCTCCAAGGTGAGCTATACCTCTCGTCCGATCTATACCAATGGCCTTATCATCGTTCCGCTCAACGGCGGTGCGGTCCAGGCGATTACTGCAGACAAGCTGATCTGCAAGTGGCTGACGCCTGGTTTGACGGACTTGACGCAGAGCTCCTGCACCGTCGTTTCGGACGGCGAGTACGTCTATGTAGGCACGGCTGATGGGAAGAAATACGCCAACGGTTCCTTTACGCGCATCAAGATCACCACAGGCGAAGTCTCTTGGCAGAACATCGACGCAGCTGAGGGCTATTATTGGACTGGCGCTGCCCTGACGGATAAGTACGCCATCGTCCCCACGAGCGCAGGTACGCTTAAGTGCATTGATAAGGCAACGGGCGATGTCGTTTCGACCATGAAGCTCGGCACCCTTGCGAACGCTGACTGCGTCGCCGATCCGTCCAATGGCTCGACCTTCTATCAGATGACGCACGACGGAAAGCTCCATGTGATTTCGCTTTCGGCGAAGGGCGTGCTGAGCGAGCAGAAGACGGTCGACCTGGGTCTCACGAATAACATGAGCGCCCCGGCGATGTCTGGCGACAACTTGATTGTCGGTGGGCAGACGGCTACTGGATCTGCTCTGGTTCTCTATAATCTGAAGACTGGTAAGACCACGATGGTCACCGCTGCTGACGGTAAAGAGCTACCGGCCGGATTTAACGGTATTGCTGCTACTCCGCTGGTGAGTGTTCAGGGCGGCAAAACCTATGTGTACTTCACCGTTAATAGCGCGGATAGCAAGGACTACGTCAGCTACTCTGCTGGTGGTGGGGTGTATCGCTATACGCTCGGCGATGCAGAGGCGACGCAGATTTATGATGCGGCTGGCCATTACCAGTACTGTGACTCTCCGGTCATTGCCGATGCTTCTGGCAATCTCTACTACATTAATGATTCGGGCACGCTGTTTAAACTTGGAGCTGTCGAGTCTTGGACGGTTGCCTTTAATTCCAACGGCGGGTCTGCTTGCGACACTAAGTTTGTTGCTACGGCCGACGGCAAGCTGGTCAAGCCAGCCGATCCGACGCGCGATGGCTACACTTTCGGCGGTTGGTTCACCGATGAGGCTTGCACGCAGGCGTATGACTTCAGTACGCCGGTGACGGCCGATCTGACGCTGTATGCCAAGTGGACCAAGAATGCCGTTAACCCTGGCGGTAATGGCGGCGCTGGTTCGAATGGCGGCGGCGGTTCTGGTACCGGTACTGGTTCTGGCACTGGCACTGGCACGGATTCCGGCTCCGGCTCGAAGGGCGGCGCTGTCGCCCCGGGTCATAAGCCGACGACCAAGACGACGGTGTCGACCAAGACCGAGACCAAGGACAACAAGTCCGACAAGAAGGACTCCGATAAGTCCGATAAGAAGGACGAGAAGAAGTCTGACAAGAAGGACAGCAAGTCCGACAAGAAGTCCGACAAGAAGTCCGATTCCAAGTCCGATACGGGTGCTGCTTCTACGACCACTGCTAAGAAGTCCTCTAGTGCTTCCGAGCAGGAGACTGGCACCAACCCGCTCGCCATTGTTGGCGTTGCCGCCGGCGTCATCGGTCTCGCCATCGTCGGCGTGTTCGTGTTCACCAAACGTCGGTAGGTGAGGGTTGTGTCCAATAAATCCAAGGACGCTGACCCCAAGCAACCAGATTCCTCGTTCATTCAGTTCGACGATGCAAAGCAACAGGGCGCCGCTTCGGCGGCGTCCGCCTCTCGTCGCAAGGCGCTCCTTGGCGTTCTTGCTGCCGCGTGCACCATTCTGATCGTCGTCTCGCTGGGCTTCGTCCATCCTTCCGAGAGCGGCGCCTGGTCCATTGACTGGATCGTTCAGACCGTGACGGGGGAGAGCGTCGTCGCCAAGGACACCAAGGGGTTTGGCTCGACTACGACTACGACTTCGGGCGAGGCCAGTTCCAAGGATTCCGAGTCTTCAAACAAGGAATCGGACAAAAACTCGGATAGCAAGAAGTCCGAGGACCGGGGCGGCAAGAAGTCTGGCGATAAATCCGCTGCCCAAAATACGGGAGCCGGTGATACTTCCAATGCGTCTGGCGGTGCTTCTTCGGGCGGTGGCCAGTCGTCTGATGGAGCCTCATCCTCTAATGGTGGAAACGCCTCCTCGGGCAGCCAAAGCGGCTCACAGGAGTCCAACTACGTTACGGTGACGGTTTCGGTCACATCGAGCGCTGTGGGCAATCCTGTGTCCTCTGGTGGCACCTTTACCTTTAACGAAGGCGCTACCGTCTACGATGCCCTGTGCGCGCTGGGCCTTTCTGTCAACGCACATGGCTCGTCGTACGGTACGTATGTCTCCGCGATTGGTGGTTTGGCCGAGAAACAGTACGGCGGCACGAGCGGCTGGATGTACTTCGTCAACGGCACAACGCCCATGACGGCCTGCAGTAACTACGTTCTCTCCAATGGCGACAACGTTGTTTGGTATTACGTAACGGGCTAGAGGCCTCGACATAGCGCGCCAGACGGGCGGTTCGGACCAACATCCGGACCGCCCGTTTTTCATGCGAATGGGACTGGGTCGCCGGGTCTCTCGGCAAACAAAAAACCGGTTGGAACGGGAATTCCAACCGGTTATACATTCAAGCAAATAGTGAATCGACTACGACTGTGCGCCCTCGAGGAAGAAGCGACGGCTAAAGTAGTTGTACCAGGTGACCAGGAACGTGGCGATGGCCTTCATGGCCTGGTAGCCGATGCTCAAAAACGTGACGCCCACAAACATGTACAGGTCGTTGAGGCCCAAACCAATCACCGACAGGATGGTGAAGATCGTGAACTCGCGCTTGCGGCTCATGCCCTCGCGGTGGTCGAACACGTACTTCATGCTGAGCCAGTAGTTAACCACGACGGACGTGATAAACGAGATCGTGGTGCTCATCAAAAAGTCGAGGTGGAACAGCTCGACGAGTGCAATGAGCATGCCCCAGTCGATGCCAAAGGAGATAAGACCCACGACAGCGAACTTGAGGAATTGCTTAGTATGAGGTTGTGCCGGTGCCTTGCGCACGTAATCACATCCAATGCGTTGACGAATCGAGCAGAGGATACTTTAGAGCTTTTGCAGGGGAAACGTAAGGGCTTTGCCAAGAACTATACGAACTCGCCAAATTTGCAAGAGACAATCCGCAGACGTCGCAAATCCTTCCGTAAACGAGCGAGGCCCACGAATAACGCAGCGCTCGACGTACGTCGTCCGTGGGCCTCGTAGTGATAGGAGGAGGTCGAGCTACTTGGTCTCGTCGCCCTCCAGGAAGATCTTTCGGGTCACAAAGTTGTAGACCATGACAAGCGCGGTGGCGCAGATCTTGGCGATATTGGCCTCGAGTCCCAGGCCGTCGTTGAGCGCCAGCACGATGCCATCGTTGAGCACCAAACCGATCACGGACAGCACGACAAAGATGATGAACTCGCGGCGGCGGCTCATGCCTTCCTTGTGCGCAAACACGTATTTCATGCTTGCGAGGTAGTTAAAGATGAGTGAGATGATAAAGCCGCTGGTGTTGGCGATTAGGATGTTGAGGCCCAGACCGTAGTGGAGCAGATTCATAATGCCAAAGTCGATAACCGTGGCAATGACACCGACGACGCCAAATTTCATAATCTGCGCAAGGAGCTTTTGCATGGTACCTGCCTTAAGCTGGCGCCGAAGCGCCGCGGGGATGACAAACTTAGCAAGTTTAGCCAATCCCCGCGGGTGGTGCTAGACGCGCTCCTCGATAGCACCGTTTCTATATGCATCGAGCAGCTGGCGCAGGTCCTGGATCTGGCTGCGAATCTTGGCGCCAGTATCGGTGTCGCTCACCATGCGGCGACGGTCTGCTTGGTCAAAACGGTTGGTCTCGCTCTCGATGTCCACGTTGCGCGTGAGTGCCTCGGCAACCGTCGTAAAGGCCCGGTGCGACTTGAGGCGGCAGCCGCGCGAGCTCGAGATGAGCGTATAGCCGGCGATGCCCGTCTTGGGATGGTAAGCGCGGCAGAAGCCGCCATCGATGACCAGCAGCTTGCCCTCGGCGCGGATAGGCTGCTCGCCCTTGGTGGTTTTAACAGGTGTGTGGCCGTTGATGATGTGGCCGGTCGGCGAGCATGCCATGGGCGCGACGCCAAACTCGCGCATGATATCATCGCAGACCGAGGGCGACTTGGTAAGCGTAAAGTACGGGTCCATCGGCTCGACCCAGGTGCTCTTGTCGGCGATATAGGCGCGCTCAAAGGTACGCACCAGGCGTCCGCTGGCGGGTGAGTTAAAGCCAATCCACAGGTACCACATCCAGTCGAGGGCGTCGCAGTCGCCCACGCGCCAGGCGCGGCGGGCGATGTGGTCGCAAAAATCGAGATAATCGCGGCCAGCGTGCCAGGTGCCCAGGCAGTTCATGCTGCTAAAGGTGCCGTCTTCGTTGAGCGGCACGCAGCCATGGAAGAGCAGGTTGCCGTTGGCGACCTTGTACATCGAGCCGTGGGTGTAGAGGAAATCGATATGGCGATGCAGGTGATCGGCGGTGACAAACTCTGACACGAGCTTGTCGATGATGTGCTGCTCCTGAGACGTGAGCGTGTAGGGGTCCGCCGGGTCGACGGTGGGGAAGTCGTTGGTCGTGAGCAGCCACACGCTGCCGTCGGCGAGCGTGACCGTGCCGGTGTCGTGGTCAATCTTGTCGAGCAGCAGGCGGTCGGTCATGTCGAACTCGGGGTGACGCTGGATAATCTGGCCCTCGAGCTTAAAGAGCAGCACGTTGATGGCCTTGATCAGCGGGGTGATGGACTCACCGGCGGTATAGGTGGCATCGGCAAAGGCGACAAGCTCACGCAGCGAGATGCCGTAGTCGTTCTCGAGGATCTCGTAATTGTCGTAACGCAGGTTGTTGCGCAGCACCGTGGCGATGCATGCAGGCTCACCGGCCGCAGCGCCCATCCACAGCAGGTCGTGGTTGCCCCACTGGATGTCGAGTGAATGGTAGGTGAGCAGACGGTCCATAATCTTGGCCGCGCCGCCGCCGCGGTCGAAGATGTCGCCCACCAGGTGCAGGTGGTCGACGGCCAGGCGCTTGATGAGCGAGGCGAGCGACTCGATAAAGTCGTCGGCGCTGGCGGTCTCCAGGATGGACTCCACGATGCGCTCGTGATAGCGCACGCGATAGTTGTTCTCGTCCGGGTGCGTGTGCAACAACTCGTCGATGATGTAGGCGTAGTCGCCCGGGATGGCCTTACGCACCTTGGAGCGCGTGTAGCGGCTTGAAAGTGAGCGAGCGACCATGATGAGCTGGTCGAGCATTGTCTTGTACCAGGTTGGCGAGTCCTCGCGCCGGCTGCGGACCAGGTCGATCTTCTCGCGCGGGTAGTAGATGAGCGTACACAGCTCGCCCTTTTCGTCAAAGGAGAGCGTGTCGCCAAAGATCTCGTCGACATGCTCGCGCACGACGCCCGAGCAGTTGTTGAGGATGTGCATAAAGGCTTCGTACTCGCCATGCACGTCGCTCATAAAATGCTCGGTGCCCTTGGGTAGGTTGAGGATGGCCGAGAGGTTGATAATTTCGGTAAACGCGGATTGTTCGGTGGGGAACTGTCTCGACAGCAGGCGCAGATACTTGAAGTCTTGCGGGTTGCGATCGAATGCGACCATGAAACACCTTCCGATGGGGCTGGTAAAACTGATAAACAGCGTCAAACGTTTATCAGTATGCGCCGCTTTTGTTTCGATTTTGCGCCAGCGGCTGAATTGTCGGCTGAATGGTTTGGTAAATCGATTTAGTGAAGGTAGATGTGTTGGTCGGGTGGAGACGACAGAAGGTGTTTTCTCAGATATTTATGCGTGGGGCCGGTGGAGACGATGGTGGTAAAGATGTTCACTATATTTGGTTCGATTTGGTAAATAGTGGACATATGTACCGCATGTAGGCTCACTGTGCGATAATTTGCGCAGCAATGAGTAAGGAGCCTCATATGAGTGATTTTGTCCTGACCTGTGAATCCGCCGCCGACCGAACCCGTGAGTTCTTTGAATCGCGCAATATTCCCGTCGCGTATTTTCATTACGAGAT
This sequence comes from uncultured Collinsella sp., assembly GCA_958346515.1. Classification (GTDB taxonomy): domain Bacteria; phylum Actinomycetota; class Coriobacteriia; order Coriobacteriales; family Coriobacteriaceae; genus Collinsella. The sequence goes on from CATVRV010000008.1 coordinate 69,162, forward strand.
CGACGATGTTGTCTATACGGACGATCTGTATCAGTCGATTACGCCGGACGAGTTTTTTGCCCAGATTGCCGCGGGCGCCATGCCCAAGACGTCTCAGGTGAGCGTGGGCGAGTACGAGGAGTTTTGGGAGCCGTTTGTTGCCGAGGGTAAAGACGTGCTGCACCTGACGTTGTCGTCGGGTATTTCGGGCACGTATGGATCGCCCTGCGTCGCGGCGTAGATGCTCGCGGATCGCTATCCCCAGGGCGGCAAGGTGCGCGTCATCGATTCGCTGGGGGCGTCTTCGGGCTTTGGTCTGTTGCTGGAATATGCCGCCGACGTGCGCGATAGCGGGGCTTCACTCGACGAGACGGCTGCCTGGATCGAGGAGCACAAGCTCAACCTGCACCACTGGTTCTTCTCGACCGATCTGTCGAGCTACCTGCGCGGCGGTCGCATTTCGGCCGCGAGCGCGATCATCGGCACGGCGCTCAAGATTTGCCCGCTTATGACGGTCGATTGCGAAGGTAAGCTGTCGCCACGTGAGAAGATTCGCACTAAGAAGCGCGCGATTTCCGAGATGGCTAAGACCATGATGGCACACGTGCTGGACGGTGCGGATTATTCGGGTAAGTGCATCATGTCGCACTCGGCGTGCCGCGAGGATGCCGAGGCAGTTGCGGCGCTGATTGAGGAACAGGTTCCGCAGCTTAAAGGCAAGATTGAGATCAATGACATCGGTACTCTGATTGGCTCGCATACCGGACCTGGTACGGTGGCGCTCTTCTTTATGGGCGACAAGCGCGTGGATTAATTTGCCCCATCACGTCGCTGCATGATTGCTCAAACGAAAACGGCCCGTCTCACGTTTGTGGGGCGGGCCTTGCTGTTGCGGCTAGCGTTTCTTTCCGCGGAAGAAAAAGCCGTGCAGTGACGGCTTGAGGCCGCGATTGGCGCGATGCTCCTCGACGCGCTCGTGGATCGAAGCGACGCGCTCGATGACTTCGTCGGGAATCGGCACGTCAGGATTCATGTTCTCGACCTGGCTGACCTCGGCGGCGGCGACCTGGTCGATAATGGGCACATCGTCGCGCGAGATGACAGGTGTGGCGTCTTCCTTCATCTTGCGATAACGCTGCATCATGTCGGTCTGTAGCTGCTGGGCCGAAGGCGGCGTCCAGATGATGGCGTTGGCGCCGGCGGCGATGGTTTCACGGATGCTCTCGGGCGTCTTGCCGCCCGGTGCGATGAGCGGCAGGTTGGGATAGTGCTCGCGCAGCTGGCGTAGGACCTGGGGCGTGTTCTTGCCGGCGGCGATGTTGAGAATCTTGGCGCCGGCGCGCACCTTGGCGTGAGCATCATCGTCGCAGCGAACGACCGTGGCGATGACGGGGATGTCGGCGATGTTGGTGATGTGCTCGACCATCTCGGCAGTGGCGGGGGAGTTAACCACGCAGCCCGCCGCGCCCTGCATCTCGGAGACGGCTGCCATCTGCACAGAGCGCTTACCGGTCGTAGTTCCGCCGCCCACGCCTACAAAGACCGGGCACTCGGCGACGGTCAACAGTGCCTGTGTAATGGCGGGCTGCGGCGTGAAAGGGTAGACCGCAAAGACGGCATCGGCGTTGGAGTTGCGGATAACCGCGACGTCGGTGGTGTAAATGAGCGACTTGATGCGTCGGCCGAAGAGCGTAAAGCCGCTGGCCTTCTCGATCTCGTCGGGCATGCGAAGGGCCGCCTTGCGCAAACGCCCGTCGATGGGCAGGGGCTCCATAGGGAGCAGACCGTTGGGCGTGACGGCTACCTGGGGCTCGGTGAACTCGTCTGCGAGCTCGACCTCGGAGAAATCGACCGAGGCGACGATGTCCTCGTGAACCTCGGCGGGCACATCGATGGGAGCTTGGTCGTTTGCCGCGGCAGGCGTGTCGAAGGAGCTGGTGCCGACGAAGGCGTCGACGCGCTCATTTAGATCGTTGAGGGTATCCATGGAGGCTCGATTCTATGCGATGACGGCCGGCGCGATGCAGCCGGAATTGCGAATGCTAAATCGTTTGACGAGTTGATTTTTCCCCGCTGCGCCATCCGTTAGACCGAAGGGCCGGCGAACGTGAAGGAGCTGTGGTGGCGGGGATCGAGGTGCTATCTTGAAAGTCCCGTTTAAAAGAGAGGTGACGCGGTATGGAATTGACAGCAATGTTTGGCTCGATCGGCCTGTGTGTGGCCGCAATCGTTGCCGCCGCGGTCATCTACTTTGTGGTCACGGCCATTAAGGGCAAAAGGGCCGAACGCAAGGAGCGCGCGATGCTTAAACAGCATCGCGACCAGCAGGGCAAACGCGCACGGAGATAGCTTGTTGAGTTTTTGATCCGTGCGCTAGCTGCGTTTTCGGATCAGGGCAATGTAGAAGCCCTCAAAATCGCGGCTAGGCGGAATGGTGAGCGTGCCGGGCAGGCCGTTGGCGATGGCCGATACCTGACCCGCGGCGATGGCCTCGGTGAGAGCGTTGCTCTCGATATGCGGCTCCTCGCCGGCATCCTGGGCGCGGCGTGCTTCACTTTCGCTTGGCGTGCCGTCGAGGGGGATGAGCTCGCAGTCCATATGCTTGTCGAGGGCCTCTTGCAGGGCGTCCTCGTTTTCCTGCGGCAAGATTGAACAGGTCGAATAGACGAGCGTGCCGCCCGGTTTGAGGGCTCCCATGGCGCGGTCCAGAAGCGCGCGCTGCGAGCGGGCGCACTTGCTCAGCAGCTGCTCGGTCAGGCCGCGCAGGCTTTTCTCGTTGCCGCTGATGACGGTGCCCGTGCCGGTGCAGGGAGCGTCGAGCAGGATGCGGTCAAAGCGGAAGAACTCGTCGAGCTCGCGTGCGTCGATGCGCATGACGGGCACGTTTTTGGCACCCTGGCGATGGAGGTTTGACTCGAGCTTTTCGGCGCGGGGAATGCTCATCTCGCAGGCTGTGAGGTGCGCCTGGCCCTGGGTGAGGGCGGCGATCTGCGTCGTCTTGCCGCCAGGGGCTGCGCACATGTCCAGGATGTCCTCGCCTGCCTGGGCGCCCAACACCAAAGGCGGCATCATGGACGACAGGCTCTGCAGATAGATCTTGCCGTCGCGGTAGATGTCGAGATCCCACAGATCGGAAACCTGGGCCTCGGGCAGGATAAAGGCGTCCGGGTACCAGGCGACGGGGTTGTGGGCGATGCCAGCGGCATCGAGCGCCGCAGCGATGTCCTCGGCGGTTGCCTTGAGCGTGTTGGCGCGCAGCGTGACCGGGCGTGTGACCGCGGCGCCGAAGCCCTCGATCATGAGCTCGGCATCGGCGGGCGCATAGGCGCCGGCGACCGTGTCGACCATAAAGCGCGGCAGGTCGGCGGCGGAGTGTTGGGCGGCAAGCTGGTTGGAAAGCTCGGTGGAGGCAAACTGCCTAAGCTTGAGCTCGGGCTTAACCTGCTTTTTCTGCTTACGACGACGCGGCTTGGACATCCGTCTTTCCTTCCCATTCCATTACATGTCGAGTGTTTTAGTACTGGCTCTCGTGCTTGCTGAAGAAGTCGAAGCGCGGGGGCAGCGGCTTCACGCGGTGCTCGCCGGGCTTCTCGCCCAGGCTCTCCACGAACTCGTCCGTGGAGGCAAAGATGTTGTCCCAGCTAAAGAAGGCGACGGGGTCGACGTCGAAGTACTCGCAGATGAGCTCGCAGCCGGCCGGCACAATACCGTGCATCAGGACGGTCGCCACGCGCAGCTCGGTAAAGGCGTCGACGAGGGCCTGCGTCATCGCGGCGTTTGCCTCATTACCCTCGAGCTTGTTGGCAGCCTTGGAGGCGTCGCTCCAGCGCTTGTTGGCGGCGCGCAGGTAGTCGTCGCACACGGCGAGCGCTCGGTGCGTCTCGAACTTGTACATGGCCTGCTCAAACGCGAGGGCGGCCTGCTCGGCGGCCTCCACCACGGTGGCCGAGGCGGCACCGGCGGGGATGCAGCCGTTGCGGTAGGGGCTCTCGTCGCCCTCCTTGACGACGACGCCGTAGAAGCAGCTGCGGGCCAGGCGGTTGAACACGCCGGTCAGCAGCGCGCTCTCCTTAAGGGCCGGGTCGATAACGCGCTTGTCGTCGCAGGCGCGCACCTCGTTGCCGTCCTTGTCCTTGCCGGTCACACGTGTGTCATATGCCTTGGGGCTAAAGCTCACCGGCTTCTCGGACAGGCCGAGCGACAGCCAATGCGCGCGCATCTGCTCGCAGGTGTAGTGGTTGAGCAGGTCGTCTGCCGGCGGGGGAGGCGTCTGCGAGGACGAGCTGGCCTTTTTGCCCATGTAGAGCAGGTGGTAGCAGGCGCTGACGGTGCTCTGCGTGAGGTCCCAGCCCAGGGCCTCCCACATGGCGGTCTGCGCGATGCAGTAGAAATAGATGTTGTCCTGACCGATAAACTGGTAGATCTGAGCGTCGTCCGAGCACCACCAGTCGCGCCAGTCGAGTGAGCTGTGCTGGTAGGTGGGCGCGGGCACCTGCGTGGAGTCGGCAGCGGGCTCGCCCATGAGGGCGGCATCCTGGGCGGCGACGCCCTCGGTCACGCCGGCGGCCTTGGCATCGCGCGCGAGCACGGTACGCGTATAGCTGATGGGCGCCCACAGGCTCTCGGGCCAGCACCAGCAGGTGACGTCGGAGACGCCGTCGACCTGGGGCACCGGAACGCCCCAGTCGATGTTGCCGGTGATGCGGAAGGGCACGAGTGCCTTGCCGCTGCGGAAGCGCACGCCACCGTTGGCGAGCACAGCGTGGGCGTCGTCGCGCTCCTTCCAGCTGGGGAAGGTGACGGTAAAGCTGCTCTTGTTGCCCTCGGGCTCCAGCACGGTGTGCTCGGGCAGCTGGTCCTCGACGGCGTCGAAGGCCTCGCGGAACTTGTTCTGGATGTAGAGCTGAGCCGGCAGCAGCCACTCCTCCATGGTCTTGGAGACCACGGAGCGAACCTGCGGGTTCTGGGCTAGCTTGGCGGTATAGGTCTTCATAAAGTCGAGGTAGGCCGGCAGGTCAAAGTAGAGGTTGTCGACCGGGCGCAGCTCGGGCACCTCGCCGGTGAGCTGGCTCTTGGGCGCGATGAGCTCCTCGGGCTCAAACTGGTGGCCCAGGTCGCACTCGTCGGCATAGGCCTTCTCGGACTTGCAGCCCTGGATGGGGCAGCGGCCGATTACCTGACGGCCGTTGAGGAACGTGCCGGCCTTGGCATCGTAGAACTGCAGCGTGGAGCGCTTGGAGATGGTGCCCTGCTCGTGCAGGCGCTTGATAATCTCGGCGGTCACCTCGTTGTGAATCTGCGCAGCCGGCTCAAGGCCCGAGCCGCCGTAGATATCGCAGCTGATGTTGTAGTTGTTGAGGGTCGCTGCTTGGCGGGAGTGATTGGACTCGACATACTCGTTAATGGACTTGTCGTAGCCCTCGTTCTCCTTGAGCTTGCGGTAGCTCTCCATGATGGGCGAGCCGTAGCAGTCGGTGCCCGAGGTGAAGATGACGTTCTCGCGGCCCAGACGGTCGCGCAGGAAGCGGGCGAAGAAGTCGGCCGGGACAAAGACGCCGCCGACGTGGCCAAAGTGAAGGCCCTTGTTGCCGTAGGGCTCGCCGGCGGTAACGATGGCGCGGCGAGGCCAGCTGGGACGGTCGTTCATGGAGTATTTGGATGCCATGGGACTCCTTCGCATATGGTGAGAGCGCAGCCGGGCGTGGGGCTCGGCGGCGCGGTGGTCAATTCGTGCATATCGTTCGACATTATCGCACATGCGGACGGGTACGTGGCAGGGGCGCTATCCTAAGATGCTATGAATGAGATTTCCAACATACATGCGTTTGAAGACGAGGATTTTCTGCACGCCTGCTTTGTGTGGGGGATGGCCGTGCTCGGCGCATTTGCTGTGTGCTTGGTGCCGGTGTTTATGCTGATGGGCGGGCCTGCGGACTTGGATGCGGCTGACGCGCGCGGCTGGACCACGGTCTTGGGCTGGATAGTCGGCTTAGCTGCGGTTTCGGCGGCGTCATTTGCCGTGCACGAGCTGGTGCATGCAGCGTTCTTTAAGTTGTTTGCGCCCGCGGGTGCGCACGTGACTTTTGGAGCGAACCGTGAGACGTGCATGATTTATGCCTGCGCCGAGGGGATTGTGTATTCGCGCCGGCGGTATATGGCGATTTGCCTGGCACCGACGGCTGTTGTGACGACAACGCTTGCCCTGGGGTTTGCGTTTTCGGGCTATCCGCTGCTGTGCTATCTGGCGGCCGGCTTGCATTTGTCAGGCTGTGTGGGCGACTGGTATTACGTGCGGACCATTTTGCGCGACCGCCGCATTGTCGCCTGCGAGGACACGTCCTTCGGCGTGCGCTTTTTCGGGTGAGGAGATGTCGATGAAGCCGTTGTTGTTGCACGCCTGCTGTGCGCCGTGCTCTCTTGAGCCGGTCCGCCTGCTGCGCGAGGAAGGGTTTGAGCCTACAATCTGCTGGACAAACCCCAATATTCAGCCGCACGATGAATGGCAGCGGCGTTTGGATGAGCTGCGCCGGTGGTGTGCCGATGGCGACATCGAGCTTATCGAGGCGGGGGAGGACCGGGAGCGCTGGGAGGCCGGCGTGGCCCCGCTGGGCGCCGATCGAGCCCGTCGCTGTCGCGCATGCTATGTCCTGCGTCTGGCTGAGGCATGCCGTGTGGCCCAGGAGCGCGGGTTTGAGTTTGTGGGCACGACGCTCGCCGTCTCGCCGTACCAGTTGTTCGAAACCTGCAATGATGTGTTGGAGCGTCTGGCTGCCGCCCGCGGTCTCACTCCGGTGATTCGCGATTTTCGCCCGTATTACCCCGAGGCCACGCGTCGTTCGCGCGAGCTGGGCATGTATCGGCAGAACTACTGCGGCTGCCGTTTCTCGGCTGTCGAGGCGGCCATGGACCGCGCCCGCATCCGCGACGAGCGCAAAGCATCCAAAAAGTAGTTCTTTTGGGCTGGCAGCCTGCTAGGATGTAGAGCGGACTTTAGCTATATAAGGAGTATCCGACGTGTCTATGCGTACCGATGATTTTGACTACAACCTTCCTGAGGAACTGATTGCCCAGGCGCCTGCCGAGCCGCGCGACTCCTGCCGCCTGCTGGTGGTGGATCGCAAGGGCTCCCAGACAGGAACGCCGCTGGAGCATGGCGGCACCGTCGAGCACCGCATCTTCCGCGACATCATCGACTATATCGAGCCGGGCGACGTGCTCGTCATCAACAAGACGCGCGTGATGCCGGCCCGCCTGATCGGTCGCAAGGCCGGCTCGGGCGGTGTGGTCGAGACGCTGCTGCTCAAGCGCCGCGAGGATGTGGATCCGCTGGGTCACGTTTGGGAGTGCCTGGTCAAGCCGGGTAAGCGCCTGAAGCCCGGTGCTCATATTGAGTATCGCGCCGGTGGCGCCCATGCGCCCGAGGGGGCTCCCGTGGTGCTGACGGCCGAGGTCATCGACTTTGTCACCGATAGCCGCGGCGGCCGTCTGGTGCGTTTTGAGCCGGCCGGTTGCAATGCCGCCGGCGACCCGCGCACGCTCGACGAGGCCATCCACGCTGCCGGCCACGTGCCGCTGCCGCCCTACATTACCGATTACGAGGGCGATCCCGAGAAGTACCAGACCGTCTACGCCATGAAGGAGGAGCACTCGGCTGCCGCTCCTACGGCGGGTCTGCACTTCACGCCCGAGCTCATGGCCGCTATCGAGGCCAAGGGTGCGAAGTTTGCCGCCGTCGAGCTCGAGGTGGGTATCGATACTTTCCGTCTGGTGGAGGAGGACGACCCCACGCAGCACGTGATGCACACCGAGCGCTACCACGTGTCGCAGGAGGTTGTCGATGCCGTGCACAAGGCCAAGGCCGAGGGTCATCGTGTGATCGCCGTCGGCACCACCGCGGTGCGCTCGCTCGAGAGCGCGTTTGACGCGGACGCGCCGGTGTCCGATCCGGCTGTGACGGCGCGCTATTTTGAGGGCCGCGAGGACGGGGCCGACACGCTCGGCCGCGGCGACATCGTGGTGCGCGAGAACGCGACAACGCAGCTCTACCTCATGCCCGGCTCGACCTATCACGTGGTCGACGCGCTGATCACCAATTTCCACGTGCCGCGCTCCACGCTCATGATGCTCGTAAGCGCGCTTGCCACCCGCGACCAGATCATGGATGCCTACGCCGCTGCCATCGAGGAGCGCTACCGCTTCTTCAGCTTTGGCGACGCCATGCTCATTTTGTAAGTTACGCGGTTCTACGAACCGCGTAACTGCTCGACGCTGCGCGGGCCGCATTGGACAATCTGACGTTCAACTTCAAGGGCGCGACCGGAAGGTCAGCGCCCTTTCGTTTCACGTCACCTTGTCTCAAATGCGACCCGCTCGCTGACTCTGCCATTACATCGGTGTTGCCGTGGTTGTTGAGTAGTCATTGGGCACTTGGCACTTGGGGACGTTCCTTTTAATATGAGCAGGACATTGTCAAGAGGCAAAATC
>CATVRV010000009.1:0-75140 GCA_958346515.1 uncultured Collinsella sp.
GGGCTTGCAGCGACGGACCTCAGGACACTCTTACACCACGTCTGCGCGCGCCACCAACAATTGGATCAAAATCGTGCATTCATCGCCATTTCGTCTTGCTATCTAGCCTTATGAGTCAAAAATTGCTGCTACCAAATCGGTAACAGTACTCATATTTGATGTTTTTTGACCAGCAGGTATCCCCGCCTTGGCAAATCGATAGCAAAACGGGCTCCAGACCGCTAAATCGTGCCGCATATGGCACGTCCGCAGTCCGGAACCCGGTCCAAATTGAGTTATTGTGCTGTGTTAGGCCAAAACGTCCGACAAAATCTCAATCAGGCTGTCCACGTCAGCTTCCTCGCAGACAAGCGGCGGCAAGAAACGCAGCGTATGGGCACCAGTAGCGTTAATCACGGCACCGGCCTCCAGCGCTCGGGCAACAATATCATGCGCATCGCCCGCAGCGTCATCCAGATCGCAGCCGAGCATCAAGCCGCGACCGCGTACCTCGACCACATGCGGCAGTTTGGTGAGCTTTGCCTCCATATAAGCACCCACCGTGGCAGCATGCTCGCCATAATCGCTGCGCACGAGCGCAGCGAGCGTCGCGGCGCACGCCGCGACGGCCAAGCAGCTACCGCCAAAGGTCGAACCGTGGTCGCCCGGCTTAAACACGTCGGCGATCTCCTTCTTTGCCACCACGGCGCCCATGGGCACGCCATCGGCAATGCCCTTGGCAAGGCTCATAATGTCGGGCTCCACGCCATAGGTCTGGAATGCAAACGGCTTGCCGGAGCGGAAGATGCCACACTGGACCTCGTCGGCAATAAGAACGGCGCCCACCTCGTGTGCCAGGTTACGCGCAGCCGCCATAAACTCCTCGGTCATGGGGTGCACGCCGCTCTCTCCCTGAATCGGCTCGAGCATGACGGCGCAAATCTCGCTTCCCAGCTGCTTAAAGATTGCACGCAGTTCGTCGACATCGTTGGGCGTGCAGGCCACAAAGCCACCCGGCAGCGGACGGAAGCTGTCCTGCAGCCAATCCTGCATGGTGGCGGCAATGGTCTCGAGCGTACGGCCGTGGAAGCCGCCGCGCATGCATACGATGGTGTTGCCGCCGTTACCAGCACGCTTGGCGTACAGACGCGCGAGCTTCATCGATCCCTCGTTGGCTTCGGCACCAGAATTGGCAAAGAACGTCTCCCACACCTGCTCGTCCGCAGCCGGGGCACCGAGCGCAGCGGCCGTGGTCTCATCGCCGGCGGCAATGGCATCGGCCAGAACGCACGCACCATCTACGTCGTCGTTGGCAAGCTTGGACAGCAGCGCCGCGACCTGTCCACGCTGCTCGATGTAGAAGTAATTGGAGACATGCATGAGCTTTTTGGTCTGTGCCTCGAGCGCCGAGAGCACTGCAGGGTTGCCGTGGCCTAGGCTGCATACGCCGATACCGGCTAGAAAGTCGAGGTACTCGCGGCCATCGTCGTCGGTGAGCTTCATGCCGTGGCCTTCGACAAACTCTACCGGAGAGCGACCAAAGGTATGCATAACGTAATGGGATTCGAGCGATTGTTGAGTTGCAAGTGACATGGGATGCCTTTCGTTGGGCGCCGTACGGCGCAGGGCTATGGGTGCAGGGACGCGACGACCGCGGGTCAGCTAGACCGTTTGGAGCTTCTCGACCTCGTCGAGGTTCTCGGTCAGGCGCGCCGCAAACGTCGAAAGCGGGTGCGGATGCGTATCGAACTCGTAGGCCGTCTCGGTGGAGTGGATCACGGTACCGACGCCAGCATCGGTCAGCAGCTCCAGCAGCAGCGAGTGCGGTGTCGTGCCGTTGATGATGTGGGCTCGGAACACGCCAGCGGTAAGCGCATCGACGGCGGCGCGCAGCTTGGGGATCATGCCCTTGTCGACCTCGCCGCCGTAGAGCATCTCATTGACCTCGTCGAGCGTCAGGTTGGAGATAAGCGAATCCTTGTCGCTAAAGTCCTTGTACAGACCGTCGACGTCGGTCAAGAAGATCACCTTGTGCGCATGAAGCGCCGCCGCAACGGCGCCGGCGGCGGTGTCGGCGTTGATGTTGAAGAAGCCGCCGTCCTCTCCCGCCGCGACCGTGGCGATAACGGGAATGTACTCGCTGTCGAGCAGGCGCTCGATATAGTCGGTGTTGACGTGCGTGACCTTGCCTACGCGGCCGAGCTCTGGGTCGAGTGGCTCGGCGATAAGGGTACCGGCGTCGCTGCCGGACACGCCCACGGCCAGGTTGCCGTGGTGGTTGAGCGCCGCGACCAGCTCCTGATTGACCTTGCCGCCCAGTACCTCGCGCACGATATCCATGGTGGCAGGCGTAGTCACGCGCTGGCCGTTCTTAAACTCGACGGGGATATCGTAGTGGCTGAGCGCCTCGTTGATGGCCTTGCCGCCACCGTGCACGATAACGGGACGCATGCCGATAATCTTGAGCAGGACGATGTCGCTCATCACGTCACGACGCAGCTGCTCGTCGACCATGGCGGCACCGCCGTACTTGATAACGACCGTCTTACCGGTCAGGTTCTTAATCCACGGCAGCGCCTCGAACAGCAGCTGCGCGGTAACTTCGTTGGATTCGCTCGAGCGACAATCGCGTGCGAACTTCATAGTCTGCCTCGTCTTTCGTGTAGCTATCGCGCCGTACCTCGTTGCCCGCGATTGCAGCGGGACGCGCGACACATCGGGAGTCTAGGAACGGTAGTCGCCGTTAATGGAGATGTACTCGTGCGTGAGGTCGCAAGTCCACACGGTGGTCGCCGCGTCCCCTGCGCCCAGGTCTGCCGAGATCACAATCTCGGGTGCCTCAAAGCGACGCAGCGCCTCGTCCTCGTCAAAGGGAACGGTCAGGCCATCACGGCAGACGGGCATGCCCATCATGTCGATGGACACATCTTCTTGGTTAAACTGCACGCCGCACTTGCCAAGCGCCATGGCAACGCGGCCCCAGTTGCAGTCGTGGCCGGCGATGCAAGTCTTGACGAGCGGCGAGTTGGCGACAGCACGAGCAGCGATATCGGCCTCCTCGTCGTTCACGGCGCCGGTGACGTTAACCGTCACGAGCTTGGATGCGCCCTCGCCATCTGCGGCGATGTTGCGCGCCAGGCTCTCGCACACCTCATGCACGGCAAAGGCCAGCTCGTCGAAGGCGTCAGAGCCCTCGACAATAGGCTCGGCATCTGCGGCAGCGCCGGAAGCAAGCATGATGCAGGTGTCGTTGGTCGAAGTATCGGAGTCGACCGTTACCTTATTAAAGGTCTGCTTGACGGTGGAGAGCAACAGGGCGTGGAGCGCCGCCGGCTCGACGGGGGCATCGGTAGTGATGACCGCGATCATGGTTGCCATGTTGGGCATGATCATGCCCGAGCCCTTGCACATACCGCCCACCGTATAGGCATTGCCTGCGTGCCCCGCGGCCTCGCTGCGGTAACACACGGCATACTCCTTGGAGTGCGTGTCGGTCGTCATGATAGCGCGGGCGGCATCGGCGCCACCGTGGGCGGAGAGCGCCTCGTAGGCGGCAGGAACGGCAGTCTCAAACGTGTCGATCGGCAGAATCTGACCAATTACGCCCGTGGAGGCGACCAGAATCTGCTGGGGCTCGCAGCCGATGACCTGCGAGGCGATGTTGCAGGTCTCGCGCGCGCAGGCAAGACCGGTCTCACCCGTGGCGGCGTTGGCATTGCCGGAGTTGACCGAAACGCCGGCAATGACGCCGTAGCCCTTGTGGGCGCCGCCCAGGTTGGCGCGGCTCACCTGCACGGGCGCCGCACAAAAGCGGTTAGTCGTAAACACGCCGGCCCCGGGACAGGGCTTATCGGGCACGACGAGTGCGTAATCCAGGCGCTCGGGATTCTTGCGGAATCCGGCATGGATGCCCGCCGCCTTAAAGCCGGCTGCCGCCGTTACGCCGCCCTCTACGGCATGAATCTTGATATCGAACTGCTCTTCATTCATCGTCTTTATGACTCCTTATGTCAAACAAAAAATGGGCATCGGTTGGTGCGCCCTGCCAGCCACAATCATGAGACCAGCTTAAGAGTGGCGCCCCACCCGATGCCCGACTACCAAATCGTTAACAATCGAATGTGCTACACCGGGCACGCCACTGTGGGCAAGCCTCGTCGCTCGTCAAAGCCAAAGACGATGTTGGCGCACTGGACCGCCTGGCCTGCTGCACCCTTGCACAGATTGTCGATGGCGCCCGTAGCCACCAGAACGCCCGCGCGCTTGTTGAGCGCGAGGCCGATCTGGGCGGCGTTGGTGCCGACGACCGAAGCCGTCTTGGGCTGCTGGCCGGCATCGAGTACGCGCACGAAGGTGCGACCGGCGTAAAACTGCTTGTAATGGTCGACAACGTCCTCGAGGGTCAAGGTATCAATAGCCTGCGGCGTAAGCGGCATCGTCACCGTAGAGAGCAGACCGCGCTTGAGCGGTGCCAGGTGCGGGGTAAAGACGACACGATCGGTTAGGCCCAAGATCTGCTCGATTTCGGGCGTGTGACGATGCTTGCCCACGCCATAGGCCTCCAGGTTTTCGTCCGCGCTGCAAAAATGCGTACGGGAGTTGCAGGACTTACCGGCACCCGTTACACCGCTGATAGCGTCAACGATCACGGGGCCGCTCTGGGCAACCCAGCCGGCGCGTACGGCAGGTGCGGCGGCAAGGCTCGTTGCGGTGGGATAGCAACCGGCGCAGGCGACCAGTACGGGCTTGCCATCGGCGCGGTCGGATGCAGCGGTCTCCAAATCCTGGCAGAACAGCTCGGGCAGGCCGAAAGCGCGGCTCTTGAGCAGCTCGGGGCTCGTGTGCTCGGCGGCATACCAAGCCTCAAAGGTGGCCGGATCGCTCAGGCGATAGTCGGCCGAGAGGTCAATGCAGGAGACGCCTGCGGCAAGTAGGGCGGGCACCTGTGCCATGGCAGCCGTGTGCGGCACGGCCAAAAAGACCGCGTCGCAGTTCTTGAGCTCGGGGGCGTCATGCGTCGTGAAGACGAGATCGCTTACGCCAGTGAAGCTCGGGTACACCGCAGACAACGGCTGGCCGGCATCGGCGTTGGACGTAATGGCAGCAAGTTCAAACTCGGGATGACCGAGGACGAGGCGAATAAGCTCGGCGCCGGCATATCCAGCCGCACCGACGATTCCAACCTTTAAAGACATATCAGACTCCTTGTCTGCAGTTATGCATCAATGCGCATCCCGCAGCCGTGGTTATGAAGTGGGTTGAAACTTTAGCACCAAAAGATGCATATATACGCAAATCTTTTGTATATTCATGCATTGAAACAGTCCCGACACATTCACTCGAAGGAATTGACAAATAAATGCGGGCCCCATATTGCCCAGTGCGCCTTACGGTGACGTTGCAATGTGGGGCCCGCTACATGCGAGAATTTGAATTGCCGAAGCTTGCTGAGAGACTCGTTTAGAGCTCGAGCGGCACCCATTCGTCATGGTTGCAGATAAAGGCCTCGGGTTCCTCCACGCTAAAGAAGGCGAGCGTGGGGTCACCTGCGCCCTCATAATGCTCGCCTAGGCGCTCCAGATGCTTCCAGCCTGCCTCGCGCATATCGGGAGCGGCCTGGTCATCCAGACCCGCATGCCCGCGCAAGATGAGCCAGCCATGGCCCGGCCACCAACTCGTGGCCTCGAAGCATTGATTTTGCAGCAGCTCTTGCCACACGTCTTTGGTGCGCGCCGTTACAAACCACAGCTTGCCGTCCTGGATCTGTGCAAACGAAAACGGACGCACATGCGGCTGCCCATCCACGCTCGTCGCCAAATACCATGCCGGCACCGACGTCAGATACTCCAAAACCGTATTCAATCCGTCCATGTGTCCTCCTGACGCTCGCTAATTTGGAATGGGCAGTTAATTTGGGACGGGGCTATTTTAGCTACCCCCATATGCCAGCTGACAATTATCCTGGTCCAAATAATTCATTGGCAGTTAAGGGGTAGCTAAAATAGCCCCGTCCCAAATTAACTACCCCGGAATACTGGTTGGTGAGGGTTAAAGCTCCAGGCGCTCCTCGCTGCCGTCGATATCACAGAAGCGCGCGGCGATGTTGCGGACTGAAAAGAAAGCAAGGCGGCCGTCGTTGGCACTATCGTGTTGCTCGCCAATGCCCACCATGTGCTTAAAGCCCGCTTGGCGCACCTTGTCGCTCACAACTGCATCATCCTCGAGCGCGGCCTCGCCAGTTAACACGATCCAACATTCCCCCGGCTTCCAGCCCGATACCTCAAACTTGGGATTCGTGCTGAGCTCGGCCCACACGTCCTTATCACGCGAGGTGCAAAACCACAGTTTGCCATCATCGACCATGGCAAACGAGAACGGCCTCACGCGCGGCTGATGTCCGTCCGTCACGTCGATCGTGGCGAGATACCACGCCGGAATACGCCTAAGATACGAACAGGCGCGCTCGAGCTGCGCCGTGCGGTCGTTGTCGGTCATAGGACCCCTTTCCTGCGCTCGAATCGCGCCTAAACAAGTTGAAGATTGATGACGATGACGCAGATGAGCAGCGACGCCGTCACCACCGCCGCCAACGCATCGCCGCGGCCAAATGCAAGCGCATGCAGACGTGTGCGGCCCTGCTCGCCATGATAGCAACGGGCATCCATGGCGGCAGACAACGTCTCGGCATGACGGAATACGGCGGTGAACAGAGGAATCGCCACACTGCCGAGCATACGTACGCCGCCGAGCGGACCTCCCGTCACGCGCGCACCGCGGCTTGCCTGCGCATCGGCCGTCTGCTTCATCTCGGTGGCAAACTGCGGCATAAAGCGCAGCGCGATACCCATGATCATGCCGAGCTCGTGCGCAGGAAGTCCCACACGTGCAAACGGCGCGAGCAGGCGCTCAAAGCCCGCGGTGAGGTCGAGCGTCGGTGTGGTGAGCGTGATAGCGCTCATACCGGCCATCATCAAGGTCAGGCGGCACGCCATAAAGGCGGCGGAATACAGCGAGCCCTCGCTTATCCGCAAAAAGCCGAGCTGCCACAGAATGCGCCCGCTCTGGTCGGAAAACAGGTTGAGCACCGCGACCACCGCGACGATCGCCAGCAGCGGCGCCATCGATGACAGGACGCGACGAGCCGGTACCCGGGACACGGCATAGATCAGGACGACGAAGATTGCGACCGGGACCAGTCCGCGGAAGCTGCTGACCGTGAGCGTCGTGATCAGAAACGCAAAGCCCAAGAGTAACTTAGTTCGCGGGTCCAGGCGGTGGATTGTACTATCGCCGGGATAGTAGCTGCCAAACGAAAACGCCTCCATTAGCAGCCCTCCTCTCGGGCGACCGTCTTGGATGTAGCAATGTCCGCGACGTTAGAAGGAGCGTCCGAGCGACCGATTAGCAGGTCCACCAACTCTTCTGCCAGCGACTCAACTGTATAGAGGCCGTCAAAGCGCAGCGGCACGCCTGCCTTCGCAAGCGCCAGCGCCATGCGCTGGGCAGTGGGAACACCCAAGCCGATCGACTTGAGCTCATCGGCATGCGCAAACACCTGCGCGGGGGCTCCCTCGGCAAACACCGCACCTTCGTTCATTACGACGATACGGTCGCAGCAATTGGCCAGGTCATCCATGCTGTGCGAAACCA
The DNA here is from genome assembly GCA_958346515.1 of uncultured Collinsella sp. Classification (GTDB taxonomy): domain Bacteria; phylum Actinomycetota; class Coriobacteriia; order Coriobacteriales; family Coriobacteriaceae; genus Collinsella. The sequence continues at coordinate 7,630 of CATVRV010000009.1, forward strand.
TGACAACGGTCAGGCCATCGCGGTGAAGCCGATCGATGAGCTCCAGGAAATCACTGCGCGCCGCCGGATCGAGCCCAGCCATGGGCTCATCGAGTACCAGGACCTCGGGCTCCATGGCAAGCACGCCAGCAAACGCCACGCGCCGCTGCTGCCCGCCCGAGAGCTCAAAGGGGCTCTTGTCGCCCACCGTGACCAGGTCGAGACCCACGCGCGCGAGCGATGACTCAACGCGGCGGGCAACCTCGGCCTGCGACAAGCCAAGGTTATGCGGACCAAATGCCACGTCCTGTGCCACGGTCTCGGCAAACAGCTGACGCTCTGGATACTGAAACACCACGTCGACCTTTGCCTTAACCGCGGCGGCATCTTTCTTGTTTACCAGATCGAGCCCCAACGCGTAAACGGAACCCTCCTGGGGACGAATCAGGCCGTTGAGATGCTGAACCAGCGTCGACTTACCCGAACCGGTATGGCCCGCAAGGCCCAGGAACTCGCCACGACGCACCGTAAGCGACACATCGCGCAATGCCCAGGGGCTGCTGGGGTCGTTGCCCCAGAGGGCCCGTTTGTTCGATGCGCCCTCGGCGGCCGAGCGCTTGTGCCAACGGCGACGCTCGCGGGCGCTCAGCGAATAGCTATACGAGAGGTGCGAAATCTCGATGACGGGCTCCAGCGCGTCTGCACCATCGATTGCAGAGGAGACGTCGTCGGGAATACGAGGATCGGATGCGAGAGACCGCCCGGAAATGCCTGTCCTACTCCGCTCGGCGTAAGCCTGCGCTATATCGGCGACCATATCCGCCTCGCGCACCTGTGCGCAAATGGGCACGCCCTTCGCGCGAAGCGCCCTGCCAAGACAGCACGATGCCGGCATATCCAAGTTCATCCGCGCGAGTTCGTCCGCCCGCGTCAAGATCTCCTCGGGCGTACCGAGCATGGCAACGCGGCCCGCTTGAAAGACAGCAACGCGATCGGCCTCAGCGGCCTCTTCCATAAAATGTGTAATCATCACGATGGTCATGCCGCGTTCGTGCAGCGCGTGACAGGCCTCCATAAGGCCCTTGCGCCCGCGCGGATCGAGCATCGAAGACGCCTCGTCCAAAATGAGCACGCGCGGCTCCATGGCGAGCACGCCGGCAAGCGCCACGCGCTGCTTTTGTCCGCCCGAGAGAGCGTGAGTCTCGTGTCGCTCAAAGCCCACCAGACCCACGGCCTTCAGCGCCTCGCGCACGCGCTGTGCGATCTGGGCCGATTCGACCCCTAAGTTCTCGGGACCAAACGCAACATCGTCCTCGACAAGCGTCGCCACAAGCTGATCGTCGGGATTCTGGAACACCATGCCCGCAGTCGAGCGGATGTCGTAGACCAGCTCGGGATCGGACGCGTCCATGCCGTTGACGCACACTGTTCCCGTATCGGGCTGCAACAGCGCGTTCAAATGCTTGGCAAACGTCGACTTGCCCGACCCGTTTCCGCCGAGGATGCAGAAAAACTCGCCATCCTCGATGTTCAGATCGATGCCATCGAGCGCCGGTGCCGCACCGTCATAGCTAAAGGAAACGCCCCGACACTCAATCATGCGCGGCCTTTAACCTGGTCCTTCTTGGGCGTGATGAGATTAGAGACCGCCTTGTACACCGCCAGCGTCAACACCGAGTTGAGCACGGTCTTGATAAGGTTAAACGGCAGCACGGCGGGAATCATGAGCGGCAAAATCACGTCGACCGAGCCATACCAGAACCAAACGCCAATGGTCAGATTCGCGACCATAGAAAGCACCGTAGCGGCAATAACGCCCAGCGTCAGGCCAATCACGGCACCCTTGTAGGTGCGCATCTTCTGATAGACGATAGCCGCAGGCAGGATATAGCCCAGCGTGGCAACCAAATTCATAAGCGCACCGACCCAATCGCCCGTGGTAAGCGCATGGATAACGATCGCCATAGCGGCAACAGCGGTGCCGGCACCAGGGCCATACGCAAATCCACACACCATCGCCGGCACCAGCGACGGGTCATACGTCAAAAACGGCGCCGAGGGGAGGATGGGCAGCTGCACATACATAAACAGTGCTCCCAAGGCGCACATCAACGCCATGGTAACGAGCTGTTTGGTGCTCCACCTATTCGTGTTCTCAAAATGGATATGCTGCGACTGTTCAGACATAAGATCACCTGCCTCTTTCATCCGGACTCTAACCGTTGGTACTGGGATCTCACCAGTTCAGCCGGCATGCGAACCAACGCACACACGGGTCGCGGACTCATCGGCTCGGTCGCAGGCACTTTACCTGCGCCACGGCGCCCCTTTGGCACCGCCCGATTTACCGCCAGTGGGGAATTCCACCCCGCCCTGAAACAGCAATTGCAAGTGTAGCACCAGCAGGTTTTCGCGCAAGTATGCCAAGGGTAATTTGTGGTAGGGAAACGCTCCAGAAATACACCCTGGATAGAGCGGTGCAACAACGATGCTGCAGCACGCTAACAACTGATCGCAGGCAAGTACGAAAAATCAAGAAAGGCAGTCAACACAGAATTCCCCGAAGTGCAAAGGACGCGATTCCACAATCTAACCCGAATTCCACCATAAATTGCTGAGTCAATGGATGTAGACTCAAGCCAGACAGAGAAATTAGGTTTTCCGCCATCTCCCTGTCCTCCGTTTTTTGAAGACCTCCGACAGTGGCTCCAATCTTTAGCCGGAGTACCACAGCTCGGAGGTCAATTCATGTAGCAGGAGATATCATGACAAGAACCGCTGTCCTAATCGATGGAAATTTCTTCCTGAAACGAGCGCGCAGGCTATGGGGAGACACTTCACCCGAAAAGCGCGCATCGGAATGTCATGCCTATGCCCTGCGACACATATCCGCTAAACGAAAGATGGCGCTAGAATACGGCGACCGCTCCCTATACAGAATCTTCTTCTACAACTGTCCACCACTGGAAAACGGCACTTTTAAGCAGCCCTGGGACGAACACAATACCGTGTTCAGCCGGAAGCATCCCTCCAATGTATGGATGTCTGATTTCCACGCAGCCCTCGGAGAGAAGAGGAAAGTAGCGATGCGCATGGGCGAACTACGCTCAGCGAACGCGCATTACAACCTGAAACAAGAATCGCTCAAGAAGCTGCTCAAGGGTGAGCTGACAACAACCGACCTCGGGCAGGAAGATTTCACCCTCGTTGGGTTAAAGCAATCCGGTGTTGACATGAGAATCGGACTCGATGTCGCCTCGCTCGCCCATGGGAGAACTGTTGATCAAATCGTCCTCATAGCTGGCGACACAGACTTTATCCCAGTCGCAAAAACGGCCAGAAGGGCAGGACTCGATTTCCTAATCGATCCGATGGGCCACCATCTGCCCAGCGAGCTCGTTCTTCAATCTGATGGCATCGAAGATATGTCGGATGAGTTCGATCCTGCCAAAGTCAGATTGCAAGTCAGGGACCGTCCCGCGGGACGGTCCCTTACATAATCCTCGAGCAAGCCGTCTACCCAAGAACTTGCAAGACGCGAATCGAGACGAGCCCGCCACTCAATAGAGCAGACAGTCGATTAAAGTCGAACAAATGAGAGATCCCGAAATAGCTGAACAAAAATTCAGCACAAATAGGACCCCTTGTCCGCGGCTCCAAAGGAGCAGGACAAGGGGTCCTAATCTATCCGAGGACGTTCCGGAGAGAAGCCCCGTCCCGCCCCCGGATTCCCGGTGGGAGTTCTAGACCTTGTCGGCCTTAGTACATACCGCCGCCCTGCTGACCAGCGGTAGCAGCAGCGATTGCGTCCTCAAGCTGAGTGTTCTTGGGGACATCGGAGACGGTAGCCTCGGTGATGAGGATCAGGCTGGCGACAGAAGCAGCGTTCTGCAGGGTGACGCGGCTGACCTTGACGGGGTCGAGGACGCCCATCTCGATCATGTCGCCCCACTCGCCGTTGGCAGAGTTGAGACCCTGGCCGGCGGGCAGCTCGGCAACCTTGTCGACCACGACAGCGCCCTCAAAGCCAGCGTTCTTGGCGATGGTAGCAACCGGAGCAGTCAGAGCCTTCTTGACGATGTCGACACCGATCTTCTCCTCGGGGTCGTCAAGCTCAACGGCGTCGAGCGCAGGAGCAGCGTCCATAAAGGCGACGCCGCCACCGGCGACGATGCCCTCCTCGACAGCAGCGCGGGTTGCCTGCAGGGCGTCCTCGACGCGGTGCTTGATCTCCTTGAGCTCGGACTCGGTAGCAGCGCCGACCTTGATGACGGCAACGCCACCGGAGAGCTTGGCCAGGCGCTCCTGGAGCTTCTCACGGTCGAAGTCAGAGGTGGTGTTCTCCATCTCACCCTTGATCTGAGCGATACGAGCGTCGATGGCCTCCTTGGAGCCAGCGCCGCCGACGACGACGGTGTTGTCCTTGGAGATGGTGACGGACTTAGCGGTACCGAGCATATCGGCGGTGATGTCAGCGACCTTCACGCCCAGCTCGTCCAGGGCAGCCTGGCCACCGGTGAGGACGGCGATGTCCTCGAGGATGCGCTTGCGGCGATCGCCGTAGCCCGGGGCCTTGACGGCGCAGACGTTGAGGGCGCCACGGATCTTGTTGAGGACCAGGGTAGGCAGAGCCTCGCCGTCGATGTCCTCAGCGATGATGAGCAGGCCACGGCCAGCGCGCTGGACAGCCTCGAGAACGGGCATGATGTCCTGAACGCTGGAGATCTTCTGGTCGGTGATGAGGATGTACGGATCCTTCATCACGGCCTCCATGCGGTCGTTGTCCGTGACGAAGTAAGCGGAGACATAGCCCTTGTCGAACTGCATGCCCTCGACGGTGTCGATGGTGATGTCGAACGTCTGGGAATCCTCGACGGTGATGACGCCGTCCTTGCCCACGACCTCCATGGCCTCGGCAATCTTCTCGCCGACCTCGGGGTCACCGGCGGAGATGGTACCGACGGAAGCGATCTGCTCCTTGGTCTCGACCGGCTTGGCCTGCTTCTTCATCTCGGCGACGGCGGCGTTGACGGCCTTGTCGATGCCGCGACGGATGGCCAGCGGGTTGGCGCCAGCGGCGACGTTGCGCAGACCGTCGTTGACGATGGCCTGGGCGAGCAGGGTTGCGGTGGTGGTGCCATCACCCACGGTGTCGTTGGTCTTGGTGGCGACCTCCTTCACCAGCTGAGCGCCCATGTTCTCGATGTTGTCCTCGAGCTCGATCTCCTTGGCGACGGAAACGCCGTCGTTGGTGATGGTCGGGGCACCGAACGTGCGCTGCAGCGCAACGTAGCGACCCTTGGGGCCCATGGTGACGGTAACGGCGTCGGCCAGAGTGTTGACGCCCTTGGCGAGCTTAGCGCGGGCATCGGTGTTGAACGTAATGTTCTTTGCCATGGTAGGTAATCCTCCAAAAGAAACGTGACTCGCGTCGCCGCTTCCGAGTCCTATGCGGCGGGCGCGTTCAAAGACGAATCAGAGATTCTGACGAGACTAGGCCTCGACGACAGCGTAGATGTCGTCGGCGCGCATCAGCAGATACTTCTCGCCGTCGACCTTGACCTCGTTGCCACCGAACTTACCGTAGATGACAACGTCGCCAACCTTGACGTCCATGGGGATGCGCTCACCCTTGTCGTTGACCTTGCCGGCGCCCACGGCAACGATGGTGCCGCGCTGCGGCTTCTCCTGAGCGTTGCTGGCGATGTACAGACCAGAAGCGGTCTTCTGCTCGGCCTCGTCGGGCTTGACCAGAACACGATCTGCAAGCGGCTTCAAAGACGACATGCTTGTCTCCTCCTTTTTGGGCCGCGTGGTTATGCCACGCGAATTAACCCTTTTTGTTTGCGTACGCGTTGAATGGTACCCACGAATGGCGGGTTATACAACACGGAGTCAAAAAATCTTATTTTTTGGCACTTAGATTTTCTGAATGCCGGGGGATAACTTAGCAGTGGCTCCCGGGGCGGACCGGAGGGCATGAAGTTTGCTGCTCTACAGTCCTGCTCGCACGAAGGCCACATTAAGTGGCCTTCGGCTCATGCGGAACTCGCGATAAACCTTATATCCCGCCCCTCCGGCGCCACACGGGAGCTGAGTCAACGTTATCGAGCCCGGCATTCAGAAAAGTCAGTACAGCAAAATGGCGATGCGGATGGAATGCACAAGATAGGGGCACGTTGTTGGGACGCGCTCTTTTAAGTTGCGGTGGAATAGTTCCTGGTTTTGGGCTTGAAGGCCGATTTTAGGAACTATTTCACCGCAACTGAGGGATGGGATGTGGGGTTAGCGCTCGTAGATTAAGTTACCTGCCAGGTAGGTGGCCTGAACCTTGGTAGCCTGGAGCTCTTGTGGGGCAACGGTGAGCGGGTTTTGGTCCAGGACTACCAGGTCGGCATACTTGCCGGGCTCCAAGCTGCCGAGGTTTTGCTCGTCGCCTGCCGCGTAGGCGCTGCCCAGGGTGTAGTTGCGCAGAGCTGTAGCCGCGTCGATACGCTCGCTCGGCAGCCAGCCGCCCTCGGGCCAGTGGCTGCGAGGGTCTTGGCGCGTGATGGCCGTGTAGAGCACGTTCATGCTGGTAACAGCTGTGATGGGGCTATCGGTGCCGAAGGCTTGTCGAATGCCGCGCTGCTTATAGGTTGCGAACGGCCACATGATGCGGCTACGCTCCAAGCCCAGGTCGCGCTCCGGACCACCCGGGTCGAGCGTGATATGGCAGGGCTGGCTCGAGGCAACGACGTTAAGCTTGCGCAGGCGGTCGATGTCCTCGGGCAAGAGGTTCTCCAGGTGCTCGAGCGTGTTATGGCCGTGCTGGGGCAGGCCGTACAGGTCGGCGGCCTCCTCAAAGATATCGAGCGCGGCATGAATCGCACCGTCGCCGATGACGTGGATGCGCACAGTGTGGCCGCGCTCCGCGGCAGCGAGGACCAGCTTGCGCATACGCTCGGCAGGAACCGTCAGGCGACCTTGATCACCCGGGAAGCGCGGGTTGGTATAGGGCTCGGTGAGATATGCCGTGTGTTCGCTCGACACACCGTCGAAAAACTGTTTAAAGCCTGGCGCCGAGAGCAGCGCGTTGTTTGCGTAGCGAGTCTGGAGTTCTTCCAAGCGCGATTGGTCATCCAGCAGCGTGGGGAACAGATGGGCGCGGATGCCCAGCTTGCCGGCGGCTTGCAGCTTGTCGTAAACATCGTCGCGAATAAAGTCACAGCCCGGCATGGGCATGAGCGACATATCGCAGATCGAGGTGATGCCTTGCTTGGCCATACGCTTCATCTGGTCGGCGTAAGCGCTTGCGATGCGATCCTCCCCCAGCCACTCAAGGCAGCGCGGTAGCAGCTGCATGGCAGCCGCCTCGTGAGCAATGCCCGTGAGCTCGCCGTTTGCGTCCTTGTCGTAGCTGCCGCCCGCTGGTGGCTCGCTGTCGCACGTGACACCGAGCGCCTCGAGCGCGCAGCTGTTGAGCCAAAGCGTGTGCCCGTCGCCCGAATACATAACGCAGGGACGATCGGGGAATGCCGCATCGAGCGACGCCTTGGTAGGATGCTCGGGCGGGTCCCAACGGTAGTCGCGCCAGCCCTGCGTCACAACCCAAGCGTCATCGGGCAGGTCCTTGGAAAACTCGAGCGCGTGCTGCACCAGCGCAGCCTCGGACGTGCCCATATCCATGAGCATGTACGGCGAGGAACCGACCGAGGTATGAAAGAAGTGCAGATGAGCGTCATGGAAACCGGGGCAGACAAACTGCTCGCCGTAATCGATAACCGGCGTGGCGGCAGGAGCGGCGGCAATCACGTCATCGGGCGCACCGACTGCGACGATACGGTCGCCTGCGATGGCAATCGCCAGCTCGCGGGCGGTATCGATGCCGTCTTGCGCGGTAAAGACGTTCTTGGAGCGGATAATCCGATCGATATGTTGCATGGGCATCCCCATCTCTGGCAGGAAATTCAACACCCCCGAGTGTACTCCCCCGCCCTTGTAACAAAACCCCAAGCGGCAAACGGCAGCTTTACCAGCCCTAGCGGCAGGTGGCATACTGGAGAGAGCCTGTACGATTTTGCGATCGAGCCAACAAGGAGCAAATCGACCATGACGAAGACCAAGGCACAGCAGATTATGGCGGCAACCGAGGTTCGCGCGGCAGACGACGTCACCGCGGCCATCCAGGATATCGCCGCCGAGTTTGAACCCTACATCATCAAGCAGCGCCGGCACTTCCATAAGCACCCGGAGCTGAGCCTTGCCGAGGAGCGCACGACTTCCGACATCGCCAACCAGCTCGACGCCATGAATATCCCCTACGAGCGTCCGCTCAAGACGGGCCTGGTGGCGACGCTTCGCGGCACCGCGCCGGATGCCTACCGCGAGGACGGCACGCCGCGCCGCCGCATCCTGCTGCGCGCCGATATCGACGCCCTGCCCGTCACCGAGCAGACCGGCGAGGAGTTCGCCAGCGTCAATGAGGGCTGCATGCACGCCTGCGGTCACGACTGCCATATCGCCATGATGCTCGGCACGTTGCAGATTCTGCGCCACATGACCGATGACATCCACGGCGAGATTCGCATCGTATTCCAGCCCAGCGAGGAAAACGGCCAGGGCGCCAAACTCATGATTGGCACGGGTGTGCTCGACGGCGTCGATGGCGCCTACGCCGCGCACATCTGGAGCGAGGTCGACGCCGGTACCGTAAGCTGCGAGCCCGGCCCACGCATGGCAAATACCGACTGGTTCCGCATCGACGTCCGCGGCACCTCGTGCCATGGCGCCATGCCCCAGCGCGGCCACGACGCCGTTATGGTTGCGGCAGAGATCGTCAACGCCCTGCAGACCATCGTCTCGCGCGAGATTAGCCCCTACGAGCCGGCTGTCATCACCGTCGGCGAGCTGCACGGCGGCACCGCGCGCAACGTTATCGCCGGCACGGCCTACCTCGCCGGCACAGTGCGCACCTACGGCGATTCGACCCACGAGGAAATGCCGGAGCTCATGCGCCGCATCGTGGAGCATACCGCGGCAGCTCTGGGCGCCGAGGCTGAGCTCACCGACTACACCATCGCCAACTACAAGGTCGAAAACGAGGTCGCCTCGAGCGAGCGCTGCCGTCAGGCTGTAATCAAGTGCCTGGGCCCCACCGGTCAAGGCCATTACCGTGGCACGCTTTCGGGCGAGGATTTTTCGGAGTACCTGCGCCGCGTGCCGGGCGTGCTCGCCTTTGTAGGTACGCGCAACCCCAAGATTGGTGCCACGTACGCCCAACATTCCTGCTTCTACAAGATCGACGAGACCGTGCTGGCAAAGGGCTCCATGGTGGCCGCCCAGTATGCTATCGACTTTTTGGCCGAGCCCACGCAAGAGGAGCTCGACGGCCCCACGATCGCCGCGGTTGCCGAGACCAACCCCGACTTGGCCGCCAAGCTGCGCTCTGCCAAGGCAACAGCCGCTGAGGCGCGCGACGCCATGCACGATGCTCGCACCGCTCGCCATGCTGCAATCAAGGGCATCCACGATGCGCGGGCTGCCGCTCGCCACGAGGAGAAGCGCGACGAGTAGCCATCACGCCCACCCATAACAACCTGGCTAGAGCAAAGCGGGGGCGAACGTTATCTCAACGTTCGCCCCCGCTTATGTGTCGACCGCTTTTCTAGCGCGTCCTCCGTCACGACAGGAAAGAGCGAAGGATGGTGAGCCAGCGTGGGGGTTCGAGGTGGATGATGTCGTCGGGGACTCCGGCGGGCGCATGGCCGCCAAAGAGTAGGCCGGCATCTACCGGATTGATGAGGCGCACGATCCATACGGCGATGACCAGCATGCACAACACGGTGACTGCAATGTCGACACCACGCTTTAGCTTGCTCGATGCCACCTCCTCGCGCACGAACGCGAGCACAAACGCAATCGGCACCACCCAAAACAGCGGATGGTAGGCAAAGGCCGCCGCAAAATCGAGACGCAGCGCCGCCAGCCACGCCCTCGTCATGCCGCATCCCGGACAAGGAGCGCCCGTCATCATTCGAAAAATGCAGCCGATATCGAGCAGGTAGAGCGCGAGCCAGGCGACAAAGAGCGCGCCGGTGCAAAAAAGGGCGCGGCGAAGGAGCTCTGCCGTGCCCCTATGTCCCTGGGAGCTGTTCACGCCGCCCTTATTGTTAGGCACGAGCGCCAAGGCGAGTGTTGTAAGCCGTTGCCATGGCATTGGTATTATTGATGATGATGTTCATAGCGAAGATGGGACCAAGGCCGCACAGGAGCGCGCCGAAGATCTGCCACAGAAGAACGGTGGTGCCGTTTTCCTGGAACACCAGGCCGTAGCGAGGAGCGTTGGCCTGCAGGCGGTTGCCAATCTTGTAATACCAGTAGTACGCGTAGAAGCCGCAGGTCACAAACGATAGAAGGATGAATTCCGCCAGACCCGGCGTGTAATCGCCGTCATCCTGACACAACGTGTTGACGTCGCGTGCCAAGCAATACAGGAAGTAGAACGAATAGATACCGCAGGTCACAAGAGAGAGCAGCAGCCAGCCGATCAGGCTGCGGTCAGCCTTAATGGGGCCATAGCCCATCGGAGCGGATGCGGACTGTTGGGCGTATTGACCGGTGTACTGCTGCTGAGGCTGGGGCACGGGCTGAATAGCCTGGGCCGGAGCGGGCTGGGGCTGCGGGGCCGGAGCGGCAGAAGCGGCACCAACGGCGGATCCGCAAACAGGGCAGAATTTGGCATCATCCGAAATGGGAGAACCACAAGTGGGACAGAACATGAGCCTCTCCTTTTCCTAAGGCGTCGCACGCCTTCAAACCTTACACGTCTACGTTCTCAACAATAGCCGCGACGTTGTTGCGCAACATTGACCAATTTCCGAGAAATTTTGCTGCAACCGTTTTCCCAGGCATTTTCTTGCTTTCGCAGTAGAAAAAGGCACCCCGGGCTCAGTTGCCCAGGGCGCCTCGACCGGCTATTCGGTTTGATTGTTTTCGGCAGCAGGATTATCGCCCGGCTCATCCGCCGGCGTGGCAACGGCATCCCAATCGGGCTCCGCAGGCGTCGCCTCGGACGCCGGTGCGGGGACAGGAGCAGGTGCCGGGGCAGGGGCAGGCGCGGGTGCCGGGGCAGGTGCAGGCGCGGGTGCCGGGGCAGGTGCAGGCGCGGGTGCCGGGGCAGGCGCAGCACCAGTGGCTGCCGTGGGATTGAATCCCGCAGGAGCAGGCTTCTTCTCACCCGGGAGCACAAAAGTCAAAACGTCGTCCTTGTCCTCATCGGCCCATTCGCTTGCATAACGTGCAGCCCAATAGCCAACGGCACGGTGCTTGAGCATCTTGCCAAAGACCGTAAGGAACACCGTGACGAATGCAATCAGCACCAGGAACAATACGAGCGTGACACCACCGGCGGTAACAATCGCCTCGATACCCGTGGGGCGATAGTAATAGCCGTACGCGCCAATTCCGGCGATGGCACCAAAGACAGCTGTCAAGATCCACGTAATGGCGTTGGAAACCAGGCCCGTCAAAAACTCGGGAAGGAACGAAGCACAGAACAGCTTGGTCTTGTTGTTCTTAAAGGCCGCCCAGACCTTATCGAGCGAAAACGCGCTCTCGACGCGACCGGTCACCGCAAAATGCATCACGGCGATGTCGGCGAACATCTTAAAGAAGACACCCAGAATCGCCGAGGCAATTAGCGCCAGGACAAGCAGGCCGAGCGAACCGAACAGCGCAGCCTCGAGCGCATAAGAGCCGTAATAAGAATACGAGCCCGCAGCGCCAATTACCACGCCCTCCACCAGCGAAAGCACTACACCGATCACGGGAATGGCAGCGATAACCTCGAGCACGACCGAAATAACGCTCGAAAAGACTCCGAGACCAAACGACGTGGAACGCATGAGTGGACGGTCCATGCCGTCATCGACCTTGAGCGACAGATCACGGCCCCACTCGATACCAAAGCCGGAACCACACACGCTCGCAATGCAAGCTGCCAAAAAGCCGATGGCAGCCGCAATGCCGCCAATAACGGGAATAAACAACACGAGCACCGACACAACGCAAATCAGCGCCGGCAAAAACGCGATTTGGCATACACGCTGAAGCACACCCGGAGTCTTGGTCATATCTTGGAACGCCTGAGCCACACAGCCCTTTGGCGCATTCGCCACGGGCGGTTGCGGAACAAACTGCTGGGGCTGAGGCTGTCCCTGGGGAGCGGGGCCAGCGGCACCGGCATTAGGAGCACCACACACGCCGCAGAACTTGTCATTATCGTCCATGGGGGCGCCACACTGCGAGCAGAACATAGAATCATCCCTTCGTATTTTGAACGAATCACTTGGATCGCAAACGATGTCTTTAGCATCATTATTGCCCAATGTGGAGTCAAATACTCAAAGATGACCGATTTGCAAGGTACACGGCGCCAGCAGGCGGTTCGTTGAATACGTCTGCGCTAGTTCGTTCCGCGGAAGCCCTTACCGACGATCTCGGAGCTGTCGACGATAGTGATAAAGGCACCCGGATCGACTTCGCGCGCATAGCGGCGCAGCTGCACGGCCTCGCGACGGCTCAGCACGCTCATGATCACCGTCACGCACTTGCCCGAGAAGGCACCGTAGCCGCGACTGATGGTCGCTGTGCGGTTGAGATGCTTGACGATAAACTCCTCGACCTTAAGGGGCTCGGAACAAATGACCGTGCAGACTTTGCGCAGGTGAATGCTCTCAATGGCTTTGTCGACCACAAGCGTCTTGGCAAACAGGCCGAGCACGCAATACAGACCGACACGCGGGCCGTACAAGAAGGCCGCGATGGTCACGATGCCGATATCGACCAGCAGCAGTGCGCGACCAATCTCGAGCGTCGTGCGGCGCTTGAGGATCATGGCAAGAATGTCCGTGCCACCCGTCGAGGCGCCGATGTCAAAGACAATAGCGCTGCCAAGCGCCGGCAGGATGACGGCAAAGCACAGGTCGAGCCACATATCACCCGTCAGAGAGACATCGGTCGGAATAAAGAGCTCAAACAGCGAAACATAGGCGGACAGCGCAAACGAGGCGAAGACGCTCCACAGGATTGCCTTGCGCTCCAAAAAGATAAAGCCCAAAACGACGAGAACCGCGTTAATGATCCACATAAAGACGCCGACGGGCAGGGTCGGGAACAGCGTGGACAGAATGACCGACATGCCCGAGGTGCCGCCAAAAGCAAAATGATTAGGGGTTTTAAACGCAACGATGGCGAAGGCCGTAAGAATCAGGCCCAGATTGAGCTCGGCGAAAAAGCGCGGGAAGCCCGGCTCCTGGCTGCGCTTTTGGCCGGCACGCTCGCCGCGCTCGATATCGGTGCGATCGACCACGCGCTCCATCGGCACCACGGGAGGACGATGTACCTCTTCGGCAGCTCGCGATGCCGCCTCTGCCGCGGCGGCCTCAATCGCCCATGCCTGGCTTTCTGTTTCGTGCTCGTCAGCCATTACGGCAACCCCTCGTTAACAATTTGGAAACAATGCGCCCATTAGGGTAACGCGGAACGCAACGATTGCAACCCCTAGTTAGACGAGCGGTATGCCTACATCGGGGGGCATACAAATAACGGCCGGCCACGCTTTTACTTGCGCGGTCGGCCGTTTAACGTTTTCGCAGATAAAACCTGCCAAAACAAACCTGTCCCTTTTTGGAAGGTTATTCGTGCTGGCTGGTGCGGTGCTCGTACTCCTCGGGGGTGATGACGTCCTCGATACGCAGGTTGACACCCGCCACCTCAAGGCCGGTCATCGCGGCAAGGCGCTCAGTGACACGTGCCTTGACATCGTCGAAGATCGCGGGCGCATAGGCGCCGTACTCGATGATGACGGAGATGTTGACGACCACGCGATTGTCATCGGTGACCTCGACCGTCACGCCCTTGGCCAGATTCTCGGCACCAAACTGCTCCTGCACAAAGTGCATGAGGTTACCCTTCATGCCCAGAACGTGCGGAACCTCGCGGGTGGCCATGGCAACGATCTTCTCGATCACACCGTTGGAATAGGTCAGCGAGTCCTCGGACTCGTCCGCTTCCTCGTCATCCTCATCCACATCGGACTCGGCCTCGACGAGCGCCTCATCCTCGAGCGTTACGTCCTCGGCCTCGGCGACGACCGCCTCGTTCTCCTCGAGCTCGGTATCGGCTACATCGACCTTCGTATTAAAAGCCATGGTTCCTCCTTATGCCTGCCGCAGATGCGACAGTCGAATACATATTAGCGGCCGCTAAACAGACGGCCGAAGAAGTTGACGATCCCGTTCTCGCCGTCGCGAATTTGGCCGATCACAGCGCCGATCAACACGAAAAATGCAATGACGAGCGTGTCCCACAGGCCGAGCGTGAGCACCAACACGGCGAGGATAAAGCCAGCGACGGCACCGAGCGTGGTGTTGGGATGACGCACAGCATAGCTCCAGATGGCAGCGCCCGTACCCTTGATGAGACCCATAGCCTCGTCAAAATCCGCGGCTGCCGCGTCTTGTAACTCAGTTGCCTCTGCTTTGGAATCAACAGGTTCGCTCGCCGGCGTGGCGCTCTGGTCAATCGTCAGGCGCGGCGTACGAGCGGTCTTATCTTGATTGGTATCACTCACCGGAAACCTCCACGGTCTGGACGGTAGTCTTGGACGGCAAAAAACGGACGCGCGTGGTCGTACCCGGCGTGCCGAGCATGGTGTCGCAGGCTTCCTCGATGCGCTGCTGCATCGCGGTAGCCAGAGATGCCACGTCCTTATCGTCAAGCGCGATAGCCTCGACCTTAAATCGGACGTGCGAATCGTCGGGGCCTTGGACGCGGGCCTCGACATGCTCGACCATCACGCGGTCGTCGCGCTCGGCAGCAGCCCTAGCACACGAAGAAAGCGCCGCAAGGGTGACCTCGATATTGCGCTCCCCCGCCGGATGCACGCAGGACGGCTCGCGACGAGCAAACATCAGGCGGAAGAAGCTTACCAGCACGCCAATCGCCACAACTCCGCCGCATGCCGTCACGACAATGCGCGGCATGGGGTCGCGCATCAGCAGCATAAAGCGATACGTATACGGCCCCCAAAACTGGCAGACAAGCGTACCCAGCGCCACGATGGCGGCGGCAAGATACACGATCGCTAGGGCTCGTTTGAGTACGCGCACGTGGCGCTCCCTTCAAATCTCGGCTCTCAAAATGCAAAACGGTTCGCATCATTATAAAAGAGCCGGGTCCGGTGCTCTACGCACGCGGATCCGGCTCATCTATTCCACGAGGCTTGCATGCTCGCTTCATTATGCCCAGATATGCACGGCTTAACCCGTGCGGGCGCTACTCCTCCTCGAGGGCAGCGATGACCTCGTCGGTCATGTCCATGGTGCTGTAAACATCCTGGACGTCGTCGAGCTCCTCAAGACGGTCGATGAGGCGCTGAACCTTCTTGGCGTCGGCGCCAGAAACCTCGGTCGGGGTGGTCGGGACCATGGTGGTCTCGGAGCCCTTGACCTGGACGCCCTGCTCCTCGAGTGCTTTGGAGACAGCCATAACGTCGTTGGCAGCAGTCCAGACGATCCACTCCTCGCCGGCGTCCTCGTAGTCCTCGCCACCGGCCTCGGCGATCGCCATCATAAACTCATCCTCGTCACCGGCAGCACCGTTGGCGATCATGGTCTCCTTCTTGGCGTTCTCGTCCAGGACCTCCTTGGCAACGACGATCTGGCCCTTGCGCTCAAACTGGAAGGCGACGGAACCGGAGGTGCCCAGGTTGCCACCGGCGTGGGAGAAGGCGGAACGGACATCGGCGGCGGTGCGGTTGCGGTTGTCGGTCAGGCAGTCGACGTAGACGGCGACACCGGCGGGACCGTAGCCCTCGTACACGATGTTCTCGTAGACGGCGGCATCGGCACCCGAACCAAAGGCCTTATCGATAGCGGACTTGATCTTGTCCTTAGGCATGGACTGAGCCTTGGCCTTGGCAACGGCAGCGGCGAGGCTGGCGTTGTTCTCGGGCAGCGGGTCGCCGCCGAGACGGGCAGCAACGGTGATGTTGCGGCTGAGCTTGGAGAAGAGGGCGGAACGCTTGGCGTCCTGCGCGCCCTTACGATGCTTGGTTGTGGCCCACTTAGAGTGTCCGGACATACGTGTCTCCTATCGGTTTCGACCTAAAGCCCAGCGTGGATGCTCGGGCAATATAAACAAACGTCGTTATGATATACCTACCGGCCTGCAAGATAAACCCCAAAATGAAGGCGTCGTGATGATGCAAGCCTTTGGTGCAAAGTAACCTGACCCCAATGCGCCAAGTTAGGACCAGAGGAAGTCGCTGCGGGTGACGGTGGCGCCGATGGCAAAAGGCATGCAGGCGATGACCGGGTACAGGTAGCGCATGTAGGTCGAGCCGTTACATGGACCGATCAGGCACACGGCGAGCACGCCCAGCAGCGGTATCCAGATGGCCAGCGCGCGCCACGAATGGCGGCGCAACAGGTAAACCACCACGACGACCATGATCCACACATAGGTGGCCGAGCTCATGGTGAGCGAGATAAACGGGATGCGCTGCACCGCCACGCGGTACAGGTTAATCAGGTGGTCGCACCAGCGCACAACCTTGCTATCGACCGGATGGAAGTCAAAGTACTTGAGGTTATCGGGCTTCGCCATGATCTCGGCACTGCGCGCCGTGCTGTAGACCCACGCATCGCGAGCGCTCGGATAGAAGTACCCATAGTAGTTATTGACGAGCGCCGAGATATAGCACTCGGGGTCCTTTTTGAACATCTGGGCCCACACCTCAAAATAGGCCTTGATGTCCTCCTGCGAGGCGTACTCATTGAAGCAGTTTTTGACGGCATCCGACTTGTCGGGGTTGTAGCGACGGCCCAGGTTCTCGTACTTAAGCACGCGATCGATCACAGCGCGCTCCTCATCGGTCACCAAGCCGTCGCAGGGAGCTTCCACGATGGTGCCGTCCTCCTTAACCGTGGGGTTGACGCCCGAGTTGAGGCCATCGTGCTTTTGGACGAAGCGTGCCGTCTGTTGAAACGGAATCGAGAGGATCTCGCGCTTGGAGCCCGGCGTGATATCGTGCGCCGGCATAAATACCTTGGTGAAATACATGTTGGAGACAAGGCAGAGCGCAAGCACTGCGAGCACGCCGACCCAGCGGAAGCGCGACGTGGCGCATGAGACCGTGGTGCCCATCTGCTTAGCCGCACGACGAGCGACATGTACATCCCAGGCGCAAAACGCCGCCGCAATCACGCAGGCCGCCAACGGAAAGACCAGGCCGCCGTTGCGCAAAAACGTGGAACCCATGGCACCCAGCACGAGCAACAGCCAGTCATGGCGCGCAAAGAGCACGGGCTTCTGTTCGCCCGCACGCTCGGCATTGGCATCGCGACGGGGTAGGCCACATGCCACGAGCTTGACGGTCTGAACGAGCAGTACCAAAAACGCATCGGCAAAAAGTACATCTTTGGTCAGCAGCACCGCGTAGTTGGAGAACATCGGCATAAACGCAAAGAACAGCAAGATGACGCCGCGGACCGGCAGGCTCACGCCCAGCTTGCGCAGCGACGATATGGAATAGGACATGCAGGCGGCGGTGATGACGAATTGGGCACAAGTGTAGATGGCAAGGCCCGCATTGGCGCTGTTAAATAGCGAAAGCCCCAGCTGAACGCACGAACCGATAATGGCCGTGTGCACTACGGGATGATGCCCGTTGAGCAGCACGTTGGGGTTGAGTAGGCGCAGGTAGTCGCTCGTGCCGTTGGGATAGTTGAACCACTGGCGAATCTGCGCGCCCGTATCTCCCATAAAAAGGCCAGGCAGCGAAGCGATGAGCGTGGGCGCCCAGGCGATCATAAGCACCAGGAGGGGCCCGGCAAAGGGATGGACCGAGAGCACGGCGTGAGTCACACGCCATACGCGGCCAAAGTGCGCCTCGGAAAACGGAATGCGCCGAGAGCTCAGCCAATCTAGACACTCAAAGGCAAGGTAGAAGGCAACGACCGCCAAGAGCATCCAGCCCGCGCCGCCAATCCAGGCGCAGATGATGCGGGCTTTGTCGCCAAGGACAATCTCGGCCGAGTCGGTGAGGTCGTAGCTGCGGCCGAACACCATGCAGATGGCGAAGAACAGCGACGGCAGAATGATTGATGGGCGCCAGGTGTCGCCACGGCCAAAGAACACGTAGCGAAACGGCAGCGTGAGCAGGCAGGCAAGTGCAAGCAGCATGACCGCGTCGGTATGGCCGGCAAACGAGAGGAGTACCTCGTAGCACACATAGAGTGTGCCCGTCGCCTTGGGGTCGATCGCCAGGACCGCATTGCTCGACACCGGGGCGGGATCGATGGAAAACGCCGTGGTCGCCAACAGCGCAAGCAAAAAAGCGATGAGCGTCTGCTTGGCGGGGTAGCGCTTAAACCAGACGATGCGAGCGGCATCGCGCGCAGC
The DNA here is from genome assembly GCA_958346515.1 of uncultured Collinsella sp. Lineage (GTDB taxonomy): Bacteria > Actinomycetota > Coriobacteriia > Coriobacteriales > Coriobacteriaceae > Collinsella. The sequence continues at coordinate 26,056 of CATVRV010000009.1, forward strand.
CGTTGTGGAGAGGTCGGAATCCTTCACAGTCCAAAAAGCCTTTCTAGAAACCTGCCAAAAAGGGACAGGTTTATTTTGACAGGTTTTATCTGGGGAAACGTTACGGTTCTGTCATCGTTGCCCAGCGAACCACCACAAAGGTGCCTGTCCCCTTTGTGGTGGTTAGGCGTCGAGGTAGATGCGCTGGGGTTGGTTGCGGCGACGAGCAAAGATGATGAGCGCCAGGCCCGCGATCACGAGCGGCAAACTCAGCAACTGGCCCATGGTGATAACGCCACCCAGCAGATAGCCCAGCTGCGCATCGGGCACGCGCACAAACTCAATGAGGAAGCGGACGATGCCGTAACCCATCACAAACACGCCCATAAACGTGCCTTGGGGCAGTAGCGGCTTTTTGCGGCTGAGCACCTGCAGAATGCAAAAGAGCACGATGCCCTCAAGAAATGCCTCGTAGAGCTGGGAGGGGTGACGCGGCATATCGCCCGCGGTGCCACCGAAGACCACGCCCCAGGGCAGATCGGTCGGCTTGCCCCACAGCTCACCATTGACAAAGTTGGCACAACGGCCCAGGCACAAGGCCAGCGGCGCGCCTATGACGGCAAGGTCTGCCAAAGTCCATGCATCGAGCTTATACATGCGGCACACAATGATGCCGCCGATAATGCCGCCCACCAAACCGCCATGGAAGCTCATGCCGCCCTCGTTGGTGGCAAAGATCTCGAGCGGATGCGCCCAGTAGTAGCCGTCGCCGTAAAAGACGACGTAAAACAGGCGCGCACCGATAATGAGGCCAAAGACCACGCCGACCACGACACTCGTCAGGTCGTCAATCGTGATGTTAAAGCCCCAGCGACGCTGTGTGCGGTACATAACGACCGCCGTGAGCAGAGCGCCGACCACGTAGGCCAGGCCGTACCAGTAGATGGTGATGGGGCCCGCCGCGATCGCGACGGGATCAAGCATATGGTAGAGGTCGTTGAGCATGTCGACCCTCCTACTCCCTACATACAAATGCGGCCGCGGGCCTTGCGCTCGCAGCCGCATATTTGGGCGTAACGTCTATGCGGAGTATGCCGTCCGCAGCTTTCGCAGCTTAGAACGGCGCGTACTCGTCGTACAGGTCCTCGGCCTCGCCGGAGGCATTGACCTGCTCAACTCGGGTAACGCCGGGCACATGCTCCTTCAGGATGCGCTCAATACCCATGGACAGGGTCAGCGAGCTCATGGGGCAGCCGGCGCAAGCGCCCTGCAGCTCCAGTTTGACGACGCCCTCGTCGTCAACGCCCACATACTCCATATCGCCGCCATCGGCCTGCAGGTTGGGGCGAATCTCTTCAAGAACCTTCTTAAGCAGCTCTTCGTTAACAGCCACAGGGGCTCCTTTCTCACAATTACGCGGGCGCGCCCGCGGACAGAAGCTATGTTACTACAGCCGTGTACCCGCTCACGAGCCGTCCATGCGCGCAGACGCGACTTTCACGAGTAGTCAATTTGGGACGGGGCTCTTTTGGCTGCCTTTTGTTGCCAGCTGGCGTTGCCACGCGCTACTGCTGAGCCCGCCCCTCGGTGCCGATGTGGACATCGACGATAACCTGGCGGTAGCTGATGCCACAGGAGTCGAGGATGCGGCGGCTGATGCGTCCATCATCGGTGTCGGCGTACTTGTTGTCCAGGTAGACAACCTCGCCCACGCCCACCTGCGCCAAAATCTTGGCGCAGTCGTGACACGGGAACAGCGTGACGTAGACCGTGGAACCCTCGAGATCCTTGAGCGAGCCACGGTAGTTGAGCACGGCGTTGGCCTCGGCATGGACCACGTAGTTGTGCTTGTCCTGCAGCGGGTCGTCGCTCGTACCCCACGGGAAAAAGTCATCGTTGAGCGCCGAGGGTGTACCGTTGTAGCCCACCGAAAGGATGCGGTGGTTGGTGTTGGCGATGCACGCACCCACCTGCGTGTTGGGGTCCTTGCTGCGGCGCTGCGCGGCGATGGCCACGCTCATAAAGAACTCGTCCCAGCTAATGACGTCCAGGCGCTTGCCTGACGAAGTTTGATGAAGATCGTCCGACATGGCAGACACCTCCGTAATCGCAATAGTTTGACCCATTGTAGCAGGTGAAAGGTGGGGGCGTTTGTCCCACCGGCGCCCTCACCTTTACACGCGGCGGGGCTTTTGGTTGATGCGGTAGAGCTCGGCGAGACCCCGCAACGTCAGCGCATCGTCGACCGTCAGACTATGACCGACCAGCGAAGCAAGTGCCTCGGCATCGTCGCCGGTAATGACGATGGGCACGCTGCCCTCGCCCGCCGCCTTGGTCGAGCGCATCTCGGCAAGCACCATATCGAGCATGCCGTCGATGCGGGCTACCTCGCCCAGAACTACGCCCGAGCGCATGGCCTCACGCGTGTTGCGGCCAATCACATGCGTGGGCGCCGAAGGCTCGACCTGAGGCAAACGCGCCGCAGCGGCCGAAAGCGACCGGGCACCGAGCGCCAGACCCGGCGCGATGACGCCGCCCACAAAGGTTCCGCACGCGTCGATGACCTCAATATTGGTCGTCGTACCCAGGTCGATCACGATGCAGGGAGAGCCGTAGACGGCACGGGCCGCCACGGCGTCGGCAATGCGGTCGGGACCGATCTCGGCCGGATCGTCGTAGTGTACGGGCATGCCGGTCTTAAGTCCCGGTCCCACCGTGAGCACGCGCCCCGTGCAGGTACGGGAAAGCGCCGCCTTCCACGGGCGCTCGAGCGCCGGCACCACGCAGCTCAGCACTGCGGCCGCAGGAACGAGTGCACCCGGCATGCCCGCATCGGCTGCCAGTGCGCACATGACCTGCGCGAGCCTCATGCGCGCTTCGTCGGCCGTAATGCTCGACGGCGTCGTGATCTCGCACGTCGCAAGCGGGCATTCCTGCGCCGCGGCCGAATCCTCGGCAAACAGGCCAAAGCGAATGAACGTGTTGCCCACGTCGACCGTCAATATATATGCGCACCCATTAAGCATCGTCGGCGCTCCTTTCGTCTGCCCAGCAGTATATCGCCTACCTAAACCAGTCATCCCAAAATGACTAGCTTGCGGCTATACTGGTGCGCGGTCGCGCGCGAGCTCACGCGGCGGCCCTTGGTAACCCGACTTCCCGCGCCGCATCCGTAGCGGCGCTCCCGGGGGAAGCGGATATACGCAAAGGAGTTCTATATGAGCAATCCCTCAAACCGCGCCTCGATGCGCGGGCAACTCACGCTGCGCGGCGTCGTCATCGGCGTCCTCGGCTGCGTGATCATCACGGCAAGCTCGGCCTACACGGCCCTCAAGATGGGCGCCCTCCCCTGGCCAATCATTTTCGCTGCCGTCATCTCACTGTTCTTCCTGAAGCTCATGGGCAACGCCAGCCTCAACGAGGCCAACGTCACCCACACCATCATGTCCGCGGGCGCCATGGTCGCCGGCGGCCTGGCGTTTACCATCCCGGGCGCCTGGATGCTGGGCTATGCCGACCAGATCAGCTGGCTCGACATGTTTATCGTGGCGCTCGCCGGCACCATCCTGGGCCTGCTGGCCACCGCGCTCATCCACCGTCACTTTATCGTGGACGCCGCGCTGGAGTTCCCCACCGGCAACGCCGCAGCTCAGACCCTACGCGCCACCGAGGCCGGCGGCAAGACCGGTAAGCAGCTCTTTGGCTCCATGGCCATCGCAGGCATCTACAGCGTGCTGCGCGACGCCCTGGGCGTGGTGCCCAGCATGCTGTGCACGCTCAACATCCCCGGCGTGACCTTTGCCATCTACAACTCGCCCATGCTGCTGTCCATCGGCTTCCTCGTGGGCTTCGCCCCGGTCGCTTTCTGGTTTGCCGGCGCCCTGTTGGGCAACTTTGGCATCATCGTGGGCGGCACCGCTGCCGGTCTGTTCGACGTTATGACTGCGCAAGGCATCGTCAAGTCCCTGGGCATGGGCCTCATGATGGGCTTTGGCGTCGCCGTCGTCCTCAAGGACATCCTGCCGCAGGTCGCCGGTATCGTCCGCGGTCTTGCCGCCGACAGCTCCACCGACACCGACGAGCAGTCGCTCATCTCGGGCTCCCTTAAGCTCGACGCCGGCATCATCGGCCTGGGCGCTGCCGCCATCGCCGTGATCATCGCCATCGTGCTTGACCTTGGCCCCATTCCGGCCGTCATCGTGACGCTGTTCACCTTTGTCACCACCATCATGAGCGCACAGAGCTGCGGCCAGACGGGCATCGACCCCATGGAGATCTTTGGCCTCATCGTCATGCTCATCGTTGCCGCGTTCGCACAGATCGCTCAGGTCAAGCTGTTCTTTATCGCCGGCATCGTAGCCGTGGCGTGCGGCCTTGCGGGCGACGTCATGAACGACTTTAAGGCCGGCGCCGTGCTGGGCACCAACCCGCGTGCGCAGTGGATCGGCCAAACCATCGGCGGCATCGTGGGCGCCCTGGTCGCCGCCGCCGTCATGGTCGCGCTCGTCACCGCCTATGGCCCGGACGCCTTTGGCCCCGACAAGAGCTTTGTTGCCGCGCAGGCAAGCGTCGTCGCCACCATGGTCTCGGGCATCCCGAGCGTGCCGTGGTTTGCGGGCGGCTTTATCGCCGGCATCGTCATGTACTGGCTCGGCATTCCGGCCATGATGATCGGCCTGGGCGTGTACCTGCCGTTCTACATGTCACTCACGGCCTTCCTAGGCTCCTGCGTTAAACTCGCCTACGACAAGTGGTCCGCCCACCGCGACGCCACCGCTGGTCTTTCTGACGAGGAGAGGGCTGCCAAGGACGCCGCCTTCCAGGAACAGGGCCTGGTTGTCGCCAGCGGCCTGCTGGGCGGCGAGTCCATCGTCGGCGTTATCCTGGCGTTTGTCTCCGTGGGCCTGAGCCTGCTGGGATAAGCTGAGCAGCTACTCGACAGCAACCATATTGTCTACGATTTGCTCGGTCGGTAGCTTTCGCGGCTACCGACTGAGCTTTTTGATACCAACGCAAAGAAAGGCCGGCGCGCTGCGTATGACAGCGCGCCGGCCTTATCGTTTGGCTATCGAGACGGTCCCGCTATGAATTGAAGTTCGTTGCAGAGCCGACGCTCGAATCACTACATGTGCTTGCGACGACGATCGCCGAGCGTCACACCCGCGGCAACGAGCGTAATGCCGCCGATGACGAACACCTCGCCCGCAAGAGCGGAGTCATCACCGGTCTGGGCGAGCGCGGCAGGCGCGGCCTGTTTCTTGGCAACGGGGACCTTTGCAGCAGCCTGCGCAACCTGGGGCTTGGCCTGAGGCTTGCTCTGCGGCTCGGCCTTGGGATGATACTTGTCGTACTCGGCCTGAGCGGCAGCCAGGGCATCCTTGGCATCGCCAAGCTCGGCAAGCGCGGCGGCATAGGCGTCGTTGCCATCGGACAGCTTGGCATCGGCATCGCTCAGAGCAGCCTTGAGACCAGCAGCGGCATCAACGGCGGCCTTATAGCGAGCGTAGGCAGCGTTCAGTTTGACCAGCTTCTCGTTGCCCGTCGTGCCCGCGGCAAGAGATGCCTTGTGGTCGACAGCCTCAAGCTCGGCCTTGAGTGCCTCGTCGTTGGCAAGCTCGGCCTTGGCCTTGACGATCTCGAGGTTCGCATCGATGACGGCTTCATTGGCGGCCTCGAGCTGCTTCTGGGCATCGGCGACACCGGCGACGGCAGCGTCATAGGCGACCTTGGCGTCGTCGACCGCCTTCTGGGCGCCGGCGAAGCGCTCGAAGGCCTTGTTTGCGGTGGCCAGCTCGCCCTCAGCGGCCTTGACCTTCTCCTGTGCGTCGGACAGGGTCTGCGTCTTGGCGGCAACTGCCTGCTTGGCGCCCGAAAGAGCGGTCGCGGCGTGCACATCTGCGGCCTGAGCCTTGTCAACGCCAGCCTGGGCAGTGTCGTCGGCCTTCTTGGCATCGTTAAGCGTGCCCTGCTTGTTCGCAAGATCCGTCTTGGCGGCATCGCACTTGGCGGCAAGGTCCTTGACCGAAGCCGTGGCGTTGTCATACGCCTCGTTGGCTTGATCGGACTTTGCCTTGGCGGCCTCGGCTGCCTTCGTCTTGCTGTCAGCAAGCGTGGCGTTTGCCTTATCGAGAGCTGCCTGGGCAGTAGCGGCCTCGGCCTTGGCGGCTTCGAGGTTCTGTTTGAGGGACTCGATGTCGATTCCGCCGAGTGCGTCCTTCGCGGCGTCGTATGCCGTCTTCGCGGCGGCGGTGCCGGCCTTAGCCTTCTCGTACTCACCCTTGGCGGTGTTCACGTTCGTGTCGGCCGCGGTATAGGCGTCGCGAGCGCTTTCTTGCTTATCCAATGCGTTAGAATAAGCCGTTCCAGCAGCCCCGAAGTTCTTCTGCGCATCTACCAGCTTGTTCTGAAGCTGCTTCAGCTGCTCCTTCTGCTCCTGCGTACCGCCTGCGTTGTAGGCGGAATCGATGTAGTCGTTGAGGAGCTTCTTGAACTCGGAGACAGTGAAATCCATCTGTCCCGTGCTTCCGCTATAGTCGAAAACGGTTACCTCGGAATCGGTGTTCTTACCGCTACCGGTCGCGATGCCGATAGCCTTCGCACCGGCATCGATGATGTTGAGATAGTGCCCGCACTCATCGTAGATTTTGTCGTCCTTGTTGTAGTGCTGGTAGATATAGTAGGAATCATATCGATGGCTTTCAAGTGCGTCGCCATATTGCTCGACGTACTTATCGAATGCCTTTTTCTCCTGGGTGTAGAGACCGGTATATGGCCAGCCAAGCGTATCCTCGGTCTCGCCTCCGGTGTATGCTCCGCCGCCGCCTGCAAGGTTCTCACCTTGATCGGAATAGCAGTTCGAGTGATCCCAAATATTCGATGAATATGAGGCGTTGAGTGCAGCTGCTGCGGTCATGCGGAGGCTGACGCTAAGCTCCGACTGGCCGTTCGCCTTGCGGAGGTTGTTCTGGGTATCGAGGTAGGTCAGGGCGTTGCGCATCTGCTCCAAGGAGAGCGGATTGGTGTCTCGAGACATGTCCTGATCGACGTAATTATCATACCAGTCCTGTTTATCTGTCGTCCCCATGAGCATCGACGCGGCAGTGCTTGCATTCGACTTCTGCGTGGCTGTGAACTGGCTGCCGCCGATGATATAGTTCATGAAGCCAAACATGCCCTGGCTGATGACGTTCTGATCCACGGTCATGTTCGACTTGAGGTCGGCAATCTGCTGGTTGAGCTTCTCGACCTCGGCGTTTGCGGCGTCGTATGCATTGTGTGCGTCGGTTACTTCAGCACGAGCCTGATCGAACTCGCTGTGCTTCTGTTGGCGGACCTCGACGAGTCGGTCGTACTCCGCCTTCTTGTCGGCCTCGGTCTGCTGAGCCTGCTCGTATGCCGACTTCGCAGCGTCGCGCTTGCTGGCGGCGGCGTTGTGCTCCTTGTTTGCCGCACCGTATGCAGACTGGGCAGATGCCACAGCGGCGTTGGCGGCGTTGACCTTCTCCTGCGCGGCGGTGGAGGTATTCTGGGCCGCCTGCAGGTTCGCCTGTGCGGTGGCGTCGGCATCCGTCGCGGCAATGAGCTCCGCCTGCGCGGTCTTGAGCTCACCAGCAGCAGCTTTCTTGGCGGCCTCAAGCGCACTCAGGTCAACACCCGTACCCGAGACGGCAGCATCGAGCGCGGCCTGCGCCTGGTTGAACTTCTGCTGGGCGTTATCGCGCGCGGTGGTTGCGGCTGCGAGAGCAGCGGCAGTCTCCTGCTTCTTGGCCTGGGCAGTCGTCAAAGCTGCCTCGGTATTCTGCTTTTCCTGTTGGGCGCTGGCCTCGGCAGCCTTGGCCTGGTCCAGATTGTCCTGTGCAGTAGTAACGGCCTTATTGGCGTCATCGAGCTTTGCCTGCGCGTCCTCGACGGCCTTCTTGGCGGCCTCGTACTCGTCCATACCCATGGCCTCGAGCTTGACCTGGGCATCATCGAGGGCCTTCTTGGCCTCATCCTGCTTTGCCTTGGCGTCCTTGAGCGCCTGGGTCTTATCCTCGACACTCTTGTTGGCCTGATCGAGCTGATCGTTCAGGTCGCCCAGCTTCTTCTGCTGTTGCTCGGTCTTTTCGACAGCGGCTTTGAGCTCGTCAATCTTCTCCTGGAGCGCGGCGACTTCTGCTGCGTTCTGCTCGATTTCGTTGTCGCTCACAGCCTGCGAGGCCTGATTCTTTTGCTGCTGCGCCTGCTTTTGAGACTGGCCCGCCGCATCGGCGTTCTTCTGGGCGGCATCGTAGGCGGCCTGAGCGTCCTTGAGCTGCTTTGCCGACTCCTCGGCCAGCTGGGCAGCCGTCTTTACGACCGCTTGGTTACCGGCGGCAACGGTATTCTCTACAGAACTACCCCCCCCCTGAACAGAATCGCCGTTATCGGTTGACGGTGCGGCGATTGCCGCCAGCGGCGACATGAGCGGCTGAGCGATGAGGCCCGCCGTCAAAACGGTTGCGACGGCGCGGTTGGCAACGCCCTTGACGTTGACGGCCTTGGCCCGAGGCTCAAAGTGTTGTGGACTGTAGTCTGCCATGGCTTTCTCCCTTTGACACGGATGTATCCATACGTATCAAACGGTAGCTGTCGATTTTTGAATTCTGTTGCGCAACATTGGCGACCAGCGTATTTTTTGAAATTCACGCTCTCGTGCTTCACAGTTTCGTCACATTTGAAGGAGCTGGTGCATCATATTCTCGCGGGATGGAATTGAGCCTGTGATTTGCATTTGCTCCCGCGTCATCCGCCCTATCGGATTCCGCATCCAACAGACACCCCGCCCGCCACGGTGTAGAGTTAGGACAACGGGTGCATTGCGCGGACCGCGCTGGAACGAGGTGGACATGGAACTCGACAAACAACAGATCAAGCGACTACGCGAACGCCATCACCGGCGCCACGGCATCCGCCCCGCCCATAGTGAGGCCATGGAGAACGCCACCCGCTTCCTAAAGCGCGCATTCAACATTCGCGAGGGTCGCGCGCCCTACCACGTAATTCGCAAGCGTTTTGTAAACGGGGCGCGCCTAACCGGCTCTCACCTGTGCATCCTCATCATCGCCATGCTCATCGCAAGCATCGGCCTCGATATCGACTCGGACATCGCCATCGTGGGCGCCATGCTCATCTGCCCGCTTATGGGCTCGGTCCTTGCCATGGCATACGGTATTGCCACGCTCGACCGCGAGATTACCGTCGAAGCCGTCGCCAGCCTTGCGCTGCAGATGGCCTTTTGCCTGGTCACGTCCACGCTGTACTTTAAGCTCTCGCCCCTTGGCACCACCACGGCCGCCATCATCGACAACTCGACACCCACCGTCTGGGAGCTTACCGTCGCACTCGCAGGCGGCTTTGCAGGCGGGCTGGGCAACTCGCGCGACCAGGAACCCGCCACGCTCATCGCCGGCGTGGCCGTGGCGACCGCGCTCATGCCGCCTCTGTGCGCGGCGGGCTATGGCATCGCCATCGCAAGCGGGTCGCTGTTTCTCTCGGCGCTTTACGAGTTTGGCATCAACGTGGTCTTTATCGCACTCGCGGCCGAAGCCGTATTACTTATCTTGCGCGTGCCGCTCAAGCGCGACCTCAACGGCGACGGCATTGTAACCGCCGAAGAAGATGCCGAGGTCGACGAGCTATCGCGCAAGGTGCGCTGCCGCATTATTGTGGGCACGGTGATCTTTGCCATCCCCTGCATCGTTATGACCGCGGGTTCCATTGGCTCGGCGCAGGCCGGCGTGCAGGACGGCCACGGCGTCACCGAGACCACACGCGAGCTTGCCGCGGTGCTGCCGGGCTTTAAGGATTACACCGTCGCCGTCGAGACCTCGGCCACCGAAGGGGACGAAGAAGGCATCGTCGAGCGCGAGGTTGTCGCCCACGTGACGACAAGCGAGGCGCTCGGGGCGCACGACCGCCACGTCGCCCGCAAGCTCATAGACCTCAATGTACCCGAACTCGATCGCGTGGAGTTCGATGTGAAGTGATGCAGAGCGCGGGATGAATGCTCGCACGGACGCAAGTTACGACGAGGCGCAGTCGCGATACGGACACGAGCAAATTGCGGGGTGCAGTTCACGCCCGCGCCCCGTTCGCTGTTCTATTGCCGTGAATCAACTGTCCGAATCGACCTCGCCAGACTCCACCGTAAACGCCGGATCGGTGCTCACAAGATAAAATCGGGTCACCTTAGTATTTCTAATTAGGTAAATCTGCCCTTGATTGCGTCGGCGCGATATATATGCAACGTGAACCGTGCCGAATTCTTCGCCGTTTTCCTTCTTTAATACCAGGATATTGGGATCGTCCGTACGCTTAAACTGCCCGTCAACGCAGCTGCCGTCTTTGTCGACCAGTTGCCACCGATGGTTATCCTCTTCAAGAAAGGCCAGGGTTTCCAGACTCGTCTTGTCGTCCCGATAGTAACCGTCAATAGCAAACCCTTCGGAAGCGCATTCCTGCATATAGGACGTTTCTCGGCTTATAGCAAACAGCCCTGTAGCGCCCAGGAGCACAGTCAGGCAGACCACTGCAAGGGTTATCGAAATAGCACGGCGGCCCATGTTAGCCCAACCGATAGTTGTTTAACGGAGCGCGAAACATACCTGGAACCTCCAATGTCAGGGGGGAACGTCCCCAGCAGGCTGGCGACAACTATATGCTTCTTTTATCAAACCATATGGCTGCCACTCGCGGAGGGGGTATCGGCGAGCGGCGTGTTTTCATACTCCATTGGTCAAACCTAAGCGCAGCCCTACAGCTCGTACTTGTACACGCGGTAGATATACTTTTCGGCTTCCATCTCGTAGGTAGCGATGGGCAGGCCGTAGCGATCGTCTCGTCGTTTGGCAGATAGGTCACACTGTGCTGGCCTGCGTTGAGCGAAAAATCGCCTTGGGCCTGCAGTAACTTGTCCTCAAAGCCCGAGCCGGCCCAAAAAACGGGTGAGCCCACGGAAGGCTGCAGCGAGATCATTTGCGCAACATATGTCCAGCAAAAACGGGTAGTAGCCGGTACGACTACCACCCGTTTGTCTTATATCCGGCTCGAAGTAGGCCAACTACTTCTTAATACCGCGCCCCAGACGCTTGGCGACCGATGCAACGGCCTCCTCGCTGGCCGGCCCACAGCTCACGCAACCGTCATGGGCACGCATCTGACCGGTGACCTCATCCATCGCGAGCGGCGCCACCTTCTCGAGCTTAAAGCCCTTACCGGCGCGCATGTTTTCCTTGGCCACGCTGATCATGAGCTTAATACGGTTGAGCTGGTTGACCTCGGACGCGCCGGGGTCGTAGTCCACCGCGACGATGTTGCTCTCGGGATGCTGGCGGCGCAGCTCCTTGATCACGGCCTTGCCCACCACGTGGTTGGGCAGGCACGCGAAGGGCTGCGTGCAGATGATGTTGGGCGCGCCGTGGTCGATCAGGTCGAGCATCTCGGCCGTGAGCAGCCAGCCTTCGCCCATGTTGTTGCACACCGAAAGCACCGTGCGGGCCTTGTCGGCCATGGTGCCGATGCGCTCGGGCGCCTCAAAGCGGCGGGACTTCTCGAGCATCTCCTCCACCGGCGTGCGCATCCAGTCCACCAGCTTGATGAGCGCCTGCATGCCAGCGCGCGTGGTAGCAGAGCTACCCAGCTCGTCCTTCTGCAGCTCGGCGTTGCTCATGGAGTACAGGAAGAAGTCGAGCAGGCCCGGCACTACGGCCTCGCAGCCCTCGCGCTCGATGACATCGACCACGTGGTTGTTGGCTGTGGGATGGAACTTGACCAGAATCTCGCCGACCACGCCCACGCGTGGCTTGGTGCCCTCGCCCACGAGCGGCATGGTGTCGAACGCGCGGATGGCCTCGCGGCACAGCTTGGTGTAGTTGTGGCGGTTGAACTTGGGCGCCAACTTGCGGGCTCGTGCCATGTACTCCTCGTAGAGCGCGTTGGCGGCACCGGGCGTGGCCTCGTACGGGCGGCAGCGGTAGAGCATCTGCATCATCACGTCGCCAAAGAGCACCGCGTAGACTGCCTGCTTAAGCAGCGCCGGCGTAATCTTAAAGCCGGGGTTGTCCTCGCCCAGCGCCACGGCCGAAAGCGAGATCACCGGGATCTCGGGGTGGCCGCTCTCGCGCAGGGCCTTGCGGATGAGTGCGATGTAGTTGGTGGCACGGCAGCCGCCGCCGGTCTGGCTGATAACCACGGCCGTTTTGGACAAGTCGTACCGGCCGCTCTCGATGGCCTCCATAATCTGGCCCGTCACCAAAATGGACGGATAGCAGATGTCATTGTTCACATAGCGCAGGCCGGCCTCGACGGCATCGTGATCGGTCGAGGGCAGCAGCTCCAAGTTGTAGCCGGCACCGCGGAACACCTCTTTGACCAGGTCAAAGTGGATTGGCGCCATCTGCGGACACAGGATGGTGTAGCCCTCGTCGCGCATCTGCTCGGTAAAGGGCACCTTGGGCCATGCTGTCGAGGCGCTCTCACGCTGCGCCTCGAACGTGTACTTGCGGCTCGCGAACGCGGGGGTATCCGTGGAGGGAGCCACCGGCGCGGCATCGCCCTGCTCGTAAGTCTCGCCAGCGGCCGTGGCCTCGGCCAAGCGCTCGGCCTCCTGGTCCTTGAGCGCTGCCATGAGCGAGCGGATGCGGATGCGCGCGGCGCCCAGGTTGGACACCTCGTCGATCTTGAGCACGGTATAGATCTTGCCGCTGGCTTCCAGAATCTCCTGCACCTGGTCGGTGGTCAGGGCGTCCAAGCCGCAGCCGAAGGAGTTGAGCTGAATCAGGTCCAGGTCGTTGCGCATCGTCACAAAACGGGCGACGGCGTACAGGCGGCTGTGGTACATCCACTGGTCGACGACGCGGATGGGACGCTCGGGCTTCACGAGATGCGCGAGCGAATCCTCGGTAAAGACCGCAAAGCCAAAGCTCGAGATAAGCTCGGGCAGGGCATGGTTGATCTCGGGGTCGTTATGGTAGGGACGACCGGCGAGTACGATGCCATGGCCGCCGTGGTCCTCGACCCACTTAAGGGCCTCCTCGCCCATGGTCTGGATATCCTCGTGGAAGCGCGCATCGGCCTCAAAAGCAGCGTTGACGGCGGCATCGACCTCGGAGCGTGTGATCTTTGGACCGCGCACGCGACCGCGACCGGCCTCGGCATCGGCCACACGGTCGACGGCGAGCACCTGGTACAAGCGGCGCTTGAGCTCGGTCTTATCGTGATACGGCACAAACGGGTACAGGAACTCGATGTTCTGCTCGCGGATCTCGTCGATGTTGAGTGCCAACGCCGTGGGGTAGCTCATGACGATGGGGCAGTTGTAACAGTTGCCAGCCGTCGGATCCTCCTTGCGCTCCCAGCGCACGCACGGCATCCAGATGAAGTCGACATCGCGGTCGATGAGGTTCATCACATGGCCGTGGCTCATCTTTGCCGGGTAGCACACGCTCTCGGACGGCATGGACTCGATGCCCGCCTGGTAGGTCTTTTTGCTCGACTGGTCGGACAGCTGCACGCTAAAGCCCAGGCGCGTAAAGAACGCGTGCCAGAAGGGGTAGTTCTCGTACATGTTGAGCGCGCGCGGGATGCCGACGGTGCCGCGCGGGGCCTCGTCGGAGCTCAGCACCTCGCGGTTAAACAGCAGCTCGTTTTTCTTTTTGAAGAGGTTGGGGGCCTCGGTCTTTTGCTTTTTGTGGCCAGCGCCCTTCTCGCAGCGGTTGCCGGTAATGAAGCGCCTGCCGCCGCCAAAGTCGTTGACGGTAAGCTGGCAGTTGTTGGAGCAACGGCCGCAGCGGACATGCTTTTGCGTCACGGTGAGGTGCGCGATGTCCTCGGCCGAAAGGATGGTCGAGGTGCCGTCGGCGCCGGCGCGATCGCGGGCGAGCAGGGCCGCACCGTAGGCGCCCATGCAGCCGGCGATGTCGGGGCGCACGGCATGAACGCCCGTGAGCTGCTCAAACGCGCGCAGTGTGGCATCGGACATAAAGGTGCCGCCCTGGACGATCACCTGGCTGCCGATCTCCTTGGGGTCGCGCAGCTTAATGACCTTGAATAGGGCATTCTTGATGACGGAATAGGACAGGCCGGCCGCGATGTCGCCCACCGTGGCGCCTTCCTTTTGCGCCTGTTTGACGCGCGAGTTCATAAAGACCGTGCAGCGACTGCCCAAATCGACGGGGGCCTTGGCATGGATGGCGGCATCGGCGAACGCACGCACGTCCATGTTCATAGAGACGGCGAAGCTCTCGATAAAGCTACCGCAACCCGACGAGCAGGCCTCGTTGAGCATGATGTGCTCGATGACGCCGTCCTTGACGCGTAGGCACTTCATGTCCTGGCCGCCGATGTCCAGAATGAACTCGACGCCGGGCAGGAACGCCTTGGCGCCGCGCAGGTGCGCGACGGTCTCGATCTCGCCGGAGTCGGCCTTGAGGGCCTCGATGAGCAATGCCTCGCCGTAGCCCGTGGTGGTCACGTGGCCAATGGTGCAGCCGGCGGGAATGTGGTTGTAGAAATCGGCCATGATGACCTTGGCCGTGCCCAGGATGTCGCCGTTGTTGTTGCCGTACCAGGTGTGCAGCAGCTGGCCGTCCTCGCCCACGAGTGCGGCCTTCATGGTGGTAGAGCCGGCGTCGATGCCGATGAACACGCGGCCGGTGTAGCCGTCGAGCTTGCCTTTGGGGACGACCTCGGTGTCGTGGCGGGTCTTGAACTCGGCAAAGTCCTCGTCGGTGGCAAAGAGCGGATCCAGACGCTCGACCTCGGCACCCTGCGTGTCACCCAGGGCATCGATGGCCTCGATGAGCTGCGGGAACGTGCTGAGCTTGTTGGACTCGTGCGCCATGGCGGCGCCGCTCGCCACAAACAGGTGGGCATTTTGGGGCACGATACGGTGCTCCTCATTCAGGTTGAGCGTGAGGTAGAAGCGGTGGCGCAGCTCGGAGAGATACTGCAGCGGGCCGCCCAGGAAGGCGACGTTGCCGCGGATGGGACGGCCACATGCCAGGCCCGAGATGGTCTGGGTCACGACGGCCTGGAAGATGGAGGCAGCCACGTCCTCGGGGCGGGCGCCCTCGTTGAGCAGCGGCTGCACGTCGGTCTTGGCAAAGACGCCGCAGCGGCTAGCAATGGGATAGATGGTGGTGGCGTTGGCAGCGAGCTCGTTGAGGCCGCTGGCGTCGGTGTGCAGCAGGGTTGCCATCTGATCGATGAACGCGCCCGTACCGCCGGCGCAGGTACCGTTCATGCGCTGCTCGATGCCGTTATCGAAGTAGATGATCTTGGCGTCCTCGCCACCCAGCTCGATGGCAACATCGGTGGCCGGGATAAGGGTCTCGACGGCGCGTTTGCTGGCGATGACCTCCTGGACAAACTCCAGGTCGAGCCACTGGGACAGCAGCAGGCCGCCCGAGCCGGTAATGGCGCAGGTCATCTGGGCCGTCGGCAGCACGGTCGCAGCGCCCTCGAACAGGTCGCGGGCGCAGGCGCGAACGTCGGTGTGGTGGCGCTGGTACTTAGCGTAGACGATCTGGTTGTCGTCGTTGAGCACGGCAAGTTTAACGGTGGTGGAGCCCACGTCGATGCCCAGGTGCAGGTTGCCGCGGGCGTTCTCGGGGTTGAAGATCGCGCCTTCGGGGGCGTGGGCGGCGGCTACGGGCTCGGCGGCGGTGGCGGGCTCGCTAGCGACGGACGTCTCCCCTGCCGCGTTCTTGGCATCGGCAACTGCCTCGGCAACTTTCTCGGCGGCCGCGGTCGCGGCCTTCTGCGCGGCGTCCACCACGGCGGGCGCGGCCTCGCGTGCAGCAGCGACCATGCGGTCCTTGATGCCCTCGACGAGTTTGCTCATTGTCTCTCCTCTTAGTTGTTGGACTCGACGGTTGCGGCGGTGTCGGCCGCATCCTCGAGCTGCAAGTTCAATAGCTTCATGCCGTATTCCGGCACGTTGATATCGATGGGTTGACCATACAGGTCGCCAGGGCGCACAAAAGCGAGCACCGTCATAATGCGCGCCATGGCCTCGGGCGATTCGGTGAGTCCACGCTCAAACCAACGCTGAATCAGGCCGACCTCGGCACTCACGACGTAGGTGACGTAGTAGTCAAAGAACGTGCCCAGCGCCAGACCCAAAATGCCCGTCTGCGCACGCGGCACCACAGCCTCACGCGCGGTGTCGATGATCCTTTTAATGAAGGCCTGGTCGCCGCCCGGACCCAGCAGCGCACCGATTAAATCGCGGTTTGCCGCAAGATAACGCAGCAGCTCAACCGAACCGGGCGCCGGCTCGAGCTCATCGATGTTGTGATAGAGGTCGGGCAGCTGAGCTGCGGTGATGAGCTCAATACGCTCACGGATCTCGGCCAGCAAGCCATCCTCGATTTGATTGATAAAGTCGGGAATATCGCGGTAGTGCGAATAGAACGTGCGGCGCGTAAGGCCAGCGCGCTCGGTGAGCGACGCGACATTAATGCGCGAAAGGTCGCCGCTTTCGGCAAGCTCGCTGGCAAGTGCCTGGCGAAGGGCACGCTGCGAGCGAAGGGACCGGCGATCGCATTTCTCGAGCTGGGACAAGCGTCCTCCTTGTTACTCAGCCTGTGCGCTATTGCACAGTGCGAGTATTATTGCACACCGTGTGCACCAACACGTAAAGGCAATATTTTGGATGTGGCAAAAGGACAGTCCCTTTGTCACATTATTCGATAACGGTGCGGGAATTCTGCTTATGCATGGTAGCGAGCATGTGTTTGGGGACGGCGTGGACCATGCAGCTGCCGATAGTCGCGCTCGCGGCGGCCTTGGCTGCATCGCTTGCGTTTTTGGTCGCGTAGCTGTGGCGGAAGCGTTTGAGCATGGCGATATCGTTGCCGCCGTCGCCGTAGACCGCGACCTCATCCTCGGCAATACCGTAGTAGCCCGCCAACCAGGCCACGCTCTCGCCCTTGTTGCACGCCACGTCCGTGATCTCGAACATCACCGGATCGAACGGCGCGTTGACCACACGGTCCGAGCGCTCGGCCAAATACGCCTTAAGGTCGCGCTCCAGCTCGGGCGAGGTCACGCGGCAGTTGATTTTGCACACATCGTGGCGCAGGATGTCACCAATCGACTGGTCGAAATACTGCTCCTCGTGATACCCGCCACGTGCACGCATGCCGCGCATCACGATACGCTTGATAGGGCTGTCCTTTTTAAAGCCCGCCTGATGCATCTCGAACGAGCCGCTCGAGAACATGCCATCGGGCGTGGAGCAATCAAAGCAAATGTCCGGAAACTCCTTGAGCAGTTCCTCGGTGATCTGCGGGTCAATGGTCCAGGTTTTGAGCACCTCGCCATGACTGTCGCGCACGATGGATCCATTGGAGCAGCAGGCGTCAAGCGCCAGGCCCGTAAAGCCATGCTCGCCGATCGGCAGCGTCGAGCGTCCGGTCGCGGGAACCACATGCAAGCCAGCCTCGGTCAGCTCGCGAATGGCACGGCGGATGGTCCCATCCGCCTCGTGCAGGGCGTTCAGCAGCGTTCCGTCTAAGTCACTCGCAAACATCTTGATCATGGGCATGCCTCTCCTTCGTCTGCACGATATTGTAGACGAGAGCGGGCGCATCCCAAGAGAGACGCGCCCGCTAGGCGAAAGATTGTCCTACACCGCGGCGGGGCCGTGTTCGCCGGTACGGATGCGGATAACCTCCTCGACCGGCTCGACCCAAATCTTGCCGTCTCCAACGGCACCGGTGCGAGCGGCGTTGCAGATGATGTCGACAATTCCGTCGACGTGCTCGTCGGCACAAATGAGCGTGAACTGCACCTTAGGGATCGTGTTGACAAGCAACTCGTTGCCGCGCACGTATTCCTTCCAGCCATGCTGCGCGCCGCAGCCCTGTACCTGGTTGATAGTCATACCGCGAACATCAGCAGCAAACAGCGCGTCTTTAAGAACCTCAAGCTTCTCGGCACGAACGATCGCCGTAATCTTCTTCATAGTGAATTCCTCTCTTTATCAAATAAAAGAATTGCCATTCAATGACGCGGGTTTTCGAGGTGCCCGAGATTGCCCCGAAAGAGGAGCGCCGCGTACTTCGGTACGCAAGCGACGGTTTGAGGGGTAAGGTCGGGTGCCTGGGAAAGCCGCGCGACGATTGAACGGCGAGGTGCGGAGCTTGGGGAAGCTGCTAATCGAGTCCCGAGAAGGAGGGATATGCGCTCTCGCCGTGTTGACTCGCATCCAGGCCCAGCGCCTCGTCGGCCTCGTCCACACGCAGGCTGCCATGGAACAGCGCCTTGACCACCGCGGCAATCACCAAATCGAGCACCAGCACAATAGCGACCGTCACGACAATGCCCAAGATCTGCGAGATGAGCAGCGAGACATCGCCCGTGTAGAACAGGCCGCCCTTACCGGTCCACGAGAGCTCCGGCACGCAGAACAGGCCCGTGAGCACGCCGCCCAAGATGCCGCCAATGCCGTGGCAGCCAAACGCGTCGAGCGCATCGTCGTAGCCAAACTTGGTCTTAAGATGGCTGATAGCCAAATAGCAGACGGGCGAGACGATCAGGCCCATGACCAGCGCCGCCCACGGCTCGACAAAGCCCGCACCGGGCGTGACCACCACGAGGCCCGCGACCAGACCGGTGCTGGCACCCACCAGCGTGGGGCGACCGGTGTGCACGCGCTCGACAGCAAGCCACGAGACCATGCCCGCTGCGCTGGCCGTCACGGTGTTGAGGATGGCGAGCGCCGCCACGGCGTCGGCCTTAAACTCGCTGCCGCCGTTAAAGCCAAACCAGCCAAACCAAAGCAGGCCGGCGCCCAGCGCCACAAACGGCACGTTATGCGGACGGTAGCTCACCATGCCAAAGCCGCGACGACGGCCGAGCATTAAGCAGAGAATCAGGCCGGTAAGACCGGACGAAATGTGTACCACGTCGCCGCCAGCAAAGTCGAGCGCGCCGATCATGTCACCGATAAAGGAGCCATCGCCGCCCCAGACCATGTGGGCGAGCGGCGCATAGACCACGAGCAGCCAAATGCCCAGGAAGGCCGTCATGGCACCAAACTTAACGCGGCCGGCCAGGCTGCCCGTGACGATAGCAGCCGTGATCATGGCAAATGCCATCTGGAAGGCGATGTTGATGATCTGAGGGTAGACGGCACCGTCCGTAGCATTGCCCTCGGCCGCCTGCAGTACCTGGTTGAGCACCGGCAGGCACAGCAGCTGGTCAAGGCCTCCAATAAGCGGGCTGGAACCGTCGCCACCGTAGGCCAGTGACCAGCCGGCAACAATCCACAGCACACCAACCAGGCCAATGGCGCCAAAGCACATAAGCATGGTGTTGATGACATTTTTGCGCCTGGACAGGCCGCCATAGAAAAACGCCAGACCCGGTGTCATTAAAAACACGAGCATGGTGCAGATGAGCATAAACGTTGTCGATCCCGTATCGTACATTCGCTCCCCCTTGATCGCATGAACGTTGTCGGCGCTCATAATGCGGCCGAGGGGCAACTGGTGTAGACCAGATACGGCGTTGTTAAACGCTGCGTTGTCGAATGGAAACGGTGCCGCAATCTTGGAAACGGCGCGGCAACGGACGCGAAACGAACGGGAAATACGCGAGCAAGGAAGCCGTGAGCGCGCCCGTCCCGGCTAGCGGCGGAACAGCTCGCGGGCTCGGTCGCGGAGGTCGGTAGCTCGAATGACACCTTCGTAGCGATTGATGCGCAGACGCGGGAAGGCATTGAAAAAGCGCAGGTCACGACGACTGAGTGACACGCTCGGTACCGGACGGCTCATGCGCTTACCGGCAAGGCGACGGCTGAGCGACGGACGCGGCATGCTCGGCGCGGCATCGGCCACGCGGCGGGCAGCGAGCGCCAGGCCGCGAGCACCGTCCGCGATAAACGTCGGCATCGAAGCCTTCTCGCGCAGGGCATCGAGCGTCACATCGCCCAGCTCCGCCAGCCACGCGTTAACGGCACGGCTGCGGATATGCGTCTGTGTCACCGAGTCGATCGCCGAATCGGGAATACGTTCGAGCATGGAGTCGGACGCATCGGCAAGCGACTCATTGATGCGATCGGCAAGGTCGGCGCGCACACGCTCCAGCTGATCGGACAGACGCCGCCAGCTCGCCAACGAGCACGCCGCGTCGACCATCATCGCGACCGCGACGATAAAGGCGGACAGCCGCACAATCAGCACCGGCAAATGGTCGAGCAAGCCCAACACCGCAGGTTCCACTACGCGGCAAATGCACAACGCACCCAAGCCAAACGCGCAGGCCCAGTACAGGCAGATACGTCCGTGCAGGTTAAACGGCAGATGTGAATAGTCCCAAAAGCGAGCGCCCGTTGTTTTTTCCAGCAGCACGCCTACGCTGTACTCAATCACACTGCATACGAGCGCTGCAGCGACAAACTGGCTCGAGGCATCCGGAATCCCACGCAACAGCAGCCAGCAGGCTATGCCGCCCACACCATAGATAGGACAACACGGCCCCAGCAAAAATCCGCTGTTGGCAAATCGTCCGTGATTGAGCATGGCGCATACTGTCGACTCCCATGCCCAACCGCAAAACCCGTAAAAGGCAAACGAGAGCACCAGTGCCGAGAGCGGGCAGGCGGCAAGCGTCGCGCCGCCAAAAGCCATATCAATCGCGGTTCCCACCGTCTACCCTCTCCTCTTTTCACTCGATTCGCTGCTCACGCCATCGTCCGCCTCGTCCTTGCGCCGCAGACGACCGGCGACCGTCTCGCGCAGCGCGCACCATTTATCTGCCAGACATACAATCCAAGCCTCACGACACGTCGGCGGCACTGGCACCAGCGGAAACATATGCCGCACGATAATATTCCGTTCGCGCGGCGTCAGCTCAAAATCTTCCTCCGCACGCGCCAGGGCAAAAAACGGGTGGCGAAGGCCATGCAGCCGATGACTTGGGTCGGGATCGTGCCAGTCATAGAGAAAGTAATCGTGTAACAAGGCTCCGCGCAGCAACGAGGCGCGGTCGACCGAGACACCGACGCGGCCCAGGCGCTCGGCAAAGGACAGACTTGCCCGCGCCACCGAGGTCACATGTGCATAGACCGTCACGTCGCCATGCTGGATAAACTCGCGTGTCAGGTCCAAGCGGCCCGCCTGGGCGAGCTGGCGGGCGGCATCGTCGACCTCGTGCGCGATTTTCTCGGCACGAACGACATCGGACATGCTGCCTCCTTCCAGCGACTCACGGCGACAAGCCACGGCCTGTGCGCATGGAATAAAATCATCATCGAATCTACCAGTATGGCATCGGACAAAACGTTTTGCCCCACCAGTTGGCGAATTACCGCGCCGCCGTCACATATCAAACGCCAAAATGTGCGAGACTGTTTTGTGCAATTGTGCCGGCCGAGGGAGCGCCGGCGCTCGATTCGCATGGAGTAACCCACAACGATGCTGCTTACGCAAACGACAACGCCCGAGGACGTCAAGGCTCTTAATCGCGCCGAGCTCCCGCAGCTCTGCGATGAGATTCGCCACGCCATCCTCGAAAGCTCCGCCGCTGTCGGCGGACACGTTGCCCCCAACCTGGGCGTCGTTGAGCTTACGGTCGCGCTCCATCGCGTGTTTAACTCCCCTATCGACAAGATAGTCTTTGACGTTTCGCACCAGACCTACGCCCACAAGGCGCTGACTGGGCGCGCGTACACCTATATCGACCCGGAGCGTTATGGTGAGGCTTCTGGCTTTGCCAATCCCAGCGAGTCCGAGCACGACCTGTTCGCCATGGGCCATACCTCCACGTCGGTGAGCCTGGGCTGCGGCCTTGCCCACGCGCGCGACCTGGCGGGCGATACGTACAACGTCATCACCATCATTGGCGACGGCTCGCTTTCGGGTGGCCTGGCGTTTGAGGGCTTCAACAATGCCGCCGAACTCGATAGCAACCTGATCATCATCGTCAACGATAACGACCAGTCCATCGCCGAAAACCACGGTGGCCTCTATCGCAATCTGGCCGAGCTGCGCGCCAGCGACGGCACCTGTGAGCGCAACGTTTTCCGCGCGATGGGGCTCGACTACCGCTATCTGGACGCCGGTAACGATGTGTTGGCCCTCGTCGACGCGCTGCAGGAACTGCGCAATATCGATCACCCCATCGTGCTGCACGTCTCCACCGCCAAGGGCAAGGGCTTTGAGCCGGCCCAGAGCGACCCCGAGCGCTGGCACCACGTGGGTCCGTTTGACATGGCAACTGGGCGCAAGCTCTGCCCGGGCCATCCGAGCGAGCCTGCGCCGCGCACCTATGCCGACATTACGGGCGAGGCGCTCAGCGCCGCCATCGAGCGCGATCCGCAGGTCGTGGGCATCACGGCCGCCACGCCCTACATCATGGGCTTTACACCCGAGCTTCGCGCTGCCGCCGGCAAACAGTTCGTCGATGTGGGCATTGCCGAGGAACACGCCGTAACTTTTGCCACCGCGCTTGCGCGCTCGGGCGCCAAGCCAGTCTTTGGTGTGTACGGCACGTTTTTGCAGCGCGCCTACGACGAGCTGTGGCACGACCTGTGCCTCAACGATGCCCCCGCAACCATCTTGGTGTTTGGCGCGTCGATCTTTGGCACCACATCCGAGACGCACCTCTCGTTCTTTGATATTTCCATGCTGGGCGCTCTTCCCAACATGCGCTACTTGGCGCCGGCCTGCATGGAGGAATACCTGTCCATGCTGAACTGGTCGCTCGACCACCGCGAGCATCCCGTGGCGATCCGCGTACCGGGCATTGGCCTGGTTAGCCGCCCCGATTTGGCGCCCGCCGAGGACACCGACTACAGCGCCGTTCGCTACAACGTGGTGTGCCAGGGCCGCGACGTTGCCGTGCTCGCGCTCGGCGATTTCTTTGAGCTAGGCGAGCGTGTGGCAAACCGCTTGGCCGCCGAGTACGGTATCGAAGCCACGCTCGTCAACCCGCGCTTCGCAACCGAGCTCGACCGCGAGTTCCTCGACAGCCTTGCCGCCGAGCATCGCGTCGTCGTCACCCTCGAGGACGGCATCTTGGACGGCGGCTGGGGCGAGCGCGTGGCGTGCTACCTGGCCTGCACGCCCGTGCGCACGCGCACCTTTGGCATCGCCAAGGGCTTCCCCGACCGCTACGACCCCAACGAGCTGCTCGCTCAGAACGGCATGACGGTCGAAAACATGGCCGCCGAAGCCGTAAGGCTACTCAACGAGTAAGAAAACCTCCGCAAGGGAAGCATCCCTGCGGAGGTTTTTGTTTTCACAGCTCAATTATCTCAATCTGTAACATCTAGGGCCCGAATTCCCGTCTAACTGTTACAGATTGAGACAAAACAGCAAGTCATGGTCGGAGCGAAAAATGAATAACCGTTCATGCGCGATCTCCTTACTTATATATGTGTCGCGTTGCCGCCATTATAGCGACCGCTGCGGGCGACCACGCCGTCCGCAAAGCGCTATCTCAGCTGTAATAATCGACGTTTGCCCAGATAAAACCTGCCAAAATAAACCTGTCCTTTTTTGGTAGGTAGAATTACCCATAAGGTAAGTATGTTTCTGAGTTATTTCGTGTTGACCCATTTGAGCGCGATAGGGTATAACTCTACTCAACCGCTAGGGATTTTATTGAGAAAGGTGTTCTACCATGAGCAAGAACCTCTCCCAGCAGGTCGTTCTCGACCGCCGCGGCTTTGTCGCCGCTACCTTCGCAACCGTCGCCGGCCTTGGTCTTGCCGGCTGCTCCGACACCAGCGCCGAGGCCGACAAGGGTTCCGCCGCCGGCTCCTCCAAGGGCTCCGAGGATACCGAGGTTTCCGCTACGCTCGACGCTAAGGCATTCGACAAGCTCGTCGACAACGGCCCCAAGGCCGATGACGATGCCATCGCCGCCAGCACCTGGGCCACGGCCGTCAAGGACGCCGGCGTCTTTAAGATCGGTGGCGTTCAGACCTCCACGCTCTTCTCCCTCCTCAACGAGAAAGACGGTCAGACCCGCGGCTTCGACGCCGGTATCGCACAGCTCCTGTCCAACTACATTCTGGGCGAGAACAAGGTCGAGATCACCCAGGTTACCTCGGACACGCGCGAGTCCGTCCTGCAGAACGGCCAGGTCGACGCTGTCTTTGCCACCTACACCATCACTGACGAACGCAAGAAGCTCGTCTCCTTCGCCGGCCCCTACTACTACACCCAGCAGGCCATCCTGGTGCTCGCCGATAACGACGACATCAAGAGCGTCGACGACCTGGCCGACAAGAACGTCGCCGTCCAGTCCGGCTCCAACGGCCCCGCCATCCTGGAGGAGTTCGTTCCCAAGGCCAGCCAGCAGGAGTTCAAGACCGACGAGGAGGCCCGCCAGGCACTCCAGCAGGGTCGCGTTGATGCCTACGTCATCGATAACAACATGCAGCAGAGCGCCCTGGTCCGCGAGCCCGGCAAGTACAAGATCGCCGGCAAGCCCTTCGGCAGCAAGGAGCCCTATGGTATCGGTCTGCCGCTCGATTCCGACGGCGTCGCCTTTGTCAACGACTTCCTTAAGAAGATCGAGGACGACGGCACCTGGACTGAACTGTGGCAGATCTGCATCGGCGACCGTACGGGCGACACCAATGTTCCCGAGCTGCCCGAGATCGGCGCCTAGGCAGCGAGCCTGGTAACGGCCGCAACGAAACCATACGGAAACGCATGATGCGCTTTATTGCGGTAAACTGTTTCCTCACTGAGTTGTCGGGGCTTCCGTACACACGGGAGCCCCTTTCCTTACCGGCGGGAGGTCCGCATGAGTCTCTCCGAACTCTGGTCGCTCTATGGCCAGAACTATATCGACGCGCTGCTAGCAACCTGGGGCATGACGCTTGAGTCGTTTGCCATCGCCATGGTGCTGGCCGTCGCCGTCACCGTGATGCGCGTGTCGCCGCTCAAGCCGCTGCGCGTCTTTGGCGACCTGTATGTCCAGGTCTTCCGTAACATCCCCGGCATCGCGCTGCTTATCATCGTCGTCTACGCGCTGCCGCCGCTCAAGGTCGTCCTGCCCTACCGCACCTGCGTTATCGTCGCCACGGTCCTCTTGGGCTCGGCCTTTGGCTCCGAGAACTTTATGAGCGGCATCAACACCGTCGGCGTCGGTCAGGTCGAAGCCGCACGTTCGCTCGGCATGAGCTTCAGCCGTATCCTCGCCAAGATCGTGATTCCGCAGGCGCTGCGCTCGAGCGTGTTGCCCATGACCAACCTCTTTATCGCCGTCATGCTCACCACCGCACTCGGCAGCCAGGTGCCGCTTAAACCGCAGGAGCTCACCGGCGTGGTGAG
Organism: uncultured Collinsella sp.; assembly: GCA_958346515.1. Lineage (GTDB taxonomy): Bacteria > Actinomycetota > Coriobacteriia > Coriobacteriales > Coriobacteriaceae > Collinsella. Next base: position 51,351 of record CATVRV010000009.1, read on the forward strand.
CTACATCAACACGCGCTCGCTCGGCGGCGTCGCCGCGTTCTTTATCTCGGCGCTCGGCTACCTGGGCACAGCCTTTGTGGTGAGCCACATTGGCAACCGCATCGATAAGAAGGTGAGGATCCTCCGATGAGCAAGCACTCCTCCCCTGCACTCACCATGCGCGATGCACTCTACGAGGCTCCCGGCCCCAAGATGCGCGCCAAGATTCGCATCGGCACCGCCATCTCGCTTGTTGCCGTCGCCGCACTCGCCATCCTCGTGTTGCAGCGCTTTTATGTGACCGGTCAGCTTTCGGTCCACTATTGGTATTTCTTTACGCACCTCACTACCTGGAAGTTCTTGCTTGCCGGCTTTGAGGGCACCGTTAAAGTCGCACTCACCGCTGGCGCCATCGCGCTGGCGCTGGGCTTAGCCCTTATGCTCGGCCGTACCAGCGACATTAAGCCGTTGCAGCTGGCCTGCCGCGTGCTCACCGATTTCTTCCGCGGCGTACCGAGCCTCCTGTTCATCTACTTCTTCTTTTTGGTGCTGCCCCAGTACAAGATCGCGCTGCCGTCGTTTTGGATGCTCACGCTCCCTGTCGCGCTCGCCGCGGCAGGCGTACTTGCCGAGATTTTCCGCGCCGGCGTCAACGCCGTACCGCGCGGGCAGGTCGAGGCAGCCCAGGCGCTCGGTCTCTCCAAGGCTAAAATCACCTTTAAAATCGTATTGCCCCAGGCGATTCGGTTTATCATTCCGTCGTTGATCTCACAACTTGTAGTCGTGGTCAAGGACACCACCGTCGCCTACGTGGTGAGCTACCCCGACCTCATGCAAAACGCCCGCGTGCTCATTACCAACTACGACGCCCTCGTGTCGGTCTACCTGGTAATCGCGGTCATCTACATCCTCATCAACGTCGCGATTAACAAGGCCGCCGTCTACGTTTCGCACAAGACCGGCGCGACCATCATCCGCTAACGCTTTACCATTTCGAGTCATAAGGAGCCGAGCACCATGGCACAGAGCACCTCTTCCACCGGCAATCAGCCGCTGATCGAGCTCAGGCACGTCGATAAGCACTATGGCGATCTACACGTCCTCAACGACATCAATCTCTCGGTCGACCGCGGCGAAGTCGTCGTTGTGATCGGACCCTCGGGCTCGGGCAAGTCGACCATGTGCCGCACCATCAACCGCCTGGAAACCATCGACTCGGGCGAGATCCTCATCGAGGGCGAGCCCCTACCGCAGGAAGGCAAGGATCTTGCCCGCATGCGTGCCGAACTGGGCATGGTATTTCAGCAGTTCAACCTGTTCGCACATATGACCGTACTGCAGAACGTCATGCTGGGGCCGGTCGATGTGCTGGGCGTGTCCAAGGAGGAGGCCCGCGAGCGCGCCATGGACTTGCTGAGCCGCGTGGGTGTGGCCGAGCAGGCCGATAAGGTGCCCGCACAGCTCTCGGGCGGCCAGCAGCAGCGCGTGGCCATCGCCCGTTCACTCGCCATGCAACCCAAGGCCATGCTCTTTGACGAGCCCACAAGCGCCCTTGACCCCGAGATGATCAATGAGGTGCTCGAGGTCATGGTCCGTCTGGCCCAGCAGGGCATGACGATGATCGTCATCACGCACGAGATGAACTTTGCCCGTCGCGTGGCCGACCGCGTCGTGTTTATGGCCGACGGCCAGATCGTAGAAACCGGCACGCCCGACGAGTTCTTCGACCACCCCCAGACCAAGCGCGCCCAGGACTTCCTCAACTCCATCAAGGGCCACTAACCAGCCACCCCGTGGGACAAATTCATCGGAAGTGTTGTCCCACATCTCCCATGCGCCCTGTCACCTTCAGATCGAAAGCAACACCTATGATCGGAACTCGCACTTCATCGTCCTACACCCCGCATGTCGACGTCGCCCCCGCCGACCGTCCGCTCATCCTCGTCGCGCCGCGCTGGGAAGAGGCAGAGCCGTTTTTAACCGAGATGCTCTCCCCCAACGAGGAAATCGCAAGTGTCTTTGTCGATGCCATCCTTGCCGCTGGCGGCCTGCCGCTGCAGATGTCCATCACCGAGGACATTGAGGTCATCCGTCATTGCGTTGATATCGCCGACGGCATCGCCATCCCCGGCGGCCCCGACGTCAATCCCAAACGTTGGGGCGATGATCGACCCTACGATCCCACCCTCTGCTGCGAGATTCGCGATAGCTTTGAGTTTAAGCTGGTCGGCGAGGCGCTCCGTGCCAAAAAGCCGCTCTTTACCACCTGCCGCGGCACGCAGCTGCTCAACGTCGCCACCGGCGGCACCCTGTGCATGGACGTGCCGAGCCTGGGCGCTCGCGAGGGCCGCACGCAGTGGCGCCATACCCACGTGCTCAACGACCCCGTGCATCCCGTCGAGGTCGTGCCGGGCTCGCTGCTCGACCGCGCTGTTGGCGGGCACAGGCTGATCCAGACCAACTCGGCGCATCACTGCTGCGTCGATCGTCTGGGTAAAAGCACGCGCTTGGTCGCCAAGGCAACCGACGGCGTTCCTGAGTGCATCGAGGTCGAAGGTCAGCCTTTCTGTCTAGGCGTGCAATGGCACCCTGAGTACACGTGGAAGACGCTCGAGACCGACTTTAACCTGTGGAAGTCGTTTGTCGAGGCAGCGGCCAAGGTTAAGCAGGCCCGTTAGTTCACGGACAGCACAACACAAAAGGGCGCCCCGCCGGCCACATGGTCCGGCGGGGCGCCCTTTTACCTATATGTGGCCGGCACGCAGCCCAAGGCTCGCAAGCTCTTATTCGGCCGCTTCGCGCAGGGCCGACATCGTAGCCGCATATTGCTGCTGCAGCGCATGCATTCCCTCGCGAGCGCCGTCAACGGCATCGGCGCCGCGCAGCGCCTCGGTCACCACGACCGCCGGCTCGTACAGATTATCGAATCCCAGGTTCTGGCTCACGCCCTTGAGCGTGTGCGCTGCCATAAACGCACCTTCGGCGTCTCCTGCCGCCATGGCGGCCTCCAGCTTGTCCATGCTCTCGTCATCCAAAAACTTGAGGGCAAAGCGGCTAAGCATTTCCTCGCCCATCAGCCGAGCGCACGCGTCATCATAATTGGCGCCAATCTTCTCATACGCCTCACGCATGGAAATCATGGATTAAAACTCCTTTGGTCAAACTAAATCGTGGGAAACGCGACAACGTCGGCGGGACGTGCCAACGTCTCGGCAATACGATCTTGCACCTCGAGCAGGCAGTCGAGCAGCAGCGGGTTAAAGGTACCGCACTTACCGTCCAGGATCATCTGGATCGCCTCCTCGTGCGGGATAGCGTCCTTGTACACGCGCACGCTCGTCAGTGCATCGTACACGTCAGCCACCGAAACCACCTGCGCGGCAATGGGGATATCGTCGCCCTTAAGGCCATCGGGATAACCCTTGCCGTCCCAGCGCTCGTGATGCCAACGCGCAATCTGGTACGCATATTCCATAAGCGCATTGCCGGCGTGATGGCTACCCAGTTCAAGCAACATGTCGGCACCGATCGTGGTATGCGTCTTCATAATCTCGAACTCCTCGGGCGTAAGGCGCCCGGGTTTGTTGAGAATCGCATCGTCAATCGACATCTTGCCGATATCGTGCAGCGCCGAAGCCAGGGCAATCGTGGAGCGTTCCTCATTGTCGAGGGAGATCGTGCCGCTACGCTGGACCAGACAGCCAAGCAGCAGCTCAGTCAGCTTTTCGATATTCGTAACGTGCCTGTCGCTCTCGCAGTTGCGAAGCTCCATGACGCCGGCCATGATGTCGATGAGCATGCGACTGTTCTTGACGCGCTCGTTGTACTGCTGGGACAGCAGGCTCGTCAGGCGGCGCTGTTTGGCGTACAGGCGGATGGTGTTATTTACGCGGCAGCGCACGACACGGGAGTCAAACGGGCGGTTGATATAGTCCGAGGCGCCCAGCTCATACGCGCGCAGAACCATATCGTCGGAATCTTCGCTCGAAATCATGATGACAGGCAGATTGTCGATACCCGATCGGCGCGACAGCTCGGCCAGCATCTCAAAGCCGCTTATGCCCGGCATGACAATATCCAGCAGCACGAGCGACAACTCATCGCCATAGCGGTCGACCATGTCGAGCGCCGTACGACCGTTATCGGCCTCGAGGATGCAATACTCGTCCTTGAGCATCTCGTTGAGAATGGCTCGGTTCATCTCGGAGTCATCGGCAATAAGCACCAAAGGCTTTTCGCTTTGGAAGGCCTCGATGGAATCGGCATCGGTCACGACCGTACCGGCTTTTGTCTTAGCGCGACTCAGTAACTGGACAGCGCGACCAACGCCCCCATCGACCGTCTCGCCATGAATGCGAACGCCACCAACACATGCCGTCAAGCTCACGTACTCATGGCCCGGAATAATCGTGGCATGAACGGCGTCGGATACCTGATGCAGGCGACGGGTGAAGTCATCGGAGGGAATATTGGGCATGACGACCACAAACTTGTCGCAGCCATAGCGCACAAGCTCGTCAGTCGAACGAATTCCGCTGCGTATGGCTGTCGCCACAGCACCGAGCGCAAGGTCGCCGGCATGACGGCCACACGTATCGTTGACGACCCTAAAATCATCAAGGTCGATCACCGCAACGCCGGCATTCATGCGGGCGTTGCGGAGCTTTTCCTCGTAATATCGGCGATTGCGCACGCTCGTCAGCACGTCGGTGTAGACAAGGTCCTCTTCTGCGGCCTCTTGCTCATCGATCGGACGTACCATCAGCAAGACGTGAGGCTCGCCCTCGACCTTTAGAGGGCGCAGACGGGCACGGTACTCAACACCATCGTTGAGCAGTTGCTCCGATACATCATCGGAACCTTCCAAGGCCTCAAGACTCGACTGACGCAGACAGGGACACCGATCACCGGCGAGCAAACAGTTAGGCTCGCTTTTAATCTGATCGGCCGACAGCAAACGCACCACGGGGTAGGTCTTCGCGACGCGGGCGACCTCGGCGGCAGCCTCCTCGTCGGTTAGATTTGCCTCGTGATTATTGAGCATATGGGACCCTTTCTATCGTCACACACGGCAACGGTGCATACCAAATGGTACAAGGGTAACATCTAACAGCTGCAGGCAAACGCGCGATTATCGTTGCATTTTATGACCTAGCAAACGGCGGTAATGGAGCCGCGAGCGCGCGGTTATGGGTGCATTCGTTAACAATGAAGAAACGCTAACAGTCCCCTCCCCACAGGTCATCGAACGAGCTAACGCCCCAAGACATCGCGAACGGCGTTTGCCGCCGTAACGGGGCGATCGCGCAGACCGTTATGCGCGCCCGGGATCGTCACGAGGGGGCAATCGAGATATTCGGCAGCCGCTCGCGTACCAGCCTCGCGGGGCGTACCGACCGAAAGCTCGCCCAAAAACACGGCCGACACCGCCTTTGACGCGCGGGCGCGCTCCCAGTCGGGAGCATATGTCATATTTGTTCCGTATTCATTGGCCATGAAGCAGCGGCCATTGCGCAGGGCATGTTTGGCTTCCGCTTCGGTCGTCCCAGGAGCCTCGGGGTCCAAGTCGCCGAGGGCTCCCAAGAAAAGCCGGAGCGCCCTTGAAACCTTTCCAGCCGCAATCATATCGAGCAAAACCGGAGCTGCGCCCATGCCGACACCTTCGGCCGATACAGCCGGCTCATGCAGAATCGCACGAGCGACGAGCTGGGGTTCGGTGCGAAGAAGCTCCAGCGCCACCAACGTACCGGCGCTGTGCGCAAGCACATTTGTCGGAGCGCCAACGTGTTCGATCACAGCTTGCAGGTCGGCGGCCTGGGCGGCAAGATCATAGCTGCCGTCTGCCGCTTCGCTGCTGTCACCACAGCCGCGGCGGTCGTAGGCAATTACGCGGTAGTTGCGGCTGAGCTCACAAGCGATGCCGTCGAAAAATGTGCCGTCGACACAAGCGCCGTGTACGCACACCAAAGCAGGAGTATCAGGCGACACATCCGGGCCGGCATATTCGCGACAGGCAATCGTGGTGCCCGCACTCTCGACTGTAAAATCCATGTTGTGCCCCCATCATCAATGCCCATCCAGTTGCACGTCAGTACGGTTGGATGGACCCGCATTGCCTTACGCCTTGTTAACAGATTAACTGTACCCGACCCAAGGCTTTTCATGGCACGGCATAATGGGCGACGTGAAAAAACGAAACTTGTAAAGCAAGAGCCCGCACCTTGCTTTGGAGCCGATGCTATGCTTAGGCACAATTGTCTTGAGGAGCATATGCCTATGTCTACGTTTTTAAATGCCAGCCCCATCTTTGGGCCCGTTCGCAGCCGTCGCCTTGGTCTCTCGCTCGGCGTCAACATGATGCCGGCCAGCGGCAAAATCTGCACGTTCGACTGCATTTACTGCGAAAACGGCCTCAACGCCGAGCGCCCCTGCCATGAGCCGTACAACACAGCCGCCGTGGTACTCGACGCGCTCGAGGCAAAGCTGTGCGAGATGGCAGCCGAGGGCGAGCTCCCCGATGTAATCACCTTCGCAGGCAACGGCGAGCCCACCGCCGCACCGGAGTTTCCGCAGGCCATCGCCGGCGCTGTCGCGCTGCGCGACGAGCTTGCCCCAAACTCCAAGATCGCCGTGCTCTCCAACGGCACGCGCGCCGACCGCCCCGAGGTGCACGACGCGCTCATGATGGTCGACGACAACATTCTTAAGCTCGATACCGTCGATCCGGCGTTTATCCAGCTGCTCGACCAACCCGTTGGCCCCTACGATGTAGAGCACCAGATCGAGACGTTCGCGAGCTTTAACGGTCATGTCATTATCCAGACGATCTTTTTGACCGGCGAGTATCAGGGCAAGCTCATCGACAACACCGGCGAGGAGTACGTTGCCCCCTGGCTCGCGGCGCTTGAGCGCATTCGCCCGCAGGAGGCGACCATCTACACGGTGGCGCGCGAGACGCCGATCGCCGGCCTTGCCAAAGCGGCGCCTGAGGCGCTCGACGCCATTGCTGCGCGCGTCCAAGCCCTCGGCATTCCCTGCCAGGTGAGCTACTAGCACGCAGCTGCTCTGCGAGTGGTCTATACTAACTGCGGATGAAAGGAAGTTAGCCATGTATGACAAAGGACCCGTGCCCGGCCGCAACGACGCTTGCTGGTGCGGCAGCGGCATAAAATATAAGAAATGTCATAGCGCCTTTGATGAGCGCCTCGAGCGCTTGTGGGAAGAGGGCTGGGAGGTCCTGCCCCGCACGCTCTACAAGACGCCCGCCGACATCGAGGGCATCAAGCGCTCCGCCGCCATCAACGTGAGCGTGCTCGACTACGTAGGCGAGCACATCGCCGCGGGCATGACCACCAACCAGATCGACCAGATGATCTACAACTACACCGTCGAGCACGGCGGCACGCCGGCCGACCTCAACTACGAGGGCTACCCCAAAAGCGTGTGCACCTCGATCAACGATGTGGTCTGCCACGGTATCCCCTGCGATACGGACGTGCTGCACGAGGGCGACATCATCAACGTGGACTGCTCCACGATCCTAGACGGCTACTTTAGCGACTCGAGCCGCATGTTCTGCATCGGCGAGGTCTCGGCCGACCGCCAGCGCCTGGTCGACGTCACCCGCGCCAGCGTGGAGGCGGGTCTGGCAGCCGTCAAGCCATGGCTGCCGCTGTCCGTTATGGCCGAGGCCGTACAAAAGACGGTCGAGGATGCCGGCTTTAGCGTGGTGCGCGAGTACGGCGGACACGGCATCGGCAAGGAGTTCCACGAGGACCCGTTTGTGGGCTTTACCACCGAGGCGCCCGATGTGGACACCATCATGGCCCCGGGCATGGTTTTTACCATCGAGCCCATGGTCAATGCCGGAGCGCCCGACATCAAGATTAGCAAGGGTGACGGTTGGTGCGTGCGCACCAAGGACGGCAGCGATTCGGCCCAGTGCGAGGTTCAGCTCGTAGTGACCGAGGACGGCTACGAACTGCTCAGCTGGTAGCTGTAGATGCGCCGGATGCTGACGGGTACGCTCGTCTTGCATCCGGCGTTTTTATTTGAACGTTTTGCCTGATAAAACCTGCCAAAATAAACCTGTCCCTTTTTGGTAGGTCAAGCGGAGAGGACTGCTTGTGAACATCCTGGTTTTGCTACCCGTCAGCGACCGTCATCGCGCAATTCTTGAGTCGAGCGCTCCGGGCGAGGACTTTATCTACACGAGCGCCGACGCCGCCACGCGCGAGCAAGTCGCCGATGCCGACGTGATCCTGGGCAACATCGACCCTGACATGCTCACGGCATGCGAGCATCTCCAGCTGTTGCAATTGCAGACCGCCGGCTATGACGACTACCTTGCCGACGGCACCGTGCCGGCTGACGCCAAGCTGTCTTGCTCGATCGGCGCCTACGGTCAGGCCGTAAGCGAGCACATGTTTGCCATGGTCCTTTCCATGATGAAGCGTCTGCCCGGCTATCACGACTTGCAGCGCGAGCATCGCTGGGAGGACTTGGGCCCGGTCACCTCGCTCAAAAATGCCAACGTGCTGGTGCTGGGCGCGGGCGATATCGGCGGCCACTTTGCCACGCTCTGCCGCGGCATGGGAGCGCACGTCCGTGGCATCAAGCGCCATCCGCTCGTCTACCCCATTGTGTTTGAGGACATGGACGGCATGGACGCCCTGCCTGAACGCCTGGCGGAAGCAGACGTTGTCGCATCCTTTATGCCCAGCACGCCCGAGACCCGCGGTCTGGTGAACGCCGGGTTCTTCGCCGCGATGAAGCCGGACGCCTTCTTTGCCAACGGCGGCCGCGGCGATCTTGTGGTTGCCGACGACCTGGTTGCCGCTCTGGAGTCGGGACATCTCGCCGGCGCCGCGGTCGACGTCACCGACCCCGAGCCGCTGCCCGCCACAAGCCCGCTGTGGGATGCGCCCAACATGCTCATCACGCCGCACGTCTCCGGCTGGTTCCACCTGGCCACCACGCTCAACAACGTCGTCGACATCGCCGCGGAGAATCTGCGTCACCTGCAGGCCGGCGAGACCCTGCGCTGCTGGATCGAGCACTAAGAATTACGCCGTTTTACAAACGGCGTAATGAGCCGACGCTGCGAGCCCGCCGTTTGGCCAATCTGCCGTTCAATTTCAAAGGCGCGACCAGAAGGTCAGCGCCTTTTCATTTCACGGCACCTTGGCTCAAACGGCGGGCTCTCGCTGGCGTGCGCTCTACCTGCGGCGTTTCGCTGGTGTCGGCTTCATCTGCAAGCCTTAGCAGTTCCGCCTTGCCGTTGGTGTTGCGGCATTTGCCCAGATAAAACCTGCCAAAGTAAACCTGTCCCTTTTTGGCAGGTTTAGAGCTCCACACTTTCGGCGCCGTTGATGGTTAGGTTGCGCTCGTAGAAAGCGGTGAGGGCGCGGATGGCGTACATCACGTCGCGCACGCCGCCGGTCTCGTAGCTCGAGTGCATGGCCAGCTGCGGCAGACCCACGTCTACGGCATGCATGCTCACCTGCATGTTCGACAGGTTGCCCAGGGTAGAACCGCCGGCCATATCGCTCTTATTGGCGAAGGCCTGCGTGGGCACGTCGGCGTCATCGCAAATAGCCTGGAACACTGCGCGGCTAAAGGCATCGGTGCAGTAGTGCTGGTTGGCAGCTTCCTTGATAACGATGCCGCCGTTGAGCACAACCTGGTTGCGGGCATCGCACTTCTCGGCATGGTTGGGGTGCACGGCATGTGCATTGTCGCAACTCACGAGCATCGAGGCGGCAAGTGCGCGATGGTACGACTCGTCGTCAAAGCCCAGCGATCCGTTGATGCGGCGCAGTGCGTCGGCCAAGAAGGTCGACATGGCGCCCTGCTTGGTCTCGGAGCCAACCTCCTCGTTATCAAAGCAGCAGAAGACCGAAATGTCGTGCGCGTTCTCGGCACCCAAAAATGCCTGTAGCGAGGTATAGGCGCAGGCCAGGTCGTCAAGCTTGGGCGTCGAGATAAACTCGTCGGCCCAGCCCCAGATGCGTGCATCCTGGCGATTGACCAGGAACAGATCGCGGCCCAGGATCTGCTCGGGCTCAACGTCCAGTTCGTCAGCGACCAGGGCGTCAAAATCTCCCTGTTTAAGGTCACCGGCGCTGATGAGCGGGCACAGGTCGACGGCTCGGTTGGGAGCAAAGCCCTCGTTAACGCCGCGGTTCATGTGGATGGCAAGGCTCGGGATAATAGCGACCTCGCGCTCGGTGGCAAGCAGGCGGCTCTCAATACGGTCGCCCTCGCGCACCAGCACACGGCCCGCGAGCGCCAGCGGACGGTCGAACCAGGTGTAGTCGATCATGCCGCCGTAGGCCTCGGTGTTCAGGCGCAGCGTCTCGCCTGCGCCGTCGAGCTCGGGCACGGCCTTGACCTTAAACGTCGGCGAATCGCTGTGCGACGCCGTGAGCTGAAAATGATAGTCACCGGCAACGCCGTCCTCGCCCCACGTCGCGGCCAGGTCCTCGCCCACCTTAAAGGCAACAACGCTCGAGGTGTTGCGCTGCGTGTAATAGCGACCGCCCGGCTCGATATCCCACGCCGCGTTCTCGGGCAGGTAGGTAAAGCCCGCCTCGTCGAGCTCGGCCATAATGGTCGCCGCCGTATGGAACATGCTAGGGCATGCCTCGATAAAGTCGATAAGGTCGTTGGCGGCCTCGATATCGTCGGCCGTCACGTGCGCGCGCTCGGGCGTTTCCTGATCCGTCATGCTCTCCCCTTTCGCTGGGTTGATGGTCCCCTCCAGCATACCCCGCCACGCCAGCGCCGCGCTCTTCATTCCATGTTTAATCCCTCGCCGCTCACCAAGTTGAGCCATCATGCCCGCGTTCCTTTTGCGACAATTGCGCTAACAGGACGAGAGGAGCCGTCATGAAGCTACGTAACATTGCCATCGCCTGCGGTGTCGCGGGAGTCGCCGTCGGCCTTGCCGCTGCCGCCGGTATCGTTTACCGCAAGCAAATCAAGTCCGCCGCGTCGCTCAAACGCTTGACCGATCATGCAGATGGCTATGACCTGTACGCAATCGACATCGCCTACGACTACGATCTTGATCGCATCATCGCCGCTGGCGTGCGCGACGACCAGGCCTACATCGATGCCGTGGTGGCGCAGGTGCTGCCCGGTGTGCCGGCACATGTCCAGGCGCCCCAGTTTGCCTGCAGCGCTTTTGTCGCCGTAGATGCCGAAGGCCGCGTGCGCACCGGTCGCAATTACGACTTTAAGGACGACACCTCGGCGCTGCTGGTGCGCAATCACCCACGCGGCGGCTATGCCTCCATCGGGTTTGCCGCCCTTAACAACCTGGGCGATAACACTCCGCTTGGCTCCGTCGCCGGACGCGCCGCCGCACTCATGGGCCCGTTTGCCCAGCTCGACGGTGTTAACGAATGCGGCGTGTCCATTGCCGTACTCACCCTGGATTCCAAGCCCTGTGACCAGGACACGCAACGCCCCGTCATCAATACCTCGCTCGCCATCCGTCTGGTGCTCGACCGCGCCGCCACCACGCAAGAAGCTGTCGACCTGCTTTCCGCCTACGACATGCACGCCATGGCAGGACGCGATTACCACTTCTTTATCAACGACGCCGCCGGTGACGCGCGCGTAGTAGAGTGGGATCCGCGCGATCCGGACCGCGCTTTCAAAGCGACTCCTGTACGCCAGGTTACGAACTTCTACGCCTGCTATGGCAACGAAGTGCTGCTCAACCAAAAGAATGGCGAGCTGGGGCATGGTAAAGAGCGCGCCGTCGCAATCGCCGATGTCCTCGACGCCCATGTCGGTGCCCAGGACGAGGCAGTCGCTTGGAAGGCCCTACGCGCCGCGGCGCAAGAACCCAATCCAGAAGACATCACCAGCAACACGCAGTGGTCGGTCGTCTTTGACAACACCGAGCCCGCTGCCGCCATCACGCTGCGCCGCCACTGGGGCGACGTCGACGCCTTCGCGCTGTAAGGAGCTGGCACCGTCGTCCTTACGCTCGCCTGACGTTGCTTACATTTCTATACATTTGAGCTAACACGTTTTACCCCCGTATCAACAGTGTGCGGGGGTAAACTTATGCGCATGTTATAACTTGCCCGGAAGGATTCACCATGCTTAGAATCGGTCTTCTTACTAGTGGCGGCGACTGCCAGGCGCTCAACGCCACCATGCGCGGCATCGTCAAAACGCTTATGACCAATAGCGAAGAACCTATCGAGATCTATGGTTTTGAGGACGGCTACCAGGGCCTTATCTACAGCAGGTTCCGCGTCATGACGCCCGCCGATTTTAGCGGCATCCTCACCCGCGGCGGCACCATCCTGGGCACGAGCCGCACACCGTTCAAGCGTCTGGATACCCCCGAGGCCGATGGCGTCGAGAAGGTGCCGGCGATGGTCCACACCTATCATAAGCTGCAGCTCGACTGCCTGTTTATGCTGGGCGGTAACGGCTCCACGAAGACCGCCAACCGCCTGCGCGAAGAGGGCCTCAACGTTATCGCCCTGCCCAAGACCATCGATAACGACACCTGGGGCACCGAGCTGACGTTTGGCTTTACGAGCGCCATCGACGTCGCCACCAAGTGCATCGACGACATCCACACTACCGCCTCGAGTCACGGCCGCGTGTTTGTCATCGAGATCATGGGCCACAAGGTTGGCTGGATCCCGCTGTACGCCGGCGTCGCGGGCGGCGCGGATGTCATCTTGATTCCCGAGATCCCCTACGACATGGATAACGTCATCAAGACCATCGAGCATCGCATGGAAACCGGCAGCCGCTTTACCATCGTGGCCGTCGCCGAGGGCGCTATCTCCAAGGAGGACGCGGCGTTGTCCAAGAAGGAGTACAAGAAGAAGCTCGCCGAGCGTACGAGCCCGTCGATTGTCTACGACATCGCCAAGGAGATCGAAGCCAAGACCGGTCGCGAGACCCGCGTCGCCATCCCCGGCCACACGCAGCGCGGCGGCCAGCCCGACGCCCAGGACCGCATCTTTGCGACCCAGTGCGGCGTCGAGGCCGCGCTTGGCTGCCTGCGCGGCGAGTTTGGCTACATGATTGCCCTGCGCGACGGCAAGATGTGCCACATGCCGCTCGAGGATGTCGCCGGCAAGCTCAAGTATGTCGATCCCCAGAGCGACCTGGTACGCGAGGCCAAGGCGTTGGGCATCAGCTTCGGCGACGAATAGCCTCGGCTGGAACTGCTCTCATCGGAGGCCCCAGGGCTATTCGTCTTCTTGCTGCGGGTGCCTGGGGTAGGATGCGGCGTGCATTTTTGGGAGTATTCAGCAGCCGAGGGTGCCTGCATACTGGATTTTGGGCGAAAGGCAGGCACCATGGGCCGCATCCTGTAAAAAAACGAGCGGCTCTAGAGGCGTTGGGACTCAGAATCGGGGCTTTCAGCGCGGTTTTGTGCACCCGCCCCCGCGCCCGCGGACCCCGGGACGCTGAATACTCCGGAATTTGCACGGCGCCCCCTGGGGTACCTGTGGGCAAAAAGCAACCGCCCCGCCGAAATATACATTCGACGGGGCGGTTTATGCAGTACAGCGCCTGTGGATGCGCATGTCGCTCAGCGTTCTTGCCGACCGATGCAACGTCGTGCGTAGCCCTTAATGCCTTCGGTGAAACCGTCAAGGTCGTCGAGCGTGATCACGTTATCGGAAAGCAAGTTGGCAATCTCATAATGCATGGTGCTGCGGCGAATATCGTTTGCTAGCACTCCCGAGGACAGCTTGTCCCTATTGATGCGCTCTTCTAGCGCCCAAAATCTACTAGACGCTTCGCTGCCGCCGTTTAGTATCTCGATGTATTGGCCGATGAGCATTTCCATATAGCTTTCTTGCCATTTTGGGAGCAGCTCCTTAAACAGCTTCCAGTCGCTTTCAGCTACCTCGCCCATATTGCCTCCGTTCGCCAAACAGACTTAGCCATTCGATTTTTATTCTATTTGGTATTTTCGCTCGCAGCCGTGAATGAGGGGACCATCGGTCTTCGAGTTCGAGCTTGAATGAATCGTTTGCTACAAAATGCGCCTAATTACTACGATGATTCGAATGCCTTCGACCATGCCGAAAAGGGTGAAAGTAAAACCGCAGGTAGAAAGCTTGCCGATTTTTGAAAAAGATGGATGTGGTCGGCCTCATTGAGTTCATCGTAGTAAATCGGCCTTTTCTTGGCATGCAGTGAGTTAAATGCCAATTCCTGCGCTGGAATTGCCCGCTCCATTCGTGAGTTGCGGTGAAATAGGGGCTGTTAGACGCTCCAAGGTCCTCAACGGTCTGTATTTCACCGCAACTTGAAAGGGGCGAGCGGTATTGGCCAAGCATTGCTGACGGGTTGGAGCGGCTTAGGCTTGTTTGCGGCGTTTCCATTGCTTTCGGCACCAGCGCATGAGTGCTTTGACAACTGGGATGGTAATGAGGATGACCCATGCGGGATGGGGCTGCGCCAAGCAAAGCCACATATAGAGGAACCAGGCAATGGCGGCTGTTGGATAGACGCTGCCGATTAGCTTAGATAGATGACGTCGGTCGATGAAGTCGCCCATCGCATAGTAGACGGGAATCAGAAAGACCAGAAAGAGCCCCATGCCCCACGTGCCGCAGACGATGCCGAGCGCGAGATAGGCGAGGACGACAAGTACAGGAAAGGGAAACTTGTTCCATGCGCGACCGAGCTTAGTGTGGAAATGCTTGCCATGATGGTCGAGCTTGTCGTGTGCCTCTTTCCAGCTCGAAAAGGTCTCGCCGTCGATGGTAACGGTGCCGTCGGCATTGGTATGTACGCTGTGCCCATCGTCCTCTAGCGTATCGATATGCAATCCGCCCGGCCCCACATGGACCTCTTCACCCTTGCGCTCGTTAGCCACATGGATACCATTCCAGCCAACATGGACCTCTTCGCCTTTGTTGGGATCAATAACGTGGATGCCGCGCGCGAGGGAAATATCGACAAGCGGCTTATCACCGCAATTCGTATGCTCAGTAGAAGTCTCGGTGTCTTCAGCCTCGTCAGAATTATTTGCGTCAGGGGCATCGTCGGCCGAGGTGTCGACATCACTAGCCGCTTCCCCATACAGCAGCTCATCCAGTGACACGTCATACAGCGCGGCGAGTGCAATAAGGTTATCGGTATCGGGCGAGGATTCGCTGCGTTCCCATTTGCTGACAGCCTGGCGGCTTACGCCCAACTGGGCAGCAAGAGCCTCCTGGGAAAGACCGGCAGCTTTGCGGCGATCGACGAGGCGCTGTGCCATCGCAAGATCCATGGTGGTTCCTTTCATGTGGCGACCGTAATCGAATGAGCCGAGTATGTCGTGAACAGCCGGTAGCGACCACCATTTCTAGTTAGAATCTGCCCCAACCCTACCGCAACTACCGGTAGCAGCCCTCACAACCAGGAATTTCATGATAAATGTCAGTACTCATAACAGTCTAGAGCCCTCCCAATAAGTTGCGGTGGAATAGTTCCTGTTTGGCATGGCAGAGCCATAAAACGGGAGCTATTCCACCGCAACTTGCCATCAGGCCACGCACCCGCAAAGTAGCTGCGGGTGTCTAGGTTGGGGTGCGGCGTGCATTTTTGGGAGTATTCAGCAGCCGAGGATGCCTGCATACTGGATTTTGGGCGAAAGGCAGGCACTATGGGCCGCATCCTGTAAAAAACGATCGGTCCCCGAGGCACTGGGGGCTCAGAATCAAGGCTTTCGGCGTGGTTTTGCACTCCCATTCCCGCGCCCGCGGGCTCCGAGATGCTGAATACTCCGGAATTTGCACGCCGCCCCCGGGGGTACCCGTGGGCAAAAAGCAACCGCCCCGTCAAAGTATGCATTTGGCGGAGCGGTTTATGCAAAAACGCTGCTACGGGCGTGTCGGCAGTTCGCTAGAACTTGGATCCCAGGACAGGTTACTCGGCACTCTTGAGGGCGCCGACCATGTCGATCTTGTTGAGGGTACGATTGGTGGCGAGGTTGACGATAAACGTAAAGCCAAAGGAAAGCACCACGGCGAGCACGTAGCTTAGCGGCTCGACCTCGACGTCAAAGTACAGCGACGGCATCTGCAAAATGTAGGTAAAGCTCTCGGCCAGCAAGCCGCCTAGCGGCACGCCCAGCGCAGCGCCGATCGCCGTGAGGATTAACGTCTCCTTGTTGACGTAGTGGTGCACCTCGCCGCGACGGAAGCCCAGCACCTTAATGGTCGCCAGCTCGCGCTCGCGCTCGGAGATATTCGTGTTGGACAGCGTAAACACCACCACAAACGATAGGCACGCTGCCATAAAGGTCACGAGCACCACGACAGAATTGATAATCGTAAAGTTCGCCTCGTAGTTCTGCCAATGTTCGGCCGTGCTCGAGATGGTGAGCCAACCGTCGCTCTTAATCTTCTTGCTAAACGCAATCTGGTCAGAAGATGAGCCCTTAAGCAGCACAAAGATGCCGTTAAGGCGTGCACTTCGACCGAACGCGCGCTCATAGGTGCCCTGCGTCATGTAAAGCGTGTTGCCCAGATAGTTAAGCGAAATGTCGCTGACTTTGACCTTGGCAACATTGAGCGACGAATCCTGGACGTGAGCCGTGTCGCCCGGCTGAATCCCCAGCACCAGCTGTGAACTTTTGCTCAGATACACGTCTCCGTCACGCAAAGACAGCGGTTCTTTGGACTCATCCTCCAGGCGCACGTAATCGCCCAAGTCACCCGTGCGGTCGTCGGGAATCACGATGAGCTGCACGGTCTCGCTCTTTCCGCCGAATGTAAAGGTGACGTTGTCGGTAATAATCGGCAGGGTCGAGGTCACCGTCACGTTGGAATCATTGGCCGTGCTGCGCTCATCCAATGCCGCGCACGTCTGCGAAAAATCGTCGGGATTGGCGACCGCCAGCAAGTCATAGCGCGTGATATGCCCGTACTGTTTGGGCGAAAGCGCCACCGACGTGTCGCGAATGCCCATACCGCAGATCACGAGCGCCGTGCAGCCGGCGATACCGAAGATAGTCATAAAGGCGCGCTTTTTGTAGCGGAACAGGTTACGCGCTGCCACCTTGTTCAAAAAGCCCATGCGGCGCCAGATAAAGCCGATGCGCTCGAGCAAGATACGCGAGCCGGCACGCGGCGCCTTGGGGCGCATGAGCGAAGCCGGCGTCTCGGCCATCTCGTGGCGGCAGGCGATAATCGTGGCGCCCACCACGCCCACGGCAAACAGCGCAACCGACATGAGCGACGACACGATGTCGTACGAAAGCAGCATCTGGGGCAGAGAGTACATGTCATCGAACACCGTAAACAGGAACAGCGGCAGCCCCACAAAGCCGATGATGTTGCCGAGCACGCCGCCGATCAGACATGCCCACAGCGCATAGTCCACGTATTTGGACAGGATGCGCTCGCGTGAATAGCCAAGCGCCTTATACAGGCCAATAAGCGTGCGCTCCTCCTCAACCATACGCGTGGCGGTGGTGAGGCTGATGAGCACGGCGACGATAAAGAAGATAAACGGGAACACCGTGGCGATGGCCTCAATTGACGAGCTATCGCTTTCCACGCTCGAGTAGCTTGCGATATTGCCGCGGTCCTGGATGTACCACGTACATTCGCCTAGATCGGAAAGCTCGGCGCGGGCATCGGCGAATTGTTGGTTGGCGGCGGCGCGGCGCTGGTCCAACTCGGCCTGAGCCTGGACGCGCTCCTCACTGCCCTCGGCCATACGATCGATGTTGCCCTGTTCAATCCCAAAGAGCATATTCGCCTGGCGCTCAGCCGCATCCAAGCTTGCCGGCGTGTCGACCGTCAACTCCTGAGCGCGCGCCTTCTCACGCTCCTCGCGGATTTTCTCGATATTGCCTTTAACCTCATTGATCTTTGCCGTGTAGGCATCTGAATAGGAGTTGAGACTCTTGGCTCCCTCGACGATCACGTGGACCGCGGAGTAGGAAGAAGATGTCGCGGCGTCCTCGTTCACATAGAACTTATAGTCCGCAGCCGAAGCAGCGCGAAAGGCGTTGACTGTCGAGTCAGAGCTCACGTCGGTGGGGTCGAGGACCTCGGCCGTAATGGTGTAATCGCCCGCGGCAAACTGATCCTTGGCACTTTGGTTCGACGAGCTTGCGTCATTGGCGGCAAAACTCACGGTATCGCCGAGCTTTTTGCCCGAAGCCTTCAAGAACTTCGAAGTTACCGCGACCTCATCGGCGCTCTCGGGCAAATCGCCGTTCACCAGCACCGGCTGATCGATATTCTCCTTGGAAAGGCTCTGCACGACCACGCGCTCGCGCGTTGTGCCCACGGCGGTGTAGGCGATCTCGGTGTAGATGCCCTCGGCCGTCTCGACGCCGTCGACCTCTTGGATAGCCGCAAGATCGTCGCGTGTAAGGCCATAGGTCGACTGCACGTTAATGTCATAGACATTCTGCTGGTCAAAATAAGCGTCGACCGAATCGCACAGGTCCTCGCAGCCCGCCTTAAGGCCGCACATCACGCTCACGCCGAGCGCGGTGATGACCACGATAGATAGGAAGCGCTTTAGACTGCCGCGGATTGTGCGGATAATGCCACGGCGAAATACCGTCGGTACCATATCGTTTGAGCTTTGGGCGGTGCGGTAGGTCGCGAACTCACGGTCGCGCTCCGCGTGCTTAACATCGCCGGTTTGGCTGTTTTGGCGGTCCTGGTCCATGGGCGCTACCACTCGATCGTCTCGATAGGCACGGGATTTTGCTGAACCGTCTCGCTCTCCACGCGGCCGCTCTTAAAGCGGATCAGGCGATCGGCCATGGGCGCCAGCGCGGAGTTGTGGGTGATGATAATGACCGTAATGCCCTGCTTGCGACACGTGTCCTGTAGCAGCTGCAAGATCTGCTTGCCAGTTTTGTAGTCGAGGGCACCCGTGGGCTCGTCGCACAAAAGTAGCTTGGGGTTCTTGGCCAGTGCGCGGGCAATGGACACGCGTTGCTGCTCACCGCCCGAAAGCTGCGCGGGGAAGTTGGCGAGGCGCTCGCCCAGGCCAACCTGGCGAAGCGTCTGTTCGGCATCGAGCGAATCGGGGCAGATCTGAGCTGCGAGCTCAACGTTTTCGAGGGCCGTCAGGTTGGGAACCAGATTGTAGAACTGGAAGACAAAGCCCACGTCGGCGCGGCGGTATTCCACAAGCTGCGCCTCGTTGGCAGCGCTCACGTCGCGCCCGTCCACCGTTACGGTGCCGGAGGTTACCGTGTCCATGCCGCCCAGAATGTTGAGCGCCGTGGTCTTACCGGCACCCGAAGCACCCAGAATGATGGCGAGCTCGCCGCGCTCGACCGTAAAGCTCGCGCCGTCGAGCGCATGGATGCGGGCGTCGCCCTCGCCGTATGCCTTGATGACGTCTTTGAATTCGATATAAGCCATCGATTAATTCCCATCTGGTCGGATAACTCTTTAGTATTACCCATTTCGCACCTACCAAAAAGGGACAGGTTTATTTTGGCAGGTTTTATATGGGGAAACGGCAGCTATAGATAAGGCACCGGGGAGGCAGAGAAATCATCGACAGGGTCAGGCCGACCGCCAAACACAACGCACGTATCTCTATCTGTCAGCCAAATCATTCGAACAGCTGTTCGTTTCTATGATATGATTCCGCTATCTAAGCAGGCCAATACGCAGAAAGGCGGCCAACATGGCGTTCGACTTTAAGAAGGAATGCAAGGAGCTCTACAAACCTGCATGCAAGCCGAGCATCGTAACTGTCCCGGCATTCAATCTCAAGGCGGGATTCAGTCGAGATTCAATTTCAACAAACGGCATCATCCGGCAACCGATATGTAAGGCTGTATAAATCATTTCCGTTTGCCTAACAAAAAGACCGCTCGGCTAACAAGCTCGGCTCATGTCCTCACGCGATGGTACTGTTCTCTAGAGTTCTTATTAGAGAGGGGTGCTCCATGGAGATCACCATCAATCGCGAAATTGGGAAGCTCGAACTTCCCAGGCATCTTGTGCTTGGCATGGATCCAGGAATTGCAAGCTGCGGATTCGCACTTATCGACACAGCTAATCATGAAATCCTGGATTTGGGCGTCAGATTATTTGACTCTCCAACTCATCCTAAAACGGGCCAAAGTCTTGCGGTTATTCGCAGGGGCTTCCGCTCTACCCGTCGAAACATTGACCGTACCCAGGCGCGCTTGAAGCACTGTCTCCAAGTCCTCAAGGCTTATGGCCTCATCCCCCAAGACGCCACCAAAGAGTACTTCCACACCACAAAAGGCGACAAGCAGCCGCTCAAGCTTCGCGTTGATGGGCTTGACCGCCTGCTCAACGATCGTGAGTGGGCACTAGTCCTATACTCCCTCTGCAAGCGCCGTGGATACATCCCCCACGGAGAAGGCAATCAGGATAAATCAAGCGAAGGCGGCAAGGTTCTATCTGCCCTTGCAGCCAACAAGGAGGCAATTGCGGAGACCTCGTGCCGCACCGTTGGCGAATGGCTCGCTCAGCAGCCTCAAAATCGCAATCGTGGCGGCAATTACGACAAGTGTGTAACGCACGCCCAGCTTATCGAAGAAACTCATATCCTATTTGATGTTCAACGCTCCTTTGGCTCCAAATACGCTTCGCCGGAATTTGAGGCCGCATATATCGAAGTTTGCGATTGGGAGCGTTCGCGCAAAGACTTCGACCGCCGCACGTACGACCTCGTTGGCCACTGCTCATACTTCCCAACAGAAAAACGAGCTGCACGCTGCACGCTTACGAGCGAACTCGTTTCAGCCTATGGAGCACTCGGCAACATCACCATCATCCACGAAAACGGGACCTCTCGCGCCCTGAGCGCAACGGAGCGCGATGAGTGCATTGCAATCCTGTTCTCGTGCGAGCCAATTCGAGGCAACAAAGATTGTGCTGTTAAATTCGGCGCCCTCAGAAAAGCGCTCGACCTTAGTTCCGGCGATTACTTCAAAGGGGTTCCAGCTGCCGACGAAAAAACGCGAGAGGTGTACAAGCCCAAGGGATGGCGCGTGCTCCGCAATACCCTCAATGCAGCCAACCCCATTCTCCTGCAGCGTTTGCGCGATGACCGCAATCTCGCCGATGCCGTTATGGAGGCGGTGGCATACTCTTCAGCTCTCCCCGTACTCCAAGAGCAGCTTCAGGGGTTACCGCTCTCGGAAGCGGAGATCGAGGCGCTTTGCAGGCTTCCATATTCATCCAAAGCTCTTAACGGCTATGGCAACCGTTCCAAAAAAGCACTCGACATGCTGCTCGATTGCCTCGAGGAGCCCGAGGTCCTCAACCTTACGCAGGCCGAAAATGACTGCGGCCTGCTGGGACTGCGCATCGCTGGCGCCCAGCTCGAGCGCTCCGATCGCCTGATGCCCTATGAGACCTGGATCGAACTTACCGGTCGGACAAATAACAATCCCGTCGTCATTCGCTCCATGTCGCAAATGCGAAAAGTGGTCAACGCCATCTGCCGCAAGTGGGGCGTGCCAAATGAAATCCACGTTGAGCTTGATCGAGAGCTCAGGCTGCCTCAGCGCGCAAAAGACGAGATTGCCAAGGCCAATAAAAAGAATGAGAAAAATCGTGAGCGCATTGCCGGGCAAATCGCTGAACTGCGTGGCTGCACGGCAGATGAGGTCACGGGGCAAACAGATAGAGAAGTACCGCCTGTGGGAAGAGCAGGAATGCTTCGACCTTTACACGGGCGCTAAAATCGAAGTCGATCGCCTAATTAACGACGACACCTACACGCAGATCGACCACATCCTGCCGTTCTCTCGCACGGGAGAAAACTCTCGCAACAACAAAGTCCTAGTCCTCGCCAAAAGCAATCAGGACAAACGCGAACAGACGCCTTACGAATGGATGTCCCACGACGGCGCGCCTTCATGGGATGCTTTCGAGCGTCGCGTTCAGGAAAACCAGAAACTCAGCCGTCGCAAAAAGAACTTCCTGCTGGAAAAAGACCTTGATACCAAGGAAGGCGAATTCTTAGCACGCAGCTTCACCGACACCGCCTATATGTCGCGAGAAGTATGCGCCTACCTCGCCGACTGCCTACTGTTCCCCGATGATGGTGCAAAGGCACATGTTGTTCCTACCACTGGCAGAGCGACCGCATGGCTGCGTCGCAGGTGGGGGCTTAACTTTGGTTCGAATGGCGAAAAAGACCGCTCGGACGATCGTCACCATGCCACCGATGCTTGTGTGATTGCAGCATGCAGTCGAGGCCTCGTGATTAAAACCGCTCGCATCAACCAAGAGACACACTGGAGCATGACCAGAGGCATGAACGAGACCCAGCGTCACGATGCCATTATGAAGGCCCTCGAAAGTGTTATGCCCTGGGAGACCTTTGCGAACGAAGTACGTGCGGCGCACGATTTCGTCGTACCCACACGCTTTGTTCCGCGCAAGGGAAAGGGCGAGCTATTTGAGCAGACGGTCTATCGTTATGCCGGCGTCAACGCACAGGGCAAAGACCTCGCTCGCAAAGTGGGCTCCGACAAAAACATTGTCATGGGCAACGCCGTTGTGTCGAAGGACGAGAAGTCGGTCATCAAGGTGAGCGAAATGCTGTGTCTGAGGCTCTGGCATGACCCGGAGGCCAAGAAGGGGCAGGGCGCTTGGTACGCAGACCCCGTCTATAAGGCGGATATTCCTGCACTTAAAGATGGGACGTATGTGCCTAGAATTGCGAAGGCGCATACTGGCCGAAAAGCTTGGAAACCCGTGCCCGGAAGTGCTATGAAGAAACCGCCGCTGGAGATATATCTGGGCGATCTGGTGCAAATCGGCGATTTTGTGGGGCGGTTTAGCGGCTACAACATCGATAACGCCAACTGGTCCTTTGTAGACAGGCTTACTCGAAATAAAATAAGTTGTCCTACCGTTGGAAAACTAAGCAACGACATGTCGCCCTTTGTTGTTCGAGAATCACCCATCAAGTAAAGCAGCTGCTTGCCCCGCACAATTCTTGCTTAATCGTGTGGGGCTTTTGCTTACTCCTTGTTGCCCTTTATAACGCATAGACCCATAAATGCAATCGGTTGAGAACCTTCGCCTCTATGCCATATACGCTCCCCATGGCGATACGTTAACGGGCATAATTGCAAGCTGCATCGCGCAGTCTTGAGCACGCGCCCTTCCCCAAGGTGATACGCTAAGAGCGTAAACATCCACTACGCGCTGCACGTCTTGAGCACGCGCCCTTCCCCAAGGTGATACGCTCACCTCCTAGTTATTGAGGATTGAAAAAACGTCTTGAGCACGCGCCCTTCCCCAAGGTGATACGCTAGACGGCTCAACGACGATGTTTGTCGCATAGTCTTGAGCACGCGCCCTTCCCCAAGGTGATACGCTCAAGCGTCTCGCGAGTGCCGGATATGACTAGTCTTGAGCACGCGCCCTTCCCCAAGGTGATACGCTCGAACGCTCGGCGTAGTCCATCGCGTAAAGGTCTTGAGCACGCGCCCTTCCCCAAGGTGATACGCTATGCAGGTCGAGTACCTCGCCAACTGCACGGTCTTGAGTACGCGCCCTTCCCCAAGGTGATACGCTCAACGTCCGCCGGGCAACCTGCATAGCCTGGTCTTGAGCACGCGCCCTTCCCCAAGGTGATACGCTTAACTCGATCAACTACAACGATGAACTAAAGTCTTGAGCACGCGCCCTTCCCCAAGGTGATACGCTCCAGGAGCCGACGTGGTCGCCGCATGACGTAGTCTTGAGCACGCGCCCTTCCCCAAGGTGATACGCTATTGGCTCTAAGATTCCATCTAGCATTTACGTCTTGAGCACGCGCCCTTCCCCAAGGTGATACGCT
>CATVRV010000010.1:0-75079 GCA_958346515.1 uncultured Collinsella sp.
GACCGGCCCGCGGGCGCCGGGTGTCGATTCGTTTTGCATGTCTCGCTCCGTTCTTTCCGTGCTCGCCTGGACCGGGCAGACGGCACACTGACGGGGCGCGATAGAATGCGGTTGTTCGGGTCCGCGGTATCGCTCCATGCTCCTATTAGGTCATGCGGCGGTCTCGGCTCGCCGCGGCCCGCGCGGGACATGTCAGGAAACGAGGGCAGCCCTGTGGGCGCCAGCGGAATGTGGGGTCACCGCGCGGTCCGCATCTGATGGTGTCGACGTCAATGGTATACGGGTGCATCATCGACGTCTTCAATACAGAAAATATCAGTGCGGAATGCGCTGGGAAGTTACCCCATGCGGACAGCTGCGGGATCTTTGTTGCGTTCGTACAAGCAACCCAATATATATCTGAATTTGGATGGGAGGGGCTTGTTGCTGGTAGGGGCGTTGGGCTTCTGTCGACACTTTGGGATGGATTGTGCTTTGGGTTGGGGCGGCGCTTTGAGATGAGGTCGGAACTTTGGGATGAGGGGTTTACTCAGTTGAAGAGAGGCTTAATGGCTGAGAGGTAGTCTTTGGCTACGTCGGCTTTGTCTGCTTGGAAGTTGTGCCAGGCCCACCATTGGACGGTGGCTACGAAGCTTGAGGCTATGTGGTGTAGTAAGAAGCTGCGGTCCATGGTGCCGGCGGGGCCTGTGGGGTCGGCGGGGACGGTTTCGGCTGCTCGTGACATGATGGTCTTGCGGAGACAGTCGGCGAAGACGCGCGAGCCGGCTCCGGCTACGAGGGCTCGAACGCCCTGACGGCGTTCCCAGAGGTTGTTGAGGATATGCTCGACTTGCACGAGTGGGTCGTCGAGCGGCGTACCATCGTCGTCGAGGGCGTGGGTGCAGATGTCGTTCACGAGCTCGGACAGTAGGTCGTCTTTGCTCTTGAAGAGGCCGTAGAACGTGGCCCGACCAACATGGGCACGAGCGATGATGTCGCCGACGGTAATCTTGCCGTAATCCTCTTCGCGTAGCAGCTCGGAGAACGCTGCAACGATGGCAGCGCGGCTTTTTTCTTTGCGGGCATCCATGGCTATGCATCCACGTCAACGAGTAGACAACGGAGCGTGCCGGAGCAACCCTCGTAGGGGCGCTTGCCGGCGCCGTAGCCGACGGCCTCGATGTGGTAGCGTGCCGGCAGGTGCTCGGACGTGCGCAGCGCGGTGACGATGGCGGCGCCCGTGGGCGTCACGAGCTCGCCAGCGACCGGTGCGGGCGTGAGGGCGATATTGCCCGCCTGGCACAGGTTGACGACAGCGGGGACGGGAATGGGCATAAGGCCGTGGGCGCAGCGAATGGTTCCGTGGCCTTCGGAGAGCGACTCGACCACGATGTCCTCAATACCCAGGTCATCGAGGCAGATGGCGACAGAGCAGACGTCGACGATGGAATCGACGGCGCCTACCTCGTGGAACATGACGGTCTCGGGCGTTTTGCCGTGGGCCTTTGCCTCGGCGGCGGCGAGCGCGGTAAAGATGGCGAGCGCACGACGCTTGGCGCCATCGCTTAGCTGCGAGCCGTCGATGATAGCGGTGACGTCCGCCAAAGAACGGTGGTGATGGTGGTGGGCGTGATGGTGACCCTCGTGGCCATGGCCGTGGGTCTCATGATCATGCTCATGGCAGTGCTCATGCTCGTCATGGTCATGATGGTGGTGCTCGTGCTCGTGCTCGTGCGTGTGCTCGGCAGCTGCTTCGTTGCCGTAGAGCCATGCCATGTCGTGGTCGTGGTTCTCGAGCTCTTCTGCCAGCTGAACGTCGAAATCGCAGGCGTCGATGCCATGCTTGTTTACGCGCGTGACGGCGATCGTAAAGCCGTCGACCGGCAGTGTGGCGAGCTGTTCGCGCAGGCGCTCCTCGCTGGCGCCCAGGTCGAGCAGGGCCGCGACGGTCATATCGCCGCTGATGCCCGAGGTGCCGTCGATGATAAGCGTGTGCTGATGATTGGACATGGAATGCTCCTTAGCGGGCGCGGGGTGTGCCGGCGCTCAGATGATTGATAAGACTTGCCTGGTAAGCGGCGCCAAAGCCGTTGTCGATATTGACGACCGATACGCCGCTGGCACAGGAGTTGAGCATGGCGAGCAGTGCGGCTACGCCACCAAAACTTGCGCCGTAGCCCACGCTGGTGGGAACGGCGATGACCGGACAGCTCACCAGACCGCCGATAACGCTCGCCAGCGCGCCCTCCATGCCGGCGATGGCGATGACCACCTGTGCCTGCGCAAGTTCCTCGGCATGCGCGAGTAGGCGGTGCAGGCCGGCGACGCCTACGTCGTAGAGGCGGTCGACCTCGTTGCCATAGAACTCGGCCGTCAACGCGGCTTCCTCGGCGACGGGCAGGTCGCTCGTGCCGGCGCAGGCGACGACGATGCGTCCGTTGCCGGTAGGGGAGGGCTTGCCGCCCACGAGGGCGAGCTGCGCGTCCGGGACATATCCCAGGTCGATGCCGTTGCCGAGGAGCTCCGAGGTGCGGGCTGTCTTTTCGGCATCCAGGCGCGTGACCAGGATGCGCTCCTGGCCGGCATCGCGCAGCGCTTCGATAATGGCGGCAATTTGCTCGGCGGTTTTACCGGCACCGTAGACAACCTCGCCGGCTCCCTGGCGCACTCCGCGCGAAAGATCGAGCTGTGCAAAACCCAGATCGGCGGTTGGCGCCGTTTGGATGCGCGTGAGGGCGACTGCCGGGGTGACTGCTCCGCCGGCAACATCGCTCAGCAATTGCTCAAGATCTTGCTTATCCATATATGTTCCCTTCGACGGCGCAAAGTCTAGCACTCAAAGGGTATGTTTCCGAACACTAAGACAAAATTGTTCGGAAACTATAGGACAGACTGATTCAATTGTTAGACGGATCGGCTAGTCACGCAGGATGATGTCCATGGCGAGCATCAGGTTGCGCTCGTCGATGGCAAACGGGGCGGCTTCGCGCGTCTTGGGCTTGGCGCAAAACGCGATGCCCGTGCCCGCAGCCTGAATCATGGGGATGTCGTTGGCGCCGTCGCCGATTGCCACGGTATGGGCCATGTCGACACCGCACTCAACTGCCCAGTCCAGCAGCTGGATGAGCTTGGACTCCTTGGTCACAATGTTGGCAGCCAACTTACCGGTGAGCTTGCCGTCCATGACTTCCAGGCGGTTGGCCAGGCAAAAATCGATGCCCGCGGCGGTTACGATCTTGTCAGCGACCTCGTGGAAGCCGCCGCTTACCACGCCGACCTTCCAGCCCTTGCTGTGTGCCGAGCGCACAAGCTCTAACGCGCCGGGGGTAAACGTCACGCGCTCAAAGGTGCGCTCGAACACACTCTCGTCCAAGCCGGCAAGCAGCCCCACGCGTTCCTCGAGCGCCTGCTTAAAGTCGAGCTCGCCGCGCATGGCGCGCTCGGTGATCTTCGCCACTTGCTCGCCTACGCCGGCCTCCTCGCCCAACAGGTCGATGACCTCCTGGTTGATGAGCGTGGAGTCGATATCCATAACAATGAGGCGTGCAGTCATGGTGGGCCTTTCCGAGTGCAGTTGTATTGGGGCACATTGTCGCACGCGGCGCGCCTGGGCGACGGCCAGGCCGCGTCAATTGTTTCGTCTCCGTCAAGTCTTTGGGCAAGAGTTACTTTTTCGCGGTACATCGACGTGGGTGCGATAAGATAGAACGCCATGTCTGGCTGCGCGGTTTACGCAGGCTGGGCAAATCTGTACGACGCCGCCCGGAACGACACGGGGCGGCACAGATCCATAAAGGAGGATCACTGGTATGAGCCAGACCCGTCCCATCGACGAGCATTCCATGCACACCCGTACCTGCGGCGAGCTTCGCCGCGAGAACGTGGGCGAAGAGGTCACCCTCACCGGTTGGGTGAGCCGTCGCCGTGACCACGGCGGCCTTATTTTCTGCGACCTTCGCGACCGCGAGGGCATCACGCAGCTCACCTTCGACCCCGAGCACTCCGACGGCGACGCCTTTAAGATCGCCGAGACCATGCGTCCCGAGTGGCCCATCAAGATCCACGGCGTCGTGCGCTCCCGTGGCGAGGAGACCACCAACACCAAGCTCGCGACCGGCGAGATTGAGGTCCTGACCGACCACGCCGAGGTGCTCAACACGTCCGTCACCCCGCCGTTCCAGATCGAGGACGGCATCGAGACCAGTGAGGACACCCGTCTGCGCTATCGCTATCTGGACCTCCGTCGTCCCGAGATGATGGCCAACCTCAAGCTGCGCTCCGACTTTACCTTTGCCATTCGCGAGGCGCTGCACAACCGTGAGTTCATGGAGGTTGAGACGCCCTCCCTGTTTAAGTCCACGCCCGAGGGTGCCCGCGATTTCATCGTTCCCAGCCGTATTCAGCCGGGCAACTTCTACGCCCTGCCGCAGTCCCCGCAGCTCCTGAAGCAGCTGCTCATGGTCGGTGGCGTCGAGCGCTACTACCAGGTTGCCAAGTGCTTCCGCGACGAGGACCTGCGTGCCGACCGTCAGCCCGAGTTCACTCAGGTCGATATCGAGATGTCCTTCGTGGACCAGAACGATGTCATGAGCGCGCTCGAAGAGGTTCTTGCCGATGCCTTCGGCCGCATGGGTGTCGAGATGCCCACGCCGCTGCGTCGTATGAACTACTGGGAGGCCATGGACACCTATGGCTCCGACAAGCCCGATACCCGCTATGGCATGCACCTGGTCGACCTGACCGACATCTTTGCCAACTCCAAGTTCAAGGTCTTTGCGACTGCCGCAAACGAGGAGGGCTCTGCCGTCAAGGCCATTAACGCCAAGGGCGCCGGTGCCTGGGCACGTGCCAAGATCGATAAGCTCGCCGGCGTGGCCTCCACGTTTGGCGCCAAGGGCCTGGCATGGATCGCCTTCCGCGAGGACGGCTCCATCAACAGCCCCATCGTCAAGTTCTTCTCGGACGAGGAGATGGCCGCTCTACGCGAGCGCATGGACGTCGAGCCCGGCGACCTTGTGATGTTCGCCGCCGGCCCGCGCCTGCTCTCCGACGAGATCCTGGGCGGCATGCGTTCGCACATGGCCAATGCACTCGAGATCAAGCGCGAGGGCCACGACTTCCTGTGGGTCGTCAACTTCCCGCTGTTCCACTGGGATGAGGACCGCAAGGCTTACGCTGCCGAGCACCAGCCGTTCACTCTGCCGACCGAGACCGACATCGCCAAGATCGAGGCCGATCCGCTGGCGGCTGGTTCGTGCACCTACGACTTTGTCATGGACGGCTTTGAGGCCGGCGGTGGCGGTATGCGTATCCACAACGCCGAGATGCAGATGTCCATGCTCAAGCTCCTGGGCTTTACCGAGGAGCGCGCCGAGTCTCAGTTCGGCTTCCTCATGGAGGCCCTCAAGTTTGGTGCGCCCCCGATGGGCGGTTTCGCTCTGGGCCTGGACCGCGTGTGCATGCTGCTCACCGGTTCCGACTCCATCCGCGACGTCATGGCGTTTCCCAAGACGGCCAGCGGCTCCGACCTTATGTCGGGCGCCCCGAGTGCCGTTAGCGGCGCCCAGCTCAAGGACGTCAGCCTGCGCCTGATGTAGGCGAGCGGCTACATCTTGCTTGCAACGAGGGAAGGACGTGTGTCTTCCCTCGTTTTTTATACGCCGAGGTTGCGAGGGTATAGGTTGACTGGGCGTCGCGGAAACTACGACCTGGAATTTGCGTCCAGAACGGGTCGCGCTTTCCCAAGGGGGGTCCTCTGGGAAAGCGCGACCCAGAATTCGGCAAAATAATGGGGCACAGTTTCCGGTTGAGCTGTCTAACGGAAACTGTGCCCCAGAATGAGCGCTCAAAACGGGGCAGGCTTTCCGCAACAACTGTCTGGCAGAAAGCCTGCCCCAGTTTCTTATAGCGAGTCTCTCTGGATCAGCTGCATGTGCATCACGGAGGTGGTAGGCTCGGCACCCTTGATCATGTCGAGCGCAATGTTGGCGGCCATGTGGCCTTCTTCGCGCAGGGGCTGGCGGACGGTCGTGAGCGCGGGGACGCAGCGCGTCGCAATCTCGTGATCGTCGAAGCCGACGACAGAAACGTCCGCAGGAACGGATAGGCCTGCCTCGTTGAGTGCGGTGATGACGCCAGCCGCGATACGGTCCGATCCGCAGAGCACGCCATCGAAAGCAATCTTGCGCGCGAGAATCAGGTGCATGGCCTGATAGCCGTCTCCGCTGTTCCAGCCGGTATAGATAACGTTTGCGTCTGGGAGGTCTTCGCCCAAGACGGCGCGGTAGCCGCGCAGGCGGTCGACAACAGCGGGGTTGTCTTGCGGTCCCAACACGGCGACGATATCTTTGCGGCCGCGCCCCTTCATGGCGAGTGCCGCAAAGCGTCCGCCCTCTTCGTCGTCAGAGTAGACCGTCGAGAACACATCGCGATAGGGGTGGCCCTCGAGCTGGCCGCACAACACGGTGGGTACGCCCAGCTCGCGCAGCACCTCGAGCAGCTCGCTGCCTTTGTAGGGAGAGACGTCGATCACGGCGTCGAACGAGCGGCGCTCAAAGTGCTCGCGTGCGCGGTTGCGCTCATGCGTAGAAGACGCCTGCAAGATAACGGGCAGATAGGACGACTCCGACAGTTCCTCGGTAATGCCGCTCAAAAACTCGCTATAGGTGGGGTCGCTGAAGAGTTCACTCAGAGGCTCGGTCACGAGCACGGCGATGATTTCCGTGCGCCCGACAGCGAGCGCTCGGCCACGAGCGTTGGGGACAAAATTGACTTCCTTGGCCGCCGCGCGGACGCGCTTTTTGGTTTCCTCGCTAATGCGGGGCGAATCGTTGAGGGCGCGCGATGCCGTGGAGCGCGACACGCCGGCAGCTGCGGCAACCTCGGCAAGCGTAGGTGCGGTGCGAACTGGTTGTGTCATGGCGTCTCCTGGAAAATGCGGTCGATGTTGTCACTGATACGGGCTAGTGCGGATACAGCTTACTATAGTGCGCCTGAACAGCGTTCATGATATCCGGTGACCGGTGTCGTTTTGCAACCAAGCCGAAATCGAATACGTCTCGTGTGGGTGAGATATCAGCGGGCGTGGAGGTTGCCTACGAGCTTAAGAACGATGTCTTGTGCTGAGTTTCGATACTCAGGGTGACATAAGTGTTGCGATTGTACAACCGGTTGCACCGTTAACCCGGCCAAATCGACCGTTCAGCGGACAACCGGTTGCACAGTATTTTGCATCGCCCGTAAGATAAGGACAACCGGTTGCACAAGAATCACTACGATGATGAAGGAGCATCACCATGGACGCCATTAACGATTGGGAAAACCAAGCGCTCACCCACAGGAACCGCCTGGCACCCCATGCGTACTTTATGGGTTACGAGACCGCCGATCTCGCTGCAACGTACAGCCGCGAGCTGTCGCGCGGGTTTGTCCAGCTGTCCGGCTCGTGGCAGTTCCGCCTCTTTGAGGGCCCCGCTGCCGTCTCCAACGAGGAACTCTCCACGTACAAGCCCGAGTGGGATCACGTGGAGGTTCCGCACCTGTGGCAGGTGGACGGCTATGGCAACCTTGCCTACACCGACGAGGGTTTCCCGTTCCCGGTTGATCAGCCGTTCGTTCCCTCCGACGACCCCACGGGCGTCTACCAGCGCATCGTCAACCTTCCCGCCGTTCCTGCCGGCGCTCGCGAGATCATTCGCTTCGACGGCATCGAGAGCTATGGCGAGCTGTACGTCAACGGTCAGTATATCGGCATGACCAAGGGTTCGCGCCTGTCTGCCGAGTTCGACGTGACCGACGCGCTCGTCGAGGGCGACAACCTGTTTGCGGTCAAGGTCCTGCAGTACAGCGATGGCAGCTACATCGAGGATCAGGACATGTGGTGGGCCTCGGGCATCTTCCGCGATGTGTACCTTATGCAGCGTCCCGCCGCGCACCTGGTCGACTTTAGGTTCCGCACGCACCGCGAGGGCGATGCCGCTCTGATCACGCTCGATACGGTTGCCGAGGGCGCTTCCCGCGTTGTGTTTACGCTCAGCGATGGCGAGAACGTGGTGGCTACGGGTGAGTGCGTCGACAGCCATGCCGAGTGCAGCGTGACCGATGCCCACTTCTGGAATCCCGAGGACCCCTTCCTCTACGATCTTACGTTTGAGGTCTACGACGACGACAAGGTGAGCGAGTACGTCCCGCATCGCCAGGGTCTTGCCGAGGTGACGGTCGAGGGCAATCATATCTACCTCAACGGCACTTACTTTAAAATGCATGGCGTCAACCGCCACGATCACGACGATCACAAGGGCCGCGCCGTGGGCCTCGATCGCATGCGCCGCGACCTGGAGCTCATGAAGCAGCACAACATCAACGCAGTGCGCACCTCTCACTATGCCAATGACCCGCGCTTCTACGAGCTGTGTGATGAGTATGGCATCATGCTGGTCGCCGAGACCGATATGGAGAGCCACGGCTTCGAGAATATCGGCAACATCGCCCTGGTTACCGACGACCCGGCATGGGAGCCGGCCTACGTCGACCGTATTGAGCGCCTGGTGATGCAGGAGCGCAACCACGCGTGCATCATCATGTGGTCGCTGGGCAACGAGAGCGGCTATGGCTGCAACATCCGCGCGATGTACGCCAAGGCTCACGAGCTCGATGGTCGTCCGGTCCACTACGAGGAGGACCGCAACGCCGATACCGTCGACGTCATTTCCACGATGTACTCCCGTGTGTCGCAGATGAACGACTTTGGTGAGCATCCGTTCCCCAAGCCGCGCATCAACTGCGAGTACGGTCACTCCATGGGCAACGGCCCCGGAGGCCTGTCCGAGTATCAGGAGGTCTTCGATCGCTGGGATTGCATCCAAGGCCAGTTTATCTGGGAATGGTGCGACCACGGTCTGGCTGCTGTGACCGAGGACGGCATTGCCTACGATATGTATGGCGGCGACAACGGCGATTACCCCAACAACAGCAACTTCTGCATCGATGGCATGGTGTTCCCCTGGCAGCAGCCGAGCCCGGGCCTTACCGAGTACGGCCAGGTCATCTGCCCGGTTCGCATGGCTTATGACGCCGAGGCGGGCGAGCTGACTGTCACCAACAAGCGCTGGTTTACCACCCTCGAGGATGTTTGCCTGTCGGCGGAGACCCTGGTGGACGGCGACGTGGTCTGCCGCAAGACGCTCATGCCCGGTGCGGTTGCCCCCGGTGAGTCCGTCCAGCTTCCGCTGGTGATTCACGAGGCCGCGGTAGGCGAGACCCTGCTGACTGTGCGCGCCTACACCATGGCCGCTCACGTCTGGTGCGAGCCGATGTTCCAACTGGGCGCAAACCAGTTTGCCATCGCAAACCATCCGGCGCCGGCCATTGCGGCTCCCACTCGTCCTGAGCTTACGGTCGAGGAGACCGAGCAGGAGATTCGCATTCACTCCCTCAACGGCGAGCTGACCTTCAGCAAGGTAAACGGCACCGTGAGCGAGTGGAAGGCATCCGGCCGTGACGTCATGGCCTCTGGTCCCCAGGTTGGTTTTTGGCATCCGCTCGTCGACAACCACGCCCAGGAGTACGACTCCCTGTGGAAGGACAACTTCATTGATGTAATGCAGACGTCCACCCGCAAGGTTTTTTGGAAGCAGGACGGCAATGCGGTCGTCGTTACCGTGAGCCAACGTATTGCTCCTCCCGTCCGCGCGTTCGGCATGCGCGTCGAGCTTGTCTACACCGTGCTTCCGAGCGGTCGCGTCGACCTCAAGGTTTCCGGCGAGCCCTACGGCGACTATTCGGACATTATCCCGCGCATCGGCATCTCCTTTGAGGTTCCCGGTTGCGATCGTGCCGTCGAGTGGTATGGCCACGGCCCGGGCGAGAACTATCCGGACTCGCTGCGTGCCAACCCGGTCGGTCATTACCGCACTACGGTCGACGACATGTTCACGCCCTACGTTATGCCTCAGGACTGTGCCAACCGCGAGGGTACCCGCTGGGTTGCCCTGCGCTCTAGCCACGGTGATGGCGTGCTGGTGACTCGTCCGGCCGACGCCGCTTCCAACCCGTTCTCGTTCTCGGCATGGCCCTATAGCTGCGAGGCTATTGATAATGCCAAGCACGTCTACGACCTTGTTCCGGGCGACACGGTCACGGTTAACATCAACGACCAGCTGCTCGGCCTTGGCTCGAACTCTTGGGGTTCCGAGGTGCTCGATTCCTATCGCACCCGTTTTGAGAGCTTCAGCTTTGAGGTGTCCCTGCGACCGCTGACGTCTGCCGATTTGGCTCAGGCGCTGGCACCCATTAAGGAGGCATAAGCCATGCATGTCTTTAACTCGCGCGCCGATTTCGACGCTCAGATGAAGTCCGTCAAGAAGTGGATGCGTACCGGCCAGGCGCTCGACGGCGTTTCTGAACTGCAGCACGATGTGGCGTACTCCATCGGCGACTCGCTGGTGTACTGGTGGGTCTATGCCCGCGAGGCCGCAACCGCCGACCTGGTCGGTCACCGTCGCTACCATGCCGTGCTCGCTCCGCTCGACGGCGACCTGACCGTCGAGGTTGCCCCCAAGGCAGGCCTCACCTGCACCCGCGCTTACAGCGATATCGATGATCGCGAGCGCTTTGAGGGGGCGGGGGAGACCGTGACGATTCCCGCCGGCGGCGTTGCCGTCGTCGAAATTGACGAGGCCTACCGTGTCGTGGCCGATGCCGCGGATCCCCGCGTCGTGGTACTGCACGTGACGGTCGAAGGTTATTCCTTCCCCAACAAGTAGTATTCGTCCGCCTGGACGTTTGCTTCGCGCCGTTAAGGGGGATGGCTTTGTTGACTCCCTTTTCCCCATTCCCCTTAGCAGGTGCGCCGTCCGTGTTTGCACTTGCAGCTCGGACGGGTTTAGATGACATTTAATAGATGATTGGGAGGGCTTATGAGCTCTGAAAAACGAGGAACGATTGGTTCGTTCGCTCTGCTGGGCATGACGGTCGCCGCCGTGTTCGGTATCAAGAACATCATCAACAACAACGCGGCCATCGGCTTAGCAGCTGCGCCGTCGTTCTTCTTCGCCACGCTTTTGTACTTTGTCCCCTATACCCTGGTTACC
Source organism: uncultured Collinsella sp. (assembly GCA_958346515.1). GTDB lineage: Bacteria > Actinomycetota > Coriobacteriia > Coriobacteriales > Coriobacteriaceae > Collinsella. The sequence continues at coordinate 11,070 of CATVRV010000010.1, forward strand.
GCCGAGTTCGTCGGCCTTAACAAGGACTCCGAGTCGGGCGTGTACGCATGGGTTAAGACCTCGATGGGTGGTCGCTGAGCGTTCCTGACGGCATTTAGCTACTGGTTCGTTAACCTGTTCTTCTTTGCGTCCGTCCTGCCCAACGTCATCATCTACGCGAGCTACGTGTTCTTTGGTGCCAACGCCGAGCTTTCGCAGCTGTGGATCACCATTATCGAGATCGTTGTCTTTGCTATCGCCACGTGGGTTTCGACCAAGGGCGCTAAGTGGATCGGCTCCATTTCCTCCTTCGGTTCGACCGCGGCTCTCGGCCTGACCGCCGTGTTCATCCTGCTGTCCCTGGCTGCTGCCTTTGGCGGCGTTGAGTTCGCTACGGCTCCTACTCCCGCTAACATGGCTCCCGACATGAGCAACTTCGCAACTGCGTGGGGCTTCTTCGGTACGCTTGCCTGGATCATCCAGGGCGTTGGCGGCGCTGAGTCTGTCGGCGTGTTCCTTAACGACCTTAAGGGTGGCGTCAAGGCCTTCGTGCGCACCGTCGTTATCGCCGGTCTGACCATCGGCCTTCTGTATGCAGGCGCTTCGCTGCTGGTTAACCTGTTCATCCCCGAGGGCGGCGTTGCCATCTCCACCGGTATCTTCGACGTATTCGGCGCTGTCCTTGCCCACTTTGGCATTCCCATGGAAGTGTCTACGCGCGCCATCGGCTTGATCCTTCTCGCCGCCACGCTGGGCTCCCTCATGATGTGGACCTCTGCTCCCATCAAGGTTTTCTTCACCGAGATCCCCAAGGGTGTCTTTGGTAGCAAGATCGTCGAGCTCAACGAGCACGGCATTCCCGCCCGCGCTGCCTGGCTGCAGTTCGCCATCGTCGTCCCCATCCTGATCATCCCGGCCCTGGGCTCCGGTAACCTCGACGACCTGCTCATGATCGTCACCAACATGACGGCTGCCACCGCTCTGCTCCCGCCGCTGCTGATCCTGCTTGCCTACTTTATGTTGCGCAAGAACTTCGACGCTGCTCCCCGTGGCTTCCGCATGGGTTCGCGCACCTTTGGCCTGGTCATTGCTGCATTCCTGCTTGTGGTCTTCTGCTTCGTGCTTATCTGCGGCACCATTCCGCTCGATCAGCCGCTGTGGCTGACGCTGGTCTACAACGTCGGCGGCGTGGTTGTCTTCCTGGGCCTTGCCGTGATGTGGTACAACCGCTACATCAACCGCCTGCGCGAAACCGATCCCGAGGCTGCTGAGAACGAGCTTCGCCCCTCCGTCCTCGACATGATGGAGTAGCGGCTAGGATTAATCTACGGCTGTGGAATAAATCGATTCCCTTTCCTAAGGAGGGGCCTTACGAGGCCCCTCCTTTTGTGTTTTGGAGCATGGTTTTGGACCCTGTGGGCAAAAAATGCCAAATATGAGTACTGTTGCAAAAGAGGTGTCATATTTTTCGGCCTGTTCTGAGCGAAAATGGGCTCAAAATCAATTTATCTAACCCCCTATAGACGCGATTCGATGGCTTCCAAAACATTAAAATCGGCCAAATCGGCCAATTTGCTCTCAATTCTGCTGCTACTAAATTTGTGACAGTACTCATATTTGCCACTTTTTGTCCACGGGGTGTCCGAAAGGGTCCTCGACAAGCATCTAACGCTACAATAACTACCACATGGCTGGGTTTGCCAGCCGAATGTACGATGTCGTGGGAGGGGACATGGTCGAGTTTACAAAGACGATTAAAGATCCGTTGGGATTACATGCCCGCCCGGTTGCGCTGCTCTATGACATCATTGCCAAGCATCGTTGCGACGTGTCAGTCAGTATCGGCGATCGCCACACGAATGGCCGCGATGTCATGGGACTCATGGCTCTCTACGGCGAGTGCGGCGAGGACATCATCTTCCGCGTTTCGGGCGTAGACGAGGCTTCCTGCGTTACGTCGATCAGAAATCTCTCACTCTAACCTCAACAATGTGACAAAGGGGCAGTCCCCTCTGTTGCATCAATTGGTATGGCAAGGCGCCGCAAAGAGACAGTCTTTGCGGCGCCTTTGTTTCGTATAGGAAACTTTTTCGAAATCTGAATGTGGACCCTTTCCAAAAAGTTAACCACGTGTTAGTTTACTATAGCGAACATAGGCGTGGTTAACTTTTACCGTGTCGATGTTAAGGACGAACTGACGTTAGGAGCCACTCATGTCTTGCGGACCGCAGATGCCGGCAATGCCGCTTTCGATGGTAAAAGCGGGCGAAACCGTGCGCGTGTCTCGTGTAAAGGGCAATGAGGATATGAAGCACCACCTCAAGGACCTCGGCTTTGTCGAGGGCAGCGAAATCCACGTGGTGAGCTCGAGTGGCGCCAATATCATCGTCACTGTGCTGGGCGCACGCTTTGGCATCGATTCCAAGGTCGCCATGCACATCATGACCGTCGGTTAGTTCGCAGCATTTGATAAAAACCGAAAGGGGGACAAGAGGATGAAGACGTTGGGTGACGTTAAGGTGGGCGAGAGCTCCACCATCGTCAAGCTTCACGGTGAGGGTGCGCTTCGCCGCCACCTTATGGACCTGGGGCTCATCAAGGGCACTTCGTTCAAGGTCGTGAAGGTTGCACCGCTCGGTGATCCGGTCGAGATCAACGTGCGCGGCTACGAGCTTTCCATCCGCAAGGAGGAGGCGGCCGTCGTCGAGGTCCAGTAAGGGCTCGCGGCGTGTATTTCTGCAGGTAAAGTTATGTTTTTCTAACTTAATGCAGCATCTTTGAAGCACATTATCCAGCCTGCGCGGAGAAAGCAGCGCGGGCACACAAGGAAGAAGGATTGAATGGCGGATTCTCAGATCCATGTCGCGCTGGCGGGTAACCCCAACTGCGGCAAGACCACGCTTTTCAACCTGATCACCGGCGCCAACGGCTACGTTGGCAACTGGCCCGGCGTCACGGTTGAGAAAAAGGAAGCCAAGCTCCTAAGCGACAAGAACGTTACCATCACGGACCTCCCTGGCATCTACTCGCTTTCCCCCTACAGCCCCGAGGAGCAATGCTCGCGCGATTACCTCATGAGCGGCGAGCCCGATGTTGTCGTCCAGGTGGTCGACGCCACCAACCTGGAGCGTAACCTGTACCTGGCGCTTCAGGTTATCGAGACCGGCCTGCCCGTGGTCGTTGCCCTCAACATGGCCGACTTGGTCGAGAAGAACGGCGACAAGATCGACACGGACAAGCTCTCCAAGAAGCTCGGCTGCCCGGTCATGATGATCTCGGCTCTTAAGAACAAGGGCATCAAGGAGCTCTTCGAGCAGGTTAAGAAGTCCGCTGCTTCCAAGGACCAGGTGCCGGAGCACAAGTTCGACTCCTCCATCGAGGACGTTCTGGACCACATCGAGAATAACCTGCCTGCGAGCGTTCCCGCCAACAAGCGCCGCTACTACGCGGTCAAACTGTTCGAGCGCGACGCGGACGCCTGCAAGCTCATCAACCTCACCAAGGAGAAGGCCGCTCGCGTGGAGCAGCTGGTCGCCCAGTGCGAGCAGGACTGCGACGACGACGCCGAGTCCATCATCACCGGCGAGCGTTACGGCGTGATTGCCCACATCATTGACGAGTGCCTCACCAAGGCTCCGGCAAAGATGAGCACCTCCGAGAAGATCGACCGCGTGGTTACCAACCGTATCCTGGGCCTGCCGATCTTTGTGGTCATCATGTTCTGCGTGTACTACATCGCCGTTTCTACCTTGGGCGGCACGGTGACCGACTTCACCAACGACCAGCTCTTCGGTACCGACGGTTGGTATGTGCTCGGCCAGGGTCGCGACGCCTACGACGCGGCCGTCGAGGCTGCGGGTGACAATGCCGACTCGGTCGACCCGGCACAGTACGGCCCCTATGTCCCGGGTATCACCACCGTGGTGCACGACGCCCTTGTGGCGGGCGGCACCGAGGACGGTGGCCTGGTCGATTCGCTGGTCTGCGACGGCATCGTCGGCGGCCTGGGCGCCATCTTCGGCTTCGTCCCGCAGATGTTCCTGCTGTTCGTCATGCTGTCCTTCTTGGAGGACTGCGGCTATATGGCCCGCGTCGCCTTCATCATGGACCGCGTGTTCCGCCGCTTTGGCCTGTCCGGTAAGTCCTTCATCCCCATGCTTGTGTCCTCGGGCTGCGGCGTCCCCGGCGTCATGGCTACCAAGACCATCGAGAACGAGAAGGACCGCCGCATGACGGTCATGACCACCACGTTCATTCCCTGTGGCGCTAAGCTGCCGATCATCGCCCTGCTCATGGGTTCCATCATCGGCGATTCTTCCACCACCGCCGCGTGGATCAGCCCGCTCTTCTACTTCCTGGGCGTCTTTGCCGTCATTGCTTCGGGCCTCATGCTCAAGAAGACCAAGCTCTTCGCCGGCCGCCCGACGCCGTTCGTTATGGAGCTTCCTGCCTACCACTTCCCGGCGATCCGCTCTTGGGCGCTGCACGTGTGGGAGCGCTGCTGGGCCTTTATCAAGAAGGCCGGCACGATCATCTTCGCCTCTACCGTCGTGGTGTGGTTCCTCTCCAACTTTGGTAGCTACAACGGCTCCTTTGGCTTCCTGCCTGCGATGGACGGCATCCCCGAGGAGTTCATGGACTACTCCGTGCTCGCCATGCTGGGCAACCTGGTCGCTTGGATTTTCGCCCCGCTCGGCTTTAGCACCTGGCAGGCAACCGCGCTGACTGTCTCTGGCCTCGTCGCCAAGGAGAACGTTGTCGCCACCGCCGGCTCGCTGCTGTCCGTCGCCGACGCGGGCGAGACCGACCCGAGCCTGTGGACCGCGTTTGCCGGCATGTTCCCCACCATGGGCGCCTGCGTTGCCTTCGGCGCGTTCAACCTGCTGTGCGCTCCGTGCTTTGCCGCTATGGGTACCATCCGCAACCAGATGAATTCCGGCAAGTGGACCGCGATTGCCCTCGGCTACGAGTGCGCCTTCGCTTGGGTGATCGGCCTGTTCATCAACCAGTTCTATAACCTGCTTGTCCTTGGGCAGTTTGGCTTCTGGACGGTTGTGGCTATCGTGCTGCTGGTCGCGATGCTCTTCCAGATTTTCCGTCCTATGCCCAAGCACGCTTGGACCGACGAGGACGAGACCAACACTGCTTCCGCTGCAGTTTCCGTCTAAGTCCGAATAAGGATCAACCCCTTTCCACGAGCCCGGGTGTCTTAGTGACACTCGGGCTTTTTGACGCAATGGGGGGACAGATTGCTTTGCTCCAGAAGTAAGATGTGGCGTTTCCGCAGATAAAACCGACCAAAATAAACCTGTCCCTATTTGGTAGGTGGAGAATGGGGTAAAGTAAGTGATGGTTAACTAGAGGAGGCTTGCTATGGCACCTATCGATGTTGTTGTACTGGCTGTTATCGGTATTGCGTTTGTCGCCGTGTGCGTGCGCATCTACCGCAAGGGCACCTGCGCCGACTGCGCTCAGGGTGGCGTTTGCACCGGGCATTGCTCCAACAAAAAGACGTGCGCCGCACTTAAGGGCGTGGACAAAATCGCCGAAGACTTGGGCCGCGGTATCAAATAAGGTCCGGACATCCAAGCGCTCCGCGGGCATCCGTTCGCGGGGCGCTTTGTGCATTTGAGGGAGAGCACGGCGAGTCGAAGAGTATTTTTGGGGTATCGTTAACTGGACTATTAATTGGCAACTTATCTATAACGGAGTAACCGCATGAGCGCTCGCGTAACCATGAAGGACATAGCCGCCGAGCTTGGCGTTTCCATCAATACCGTGCACAAGGCTCTGACGGGAAAGGCCGGCGTGAGCGAATCCGTGCGCGCCAAGGTGAACGCTAAGGCCGAGGCCATGGGCTATCACCGCAACACAAGTGCCTCAAGCCTGCGCCGCAAGGATATCAATCTGGTGTTTTGCCTGCCCCGCGCATCGCGCGAGGGAGCGTACTTTTTCCGTTACCTGTGGGAAGGCTGCAATCGCTTTGAACAGGAGGTCATCGACCGGGGCATTACGGTTGAGCGCGTTGAATTTGGCGTGGGCGGCTACGCTGATGCACTCGAGCAAATCGACGAGCGTCTGCAGGTGGGCGAGAAGATTGATGGCTTGCTCGCCTATGCGCCGGGCGACGATCGTGCGACTGAGCTTTTGGGGCAGATCGCCGAGGCGGGCGTGACGATTGAGCTTGTCGACGGCGACCGTCCGCATTTGAATCGTTTGGGTGCGAGCTTGGCCGATTATTCGACGGCAGGCAGCCTTATGGCCGAGCAGGCGGCAAACCTGGTCCATGCTTCTGGGGCCGACGCCCGCGTGCTCCTTTTGACAGGCGACCCATATACCGATTCGCACTATCTAACCGCCCGCGCCTTCCACAATTACCTGCGCGAACGTGATATTCCATGGCAGGTTGAGGATCTTGCAGGTGCCCATGCGCAAGTCAAACAACTCGAGCATGAGCTCGAAAAGCGCTTGAGTGCGCCGGACGCCCCCGAACTTATCTGTAGCGTTTTTGCCGTTGGTTCCGAAGTGGTTGCCGACGCGCTTGTTTCGAGCGGCAAGGCCGGCAAGGTCATGGTAATCGGCAACGACCTGTTCCCCGAGAGCGCCTTGGCCTTGCGTCGTGGCATCTTTACCAATATTGTCTATAAGGACCCGACGAGCCTGGCGTATCGCGGCGCTAAGACGCTGGGCGATTATCTGCTGTGGGGAAGGACCCCGACGGTGCCCGTCCAGAAGGGTGCTGTCGAGATGGTATTTGCCAGCAATGTCGACCGCTACTGCGAACTTGCGGGTATTTAGCCGATTGAGCAGGTACCCCCTCTTGCGACGTGCATTTTTGGGAGTATTCAGCATTGGCATGCCCTGAATGAGGTGCAGAACGACTGTTTTAAGTGCCCCCGATGGCGTAATTTGCCATCGGGGGCACTTTTTATGCCGATCGGGCGCTATCTGCGTTCCAAATAGGACGCTGAGGATGGCGCACGGCGCGCTCCAATGCTGAATACTCCCAAAAATGTACGTCGGGACATGACCCACCTGAGCAAAAGCGCTCAAGTTCGGTGTTCGGGGACGCCAACCAGTCCGCAATACATGCAAGTCACATCCCCAGCAACCGTTGAACGGGCAAAATCTACCGTTCACCCCGTGGTGGTTAGGTGAACGTTCACCTTTTGAGGTGCAATGGATTAGTATAGTGAACGTTCACCTAAAGGATAACGAGCGCATCGTGCGCCCGCTCCGCCAACAAAGGGGTTGTTTGATGAAAAACTTCATGGACGATCAGGATTTCCTGCTGAGCACCAAGACCGGCGAGGAGCTGTTCCACAACTTTGCCGAGGGCATGCCTATCGTCGACTACCACTGCCACATTTCTCCCAAGGAGATCTGGGACGACAAGCGTTTTGAGAACATCACCGAGGTTTGGCTGGGCGGTGACCACTACAAGTGGCGCCTGATGCGTGCAAACGGCGTTGACGAGCGCTTCATTACCGGCGATGCCCCTGCTCGTGAGAAGTTCCAGAAGTGGGCCGAGACCCTGGGCCGTTGTGTGGGCAACCCCGTCTTTGAGTGGAGCCACCTGGAGCTTAAGCGTTACTTTGGCTACGAGGGCGTCCTTAACGGCAAAACCGCTCAGGAGGTCTGGGACCTTGCCAACGCCAAGCTCGCTGAGGCCAGCTTTACCTGCCGTAACCTGATCAAGCAGTCCAACGTCCGCATGATCTGCACTACCGACGACCCCGCCGACAGCTTTGAGTGGCACAAGAAGATTGCCGCCGACGACAGTTTTGACGTTCAGGTCGTTCCCGCCATGCGCCCCGATGCCGCGCTGCGTATCGAGCGTGGCCAGGAGTTCGCCGACTACTGCAAGCGCCTTTCCGAGGTTGCCGGCGTCGAGGTCAGCGACTTCGAGGGCATGAAGGCCGCCATCTCCAAGCGCTACGATGTCGCCCACGAGCTGGGCTGCCGCGCTTCCGACCACGCACTCGACTACGTTATGTACGTTCCGGCCACCGCTGACGAGATCGAGGCCATCTTTGCCAAGGGCCTTGCCGCCGAGCCGCTTACCGAGGACGAGGTCCTCAAGTACAAGACGGCCTTTATGCAGTTCGTCGCCGGCGAGTATGTCCGCCTTGGCTGGGCCATGCAGCTGCACTTTGGCTGCAAGCGTGACAACAACCGCGCTATGTTCGCCAAACTCGGTCCCGACACCGGCTACGATTGCATCTCAAACTACACGCCGTCCGACCAGCTGGCCGATTTCCTCAACTCCATCCAGGAGTCCACGGGTCTGCCCAAGACCATTCTGTACAGCCTGAACCCCATCGACAACACCATGATCGATACCGTGATGGGCTGCTTCCAGGAGGCTCCGACCGCAGGCAAGATCCAGAACGGTTCCGCCTGGTGGTTCAACGACAACGAGGTCGGTATGCGCGAGCAGCTCACGGCTCTGGCTAACGAGGGCGTGCTGGGCAACTTTGTGGGCATGCTTACCGATTCCCGCTCCTTCCTGTCCTACCCGCGTCACGAGTACTTCCGTCGCGTGCTGTGCGGCGTGATCGGCGAGTGGGTCGAGCAGGGCAAGTATCCGGCCGACATGGAGCTGCTGGGAGCCATCGTGCGCGACATCAGCTACAACAACGCGGTCCGCTACTTTGGCTTTGACCTGGATACCGTCGAGGCCTAAACCCGCATCGAATCACACCGAACTCGGGAGCGCCGTTGCCACACGCGGCGCCCCCGTTTTGCCTGCACGCTAACAGCAATCTAAGGAGAGACATCGATGGAGAACATCAGCTACGAGACGCTCGAGAAGATCGGCTACAAGGGCTACCTGCTGCCCAAGGACGCGCCCGAGAAGGTTCTGCAATTTGGCGAGGGCAATTTCCTGCGCGCCTTCGTCGACCGCTTCTTTGACATGGGCAACGAGGCAACCGGCTGGAACGGCAAGGTTGTCATGGTCCAGCCCATCAGCGGCGCCTTTGGCTTTGCCGATGGTATCAACGCCCAGGACGACCTGTACACCGTGTTGGTGCGCGGCAAGGAGAACGGCAACACGGTTGACGAGTCCCGTGTGATCAGCGCCTGCAGCCGCTGCATCAACCCGTACCGCGAGGACGACTACCGCGCCATGATGGAGGTCGCCGTCTCCGACGATTTGGAGATTATCGTCTCCAACACCACCGAGGCCGGTATCGCCTACGACCCGTCCTGCAAGGCCGACGACATGCCGCCCGCGAGCTTCCCCGCCAAGCTTGCCCAGGTGCTCCACACCCGCTGGGCCGCCGGCAAGCCGGGCGTCATCGTGCTCGCCTGCGAGCTCATCGATCACAACGGCGAGGAGCTGCTGCGCATCATGAACCAGTACGTGAGCGACTGGGGCTGGGAGGACGAGTTCTCGCAGTGGATGGCCAACGACTGCACCGTCTGCACCACGCTTGTCGACACTATCGTCCCCGGCCGCATCCGCGACCCCAAGGAGGCCGCTGCCGTGGCCGAGCGCCTGGGCTACGAGGATCCCTTCCTGGCCGTGCGCGAGCCCTTCCAGATGTGGGGCATTCAGGGCGACGAGTCGCTTGCCGAGAAGCTTCCCTTTGTGAAGGCTGGTCTTCCGGGTGTCTTTGTGACTCCCGACGTCACCCCGTACAAAAAGCGCAAGGTCCGCATCCTCAACGGTGCCCACACCGCCTTCGTTCCGGGTTCCTGGGTTGCCGGCTTTGATATTGTGCGCGACTGCATGCATGACGAGACCATTCGCGGCTTCATGAACACCATGCTCTACGACGAGGTCATTCCGACGCTTGCCGCCGACTTGGATGTCGAGGACTGCAAGGCCTTTGCCGCCGCCGTCGAAAACCGCTTCGACAACCCGTTTATTGATCATGCGCTGCTCTCCATCTGCCTCAACTCCACGGCTAAGTGGCGCGCTCGCGACCTGCCCACGCTCAAGGACTACGTTGCCGAGACCGGCAACCTGCCCAAGTGCCTGGCGACGAGCCTCGCTACGCTCATCTCCTTCTACACACAGGAGCTCGTGTCCCGCGAGGGCGACGGCCTGCACCTGCGTCGCTCCGACGGCACCGAGTACACCGCTCAGGACGACGCCTTCGTGCTCGACTTCTACGCCGCCCATGCCGGCGCCGACGATGCCCAGCTGGTGCACGACGTGCTCACCAACGAGCAGATGTGGGGCGAGGACCTTACGCAGATCGCAGGTCTTGAGGAGTTTGTCATCAGCGCGCTCGCTGTCGTGCGTGCCGAGGGCGCCAAGCAGGCCTTCGCCAACGCTCAGGCGTAAATTTCCGGCGCAGACGCGGGCGCGGGACGGCGTGCCCGCGTCTCGACTTCTGCTCAACCTGTAGGGTTAGGACCATTTGTAATGAATACTATCCAGATCAATCCGGCCGATAACGTGATCGTTGCGCTGTCGCCGCTTGCCAAGGGCACTGCCGTCGCGGTTCCCGGGGTGGGCGAGGTCGTGGCCGTGGAGGATATTCCGCAGGGCCATAAGATGGCGGTGCGCGCGATTGCCGCAGGGGAGGACGTCATCAAGTACGGCCTTCCTATCGGCCATGTGACGGGCGATGTCCAGCCCGGTCAGTGGCTCCACACGCACAATGTGAAGACCAACCTTTCGGGCGAGGTCGAGTACGCCTACAACCCCACGCATCCGGTCGTGGATCCCGTTGAGCCTGAGACCTTTATGGGCTTCCGCCGCGCCGACGGTCGTGCCGCGACGCGTAATGAGCTGTGGATCATCCCCACGGTCGGCTGTGTCAACGAAGTCGCCCGTGCCATGTGCGAGCAGGCCCAGGATCTGGTCGATGGCTCGCTGGAGGGTGTTTACTACTTCCCGCATCCCTTTGGCTGCTCGCAGACCGGCGCCGACCATGTCCAGACGCGTCGTCTGCTGGTGGCGCTCTCGCGTCATCCTAATGCGGCCGGTGTGCTGTTCCTGTCGCTTGGTTGCGAGAACTGCACACACCAGCAGGTGCTCGACGAGCTCGGTGACTTCGATCACGAGCGCGTCCGCTTCCTCACCTGCCAGGACGTTGCCGACGAGCAGGTCGAGGGCCACAAGATTCTGGCCGAGCTGGCAGACCTGGCAAAGCAAGCCAAGCGTGAGCCCATTTTGGCCTCCGAGCTGGTTATTGGTCTTAAGTGCGGCGGCTCCGACGGTCTTTCGGGCATTACCGCCAACCCCACGATCGGTCGCGTGAGCGATATGGTCGTCGCCCGTGGCGGCACGTCGGTGCTTACCGAGGTGCCCGAGATGTTTGGCGCGGAGAGCATCCTGCTCGACCGTTGCGAGAACGAGCAGGTCTTTAACGCTGCCTCCGACATGCTCAATGGATTTAAGGACTACTTTATTAGCCACGGCGAGGTCGTTTATGAGAACCCGAGTCCCGGCAACAAGGACGGCGGTATTACCACGCTCGAGGACAAGAGCTGCGGCTGCGTGCAAAAGGGCGGATCTGCCCCCATCGTCGACGTGCTGCCGTATGCCGGCCAGGCAAATAAACACGGCCTGAACATGCTGTGCGGTCCGGGCAACGACATGGTATCCACCACGGCGTTGACGGCTGCCGGCTGCCACGTGATTCTGTTCTCGACCGGCCGCGGCACACCGTTTGGCGCGCCGGCGCCTACGCTCAAGGTGTTCACCAATCAGCGTCTGTGCGACCACAAGGCCAACTGGATGGACTTTAACGCCGGCGTGATTGCCACGGGTGAGCGCACGCTCGACGAGGCTGCCCACGATCTGTACCAGCTGGTGCTGGAGACGGCGAACGGTAAGCTCACGAGTGCTGAGCGCCGTGGCTGTCACGAGATCAGTATCTGGAAGGACGGCGTCTGCTTGTAGCGGCAAGTGCGCCCAAGCATAGCGAGCTTGCCATCGGCCCCATCGGGAGTGTTCCCGGCGGGGCTTTTTCGTTTCGTGGTTAAGTGAATATGTTGGAAAATCTGATAAACGTTCACCTATCTCATGGCTGTCCAGCATGGCACCCTTACCAGCAGAAAATAGGTGTGAGGATCTCAATTGTGTCCGTTCGGCGGTAAAAATCGACCGTTCGGGGATAATATGCAAGTGAACGTTCACCTCTCGTAAGGAATCGCGCATAATCTAGCTAAACGTTCACCCTGAACGCCAAGCAGACAGATGTCGGTATGGACTCCAATGTCTTGCTGCAAGACAATCGAGAAAAGAGAGGGAGCTCGATGACTAATAAGATCGGAAAAAAGCGCAAGATCACATTCTGGACGCGCTTGGGCTTTGGTATGGGCGGTATGCTCAATTCCGGTGCCCTGACCTTTACGCACAGCTACATGGTGCTGTTCCTGTCCACGGAGTGTGGCCTGTCCGCAGGCGAGGCTGCACTGATCAGCTCGTTTGCCATCTATGTCAACGCCATTCTTTGCCCGCTGATGGGCTTTGTGGCCGATAACTTCTATGCCACCAAGATTGGCCGCATCTTTGGTCGTCGTCGTTTCTGGATCTTGCTGGCCATCCCGATGATGATCGCCGAGCCGCTCATCTTCGTGGCTACGCCGTTTGGCTTCCCGTACTACTTTGTGCTGTACCTGATCTACAACGTCGCGTACACGTTCTGCACCGCCAACCTGTCGCCGCTTACCATCGAGATGACCGACGACTTTAAGGAGCGTACGTACCTCACCGGCTACAAGCATCTCTTTGGTAACGCCGCCGGCTTCCTGATGGCTGCACTTGTGGGCTTCGGCTTTGGCACCTTCGGCGAGACCAACCCGTTCAGCTACTTCATCATCGCTACGGTCAACGCTTCGGTCATGGCAATCTCGCTGCTCTGCGTGTACCTGTCCACGTGGGAGCACACCCCCGAGGAGGTCGCTCAGGAGAAGATCGAGAGCGTCGGCGAGGGCATCAAGAAGTTCTTTGTGGACGTTATCTCCACCTTCCGCAACAAGTCCTTCCGCAAGGTCCTGTATGCACAGGTCTCCACGAAGCTCGCTGCTGCCTGCTGGTCTGCCTGCCTGTCCTTCTTCATCGTCTACTGCCTGCAGATTCCTAAGTCCTACGAGTCCGTGATGGAGATGCCTGGCAAGGTCGTCGCTATCGTCTGCACCGCCATCTGGGTCGCCCTCATGGCCAAGAAGGGCTTCCACAAGTCTTGGTACCTCGCAAATGTCGGTTGCGCTGCGTGCATCATTGCCTACAACTACTTCGCCTTTGGTCAGATCAACGGCACCTCCACGGTCGCCATCGCCATGATCGCCTACCCCATCATCTTCGCCATCTGGAAGTTCTTCTACGTCGGCTTCCAGTACCTGCCCGATGTTCTGCTCAACTACATCCCCGATGTCGATGAGCTCATCACTCTGCGCCGTCGCGAGGGCATCTACAGCTCCGCGCAGCAGCTCTGCCAGCAGATCGCCCAGGCTATTGCCGTCAACGTATGGGCTATCGTCCTTGCTGCCTCCGGCTTCATTCAGACCGCCGGCAATAGCGACGCCGTGACCCAGCCCGCTACCGTGCCTCTGTATATCTGCGGCTACATGATCATCGGCTGCGCCGGCTTCTTCCTGCTTGCGGCCGTCCTTGCCCGCGGCATCAAGATCGACAAGGAGCAGTGCGACATCCTTTGCGACGAGATTCACCGCGTCAAGGAGGGTGGCAAGATGGCCGACGTCAAGCCCGAGGTCAAGGCGCTTTGCGAGGAGCTCTCCGGCTTTAAGTACGAGGACTGCTTTGCCCACAACAACGTTGGCTTCCAGGACGGTAGCGTAACCCCCGCCGAGTAAGGCCGACATATCGTCCAAATCACAGGGCCGTGCCACCGGAATTCCGCCGGCAGGCACGGCCCTTTTTTAACAGCGTACAATTTGCCTTTAGAGCATCTTTTTGAGGGAGAAATCCATGGAGACGAACGTTATCTGGCGCAACGCCCGCGCGGCCGTGATCGAGCTTGACGACGGCGGCTACTTTACCTGTGCCGATACGTGGGAGATCTTTGTCAACGACGAGCCCGCTGGTACCACGAATACGGTCGAGACCTATGTCGACGGCCTGACCCCCGGCAAGCGCAACCTGGTTCGTTTTGTTTGTGGCGAGCGTGAGCTGAGCGTAGGTGTCACCACGCCGGCTGAGCCCTTTACCATCAACGTTCGCGACTGTGGCGCCAAGGGTGATGCCGAGCACGACGACACCACCAACATCCAGGCTGCCATCATGGCCTGCCCCAAGGGCGGCCGCGTGCTGATCCCCGCCGGTAGTTATCGCATCAAGTCCCTCTTCCTTAAGAGCAATATCAACATCGAGCTCGCCGAGGGAGCGGTGCTGCTGGCCCGCCACGATCGTGCCGCGCTTGCCTACATTCCGGGAACGGTCACGGGCAACGAGGGTGCCGGGTATGCCGGCACCGATATGCTGCCCCTGGGCCGCTGGGAGGGCGAGAGTTTCTCGACCTACTGTTCTACCTTTACGGGTCTGGGCGTGCACGACGTGTGCATCTATGGTCGCGGCGCGATTGACGGTCAGACCGATTTTGCCGAGGACAACTGGTGGAACAAGGACTTTAAGAACATCTTCCGTCCCGAGGAGGGCCGCGAGGTCGCCCGTCCGCGCATGATCTTCCTGTCCGAGTGCCAAAACGTGAGCTTGGCCGGCTTCACCGTCCGCAACAGCCCGGCGTGGAACATCCACCCCATCCTGTGCGAGCACGTCGATGCGCTCTGCCTGTCCATCGAGGGCCCCAAGAACTCCCACAACACCGACGGTTTCGATCCCGAGAGCTGCGGCTTTGTCCGCATCCTTGGCTGTCAGTTCTCGGTGGGCGACGACTGCATCGCCATCAAGAGCGGCAAGCTGGGCATTGAGCCCGAGCTTCGTCCCGCCACGCACGACGTGCTGATCTCTCACTGCTACATGCACGATGGTCACGGCGCCGTGGTCCTGGGTTCAGAGGCTGCCGGCGGCATCAAGGACCTTACCGTGAGCAAGTGCCTCTTTGAGCGCACCGACCGCGGCCTGCGCGTCAAGACCCGCCGCGGGCGCGGCAAGGATGCCGTCAACGAGGGCATTACCTTTGAGCACATTCGCATGGACGAGGTGCTCACGCCCTTCGTGGTCAACTCCTTCTACTTCTGCGACAAGGACGGCAAGACCGATTACGTGCAGTCTCGCGAGACGCTGCCTGTCGACGACCGCACGCCCGGCTTTGGTGCCACGACGTTTTGCGATATCGAGGCCACTAACTGCCACGCGGCCGCTGCCTACATCACGGGCCTGCCCGAGAGTAAAGTAACGCGCCTGACGTTCCAGGATGTCCACGTGACCTTCGCGCCGGATGCCGAGCCCTTTGTCCCGGCCATGGCCTGCGGCGTTGAGCCCATGGTGTGTCAGGGCATCATTGCGCAAAACGTCAAGGTACTCGATCTGCAAAATGTGGTGATCGAGGGCCAGGACGGCGAGGAACTGCAGCTCCAGAACGTCGACAAGGTTGTCCGTTCCTAACTCGGGTTGATGACCAGGGCTGCATTGTCGGATAAATCGGCAATGCAGCCCTTGTGCGATACGGCCGTGTGCGCTGCGCTACGCATCATGGTGAAAGGGAATACATGCTCAATAAAACGATTCCTGTCGGGGTCGATGGCTCGTCTGCCACGATTACGTCTTATGTTTTTGCCCCGACCGAAGATGCTTATGCTTTAAAACCGCTGCCTGCAGTTGTGGTCGTGCCAGGAGGCGGCTACGATCACGTTTCGCCGCGCGAAGGCGAGCCGGTAGCGCTCCGTTTGTTGGCGATGGGCTACCAAGCGTTTGTACTGAACTATTCGGTTGCTCCGGCTGTCTATCCGCTGGCATTGCAAGAACTCGCGCGGGCGGTCGATACCGTCCGAAGCCATGCGGCAGAGTGCTGTGTCGATCCTGATCGGATTACGGTCATGGGTTTTTCGGCCGGTGGGCATCTAGTTGGCTTGCTCGGGGCGCTTTGGGACCAACCCTGGCTTGCAGAGTCGATTTCGGCATCGCCTGAGTCGATTCGGCCTGACACACTTTGCTTGGGCTATCCGGTCGTAAGCTCGGGGGCCTATGCTCATCGTGGTTCGTTTGAACACCTAACGGGTGCCGATGGCGCTTTGGCTCAAAAGTTATCGATCGAGAATATGGTGGGCGATGGCTTCCCCCGTACGTTCTTGTGGCATACCGCCGAGGATGCATCGGTACCAGTTCAAAATAGCCTCCTTCTTGCGCAAGCTCTTGCCGACCACGGGATTGGCTTTAGCCTACATGTCTTTCCGCATGGAAAGCATGGGGCATCGCTCGCCACGGCCCAAACGGCATTTAAGGGCTGCGCCGAGCATATTCAGCCACAGGTTCAGGGCTGGCCTGAACAGTTCGCTTCCTGGGAGCGTGATGGACGATGAGCGAAAGTATCTATACGCTGCGCGTTTCGAGGGCTGCGGCAGGAGCGTATCCAACGATTTCCGATGCCTTGGCGGCAGCCGATCAGCTCTATCCGGATGCCGAGCAACCGGTGATGATTCGCGTCGATCCGGGCGAGTATTGCGAGCGGGTCGAGATTCATCGCTCGCATGTGACGATTGAGGGAGAGACGGCCGACAGCGTGCGTATCGTGGGCAGCCTGGGTGCCAAGATGCCTTCGGAGGACGGCTCGGGCGTCGACGGTACGCTCGGCACGTTTAGGACCTATACCGTTTTGGTCGATGCCGACGACGTACGGCTCGAGAACCTCACGATCGAAAACGATGCGGGCGATGGGCGCGAGGTCGGTCAAGCGATTGCCCTGTATGCCGATGGCGACCGTCTGGTTGTCGATGCCTGCTGCATTAAGGGACACCAAGACACGCTGTTTTTGGGTCCGCTGCCGCCGCATGAGGCCAAACCGGGCGGGTTTATAGGACCCAAACAGTATGCGCCGCGCCGGGTGGGACGCCAGTATTTTCGACGTTGCCGGATCGAGGGCGATGTCGACTTTATCTTTGGCGGCGCGCGTGCCTACTTTGAGGGGTGCGAGATTCGCTCGCTCAACCGCGATATGGATGTCAACGGGTATGTAACGGCAGCCTCCACGCCTAAAGGCGAGCCGTACGGATTTGTGTTTCATGGTTGTTCGTTTACAGCTCCGGATGGCGTGGCGCCGGATTCGGTCTACCTGGGCCGTCCTTGGCGCGAATGGGCGCAAACTGCGCTGATCGATTGTTGGCTAGGGCGACATATCAAGTGCGAAGGCTGGTGGGATTGGAATAAACCGGCGGCGCACAACTGCGCGCAGTATGCTGGCGCGATCCTGTATGGGCCGGCGGGCGATACTACCGGCTGGGTGCCGTGGGCGAATGAACTCGATGTGATGGCTGCCGCCGGGTACGCTCGCGAGCAGGTGCTTGCCGGTGTGGATGGCTGGGATCCCGAGGGCGGCGACGGTGATGCGGTGGAGACGGCTGGGCTATCTGCCAATGGTCGCACCGTGCACATCGAGACGTACTGCGAAGACGAGCCTGCGCTGCGTGCCCGGCTGAAGCGCGAAGGGCGCTCGGCGGCATTTGCGGGCAAGACTCCTGCAGATTTTGAGGCGTGGAAGATTGCGACCAGGACTCGTCTGTACGATGTTTTGGGCCTTTCGCTTATGGACCGCGTCCCGATTGAGATTCGTGAGCTCAGCCGCGTGCGGGTTGCCGGCGGCATTGTGCGTACTCATGCGATGCTGCAGGTTGAGCACGATGTGTGGATGCCGTTTTACCTGTTGGAGCCGTCTCATCCGAAGCTTGATGGACGGGGGCTTAAGCGTTGCTATATCTGCCCGCATGGCCATCAGGGAGCAGGCGCCGCAAGTGTTGCGGGCGTGACGGGCGTGCCGGCGGTCGATGATGCTGTGCGTAAGTTCAATTACGACTACGGTCTGCGTTTGGCGCGTATGGGTTACGTGACCGTCTGCCCCGACGCACGCGGTTGGGGATACCGTCGTGACTGGAAGGGTCAGGGCGATGACGAGAACAGCTTTCTGCGCGGCACGTGCCTAAACCAGGCGCGCATGGCCGAGCCGCTGGGACTTACCGTTGCGGGCCTCAACGCCTGGGATAACATGCGTCTGATCGATTACCTAGAGGCGCGCGGCGACATTGCCATGGACGACCTGGGCTGTTTTGGCTTTTCGGGCGGCGGATACATGACGCTGTATCTGGCGGCGCTCGACCCACGCGTATGCAAGACGTTTGTCTCGGGCTACCTGTACGGTGTCGATGATTCGCTGCTGCACCTCAACGGCAATTGCAGCTGCAACTACACACCCGGACTTTGGCGCTTGCTCGACATGGGCGATATTGCCTCGCTTATTGCGCCGCGCCCGTTGTTAGTGCAAAGCTGCGAAGAGGATCATCTGAACGGTTCGCGCGGGCTGAAAAATGTTGACGAGCAGCTCGAGATCGTGCGCGATGCCTACAAGTTGCTGGGTCGCAGAGATGGCCTGCGGCACGAGGTGTGTCCGGGTGAACACCATCTGGGCGTGGCACATCTTGTCGAGGATATCGAATGGCTCGATTCGCACGTTGCGGAATGCGCCCGTGCATAGCCCCTCGGCATGCTGCGAATAAACGGTACGTTCCTGTATGACTGCCGATGGGCGGATGAGGAGAAGATTATGGAAACGAAGAGTTTGAGTGAATCGACCATTTGCTGCTTTGGCGATTCGACCACATGGGGGGATAACGGATGCGGCGCAGGCGGCAACGACATCTCTTGGACTTCGCATCTGGGCGCGTTGCTGGGAGGTGCAGTCGTCGAGAACTTTGGCATCAAGGGTTCGCGTATCGCCATCAAGGCCGACCGTACCGATTCATTTGTCGAGCGCTTGGACGGCATCGACGATGCGGCCGATGTCTATGTTGTCTTTGGCGGCGTTAACGACTTTAGCCGCAACGTGCCGCTTGGCGAGTTGGGCAGCACCGATGCGCATGAGTTCTATGGTGCGGTCGACTATCTGATCCGAACCATCACGGCGCGCTCACCTCAGGCAAAGCTCGTGTTTATGACGCCATGCAAGACGAGTGGTAAGCACGAGAAGGATATCCCGGCAAGCGATGAGGCGAACCATTTGGGTCTGACGCAAGACACCTACGTGCGAGCGATGCTGGAGGTCTGTGACCGTTACTCCGTTCCGGTGATTGACCTGTATGCGCAAAGCGGCATCAGCCCGTTTTTGCCGGAGCACCGCGAGCTCTATATGCCGGACGGTCTGCATTACAGTCCTGCCGGCTATGAGCGCCTAGCGCATCGCATCGCCGCGGGTCTCACCGCCGTTTGCCGCTAAAAGTCTGCCGTTTGCGGGGAATATAGGGTTAACGTTCACCCTATATTCCCCGTTCGCGTTACACTAGGGGTAACGTTCACCTATCGTTTATGTCAGAGGGGACAGCAATGGGTTGCAATCAAATCCTGGACCGTTATATCGAGCAGTTGATCGAAACCTCTACGCCGCAGGCGCCGGCTTGGAATATCGAAAAGATTCGCGCCGGCAAGGAGAACACCTGGAACTATATCGACGGCTGCATGATCAAGGCGCTCATCGAGCTGTACGAGATCACGGGTGAGCAGCGCTACCTGACCTTTGCCGATGACTACATCGATTTCTTTGTCCAGGACGACGGTACCATCAAGCATTACAACCCGCAGGAGTACAACCTCGATAACGTCAATGCGGGCAAGACCCTCTACAAGCTCTATGACCTGGTGGGCAAGCCCAAGTACCGTGCCGCCATGGACACCATCTACCGCCAGCTCGAGACCCAGCCGCGCACCAAAGAAGGCGTGTTTTGGCACAAGGCCGTCTATCCCAACCAGATCTGGCTCGATGGCATGTATATGGCCCAGCCGTTCTACATGCAGTACGAGCTGAGCTTCCACAACCGTCGTGCCTGCTCGGACAGCTTCCATATGTTCCAGGTCGTGCATGACCTGATGCGCAACCCCCTCAACGGTCTGTACTATCACGCTTACGACGCGAGCCGCAAACAGTTCTGGTGCGACCCGGTCACCGGCCTTTCGGCTAACTTCTGGCTGCGCGCCGAGGGCTGGTTTGCCATGGCACTCATCGATACCTGGGAGCTCATGCCGCCTTCGATGTCAGCCGAGAAGGACGAGATCCGCAAGATGTTCCACGATCTGATCGACGCCATGCTGCCGTATCAGGACGAGAAGACCGGCATGTGGCACCAGGTTATCAACCTGCCCAATATCGCCCCCAACTACCTGGAGGAGTCGGGCAGCGCCATCTTTGCCAACGCCATCATGAAGGGCGTGCGTCTGGGCGTGCTGGGCGAGCGTTACTACCAGTACGGCCGTCGCGCCTTCGACGGCATCTGCGAGACCTGCCTGTCCGAGTATGACGGGCAGCTGGCGCTCGACAACATCTGCCTGGTTGCGGGCTTGGGAAACACCGCGCACCGCGAGGGCACGTTTGATTACTACATGAGCGAGCCCGTGGTCAAAAATGATGCAAAGGGTGTGGCGCCGCTGGTGCTTGCCTATATCGAGACCATGCATCACGACAAGCTGGCCGGTAAGCGCGATCCGCTCGCCCCCTCGGGCGTGTGCTCCATCGAGGACCCGTTTGGCGGATACACCCCGGGCATCAACGCTCATAAGGGATGTGAATAACGTGGGGGCTATTACTCCGGGCGTACGTTTGCACGACCTTCCGCAGGGGACCGTCGAGGAACGCATTCGCATGGCGGGAGAGCTGGGCTTTTCGTGCATTCAACTGCCGAGCAAGGTGCTCTACGCATCGATGGGGATCGATCGAGGCGGCCTGACCCGCGAGCTTGCCGACCATTTGCGTGCGGTGCTCGACGAGGCGGGCGTTTCGGTCGCCGTGCTCGGCTGTTATAAGAATCTGGCGACGCCCGATCGCCAACAGCTCATGGATAACTTTGCCGAGTACGAGGCATGCCTGAACTTTGCCCAGATGCTCGGCGGATGCCCGGTTGGCACCGAGACCGGTCGCCCCAATGCACAGAACCGCGTTGCTGACGACCGCATGACCGATGGGGCACTCGATGCGTTTGCAGACGGGCTTGCACGCGTCTGCGATCGGGCCGAGGCCGTGGGTGGGCAAATTTTGATCGAGCCCGGTTGGAACGAGACGGTTAATACGCCGGATCGCTGCCGTGAGGTGCTGGAGCGCGTCTCGAGTCCGTCGCTCGGCGTGATCTATGACCCGGTATCACTGCTGCACCCCAGTGTTGTTGACGAAGCGCAGGAAATCACCGCGCGCATGCTCTACTTATGCGGCAGTAAGATCCGCGTGCTGCACGCCAAGGATTTTGAGATCGTTGATAACGAGGACGGAGCCGGATGGTGCGACGGTACGGGTTCGCGCCTGGTGTGTCATGGCGTGGGCGAGACGGGGCGATATGACTTTGAGCCTGTGGTGGCCTGGGCGGCTGCCGCCTGCCCTGGGATTCCCTGCGTGGTCGAGAACAGCGTACCGGCGACGGCGGCTGACTGCCTGGCGACACTCGAGCACATGTCCGCTCGCTGCGGGGCTTCTCATCGCGAGTTATAGCATTGGCTTTTGCCGTGTCGGCAGATTGAGATTACCTGTATGGGGGCGGCGGTGAAGGGTCTTTATCGTCGCCCCCATTGGATTGCATTAAAAAGGGGAGTTGCGTGGCTATCCACATTGTCGAAGAGGCGAATCGTTGCCTAGGTTGTAAAAGGGCGTTCTGTCAGATTAAGGGCTGCCCGGTTCAGACGCCTATTCCGCAGGTCATCGACCTGTTCAAACAGCGTCGTCTAGAAGAAGCGGGCGAGCTGCTGTTCCAGAACAATCCCATGAGCGCGGTCTGCTCTATGGTGTGCAACCATTCGGGCCAGTGCGAGGGTGCTTGCATCCAGGGCCGCAAGGGCACACCCGTGCATTTCTCGAGCATCGAGAACTATATCTCGACAGCGTATTTGGATCGTAAGGAGTGGACGTCTGCGCCGTCGTGCGGCAAACAGGTTGCTGTGGTCGGTTCCGGTCCCGCCGGTATTACCGTGGCCATTAAGATGGCCCAGCTAGGCTGTGCCGTCACGGTATTTGAACAGCGCCCCGAGATCGGCGGTGTGCTGGAATACGGTATCCCCGAGTTCCGTCTGCCCCGTGCGCTCGTGCAAAAGTACCGTCATGTGATGTGCTCGCTTGGCGTGCGCGTGCGCCCCTCGACCACCATCGGTGGCGCGCTGCATATCGACGACCTGCTGCGCGACGGCTACGATGCGGTCTTTGTTGGTACCGGTACCTGGCGTGCCCGCAAACTGGGCATTCCCGGCGAGTCGCGCGGCAACGTGCTGTTTGGTGTCGATTACCTGGTCGATCCCTCGAGCGTGGCGATCGGGCAGAACGTGGCGGTCATCGGTGCCGGTAATGTGGCCATGGATGTGGCCCGCACGGCGCTGCGTTCGGGTGCTCGCAAGGTCACTGTGTATGCACGCTCGCGCCATATCTCGGCCATCGACGACGAGGTCGAGCTGACCGAGCTTGACGGTGCCGAGATTGTGTGCGGCAAGGCGATCTGCGCCATCGACGATAACGGTCCGGTGTTCGAGACGGCTATCTTTGACGAGGACAACAACGTGGTGGGCTACGAGGAGGAGCTCGACCATGCGTCTGCCGACACAGTTGTGATTGCAGCTTCGCAGGTGCCCAAAGACAAGCTTGTGCTTACAACGGGCGGTCTGGAGACCGACCATCGTGGCCTGCTTTCGGTCGATGAGAACGGTATGACCACCGTGTCTGGTGTCTTTGCCGCCGGCGACGTGGTTAACGGCCCGCTCACCGTGGTTCATGCCGTGGCAGGCGCCAAGCTCGCCGTCGAAGGCATGACTGCCTATTTGGGTCTCTAACACATCCCATCCATTAGTTGCGGTGAAATACGGACTGTTTTGGCTGTCAAAAGCCTCGACGGCTCCGTATTTCACCGCAACTTTTTGGGGGTTGAGCAGAGACTGGGGGAGCGCGTGCGGTCGGGTGCTGTGCGGTTGCTGATACGATAGGTACGTTAGCAACTGCCGCCGAGCGGCTCAAACGAAAGGAACCCTGTATGGAGTCCTCCGCCTATCCGATGCTCTTTAGCCCAATCAAGGTCGGTACAACCGAGGTCAAGAACCGCGTCTTTATGCCGCCGGTATCTACCAACCTGGCCGATCATGGCTATGTGACCGACGACTTGGTCGATCATTACCGTGCCCGCGCCAAGGGCGGCGTGGGCCTCATCATCACCGAGGTCGTGACGGTCGAGCCTACCTATACCTATCTGCCGGGTGACATGTGCTGCTACGACGACACGTTTATCCCTGGCTGGGAAAAGCTCGCCGCGGCCGTCCACGAGTATGGCTGCAAGATCATGCCGCAGCTCTTCCACCCCGCCTATATGGCCTTTAACATTCCGGGCACGCCGCGCCTGATCGCTCCGTCCTTCGTGGGACCGTCCTATGCCCGTGAGGCACCGCGTCCTATCACGGTCGACGAGATTCACGAGCTCACGCATCAGTTTGGCGACGCTGCCGTGCGTATGCAGAAGGCCGGTGTCGATGGCGTCGAGGTCCATGCGGCGCACGCCCACGGCATGCTCGGCGGTTTCTTGACCCCGCTCTATAACAAGCGTACCGATGAGTACGGCGGCTCGCTCGACGCCCGCATGCGCTTTTTGCTCGAGGTCATCGCCGAGATTCGCGAGCGCTGCGGCAAGGACTTTATCATCGACGTCCGCATCTCGGGCGATGAGTACACCGATGGCGGTCTGACCCTCAACGACATGATCTACGTCTCGCGTCGCCTGGAGAAGGCCGGCGTCGACATGATTCATGTGTCGGGCGGCACCACCATCAAGCGCGGTTCCGCGATTCCTGCCGCCGGCACGCAGCAGGCCTCGCACGCTGCCTGCTCGCGCGAGATCAAAAAGCACGTCAACATTCCTGTCGCCACCGTCGGCCGCATCAACGAGGCCTGGATCGCCGAGGAGCTGATCGAGGACGGCGCTGCTGACATCTGCATGATGGGCCGCGCCAATCTGTGCGATGCCGAGTTCTGCAATAAGGCCGCTGCCGGCAACGCCGACGACATCCGCCCCTGCATCGGCTGCCTGCGCTGCCTGAACGGCATTATGTTTGGCAAGCGCATCTCCTGCACCGTCAATCCCGATGTTGAGCGCGACGAGGCCGGTTACGAGCCTGCCGCCGAGGCCAAGAACGTACTGGTTGTGGGCGCTGGTCCTGCGGGCATGGAGGCAGCCTACATTGCCGCCAAGCGCGGCCACAACGTGGTGCTCGTGGATAAGCAGGACGAGCCGGGCGGCGAGATACGTATTGCGGCCGTGCCGCCGGCAAAGCAGGAACTCACCCGCGTGATCAAGTATCAGTACCGTCGCCTGGCCGAGGTCGGCGTGAAGTGCGTATTTGGCACCGAGCTTACTGCCGAGGACATTCAGCGTGACTACGCCGGCTACGAGGTCGTCCTGGCCTATGGCGCCGAGCCCATCGCCCCGGCCTTCATGCAGGGATTTAAGCAGGTCATGACGGCTGACGACCTGTTGGGCGGCAAGGCTTTCCCGGGCAAGAAGATTGTCATCGTGGGCGGCGGCACCGTCGGTTGCGAGACGGCCGACTACCTGGCCCCGTTGGTCAACGATCTGTCGCCGGCCAATCGCGACGTCACCGTCATCGAGATGACCAAGACGCTCGCCGCCAACGAGGGCGGCGCCGGTCGCGCGGTGCTCATCACGCGCATGCTCTCCAAGGGCGTTCACGTGCTGACCGAGGCCAAGGTGACCGAGATTACCGAGGATGCCATCAGCTACGAAAAGGACGGCGAGATCCACACCATCGCCGATGCCGATACGCTGGTACTTGCCATGGGCTATCGTCCCAATACCAAGTTGGCCGACGACCTTGCTGCAGCCGGCGTTACCACCCACGTGTTGGGCGATGCCAACAAGTGCGGCAACATCCGCGACGCCATCGGCGATGGCTACAAGGTTGCTTGCGAGCTCTAGTCAACCCCTTGGTGCATGTGAGGCCTATCCCCGCGGCGTCAGTCGGTAGATAGCAAAAAGCGGCGGTCGTCCCGTACATGGGACGACCGCCGCTTGCGTTAGCTGCAATGAGTCGTGCGATTAGAGGCCCAGGATCTCCTTGACCTTGGCGATGATGGCCTCGTCGGTTGCGTTGGCAAAGAAGTACTCCTGGAAGTGTTCGCCGGCAAGTGCGCCCTTCACCAGGTCCTGATCGATCTCGCCCAGAACGTCGACGAGCGGACGCATAGTCGCAGCGCGGACGCCGTCGAGGATCTTCTTGTTGCGCTGCTCGGGCTCAACACGCTCGGCAGGATAGCCGTTGCCCGAACCAAAGCCAAAGAGCTTCTCAAAGGTGTACTCGAGGTTGAGCTCCTGGCCCCAGCCGTTCTTGAGGGCGAAGGGCATGGCGACAGCGTTACCGTCGTTGACCTGGGCAAAGGTGTAGGCATCGAGCGGGTCGGCAACATGGCCGCACAGCACGCCGGGGAAGGAGTTGCAGGCGAGCATGGCGCCCTCGCCGGTGCCACAGCCGGTCACGACGTAGTCGGCAGCGCCGGAGTTGAGCAGCACGGCGGCCAGGATGCCGTTCTGCACATAGGTGAGGGGCTTGGAGTCGGCGTCGGCATACATGCCATAGTTAAAGACGGTGTGGCCCATGGGCTCGACAACCTTCTTAAGGGCAGCCTCGATCATAGGGTTCTTGGAGTTCTGGGAGTTTTCGTTGATCAGAGCGATTTTCATTGCGAATTACCTTCCTATTTCTAACTTGCGGTGGAATACGGACTGTTTTGCCTGATAGAAGCCAAAACCAATCCTTATCTCACCGCAACTCAAATGAAAAACGAGTGGATGAAACCTGATGTGGGCAGTTGCGGTGACGCTTATTGAGGCTGCTTTCCAATGTATGCGAGGATGCCGCCGTCGACGTAGAGGATGTGGCCGTTGACGAAGTTCGACGCGTCGGAAGCCAGGAACACGGCGGGGCCCTTCAGGTCCTCGGGCGTGCCCCAACGGGCGGCCGGCGTCTTGGCAATGATGAACTGGTCAAACGGGTGGCGGCTGCCGTCGGGCTGCGTCTCGCGCAGCGGTGCGGTTTGCGGCGTGGCGATGTAGCCGGGCCCAATGCCGTTGCACTGGATATTGGCCTCGCCAAACTCCGAGCAGATGTTCTTGGTGAGCATCTTGAGTCCGCCCTTGGCGGCGGCATAGCCGGCGATGGTCTCGCGACCCAGCTCGCTCATCATCGAGCAGATGTTGATGATCTTGCCGTGGCCCTTGGCGATCATGCCAGGCAGGCAGGCCTTTGACACGATAAACGGTGCGTTGAGGTCGAT
Source organism: uncultured Collinsella sp. (assembly GCA_958346515.1). Classification (GTDB taxonomy): domain Bacteria; phylum Actinomycetota; class Coriobacteriia; order Coriobacteriales; family Coriobacteriaceae; genus Collinsella. Next base: position 37,430 of record CATVRV010000010.1, read on the forward strand.
ATCGACGACGCGGCGGAAGTCCTCGGCGCTCATGTCGAGCATCGGGGTACGCTGGATGACGCCGGCGTTGTTGACCAGGATGTCGGGCGTGGTGCCAAAGTCGGCCTCGATCTTGGCGATGAGCTCGGCGACGACAGTCTCGTCGGTGACGTCGGCAACATAGCCGTGAGCGTCAAAGCCCAGCTCACGGTAGTGCTTCTCGGCTTCGGCGACTTTGTCGGCGTGACGGGCGTTAAAGGCGATTTTGGCGCCGGCCTCTCCGAGCGCCTCGGCAATGGCCATGCCAATGCCGTAGGTGGCGCCGGTCACCAGTGCGACCTTGCCGTCCAGACGGAAGCTGTCCATAAGATCAGACATAGCGATCCTTTCAAAAGAAACGTTCATCTATATAAGTCTTGCTTTTCATACAAGGTCAGTATAGGTGAAGCGGCGTAATAGCCACCCCTTATTCCCTAAAATCAGGTGAACGTTCACTTTTAAAAGGCGAACGGTAGTCTCGCCCTTGCCGTGCGGACGTCTATTTGCTCTGTTCCTGCGCTCCCTCTGCGATCATGTTGCGGTTGTACACCAGATGCAGGTACATCGCGTCGTGCGCTGCGGTGGGATTGCGCGCGGCGATGGCGTCGGCCACGCCACGGTGGGTGCGGATGGTCTCCTCAACCAGCTTTTTGCCGGTCACGTCAATAAACAGGGGGACAGACGCCTTGAGCACGCCCATTAGGCGGGGAACGACGAGGTTTCCGGAGCTCTCGGCAATGGCATTGTGGAACGCGGTGTCGGCGGCGGAGTAATCCTCACCGGCCTCGGCCAGGCGCTCGGATTCGTCGCAGAGCTCTTTGATACAGACGACCTGGTCGTTGGTTGCGTGCTCGGCTGCCATGCGTGCAATCTGCGGCTCGATCATAAAGCGCACCTCGAGTAGGTCGCGCGCCAGACGCTGCTTGTCGTCGATAAAGGTAAAGCCCAGCGGGTCGTCGGCAACGCCGGGGTTTGATGCCACATAGGTGCCAGAGCCCTGCTTAATGCGCACGATGTTGCGCGACTGCAGCAGCTTCATGGCTTCGCGTACGGTGCTCCTGCCAGCACCCAGGCGCTCGACGAGCACAGCCTCCTTGGGCAGGCGGTCGCCTTGCTCAAGATGCTCATCCAGGATCAGTTGAATGATTTTATCTGCTATCTGCTCGGGGAGTCCCGAATCGGCTCGTGCCACGCTTCACCTCATATCAAAAGAATTCATCAGAGCTATTCTAGCTCATTTACAGAAGCCGCGGTGGTTCGCTCCGACAATGGAGAGCTGTAAGTAGCCGTTTACCGTCAAAAACAGATCGTTCAGGAAATACATCAGATGTATTTTGAAAATAGTTTCCCTTTTAAACATCAGACCTATTGAAAACACGTTATAGTCTAAGGCGAATTCAAAAGGTCTGATGAATTGGAGGAAAGATGTCAGACCCAACGTTTATGGCCGACCCCACCAGGCTGGTCATCGCCGCTATCGTGGGCATCGCGCTGCTGCTTGCGCTCATCATTAAGTTCAAGCTGCATCCTGTGCTTTCGATGATGGTCTCGGCGCTCGCGATCGGCATCGGCGCCGGTATGCCGCTCGACCTGGTGGCGGACACTGTCACCAAGGGCGTGGGAACCACGCTGCAAAACATCGCCCTGCTCATTGGCCTCGGCTCGATGTTTGGCCAGATTCTTGAGGAGAGCGGCGGCGCCAAGAAGATCGCCCAGACCTTCATCGATACCTTTGGGCAGGGTCATTCCAGCTGGGCGCTGGGCATTACCGGTCTGGTTATCGGCACTACGGTGTTCTTTGAGGCCGGCGTGGTCGTTTTGATCCCACTTGCGTTTAGCGTGGCATCCCAGACCAAGAAGTCGACGCTCTACTACGGCATCGCGCTGCTCGCGGGACTTGCCGCTGGCTATGCGTTTGTGCCGCCTTCGGCCGGTTCGGTTTTGGTCGCCGGCACGCTCGGTGTCGACCTGGGCACCATGATTCTCGTCGGTATCCCTACCGCCTTCATCGCCATGGCGATCGCCGGCGTCATCTGGGGCCGCAACGTGGGCGGTCGCATCTTTACCGATGTTCCGGAGCACTTTACCTCTGCCGAGGGCGCGAGCGACGAAAAGGAGCTTCCCTCCTTTGGCATGGTGCTTGCCATCGTGCTCACGCCGCTTTGTCTGATTTTGCTGGGCACGCTGTCTTCTTATATCCCCATGCCCGCCGATCTCGCCTCGATTCTCGCCTTCCTGGGCAAGCCGTTCGTCGCTTTGACGCTCGCCACGCTCGTCGCGATGTATCTGCTGGGCGCGCGCCGCGGCTACTCCGGCGCCGAGCTCAAGGCCTTGCTCGACCGCTCTCTTAAGCCCGTCGGCATGATCTTGCTGGTTATCGCTTGCGGCGGCGTCATTCGCTGGATGCTGCAGGACTGCGGCTTGGGCCAGGTTATTGGCCCTATGCTCGAGGCTTCACCGCTGCCTTTGGTGGTTGTTGCCTTTTTGATTGCCGTCATGGTGCGTGCCTCTGTCGGCAGCTCCATCGTCGCTATGACTATGGCATCGGGCATTATGGTCGCCATGCCCGCGGTTGCCGGTGCTTCGGTGCTCATGCGTGCCGCTATCTGTCTTGCTATCTGCGGCGGTGCCACGGCCCTCTCGCACGTCAACGATGCCGGTTTTTGGATGTGCTCCTCGTTCCTGGAGATTGACGAGAAGACCACCCTCAAGTCCTGGACCGTTATGGAGACGCTCATCGGCCTTTCGGGTCTTGCCTGCGCCCTGGTGATTTCGTTCTTCGCCTAGTTCGCGTAGCTAAGCATCTTTTGCCGAGTGCATCGCTCGGTACCCATTTACACCTGATTCATTAACCAACGATTGATACAACCGTTCAAATCAAAAGAGGAGAGCATCATGGACGAGAAGACCAAGGCACAGATTCAGCAGGAGGCAGCCGACCTGGTTGCCAAGCTGCAGCCGCGTTCCGGCAAGTTTCGCACCATCAGCCCCGAGATGGACCCGCTGCGTCTGGGGTCTGGCTGGACCATCGAGGATCTGGACAAGCCGCAGGTCATTATCGAGTCGACGTTTGGCGACTCGCACCCGGGTTCTGCCGGCCTGTTTGATCTGGTCGAGGAGGTCCGTGCTGGCGTTGCCGAGGCTGGCGGTCACGGTGCTCGTTACTTCTGCACCGATATCTGCGACGGCGAGGCCCAGGGACACGACGGCATTAACTACTCGCTGCCCAGCCGCGACATGATCGCCAACATGATCGAGATCCATGCCAAGGCCACCCCGTTCGACGCCGGCGTCTTTGTCGCCAGCTGCGATAAGGGCCTGCCTGCGAACCTCATGGCCATGGGCCGCATCAACATCCCCTCCATCGTCGTTACCGGCGGCGTCATGGATGCCGGTCCCGATCTGCTGACCTTGGAGCAGCTCGGCGCGATTTCTGCCCGCTACGAGCGCGGCGAGATCTCCCGCGAGGAGCTTGAGTTTGCCAAGCACAACGCATGCCCCAGCTGCGGCGCCTGCTCGTTTATGGGCACCGCGTCGACCATGCAGGTTACCGCCGAGGCCCTGGGCCTTATGCTCCCCGGCACGGCCCTGTTGCCCGCAACCAGCTCCGATCTGCGTGAGTTTGCGCGCGAGGCCGGCCGTCAGTCCGTGTGGCTCTCCGAGCACAACCTGTGTCCGCGTGACATCGTGACCAAGGAGTCCTTCGAGAACCTCATCATGGTCCACGGCGCCATCTCCGGTTCCACCAACTCGCTGCTGCATATCCCCGCGATCGCTCGCGAGTTTGGCATCGAGATGTCCGCCGACGACTTCGATCGCCTGCACCGTGGCGCCCACTACCTGCTCAACGTCCGTCCCGCAGGCGAGTGGTCGGCGCAGTTCTTCTACTATGCGGGTGGCGTGCCGCGCATCATGGAGGAGATCAAGTCGATGCTTCACCTCGATGTCATGACCGTCACCGGTAAGACCCTCGGCGAAAACCTCGAGAGCCTTAAGAACAACGGCTACTACGAGAAGTGCGGCCGCTACTTGGAGAAGTGGAATCTCAAGCGCGAGGACATCATTCGCCCGTTTGACCAGGCTTTTGGTACCGACGGCTCTATCGCCATCCTCCACGGCAACCTTGCCCCCGAGGGCGCCGTCGTCAAACACACGGTTGTTCCGCGCGAGATGTTCCAGGCCACGCTTAAGGCTCGCCCGTTCGATTGTGAGGAGGACGCTATCCACGCCGTCCTGACGCACGAGGTCAAGCCCGGTGACGCCGTCATCATTCGCTATGAGGGTCCCAAGGGCTCCGGCATGCCCGAGATGTTCTACACTACCGAGGCTATCGCCAGCGACCCCGAGCTGGGCGCAAGCATTGCCCTGATCACTGACGGCCGCTTCTCCGGCGCCTCCAAGGGCCCGGCTATCGGTCATGTTTCGCCCGAGGCTGCCGTGGGCGGCCCGATTGCCCTGATCGAGGAGGGCGACCTTATCCGGATTAACATCCCCGAGCGCTCGCTGTCTATCGTGGGCATCGCCGGCATGGAGATGGAGCCGGCCGAGGTCGACGCCGTCCTGGCCGAGCGTCGAGCCGCTTGGAAGCCCAAGGCTAATCGCTATACCTCCGGAACGCTCAAGTTCTTTACCGAGCATGCAGTTTCCGCCATTCAGGGTGGCTACATGGAGTAGCGCCCATGCGCATCGATTCCCTCTCATAGATGCGTGGCGCAAAGAGCCCCGAGTTCATACGAGCTCGGGGCTCTTTGCGTCTAGATTGGGGACGCATAGCCGGACGAAAACAATTTGCGTCTGGTAATAAGCGTACGAAAGCGCAATTTACGTCTTAATTCCGTACGCAAATCAAGACGAAAACCGTTTACGTCTGCTTTAAATCCGTACGAAAACGGTTTTCGTCTTGCAGGGCAGTTGCCGTTTCTACAGTTCAACTTCCAGTTCGGCTTTGTGTTCGTAGAGGTAGTCGCGCATGTAGGGGATGGCAAATGAGACCTTGCCGTACGAAGGAGCCTCGATAATCGATTCTCTTAACAGGCGGCTGCGGACGGAGCTCACCTGTTGAGGCGTTTTGTTTAGGGCATCGGCAACCATGCTGGTCGAGCTCGTCTGCCCCAAAGACGCCATGCTCAGCAGATAAGCGATGCACGTGGGCGGAATGCGCTGCAGCGCGGGCTCAATCACCATGGCGCAGAAGCGTTCGCGTGCCGTTGCAATGCCACGCTCGGCTTCCTCTTCTCCAATAATCGCTGTATGTGCACGTCTTGCTAACTGCCATGCGTAGTATCCAACGAGTTGGATCATGAAAGGATAGCCTTGCGTTGCCTCGGCAAGTTGGCCGGCAATACCTGGCTGCAACTCCATGCCAGACGCTTCAATGGTTTCCTCGAGGGAGTACGACACTTCGGTTACTGCCACAGCCTTCAGATCAAAGGGGAGGGCACGACGCAAAAACGTAAGTGTCTTTCCGTTGATGATGCCTTCAATCATCGAAGGCAGCCCAGCAAAAACAAAGGCGATATCAAGGTCTTCGCCGATAACTTGCTGAATCGCAATGGAGAGCGTTCGGACCTCATCGAGCTCTGCGTCTTGAACCTCGTCGAGAGTGATGAGCAGGCCATTTTCATTCTTGGATATTGCCTGTCTCATGGCGTCGCGTAGCGATGGACCGATTCGCTCAATGTCTATGCTGCCGATGGATATGCCAGCTACGGTGGGCTCAAATCTGGCGTGTTTGGCCTGGAATTTGGGCTGCAGCTGTTCGAGAATGCGTTGGCAAAGTCCCTCGGTTGCGACCTCTTTTATGACCGTCCAGCCACGGCTTTGCGCCAAACGTGAGCACTCGTCAAGGAGGACCGTCTTGCCCGTTCCACGGACGCCGGCTATGCGCATTAGGCGCCCCGGGGCACCGGGCCCGTTGACGAGGCCCTCATTGAATTCTTCGAGCACATCTTCGCGGCCGATAATCGTGGGAGGTGTTTTACCTGCTGTGGGCTTAAAAGGGTTTGTTTGCATGTGAGCCACCTTTGCTCAAGATATAGCAAGATATAGCAAAGTATAGCAAGATATAGCAAAGTATAGTGAGATATAGCAACGTATAGCGCTGTTCGCGGGTTCTTACGGTGGTGCTATTTTCCGAATGCCGCGCGGATAAAGCGCTGGGCGAACAGCTTGTTGGCGACGTTGATGACATGGCCCAGGAACAGTGCCGAGATGGCGGTCGTGACGCCAAAGCCGCCCAGGTTGTACATAAAGATCAGCGACAACGCGAGCGAGGCGGCGACATGTGAGCAGTCAAACACGACTTTTACGTCACCAAAGCGGCGTTTAAGCTTTTCGGCAATGACTTGCACCAAGCCGTCGGGCGCGTTGGGGACAACGCCCATGTTGACGACGAGACTTACGCCAAATGCGGTGACAGCGAGGGAGAGCAGCATGGTCGCAATCTGTGTGGGGAGTGCCGTGGGATGCAGTGGGTTGACCGCCATGAAGAGGTCGGTCAAGCCGCCAATCAGCGTTGAGAAGAACAACTCGAGCAGGATGCGCGGCTGGAACTCGCTTCGCAAGATGGCTAATTGCGCCACGATGTAGGCGACGTAGGTTGCGGTGATCCAAAAGCCGAGCGTCTTGCCAGTGAGCATGGATAGGGTTGTGGCAAAGCACGTGAGCGCGGCGACGCCCAGGCCGGATGCCGTCTGGAGACTCATACCGAGTGCCAGTACTGCAACGCCCACAAGATACATCAGCATTCTGATGACGGTATGGCACCAGTCGATGTTCTCGCCATGCATGATGATGAGCGGTCGCATGTTGCTACCCGTCCTTTCGGTTGTGTGAAAAAGCTGACCCGGGCCGGCAAAAGAGGGTTATCGGAGGCACTGCTGCAAAAGCAGAAAAGCCGGCCCCACGGTCAGTCGTCTAGGAAGTGTCTCGCTGTGCCGGAATGGGACTAAAGGTCCAACGAGACGGGAAGAAAGCAAATGGCATTGCGTGGGCGATAAGATGCCAAGATGGTAGGGTGTGTCTTAGCATCCTATTGCCCACGCTCAACGAAATCGGTTTCGTTTGAGCCTAAGTATACGCACGGGATTTTATTTGCGAAGAGAAAAACAATAAAAAGGTGAACGTTCACCTAATCGCAACAACTCGTTGGCTGTAGTTGCGGTGGAATAGTTCCTGTTTTTGCTGCTGAAGGCCTTGAACAGGAACTATTCCACCGCAACTTATGAGGGGGCGGGGGATGCGATAGTATTGCATGGTGGTATTCGACTAACCGAGGACTTATCCGAGGGCTTTATGGAACAGCACCAGCATTATCAGAGCCTGCAAGACCAGGCGTACAACGCATTGCGCTCCAAGATCATCTATGCCGAGCTCAGGCCCGGCACGCGTCTTTCGGCGATTGGTCTGGAAAAGGAGACGGGAATCGGGCGCACGCCCATTCGCGAATCCTTTGTGCGCCTGCGTGAGCAGGAGCTGGTGGAAACGCGTCCCAAAAGCGGCACCTACGTCTCTAAGATCAGCATGGAACGCGCCGAAAACGCCTGCTTTTTGCGCGAGAAGCTCGAGAGAAGCGTGCTCATTAAATGCTGTTCGGCCGCCTCGCCCGAGCAAAAGCAGCGGCTTGAGCAGATTCTGACCGAGTCCGAGTCGCTCGACCATGGCGAAACGCGCCGTTTCTTTGACCTGGATAACCTGTTCCATGAGACGTGTTTCGTGATTGCCGGCCGTCACATGTTGTGGGATTGGATGAAGAGCATCAACACACATTTTGAGCGATACAACTGGTTGCGTATGGTGTCGCAGGACCTGGATTGGGAGCCGATTCGTCGGCAGCATCGCCGGATTCTCGAGGCCATTAAGAGGGGCGATACCGACACGGCGAGCTATCTGGCAGAGACGCACTTGCACCTGATGCCCGAGGAGCAGGGCCCGGTTATCGCCTTGCATCCCGACTATTTTGAGCTGTCCAAAGACTCGTTCATCTAATCAATCCCCATATAAGTTGCGGTGAAATAGGGACTGTTTTGTGACCTAGGTGGCGCAAACAGTCCCTATTTCACCGCAACTGCGTTGGGGTGTGACCGGGGCACAAAGATGCGGTGCCGCTTGGAGGGAAAGACCGGAAGCAAAGGTCCATTCCTCCAGACGGCGCCGCAGCTGTTTTGATGGCTCGGCTTTTACCGAAGTGGCTCAGTTGAGCGCGACTGCCAGCCGATTATACAAAGCGGCTCGGGGGCGTGTCGCTTCCGTCACGTTCTATCAGCATACAAGACGGTTTTGGTTCTTGTTCGTGACGGAAACGGCGCGCTTCCGAGCCGCTTTAAAAGAAAGGGGGCGAGGTCTAGGGCACGCCCCCTTTCACGATAGAGAGCTAAACCTAGCCGCGGACCTTCTTGACGACGTCCATGGCCTCGCGGGCGATCTGCTCGACCTTGGAGAAGTCGCCGTCGGCAAACAGGGCCGGCTTGACCATCCAGGTGCCACCGCAGGCGATGATGGCGGAGGAGCTCAGGTACTCCTCGACGTTGGCGGTGCTCACGCCGCCGGTAGGCATAAAGCGGTGACCGACAAACGGAGCGGCGAGGGCCTTGATGGTGTTCAGGCCGCCATACTGGGACGCGGGGAAGAACTTGGTGACCTTGAGGCCCAGGTTCTCGGCTGCGGTGACCTCGGAGGGGGTCACGGTGCCGGGAAGGACGGGCAGCTCGATGTCGATGCAATGCTTCACGACGTCCTCGTTGTAACCCGGGGAGACGATGAACTTGGCACCGGCGGCGCGGGCCTGCTCAACCTGCTCGACAGTCAGGACGGTGCCGGCGCCAACGCACATCTCGGGCTCGGCCTCGGCCATAGCGGCGATGCACTCGGCGGCGCAGGCGGTGCGGAAGGTGACCTCGGCGGACTTCATGCCAGCTGCCATAAGAGCGTGGGCGAGCGGGGCGGCGTCCTCGACCTTGTCGAGCACAACGACCGGCACGATGCCCAGGGACTCAAGCGTGGTGTAGAACTGATCGAACATGATGTTCCTTTCGATGTGTGGCGCGCATGGGCGCGTGATTACCAAATGTGCTGGTCAGGAGCCGATTTTGGATTGGTTATCGGAGGCACTGCTTGGGGTTCAAGCAATTCCAAAACCGGCTGCTCGACCAGTCATGTAGGGAATGCCAGGCAAAACCGGAATGGGACTGGTGGTTTTGCCCGGCCGGAGGAATCGGGGAGCGGGCCGCAGGGGTATGGGATTGGAAAGCTGCGGCCCGTGGAATGGAGACGGACTAGCGCGCGACGCGGGTGCCACCGTCGGCGGCTGATGCTACGGCTGCGATCTCGTCTGCGGTCACCAAGTTGGAGTCGCCCTTGATGGTGAGCTTGAGGATCGAAGCCGCAATCGCGTAGTTGACGGCAGCCTGCGGATCGAAGTCGTTGATGAGGGCGTGGACCAGGCCGGCGTTGAAAGCGTCGCCGGCGGCAACACCCTCAAGCACGTGCACATCGTGAGCAGGGGAGAACCAGTGCTCGCCGCTCTCGGCGTCATAGAGCATGCCCATCCAGATGGAGCGCTCGACGCAGGAGATGTTGCGGACGACCGAAGCGACCTTCTTGCAGCCGTACTCGGCGCAAATCTGACGGGCCATCTCGACGTAGGTGTCGCGCTCCTCGATGCCGTGGGCAAGGGAGCCGGAGACGCAGGTCATGCCGAGGCCGGCGGGTGCGTCCTCGTCGTTGGCGATGCAGATGTCGACGAGCGGCAGGAGCTCCTTCATGGTGGCCTGCGACTTCTCGGGCGACCACATCTTGCCGCGATAGTTCACGTCGCACACGGTCGTGATGCCCTTGGCGCGGCAGGCGGTGAGGGCATCCTTGCAGGCGGCAGCCATCTCATCGGAGACGGCGGGGGTCACGCCGGAGAAATAGAAGACATCGATGCCCTTGAGGATCTCGTCCCAGTTAAAGACGTCGCGCTTGGCCATGTTGATGGCAGAGTACTTGCGGTCGTAGACGCAACCGTTACCGCGCTGCGAGGCGCCGACCTCAAACACATAGGAGCCAAGACGGTCGCCCTGGCGCACGACGCGCGTGGTGTCGACGCCGTAGGCCTTCAGCGAACGCAGGGCGCACTCGCCCAGACGGTTGGCCGGGACAACGGAGACGTAAGCGGCCTTGTCGCCCTGGTAGGCCAGGGAAAGCGCAGTGTTGGCCTCGGCGCCGCCGTAGCGGACGTCAAACTCGGTTGCCTGCTCAATACGCAGGTGGTCTTTGGGTGAGAGTCTCATCATGATCTCGCCGAAGGTAAGAACCGTTTTACCCATGGTCGCGCAGCTCCTTTTACTCGTGCGTACACCTTTGATATGGCGTTGGCACGCAGGTGCCAAGACGGTAGGGTGCGTCTTTGCACCTGCGTGCCAACGCTCGCCGAAATCGGTTTACGAAATCGGTTTCGTTTCGAGTTGTAGTATACTCACCTACAGCGTTTTGCAACCGAGATTTTTAAAAAATGCCTAAAATGGCTCAGACTGCCGACATTGGGAAACGGGGTGCGCTATGGCGCAGATGAGAATCAAGGACATTGCCGCCGAGGCGGGCGTGAGCCCGGCCACGGTCTCGCGCTATCTCAACAACCGCCCCGGGCAAATGACCGAGGAGACCCGTGCTCGCATCGCGGCAGTTATCGAGCGCACCGGCTATCGCCCACGTGCCGCCGCGCGCAATCTGCGCAGCTCGCGTACGAACCTCATCGGTGTGATTCTGGCTGACATCGCCAACCCGTTCTCGAGCGCCATGCTCGAGGGCCTTTCCGCCAGCGCCGCGGCGCGCGGCTGCTCGCTCATGACGGCCATTAGCGGCAACGACCCCGCTAAGGAAGCGGAGTCGCTCACCAGACTTATCGATGCCGGCGTGGACGGCCTGGTCGTCAACACCTGCGGAGGCAATGACGAGGCGATCGCCGCGGCAGCGGGACGTCTGCCCGTCGTGCTGCTCGACCGCGACGTTGCCGACGGCGGTGTTGACCTGGTGACATCTAACAACCGTGAGCTGGTCGCCGGCTTGGTAGACGCCTTGGCAGCTGCGGGCAGCGAGCGTCTGTGCCTGCTCACCGAGGCAAGCGACGATAGCCCCGTGCGTCGAGAGCGCGCCGAGGCCTTTGCCGACGAGCTTTCGCGCCGCGGCCTTGCGGGCGAGGTCGTCACCCTGGCCGACGGTGGCGCCACGGGCGTTGGCCGTTTGGACAAGACCATCCGCGACTACGCGGGCAAAAGGCTCGGCCTTATCGCCGTCAACGGCCTGGTTTTCCTGCGTCTGACCGAGGCGCTGGCGCAGCTTGGTCCCTCGCTGCCGGCGGGGCTCAAAATCGCGACGTTTGACGACTACCCCTGGAACCACGTGCTCTTTGGCGGTGTGACAACGGCCGCGCAGGACACCCTTACCATTGCCGAGCGCGTGGTCGAGCGCCTGTCCGAGCGCATTGACGTCGTCACCACCACGGTGGGCGAGGCCGCAAAGCTGGCGCCCAAACGCATCGAGGTTCCCGGTCACATCGAACACCGCGCTTCGACCTCGCGCTAGTCTGTGTGATAATATATAGACAATGTCATACAGGAGGTATCCATGGCTGCGTCTGTGCTGAGTGTGCGAGTGGACTCGTCAATTAAAGACTCATTTGCCGAGCTGTGCGAAGAGCTTGGCATGACTTCGTCTGTTGCGGTCAATATGTTTATGAGGCAGATGCTGCGCGAACGCTCTCTGCCGTTTGTTCCTTCACTCGGTAAAAGCTCTGCGAGCGAAAGCGCCGCGGCGGGCATTTTGGATACTGCCCAGATTGAGTCCGCCGTCCGCGAGGCGGCCAGCTCGATTCCCGCCATCAAAACCGTGATTCTTTTTGGTTCGTATGCCCGTGGCGAGGCGCATGCCGATAGTGATATTGACTTGCGCCTCGAAGTCGATCGCGAGCGGGGCTTTGGTCTTTTCGCGCTGTCGGCATTTGGTGAGGCGGTGCGCAAAGAAACCGGGAGGCAGGTTGATCTCGTCTCTAGTGATCATCTTGATGACGATCTTGCCGCGGTAATCGAGCGCGAAGGAGTGATCCTTTATGATCGCGCGTAAGTCAGACAGCCTGTTCGCGCACGTTTTTTGAGCGCTTGATACGCTTTAACCCTGCGGAAACATTTTTCTGCGATAGTATCTGCGATATAGACCAGTCGAAACCCGCCCGAAAGAAAGGGGAGCGACATGAACCAGCAGAACATCGATTACGTACTTCGCTCTGTAGAGCAGCGTGACATCCGCTTTGTGCGTCTGTGGTTTGTCGACATTCTCGGCCGCCTCAAGAACTTTGCCATTAGCCCCGAGGACCTCGAGGTCGCTTTTGAGGAGGGTATTGGCTTTGACGGCTCCGCCATCGAGGGCTTTGCCACGCCCGAGGAAGCCGACATGCTGGCGTTTCCCGATGCTTCGACCTTCCAGATTCTGCCGTGGCGCCCGAGCCACAACGGCGTCGCCCGCGTGTTCTGCGACGTATGCACTCCCGATCGCAAGCCGTTTGCCGGCGACCCGCGCGATGCCCTGCGCCGCATGTTCCGCAAGGCCGAGAAGGCTGGCTATCTGCTCAACGTGGGCGCCGAGCTGGAGTATTACTACTTCCCCGACGAGCACACCCCCGAGCCGCTCGACAACGTGGGCTACTTCGATCTTTCGGTGAGCGATGCCGCTCGCGACCTGCGCCGCAACACGGTCCTCACGCTCGAGAAGATGTCCGTGCCCGTGGAGTACACCTTCCACGCCGCCGGCCGCTCGCAGCACGGCATGAGCCTGCGCCACGCCGAGGCCCTGAGCATGTCCGACGCCATCACCACGGCCAAACTCATCATTAAGCAGCAAGCTTACGAGAGCGGGTGCCACGCCTCCTTTATGCCCAAGCCGTTGGCGGGCGAGGACGGCAGCGCTATGTTCCTGTGCCAGTCGCTATTCGACCACGACGGCAACAACGTCTTTTGGGGCGAGGACGACGAGAAGTATCACCTCTCCGATATCGCCAAGCACTACATGGCCGGCATCCTGGCGCACGCGCGCGAGATCAGCGCCATCACCAACCCCACGGTAAACTCGTACAAGCGCATCACCACGGGCGGCGACTCCGTGCCGCAGTACGCCACGTGGGGCCTGCGCAACCGCGCGAGCATGGTCCGCATCCCGGTCTACAAGCCCGGCAAGCAGCTGTCTACGCGCATCGAGCTGCGCAGTCCCGACCCCATGGCCAACCCGTACCTGGTCAACGCCGTCACGCTGGCGGCTGGTCTGGACGGCATCGAGCGCAAGCTAGAACTCCCGCCCGAGGCAACGGCCGAGACGCTCAAGCTTACCGACCGTCAGATGCTCGAGGCCGGCTACACGCCGCTGCCGCGCTCGCTCAAAGAGGCGCTCGACGTGTTTGAGGACTCGCAGTTTATGAAGGATGCCCTCGGCGAGCACATCCACAGCTTCTTCCTCAAAAAGAAGCGCAACGAGTGGCATAAGTTTGAGTCTACGATCACCGAGTGGGAGATCAAGCACTACCTGGCGAACTCCTAATCGCGCTGGCTTGTTCCAGTACGATTGAGCTCATTTCTTTGGAGGCCGATATGTCCGAAAAGAGTGCCCTGTTCATGGCGCGCACGACGCGCTTCCACGAGTTTGCCCGCAGCTTGACGACCACCCTGGGTGTCGAGGTGAGCCTGGCAACCCCCGATTCGCCGACTGCGGCGCACGACTTTGACCTGCTGATCCTCGATTCCGACGGCATTCGCAGCGACCGCATCGATCAGATTGCCAAGTGGCTTGACGATCGTGGCGGCGTCCCCATGCTGGTGATCGTCGACGATGAGGCCCTTGGCACCCTGCGCCTGCCGAATCACGCGCATGCCGACTTTGTATGCCCCACGGCGACGCCCAACGAGCTCAAGGCTCGTGCGCAGCGCCTGATGGGCGAGGAGGAGACCGTCGCCGCCGACGATGTGCTCAACATCGATAACCTCGAGATCAACCTGGCCACCTACCAGGTGACACTCGATAACGAGCCTATCGACCTGACGCTGATGGAGTACTCGCTGCTGAGCTTTTTGGCAACGCACCCCAACCGTGCTTACAGCCGCGAGGTGCTGCTGCACCGCGTGTGGGGCTTTGAGTACTGCGGCGGCACGCGCACCGTCGACGTGCACATCCGACGCATCCGCTCCAAGGTGGGCCCGCAGATCGCGGCACACATCACCACCGTCCGCGGCGTGGGCTATCTGTTTAAGGACTAGATTTCCACCACAAAGGGGACAGGCACCTTTGTGGTGGTCTTGACGCAGGTGCGGGTTCCTCTCGAATCTGCAGCAGAACTTAAGCCTTCCTAAAAGATTGCGTTCTCATACACGTTCGCCCGCATATTGGGGTACAACTCAACGTGAACAATGATGGCCCGCCACATGTTTGGCGGGCCTTTGGTTATTTGACGAAAGGATCGCAGCCATGAGCGAGAACGATTCCCAGCGCCCCCAGGATGCGGGTCACGCCGGCGAGACACAGCAGCAGCCGCGTGTGCAGGTGGAGTCGACGCCTGCCGGCAGCAACATTCCCTACGTGCAGGCTTACGACACGCAGACCGGCCAGCCGCTGGGCGGTGCGCAGGTCGTGAACAAGCACACGGTGGTCAAGACCAAGACCAAAAAGCTGCCGATCTTTATTACGGCGCTTGCCGGCTGCGCCTGCGGCGCCCTGCTGGTCATCGCGCTCATTATGAGTGGCACGCTCAACATTGGCGGCGGAAAGAATGCCGTGACGGCGGGTGCTTCGGGTTCGTCGACGCAAAAGATCACCATCGACTCCGAGGACACCACGCTGGCCGAGGCCGTTTCTGCCAAGGCATTGCCCTCCGTGGTTTCCATCACCGCCACTTCGAGCGGTAGTCAGAATGGCTCGCTTTCGCAGTCTGCCGACGAGTCGGATAGTTCGGGCAGCGTCGGTTCGGGCGTGGTGCTCGATGCCGAGGGCCACATCCTCACCAACAACCACGTGGTCGATGGTTACGACCAGTACGTGGTGACCATGGACGACGGCACCACCTATGAGGCCGAGTTCGTGGGCAACGACGCCTCGAGCGACCTGGCCGTCATTAAGCTCAAGGACGCCGACGCCTCCAAGCTTACGCCGATCGAAATTGGCGACTCCTCCAAGCTCAACGTTGGCGAGTGGGTTATGGCGATCGGCTCGCCGTTCGGCAACGAGCAGTCTGTCTCCACCGGTATCGTCTCGGCGCTCTACCGCTCCACGGCCATGAGCTCTACCAGCGGCAACACTATCTACGCCAACATGATTCAGACCGATGCCGCCATCAACCCGGGCAACTCCGGCGGCGCGCTCGTCAATGACAACGGCGAGCTCGTGGGCATCAACTCGCTCATCGAGAGCTACTCGGGCTCCAGCTCAGGCGTGGGCTTTGCTATTCCCGTTAACTACGCCAAGAACATTGCCGACCAGATTATCGACGGCAAGACGCCGGTGCATCCGTACATGGGCGCTACGCTTTCGAGCGTCAATGCGCTCAACGCCCGCACCAACAAGCTGAGCACCGATAGCGGCGCGTATGTGGCGAGCGTCGTCGAGGACGGTCCTGCTGCCAAGGCCGGCATCCAGGAGGGCGACGTCATCACCAAGCTGGGCGACGACGAAATCACGAGCGCCGATGGCCTGATCATCGCGCTGCGCAGCCACGAGGTGGGCGAGAAGGTCGAGATCTCGCTTATGCGCGGCAAGGAAGAGAAGAAGGTCACCGTCGTGCTGGGCTCTGACGAGGAACTGCAGAACCAGCAGCAGGACGACAGTTCGACCGACACCGGCAACGGCGGTATTACCGACGAGCAGCTGCGCCAGTATCTGGAGGAGCTGCTGGGCCAGCAAGGCCAGGGTCAAGGCTACGGTCAGGGTTACTAACGAGCCGTTTTGCACATGCCGATGCCAGAGGGGGCTGTCCCGCCAAGTGTGGGACAGCCCCTCTTTTCTTATTGATCCGTTGGGGACGGAGGAAAACGGATCACATGGAGCTGACAAGAGGCCTGGTTCGTAATGGTCTGGACAGTTGGTTCAGATACGTATAAATCTTGGGCAGCTTGGGATGCGTTTTGAGCAATTTCTGATTGGGATGGGGCTCGGATGGGCGTTTGGAAGGGAGGATGGGACGTTTACATGGCCTCGAGGAGCCCAAATTAGTCGAAACAGAGGTGTTCGTGCCTGATCCAGCTCTAGGATTTATACGTATCTGAACTAACTGTCCACCTCAGTCTGGCGGCTGCCGATTCAGTGCGGTTTGAGACCGCTATTCGGCCCCGTTGCGACCGGTGGTACTCTTGTATCCGTTTGAAATCGAGCGAAGGAGTGCCGCTATGGAGCAATCGAGCCTGTTTGGTGACGGCGTGGACATCGATACCGAAACGCCAGCGAGCACGGATACCGCTGCACCGGCCGATGCCCGTGCCCAAGCCGCCGCGCGCGCGGCCGAGCTGCGCCACGAGCTCGATTACCACGCGTACCGCTACTACATGCTCGATGCACCCGAGATCACGGATGCCGCCTTCGACAAAATGCTCGTTGAGCTGCAGGAGATCGAGGCGGCCTATCCCGACCTGGTGACACCCGACAGCTATACCCAGCGTGTGGGCGGATACGTGAGCGAGCAGTTTACGCCGGTAACGCACATGGCACGCATGTATTCCATGGATGATGCCATGGACCTGGACGAACTCGACGCGTGGCTCCAGCGCGTCGAGGATGCGCTCGGTGCCGGTAGCGTCACCTATACCTGCGAGCTCAAGATCGACGGCCTGGGCGTGGCGCTTACCTACCAAAACGGAACTTTCGTGCGCGCGGCCACGCGCGGCGACGGCACCACGGGCGAGGACGTGTCGCTCAACGTGCGAACCATCAAGGACGTGCCCATGCACCTGTCCGAGCCGGCGCTCGCTCACATGGGCGCTGACCGCGAGCGTACCATCGAAGTGCGCGGTGAGGTCTACATGCCTAAGGGCAGCTTTGTTCGCCTGAACGACGAGGCCGATGCCGAGGGCCGCGACCCCTTTGCCAACCCGCGCAACGCCGCCGCAGGATCCTTACGCCAAAAGGATCCAAAGGTCACGGCGCGCCGCGACCTTGCCACCTTTATCTATGCCATCGCCGATACCGACCCGCTGCACGTCCACAGCCAGCGCGAGTTTCTGGATTGGCTGCGCAGTGCCGGCTTTAGCGTCAACCCCAACGTGGCTCGTTGCGCCACGCCGGCCGAGGTCCACGAGTTCTGTGCCCAGGCGCTCGAGCACCGCGGTGACCTGGATTACGACATCGACGGCGTGGTCGTAAAGGTGGACAGCTTCCAGCAGCAGCTCGACCTGGGCTTTACCGCCCGCGCGCCGCGCTGGGCCATTGCCTTTAAGTTCCCGCCCGAGGAAAAGCAGACCGTCCTGCGCGAGATTCGCATCCAGGTGGGCCGCACCGGTGTGCTCACGCCGGTCGCCGAGTTCGATCCGGTGACGGTCGCCGGCTCCACCATCGCGCGCGCCACACTGCACAACATTGACGAGATCCGCCGCAAAAACGTGCGCGAGGGCGACACTATCATCGTGCACAAGGCGGGCGACGTGATTCCCGAGGTCGTGGGCCCGGTGCTCGACAAGCGTCCGGCCGATTCGGTCGACTGGCACATGCCCGAGGTCTGCCCCGTGTGCGGCAGCCCCGTGGTCCACGAGGATGGCGAGGTCGCTTACCGCTGCGTCTCCATCGATTGCCCCGCACAGCTCAAGGAGCGCCTGCTCCACTGGGTGAGCCGCGGCTGCATGGACGTCGACGGCCTGGGCGACGAGATTGTCGACAAGATGATCGCCGCCGGGCTGATTCACGATGTCGCTGACTTCTACCAGCTCACGGTTGACGACATCGCCGGGCTGGACACGGGGCGCACCTATGCCAGCTCAAACAGCAAAAAGGGCGTCAAGAAGGGCGATCCCATTCCGGTGGGCCTCAAGACGGCCGAAAAGATCATCGCCGAGCTCAACAAGTCCAAGAGTCAGCCGCTCGGTCGCGTGCTGTTTGCCCTGGGTATACGCCACGTGGGCAAGAGCGTGGGCGAGGTCATCGCCGAACGATTCCTGTCGATTGACAAACTTATCTTGGCGAGCGAAGAGGACATCGCCGAGTGCGAGGGCATCGGTCCCAAGATCGCGGCGAGCGTCAAGCAGTTCCTGGCCGTGCCCGAAAACCTTGCCGTGCTGGAGCGCCTGCGTCAGGCGGGCCTGTCGCTCGAGGTCGACCTGGGCGCCGCGCACGCGCAAGCCGCAGCCGACGCTGGCGTGGCGGGCGAGCTCGCCGACGCACAGCCGCTTGCGGGTTTAACCTTCGTGCTCACTGGTACACTCGTCAACCGCACGCGCGACGAGGCGGGCGCGGCGCTCAAGGTGCTCGGCGCCAAGGTTTCGGGCAGCGTGTCGAAGAAGACGAGCTATCTGGTCGCCGGTCCCAAAGCGGGCTCCAAGCTCACCAAGGCCGAGCAGCTGGGCGTACCCGTGCTGGACGAGGACGCACTCGAGCAGATTCTTGCGACCGGTGAGGTGCCCCAGGCTTAGTGCATCGATAACCAAATTGAAGATCCGCCCGGAAAGCATGATTGAACTGCCTTCCGGGCGGATCTTATTTGGACGGGGCAACCGGCACCGTGATCTGCGTCACGTAGGTCGCGGGGTCGTCGCTGATGATGTCATCGATCAGGGCGATCTCGCGTGATGGACCGGCGGGTGTCAGTCCGTGCTCGCGCATATAGCCGAGCAGCTGCTTATAGCGCGGGCCCGCTTGCCCGTGCGTGCCGCGAAAGCTAATGGTCAGGCAGAGCGCGGCGGGTCGCACCTCGACATCGCCCAGGTATTCATCGGTATCGTCGAGCAGCAGAAAGACCTCGTCGTAGCCGTCAAAGTCGCCGGCGGCCAGGCGCTCGGCGCTAATCCCAACGCCCAGGTTGCCCAGAAAGACAAAGGTCTCGTGTTGCCCCTTCTGCAGCTGACGAATCTGCCACTCCAGCGCATAGGCGTCGGTAGGCTTAACGCGTTCGCGCAGCACGGCGCAGCGAAGCTCGGGCGTATCGATTGTGCAAATGGTATCGAGCTTGGTGTTCAAGGCATCGCGGAGCAGGGCAAGCCGGTTATCAATCTTGCGCGACACGCGTTCCAACTCACGGCGCTTGCGCTCGATGAGCTCCTGTTGCTGAGCCAGCTGCCGCTGCATAAGGTCCACATCGCGCGTGGTCACAAACTCGCGGATTTGTGCTAACGGCAAGTTGAGAACGCGCAGGTGGCTGATGGTGTTGAGGGTGGAGAGCTGCCGCGATCCGTAGTAGCGGTACCCACTTGCCGGATCGATGTGCGCCGGGTCCAGCAAGCCCATCTGCTCGTAATGACGTAGCGTCCCCACGCTCAGGTTAAACAGGTGCGCCACCTCGCCAATGCGGAGCAGGCCCTCGGTATGTTCAGTTGGCGAGTCGGTCACAGGACCGCTCCTTTCGGTAAAAAACAGGGAAGGGGCGCCAGGCCTGCGTTGCCCCGCTACGCCACCAGCTTGTCAAAAGCCCCGCGCCGGTTGAGTACGGTAAACGCAATCACGCAAATGACTGCCGACAAAATCGATCCGCACGGCGAAGCGATGCCCATGGGAAACAACGTATCGGAATAGGCGTTCGACAGCAGCCACGCGCCCGGCACGCGAATGAGCGCCACGGCCAGCACGTTGTGCGCAAAGCCGATGTAACTCTTGCCGTACGCAGCGAAAAAGCCGCTAAAGCAAATGTGGATGCCGGCAAAAATCGCGTCGAAAATATAACTGCGCATATAGCCGGTGCCGGCGGCGACCACCGCGGCGTCCTTGGCAAAAAAGCCAATAAACGCCGGTGCCACCAGCCACATCAGCGCCGTGATCAGGCAGCCGTACACCACCGAGATCGTCATGGCATCTTTGAGTACCTGACGCGCGCGATCGCCCTTGCCCGCGCCGGCATTTTGCGCCGTGAGTGCGCTGACGGTGGCGCCCATGGAACTCGGCACAATGAACAAAAAGCTGATCATCTTCTCGACCAGGCCCACGGCGGCGGCGTCGACGAGCCCTCGGTGGTTGGCGATGACGGTGATAAACATAAACGCCACCTGGATGCAGCCGTCCTGCACGGCCACAGGCACGCCGATCTTAAGAATGCTGCCGAGCACCTCGGGCTGGGGGCGCAGGTCGCTGCGCTTAACGTGGATGTTCGTGCGGCGGCTCTTGAGCCACACGAGCGCGAGGACAACGCTGGCCGTCTGGGCGGTTACCGTGCCGAGCGCCGCGCCCACGGGGCCGAGCCCCATGTGGCCGATAAAAAGAAAGTCGAGCGCGATGTTGATGATGCATGCCACGCCGATCACGTACATAGGCGAGCGCGAATCGCCCAGCCCGCGAAAGATGGCCGAAAGAATGTTGTATGCGGCGATAAACGGAATGCCCATAAAGCATATACGCAGGTAGGCGGCGGTTCCTTCGACTGCCTCGGCCGGCGTGCCAATGAGTGCCACAATCTGCGGACACAATGCAAGCAGGACAGCGGCCAGTACCACCGAGACGCCCATAAACAGCGTGATGGTATTGCCGATGGCGGTCTCGGCGCGGTCGAAGCGGCGCGAGCCCACGGCGTGGCCGACGATAACCGTCGTTCCCATGGCCAGGCCCACAAGCGTCACGGTAATGATGTAGAGCGTCTGCGCGCCATTGCCCACGGCGGTGATGCCGGCAGCGCCGCTAAACTGCCCCATCATGTACAGGTCAGCCATGCCGTAGAGCATCTGCAAAAAGTACGAGAGCATATAGGGCAGGGCAAAGACCGCGATGGTCTTGAGGACATTGCCGCGTGTGAGGTCGTGTTCCATGGGCGGGGCTTTCTGGCTGGGTTCGTTTAGCTACCAGTGTAGTGAAAACCCTACAACGATTGTAGAGTCAAGGTTTGTGTCGGCAGTGGGGCGAAAAAAATCGCGCGCACCATTATTCCGAGTGAATATGGACACACATCACGAGAACTCGCCGCCGGCGCTAACCTTGCAGAAAACGATTTCGGAATACTTGACACCATTATTCGGCGCGCAATAATACGTGCGTTTGCGAACAACGTTTGATGGGGGTTGAACCTGCGTGCGCAATCTCAAAATACTGTTTTCCTATCTAGGGGCATACCGTCGCGATGCCATCCTCGGCGTGTTCTTTGTGTCGGTCGAGACGGTGCTCGAGCTGTTTATCCCGGTCATCATGGCCAACATCATCGATGTGGGCGTGCCTGCGGGTGATATCAACTACATGCTGCTGCAGGGGTCGTACATGTTGGTGTGCGCTGCGCTTTCGCTGGTACTGGGCTTGGGTTATGCACACACGTCCGCCCGCGTTGCCTCGGGCCTAGGCGCTAACCTGCGCGAGGCTGAGTACAAAAAGATTCAGACGCTCGCTTTTGGTAACCTGGACAACTACGACGCCAGCTCGCTCGTCACCCGCATGACCACGGACATCACCGTTATCCAAAATGCTGTGGGCAACGGCTTTCGCCCTATGGTGCGCGGCCCGGTGACGCTTATCGTCGGCCTTATCTACGCGCTGATGCTGTCGCGCCCGCTCGCCAACGTCTTTGCGATCATCTTGCCCGTGCTGGCAATCGTACTGGGCGTCATCACCTATCGCGTCAGTCCGCTCTACCGCCAACTCCAGACCTCGATGGACCACCTCAACGGCGTGGTACAGGAAGACCTCACCGCCGTGCGTGCCGTCAAGGCCTACGTTCGTACCGAGCACGAGGAGGCCAAGTTCGACACCGTCAATACCGAGCTCGCCGGCACTGCGACGAAGACCTTTGGCAACGCGGTGCTCAACCTGCCGGTGTTTCAGCTGTCGATGTACGTGGCTGCGCTCTCCATCCTGTGGATTGGCGGCCGCATGATTCTCGCCGGCAAGCTGGGCGTGGGCTCGCTCACGGGCTTTATGAGCTACGTGCTGCTGATCATGAATTCGCTCATGATGATTTCCAACGTGTTTTTGCTGCTCACGCGCGCTCTTACGAGTGCGGGCCGTATCGCCGAGGTGCTCGATGAGGAGCCCTTTATCGCCAACCCCGCGGGAGACCTCGCGATTGCGGCGCCAGCGGACGGCAGTATCGAGTTTCGCGACGTTTCCTTTAAATACCGCGCGGATGCAGCTGAGGATGTGCTCGAGCATATCGACCTTCGCATCGAGAGCGGCTCGACGGTGGGCATCCTCGGCGGCACGGGCTCGGGCAAGAGCTCGCTTGTGCAGCTGATTGCGCGCCTGTACGACGCCACCGAAGGCGCCGTGCTTGTGGGCGGACGCGACGTGCGCGACTACGACCTCGCGACTCTACGCGATGCTGTGGGCATTGTGCTGCAAAAGAATGTGCTGTTTACGGGTACCGTGCGCGAGAACCTGCAGTGGGGCAATCCGCAGGCGTCGGACGATGAACTCCTCGCGGCTTGCCGCGCGGCGTGCGTGGACGAGTTCCTTGATCGCATCGGCGGGCTGGACGGCGAGTTGGGCCAAGGCGGCGCCGGTGTCTCGGGTGGCCAGAAGCAACGCCTGTGCATCGCGCGCACGCTGCTCAAGCATCCGCGCGTGCTCATTTTTGATGACTCCACCAGCGCGGTCGATATGGCGACCGACGCTAAGATTCGCGAGCACATCGCCCGGATTTCCGATACGACCGTGCTCATCATCGCCCAGCGCATCGCGAGTGTCATGGATGCCGATCGCATTGTGGTGTTGGACGACGGTCGTGTCCACGGCGTGGGCACGCACGAGGAGCTGCTGGCGGGCGACAACATCTACCAGGAGATTTACGCCTCGCAGATGGAGTTTGCGAGGAACGCGGAAGCCGGCGACGGCAGTGACGATGGTTGCGCGAATGATCCGTTTTCCTCCGTCGCATGCGGATCGCCCTTGGAAGGGGGTGAGCGCCATGCCTAAGACCGCAGCCCAAGCACGCCCGGCCGACCTCAAGCGCACTGTACGCCGCTTGCTCTCCTACATGGGGCATGCCAAGTTCTCGTTGCTCGCGGTGGGCGTGCTCGCCTCTGTCGCCGCCATCGCGAGCCTCGCCGGCACCTACATGGTGCGCCCCATCGTTAACGGTTTGGCCACGGGCGGGGAGGAACTGCTTGCCAGGCAGGTCATCCTGACGGCGATCATCTACGCCGCGGGCGTGCTCTCGGCCCTGGGCTACTCACAGATCATGGTGCGTGCGGCCCAACGCGTGGTGTCCGATATTCGCCGCGACCTGTTCGCGCACATCCAGACGCTGCCGCTCAGCTATTTTGACAGCACGCGCTCGGGCGACATCATGAGTTTTTTCACCAACGACGTCGACACCGTCTCCGAGGCGCTCAACAACAGCTTTGCCAACGTGATTCAGGCCGCCATTCAGGTCGTGGGCACCACGGCCATGCTCATCATCCTTAACTGGCAGCTCACGATTATCACGCTCGTGTGCGATGCAGCCATTGTGCTGTATGCGCGCTACTCGGGCGCGCGCTCTAAGCGCTTCTTTGCCGCCCAGCAGGCATCGCTTGGCGACCTGGACGGATATATCGAAGAAATGGTCTCGGGCCAAAAGGTCATCAAGGTCTTTAACCGTGAGGCAGCGAATGTCGCCGGCTTCACCTGCCGCAACGACGAGCTTCGCCGCACCGGTACCGCCGCCGTGAGCTATGCCAACTCCATGGTGCCCATGACCGTCGTGATTGGCTACGTCAACTATGCCATCGTCGCCGTGGCGGGCGGCATGCTCTGCATCAAGGGGCTCGCCGATGTGGGCGCACTTGCAAGCTACCTGGTCTTTGTGCGCCAGGCCGCCATGCCCATCAACCAGTTTACGCAGCTCGGCAACTTCTTGCTCAACGCGTTGGCCGGTGCCGAGCGCCTGTTTGCGGCTATGGACCTTGAGCCCGAGGTGGACGAGGGCTGCGTGGAGCTGGTGCAGACGGGCGATGCCGCGTGGGCGTGGAAGATTCCCGAGGGCCAGGGCGTGGGCGCGTACGGGCACTTGCATGACGTGGCAGCCGTTGATGAGTCGGGCCGCGCGGTGGCCGCCGACGGCACCGAGCTCACGTGCGGCTTGGTCCCGCTTGCCGGCGACGTGCGCTTCCATGCCGTGGACTTTTCCTACGTGCCGGGCGCCCGCGTGCTCACGGACCTCAACCTGTTTGCCAAACCGGGGCAAAAGATTGCGTTTGTGGGCTCCACGGGCGCCGGCAAGACGACCATCACCAACCTCATCAACCGCTTCTACGAGGTCGATGACGGCGAGATCACGTACGACGGCATCGACGTCAAGCACATTGCCAAGGCCAGCCTGCGCGGGTCGCTCGGCATTGTGCTGCAGGACACGCACCTGTTTAGCGGCACCATTGCGCAGAACATCCGCTTTGGCAAGCTCGACGCGACCGACGAGGAGGTGCGCGCCGCTGCCGAGGCCGCCTGCGCCGACTCGTTTATCCGCCGCCTGCCGCGGGGCTACGACACACCGGTCACGGCCGACGGCGCCAACCTGTCGCAGGGTCAGCGTCAGCTGCTCGCCATCGCGCGCGTGGCCGTCGCCGATCCGCCGGTGCTCATCCTGGACGAGGCCACGAGCTCCATTGACACGCGTACCGAAAAGCTCATCGAGCGCGGTATGGACCGCATCATGCGCGGTCGCACCACGTTTATGATCGCGCACCGCCTGTCCACCGTCCGCGACGCCGACGCCATCATGGTCCTTGAACACGGCCGCATCATCGAGCGCGGCACGCACGAAGAGTTGCTCGCCCAGCACGGCGAGTACTGGCAGCTGGCGCATGGCTTAAAAGAGTTGGATTAACCCGTTCGAGCATGATGCTTTGACCCTTCCGTGCCCCTCACCTCGCCTCAAACCATCACAACATTCGACGTTTTTCGCCAAAATCGGGAAAAGCATCGAATGTTGTGATGGTTTTTCTGCCACTCGACCGGGTGGAATCGCTTTCTTGTGCACGAAGGTGTGCGGACCCGCGGGCAGGGGA
The DNA here is from genome assembly GCA_958346515.1 of uncultured Collinsella sp. Classification (GTDB taxonomy): domain Bacteria; phylum Actinomycetota; class Coriobacteriia; order Coriobacteriales; family Coriobacteriaceae; genus Collinsella. Next base: position 62,548 of record CATVRV010000010.1, read on the forward strand.
ATAAGGTTGGTTATCCGACTCCATTGGAGGGCTCATGGACCTGCCGATCGTCCTGTCCCATAAGACTGCCTGGCTGTACCACAACGTGGCGCGCCCGTCCGAGCCGCTCTCGCGAGCAAGCAGCCTATACGATGAGGACTCGCTTGCTAACGAGGCGGAGCCGACCGTGAGCCTGCCCAAATTGGGACTCGATGCCACGGGGCTGAGGGTTTCAACGGCGGTTGGGATCGTTACCGACTATCTGGTTTCGCTTGGTATTCCACGAGAAGAGCTCGATCATATCGACACGCTCGTCAACTTCGATTTTGAGCGCTCGACGCCGGCTGGATTTAGATGCCACGTGTTTGGGGCGCCGGTACCTTCAGACCATCTTATCGAGGTGGCAGAGGGCCTTCTGGTGGTTGATGAGGTCATGTGCTTTGTCCAAGCGGGTTCGTGGATGAGTGAGCCCGAGCAGCTGGAATATGGCTACGAAATCTGCGCCCGATACCATTTGAATCATCTGTCGACAGGCGATTATATCGAGATAGGGCAGAGGTATACCGTTGCCGACTTGATTGCTTATTGCAATGAGAACCGATCTCGTCAGGGGGCTATACGCGCGGCCGCCGTGCTCAAGCGCGTGCACGATGGCGCGCGGTCGCCCATGGAGACGGCCACCGCAATCATGGTCGTAGCAAAACGTTCCCAGGGCGGGCTGGGATACACCAAGATCGAGCTCAACCATCGGGTCGATGTTCCCAACGAGTTCAAGTATCTCGCAAAGTCCGGGTATTTCGAGATTGACGTATATGCGCCTGCGAGCGGTACGGGGATCGAATACAACGGCTCGGACCATCTTGATAAACAGCGCAGCGCGTCGGACGCGGAGCGTATGACCGTACTGAGCGCGCTGGGCTTTAGGATGATCGTCCTCACCGGGACTCAGTTTGCCCACCAGCTGCAATTGCACCGGGCGATGAACGCCATCGCGCTCGCTATGGGTCTTAAGTGCGACCGAAGCGAGACATTCCAGAAACGTCGAAACGACCTGCGAGAGTTCGTGATTCGACACTGGGACGGCGGCCTTTAGGGGTGCTTTGGTCCTTCTACGGGGCGCTGCGGCAGGCAAACCATCACAACATTCGACGTTTTTCGCCAAAATCGGGAAAAGCATCGAATGTTGTGATGGTCTGTGCTGAGGATGGGCTTGGAAGTCCGTTTTGCTCGAAGCGGCCTGTCCTGTCGTACGGGTGTCGGCGTGATTCTCTCGTGGGGTATTATGTTTCCCGAAGAATAAATCGCCGCGCGAGGGGAGGGCTGCGTGGACGGGCACGTGCAACACGACGGCTTTGGCCGCGATATCAACTACCTGCGCATTGCCGTTACCGACAAGTGCAATTTCCGCTGCATTTACTGCATGCCGGTCGATGGCGTGGCGCCCCGTGCACACGACGAGCTGCTCAGTGCCGAGGAAATCGCCCGCTTTGTGCGCTTGGTGGCGGGGGAGGGCATTCGCCGGGTGCGCTTGACGGGTGGCGAGCCGCTGGTCAGCCGCCGCATCATCCCGCTCATTCGCGACATCCGTGCGATTCCGCAGATCGAGGACATCTCGCTCACCACCAATGGTGCCCTGCTGCCCCAGCTGGCACCGCAGCTCAAAGATGCCGGGCTTAACCGCGTCAACATTTCGCTCGACACACTCGACCCCGAGCTGTTTGGAAAGATCACGCGCCTGGGTCGGCTCGAGCAGACCATGGCTGGCATCGATGCGGCGCTGGCTTGGGGCTTTGAGCCCGTTAAGGTCAACTGTGTTGTTGTGCGCCGGCTCAACCAGGATGTGGCGGCCCTTGCGCGACTCACGCTCGACCGCCCCATCCACCTGCGATTTATCGAATACATGCCCATCGGCGACGAGCACACGAGCTCGCATTGTGCCGTAGACCCTCACGCGCCCGCGCTCAATCCCGAGCTGTGGGACGCGAGCGACACCGTGCCGAGTGACGAGCTGCGGGCGCGCATCAATGCCGGGGCAGCCGCGGCGGGGCTGGGCGAGCTCGAGCCGCTCGGCATCAACGACGCTCCTGCCGGCGCGGGCCCTGCGCGCTATTGGCACTTTCCTGGCGCGACGGGAACGGTCGGTTTCATTAGCGCCATGTCCAACCATTTTTGTGCGAATTGCAACCGTCTGCGCCTGACGGCCGATGGCAACGTGCGTCCGTGCCTGTTCAGTGATGCCGAGTATTCGGTGCGCGACGCCCTGCGCCGTGGTGATGATATGCAGGTACTTTCGATTTGGCGCGATGCCGTGGCCCACAAACCGCAGGAACACGCGATAATTGAGGGCACGCAACGATTTATGTCCCAAATCGGAGGATGATCATATGGCCAAGAGCAGGTACGCCGATGCCACCAAGGCCGCTCGCAGGGCCGCGATGTCTGCCCACAAAGTCACGGCTGCGGCGAATGCTGGCAACGCCGACGCGTCCGCGCAGCCGTCTGTCAGCACTGCCACCGAGTCCGCCCGCGACGCTCGTCGCGACGAGCTGACGCACGTGGACGCCAAGGGCGAGGTGCGCATGGTCGACGTGTCCGACAAGGCCGAGACCCATCGCATTGCCATCGCCGAGGGCACCATCCTCATGCACCCCGAGACGCAGGCCATGGTGCTGCAGGACCGCGCAAAAAAGGGCGATGTGCTTGCCTGCGCGCGTGTGGCGGGCATCATGGCCATCAAGCGCACGAGCGACATCATCCCCATGTGCCATCCGTTGCTCATTACCAAGAGCAAGTGCGACATTACGCCCATCGCTCCGGCGGGGATGCTTGTCGATGACATGCCCGAGGGCTGGGCGCCGGCGCGCGCGGACGGGCAGGTTGGCTTTCACGTGCTGGTCACGGCGGGCGTGACGGGCAAGACCGGCATTGAGATGGAGGCGTTGACCGGCGCGAGTGCCGCGTGCCTGACCATCTATGACATGTGCAAGGCCGTCGATCGTGGCATGGAGATCGTCGACGTGCGCCTGCTGCACAAGGAGGGCGGCCGCTCGGGCGTGTGGGATCGTGCAGAGCGTCAGGCCGCTGCCGTTGAGGCCGTGGCCGCTGACGGTGCCGCGCCCGCAAGCGCACCCGTCGCCGTCGCGCCCACAGTTCCAGCTCCGGCCGTCCCCGCGATCGCGTTTATCGGCTACCAAAACTCGGGCAAGACCACGCTCGTCGAGAAGGTTATCGCCGAGCTCACCCGCCGCGGCCTGCGCGTGGGTTCGCTCAAGCATCATGGGCACCACGGCTTTGATATCGACGTGCCCGCTAAGGACACCTGGCGCCATCACCAGGCCGGATCCAAGCACGTGGGCCTCATCTGCGCTACGCGCTGGGCGGAGTACGCCGACACGCGCGAGGAGGACGAGATGCCCGCGTGCGAGCTGCTGTCGCGCTACAACGATGTCGACGTGGTGATCATCGAGGGCTACAAGACCGAGGGCTTCGACAACATCGTCGTTGCGCGTTCCGGTGTCGACCGTCTGCGCGGTAAGAGCTCGCTCGACCTGGTCGACGGTCACACGCTGGCCCTTGCCTGCAACGAGGCCCTGGCGCGTCAGGCCTTCGACGCCGGCTTTGCGACCCGAGCCATCAACATCAACGATGCCCGAGCCATCTGCGATCTTATCCAAGATCACCTTCAGGCTTGACACTGCGCCGGCCCCAAGCACCCCATCTCGCCCCTCAAGCCGTCGCTCGCGTACCAAAGTACGCGTCGCTCCTCTTTCGGGGCGACCTGGGGCACTTGGAACCGGCTCGCTGCGTTGCCATAGCCTGCCAAAAAGGGACAGGTTTATTTTGGCAGGTTTTATCTGGGCAAACGTCATTTCCACCACAAAGGGGCCAGGCACCTTTGTGGTGGTTTTTGCTTTGGTAGATGTGTGGAACATGCCTTACAATCTATCAAGTAGTTCATGACGGGCGAAAAACGGAGAGAAGGGGCTTGATGCGTCCTTAATGTTTCATGCGGATAGATTGATTTGACAGACGGTGGCGAATGCCCGCCGTCCGCATTCGTATGAAACAAGGAGTCTCCATGCTCGCCTCCCTTTTCTCAAAGCCTCAATCATCGCTGTCCGCGCAGGCCAAGCGCCTGGTGGCGATGCGCTTTCTCATCTACACCGGTTTTCAGACCAGCTACTTTATCGGCGTCATCGGAACGCTCACCTATGCGGACGATGCCTCGGTCGTGGCGACATCGCTGGCCGTCCTTTTTATGAACGTATTCGTGATCCTGGGATCCTTTGCGGGCGGCGCGGCGCTCGACGCTTGGGGACCGCGCCGTCATTTCTTGCTGAGTATCGTCGGCACGCTGGCAACCGGCGCGGCGATCATTGCCTTTGGCAGCGCGACCGGCATCGTCCTGCTCGGCGCGGTGCTCCTGGGCTTTGTGATGGGGTTCGCCCAGCCCATCGCCACATCCTATCCGGCGTATCTCACCGACGACCCTGTCGAGCTCAAAGACATCAACTCCGCTATCGCCATGTTTTCAAACGTGAGTATCATCGTCGGCCCCACACTGGGCGGCTTTGTCGCGGCGGCCGCGTCGTCGCGCGCGGTGTTCGTGCTCATGATGCTCTTTACAGTGCTGGCGCTCATTGCCGGTTGGGACTTTAGGCAAAGTGCAGGTCAGGCCGCCACACACGAAGGCAAACCCGCGATCGGCGACATCACATCGGATAAGGCCAGCCAAAGCCCCGACCCCAACACATCTTCCCGCGCCACCTTCGCGACCAGCATCAAGACGGTCTTTACCAATAGCGTTCTCGCCCTGCTGTTCTGCATTATTTTCCTTTCGAACTTTGGCTACGGTGCCTTCGACCCGCTGGAGTCGTTCTTCTACCGTGATGTCCTGCACGTCGGTGTCGAATGGATGGGCTGGCTCTCGTCGGCCAGCGGTGTGGGCGCGGTGCTGGGCGCCGTGGTCGCGCTCCGTTTGCCGCCGCACCTGGTCAACCTTAAAACGTTGCTCGCGGCGCTTATGTCCGTAGGCCTGGGAAGTTTGCTCTATGTGGGGACACCGTACGTGGGCGTAGCCCTTGTCGGCCAGATTGCCCTGGGCGTGGCCTGGGGCGTCGTCAACCCGCTCCACAACACGATCGTGCAAACGACGGCCCCGCTCGAGCAGCTCGGTCGCGTCAACTCGGTCATGGGTTTTGGCAACATGTTCGCCGGCGTGGCCCCGCTGGCGATTGCCCCGTGGCTGGCGGCGACGTTTGGCGTGCAGCAGACGCTCATAGGGGCGGGCATGGTCGTGACGGCGGTTCCCACGGCGTTGCTGCTGTTTGGCCGCCAGCATTTTGATCGTGCCGCGAGGCGGTAAAAACCATCACAACATTCGATGAAAACCGCGTTTTTGCCGAAAAACGTCGAATGTTGTGATGATTTGCACCCCGGGCCAGGCCATCCTGCGGGTCCGGCCACCACAAAGGGGACAGGCACCTTTGTGGTGGTTTTTGCTTTGAGGGGCCGCGGCTGCGCCTTGGTATACCATGTACGCCGTTCACGAATACACCCCACACCGCCGCACAACCCAGAAAGGCCCTTATGGACACCACCTTCAGCCACATCAAAGCCGTGTTCTGCGATATCGACGGCACGCTGCTCACGAGCCAGCACACGGTGTCCCCGCGCACCGTGGCGGCGATCCGCGCCCTGCGCGAGCGCGGCGTGCTCTTTGGCCTGTGCACCGGGCGCGACGCCCACGCGACCGAGGCCATGTACGAGCTCTGGGGCATCGAAGGCCTGGTAGACGTGATGGTGGGCTGCGGTGGTGCCGAGGTCATCGACCGCGCGCACGACATCAACGAGCTGAGCTATCCGCTGCCGGGCGAGACCATCGCGCGCATCTGCAAGCACATGGCGGACCTTCCGGCAACGCCCGTCTGCCCCCGAGACGGCGTGTTCTACGTGCCCGAGAGCAACGCGTGCGTCGAGCACCTGTCGCGCGTCGATGGCGTGCCCTACCAGGTGGTCGATTTTGCCGAGTTTTTGCGCGAGCCGCAGCCCAAGGTGATGTTTACCATGGCGCCCGAGGTAATGCCGCGGGTGATTGAGCGCGCGTCGACGTTTGCCGATGACACTGTTAAGGCGGCGGCTCTGCAAACCACGCAGCGCCTCTACGAGTTCATGGATCCGCGCGTGTCCAAGACGCGCGGCCTTGTGCGCGTAGCGGAGCTCAACGACATGGAGCTCCAGGACATCTGCGTGTTTGGCGATGCGGACAACGACACCTGCATGGTGGCCGACGCCGGCGTGGGTGTGGCCATGGCAAATGGTAGCGATGCCACCCGTGCCGCCGCCGATTTTGTAACCGCCAGCAACGACGAAGACGGCATCGCGATCTTTATCGAGGAGCATCTGCTGTAGCGCAGGGGGAGAACCGCCACAAAGGGGGCAGGCGCCTTTGTGGCGGCCTCAGGCGATTTGGGCGAATTGATACCTAAAATCTGCGCGAAAATTTAAATTTAGTTGTCTGAACATCACACGTCTAACCACCGATGGGTCAAAGATATTCTCATCAGTTTGGTAGGGTATTCCTTCCGGTTAATGACCTACTGCTCACGGTCGATTTTCGACCGTGAGCGGGATGTTTGCTCTTGAGCAAAATGTTGTGCAAATAAATCTAATGCCATTAAAAAATGATGGGCAACTAAATTACCAGTAAAAACAAATAATAGATAGCGAATAAATGAAGGTAAATCTGAGCAAATGTCAAGAGAATTGAGAATTCGCTACAAAACTATCGGTTTTCTTGTTCAGATGTTCAAACAATTGCTACAATATGGATTACTAAGCGAGCGCAATTACAGATTGCGCAGATACGTTTGATAGTGAAAGAGCAAGATCGCGGTCTCTTGGGGAGGAGACATCGATGAAAGCGAATTCAGAAAAAACTAAGCAGAGTAAAAAAGCGACGCGCCGTGTGCTGGCAGGCGTTTTGTGCGGAGCCTCCGTTTTGAGCCTGGTACTGTCGCTCGTCATGCCTCCGATCTCGCAGGCCATTGCCAACGATGGTCAGGCGGGTTCTACCGGAGAAACTGTGACGGTGGGTGGTTCCTCAACTGAGTCTACTGATGTAGGTAACACCAGCGAGGATGCCGAAAACCAGAATAACAACGAGACCGATGACGGCGAGGCTGACTCTTCAAATAGTGTTGAGCAGGCTCAGAGTGCGAATGCGGCTTCAGCGAGAGCGACGGCCACCGTGGGGCCGGGTATTTACGTTCCCACGTCTATCGGTGTCGGCACGGACGTCACCACCGCGCAAAACGATCCCAGCGTTGCCACATTCGTTGGAAGGGACATGTACGTAGGAGGCAAGCCTACGGACCCCTCCTACCTCAGGTCCGACAACGTTGCAGGTTCATATGCCGTCGAGGCCGAGGGCCTTACCGTCGTGCAGGGTAAGCTTGCGCTCAATCCCCTCAAGGAGAGCTGGCCTTACACGGATGGTAAGAACAATACGTCTGGCGCGGGATTTCGCTTCGGTACCGTTGGCTTTGGTGCGCAGTTTCGTCCTTCTGCGGGCAGCGTCGTTCTTGCGGTTGCGGGCCTGAGTAACGCGACCTCTATCAACGAAATCCAGGTTGGTACAAACGAGCCCGCCTCGGCGACCGTTGGTGCCTGGAATAAGGGCGCCTGGGTTGGTAGGCAAAAGAGATCACATAACGCTGAAGCCATTGGCGACGACTATACCGCGGCAATCGCGGGAAACCGTACAACCTGGATGAACAACGCCGATCGCCAGTCTGTCGTGAAGATGCAGGGCAACTGGTCTGACGATGGCCTGTTCTCGGGCAACGATGATGGCGCGAGCATCATGTCGAGCATCAACGGTAAGAATTACACCAATTTCCTGGAGTCCGAAGTAAAGGCGAAGATCTCCGAGCCTCTCGCAAAGCTTAAACCCACCGGGAGTTGTACGGTCGATGTTGCCGAGGAGAATTCCAACTACACCATTGCGAAGTACAACAAAGACAGTAGGGCGACGTACGGCCTCAAGTTCGACAACTCCATTAAGAAGTTTAACCGCAAGACGAGTTACACCGATGTAACCGGCAACAGCGTTTCCGGCGAGGTGACCCTTGTCAACAACGAGAAGCTCATCACGTTTACCGGCGATGCGGACGATAGCGGCAAGGGCTCTTCGCTTCAAGTCTTTAACCTGAAGGCGTCGGATCTTACCAACTCCTATGAAGGCACGATCTACCGTGGCGTGGACTTCAGCTTCAATAAAATACCCGTGGGCGCCTCCGTGGTCGTCAACATCATCGATGAAGAGGGGACCCCGGTTGAGTTCAACACCGGCTGGCGCTTCTGGTGGAATGGTGAGGAAATCTCCCGTGGGTACGAGAGCGGTAGCAACGACAAAACTAAGTCTGAGTACTCCATTGCCGCCCAGAGCATCCTGTGGAATTTCGCAACGGCCAAGCAGGTCACCATCCGAGGTGGTATGGCCCTTGAGGGCATTGGTGGTGACGGGAAGTGGACAGACGACGACCCGGCAGCCGCCATGTTGGGCAGTATCGTTGTTCCCAACGGCAGCTTCGAGGATCACGTGACCACTAACGGGCGTGTTTATGTTGGCGATGACTTCCAGATGTACAACCCCACGGTCGCGTGGAATTTCGGGGATATCGAGGGTGACTCGGCTTCCGTCATCGATATGGACCAGGAGCGTCACAACTTCCCGTGGTCTGGGTCGTATACGCCCGGCGGCTCCGCCATTGCGTGGAGCAAGGTGGATGCTGCGGACCGCACCACGCCGCTCGCAGGTTCTGAGTGGGCGATTTACGCGAGCGAGAATGATGCGATGAACAAACAGAACAGCATCGTCTCCATTGTGGATAACGGTATGAATGACTTCGATCCTACCGTTGGCACCATTCAGTTCAACTACCTGAACCAGAAGGCCAATATTGGCAACCCTGATGACAAGGGCTACTTCACGTACTACATTCGTGAGACTAAGGCGCCGGAGGGCTACGAGCTTTCCAATGCGATCTATACCTCGAAGATGTTCCACACGGGCGATGAGCTCAACCTTGTGGGCAACGTGGACGCCAACGGCAACGAGATTTCCAGTCCGCAGAGCGCCATCACCAACACCAAGATTACCGGTACGGTGTCTTGGATCAAGGTGGCGAAGGGCGACACAGAACACACTCCTTTGGCTGGTTCCAAGTGGAAGCTTGCGAAACTGGATGCCGGTGGTACGACCGAGGCGCGGTCTTGGACCGTGAGCGACCAGTCGGCTTCGGGTGAGATCACGTGGGACGATGCCGACGACACGAATGGCAAGTTCAAGCTCGAGGGTCTGCTGCCGGGCACGTACACGCTTGTTGAGACCCAGGCGCCGTTTGGCTACGAGCTGAACCAGACAACCTACGAGTTCACGGTGTCCAAGGCGGACGGTTCCATTGCGTGGACCGAGGGAAAGAAACCGAGCATTGTTGAGGGCACTACGTACATCTCCGATTCTCTCACCACCACGTCCGTGAAGATCCCGGTGACCAAATCCGTTCGCAATACGGACTGGCCGAAGGACGATAAAGGCAAATATGTGCCGTTCGAGTTCAGCATTGAGGCTACCGGTGACTATGCAGCCACAGCCCCCATGCCCGAACCCATGCCCGAAGCGTCCAAGATTTCTGTTGCCCCAGAGGCAGGGGAGACCGACGCCGCCAAGCTCAACAACATCACGGCGACCTTTGGCGCCATGACGTTCAACAAGTCGCACCTGTCCGATACCCCCGATACGGCGGGTGACTACGCCAGGACCTACACCTACACGGTGAAGGAGGTCGCGCCTACCACCGGTGCCATCGATAAGCTCCGCTACTCCAATGCCGAGTACCAGGTTGCCGTCACGGTGAAGGCCGTCATGAATGAGACCACTGGCAAGTACACCGGTCTTACCACCTCTACCACCGTTACGCAGATGAAGGACGACATGGGCAACACCCTTGGCGAGAACGGGCAGGGCGTCGTGGTTGAACCCTCCGCCGCCGCGCCCGACGCCATTCCCGCCTCCACCTTCACCAACACCTACTCCACCTCTTTGCCCCTTTCTGGTATGTCGGGCGTCACTCTGACGTACCTTGCCGGCGCGGCGGTGCTTTGCGCTGCTGCAGCCTGGATGCACATTCGTCGCAAGGCGAATGCGAAGGGAGGTAAGCGTCATGAATAAGAAAGTTTGCTCCTTCCCGATCTTGTTTGCGCTGCTTACCCTCCTGATCGGCACCTGCGCGGTTGTGTTCCCCGCTTCCGCGCAGGCCGCGCCGACCTCGACCGGTTCCATCACGGTGAGCGGCACCGTGGCGAGCAGATACGACGCCTACCAGATCTTTAGCGCCAACGTCGTCGACGGCGACAGCGACGCCAAGATTGCCACCGATCTCGCCTGGGCAAGCGACGCCGTGCGCGACGCCACACTGCCTGTGCTGCACAGCGCCGGCATGCCCAATTCCCAGACCACCGCGCAGGAAGCTGCCGAGTGGCTCAACACCGATTCCCACCTTACGAGCGCGCTGAGCGCACAGCTCGCTCGTTCCCTCCAGAGCTCTGGCGCCGTGCCCGTGGCCCTTAACGCGGGCACGGCGGCCGAGCTGCCCTGCGGCTACTGGCTCATCGTCGCCAAAGACGACGCCATCGCCCAGGGCGAGGCCGGCACCGCGCCGATCATGGCCCTGGTGGGCGGCAGCGCCGTCACCGTCAAGCCCAAGGCCGCGACCCCCAAGGTGTCCAAGCACGTGCTGGAGGACAGCGCCGCCGCCTGGCAGAAGGCCGCCGACGCCACGGTCGCCGACGACCTGTACTGGCGCCTCTCTGCCACGGTCCCGGCGGGCCTCACGGCCTACGACACCTATACGGTGCGGTTCGTTGACACCATGGGCGCGGGGCTCGACCCCTCCAAGGTGGCCGCGAGCATGCGTGTGTACGTGGCGGCGGGCACGGACGGCGGTTTTGACGCGGTCCAGACCGGCAAGGACGGCCGCGTCGGCACCGAGCCCGCGAAGGGCTGGACCGATATCACGGCCCAGTGCGCCACCAAGGTAGCGGCCGACGGCAAGACCTTCACCGTGCGCACCGGCGACCTGATCGCCGCGCTCGGCGGGGCCGACGCCTTCACCGCGGGCGCCCGCGTGGTCGCCGTGTACAACGCGCCGCTCAACAGCGCGTGCAACCACGGCATCGCGAAGGGCAACCCCAACGAGGTCTACCTGCGCTACCCGCGCTCTCCCTTTGCCGACCAGTCCGGCGACGCCGGCTTCACCCGCACGCCGAGCGATGACGCGTGCGCCTACACCTGGGATCTCGCGCTCACCAAGCGCGGCAGCGACGGCGACAAGCCGCTTGCCGGGGCGGTCCTGAGCATCATCGACGACCGCGGTCGCACACTGGCGGCCGACGGCACGTGGGATGCAGAGGGCAAGGCCACCGTCACCACGGGCGAGGACGGCCGCGTGACCGTCTCGGGCGTGGACTCGGGCAAGCTGGAGGTCCGCGAGCTCAAGGCACCCAAGGGCTACACCGCCTTTGAGGGCACGCGCTCCGTGACGGTCAAGGCCGAGGGCCTGGACGTCGACCAGGTGGCCGCCGGCAAGCCCAAGCTCACCATCACGGGCGAGTCGCCCCTGCGCGCCGACAGTGCGGACGGGTCGACGGGCAGCCTGGAGGCGTCGCTCATCAACACGCCCGCCGGCACGCCCCCTAGCATCTTCACCGGAGGCTTTATGCCCTCGACTGGCGATATGGCAATGTACGCCGTGGCCGCCGCAGCGGTCGCCGGAGCTGCACTGATCGTAGTCGCGCTCTCGATCAAGCGGGGAGGTGGCAGCCATAAAGAGTAGCTGGCAGCCCCACCGAGAGCGGGGCGAGACGTAGCGAAGCAGATGCTAAGACACGGACAGATGATGACCGATCGAATGAGAACCAACCGGAAAACGGAGGAAAAGAAGATGAGCATGAGCAAGAACATCGCACGCCTGGCAGTAACCGCCGGCCTCACAGCAGCGTTGAGCTTCGGCGGCGTCATGGCCCCGGTGACCATGGCGTTTGCTGAGGGTGCGACGGACAGCATCACCATTAGTCAGGCCGAGAAAAACGATGGCACCACGTTCAAGGCGTACCAGATCTTCAAGGCTACGGTGACCGACGTTGAAAACGGCGGCAAGACCGCTCAGAACATTACGTGGGCAAGCGAAACGGTTGGCCCGAAGGTGATTAATGCCATTAATAGCTGGGAGAATGATCACAGCTTGAAGGATGAGGATAAGCTGCCTAACAAGCCTACGCCTCAGGAAGTCGCGGATTTCATCACTGCGCATGCGGGAGGCTGCACCGCGGGGTCGGAATCGACCAAAGGAACACGAATCGCGACCGATAATATTCTCTACGCAGTTGCGAATGCCGTAAAGAATGAGACGCCGGTTGACTCCAATATCGTTGCCGGCCTTGATTCTCATTTTCATTGCAACAGCCTCAGGACTCAGCGCAACGCGTTGCG
>CATVRV010000011.1:0-72290 GCA_958346515.1 uncultured Collinsella sp.
ACAGCGTCAGTTTACCGGCAACGCCGCACACGAGCTGCGCACCCCGCTCGCCCTTGTGCAAGCACAGATTGAACTATTCATCTCCGAGCACTCCGGTTTGCAAGCCGAAACAGCCGAGCTGCTCGGCCTGCTACAAGAACAAACTGAGCGCATGTCTCGAATGACCAAGGTATTGCTCGAGATGAGTGAGCTCCGCAGCGTTCCTTGCGAGGACGATGTGGAACTTGGTCCCTTGTCCGAAGAGGTCCTCACCGACCTTGCGCCACTTGCCGAAAATAAGGGCATAGCCCTCAATTGTGCTGGAGACGCTTTAGTAATCGGGAGCGACACGCTCCTCTATCGGCTGGTGTTTAACCTGGTCGAAAATGCCGTCCGTTACAGCCACCCCGGCTCGACTGTCAACGTCTCCATCTGCGACAACGACAGCCACGTGTTCCTGCGAGTCGAGGACCAGGGCCCGGGAATACCCAAGCAGTACCGTGAGAGCATCTTCCAACCGTTCTTTCGCCTGGATAAATCCCGCAGCAGGGCATACGGCGGCGCAGGACTCGGACTAGCGCTCGTTTGGGAGATTGCGGCGCTTCACGGTGGCGCTGTAGAGGTCGAAGCAAGTTCCGAGAACGGGACTACCATGCTCGCAAGCCTTCCAAAACGATCCGCAGCATTAACCGAACAGTAAAACGAAAGGGGTCCCGAGCAACAGGAGTACAATTGCTGCTATTGTTGCCAGCTGTTGGGAGATGGAAGATGGACTGCGATGGCTACCCATGCGTTCCCATGCCGTTGATGTGCACCGCCTTTGTGCCAGGGCAGATTGACGCTGCGGTTGCAGGCATTCCCGACCCCGATTCACGCACCATCGCCACGGCAGAAGCGCTGTACTTTCGCGGACAGGCCACCCTCGCCGCCGAGACAGCACGCCCCTATATTGACGCCACCGATTCCGCACTGCGCTATTCCGCATGCTTTATCTGCGGATACGCCAGTCTGTCGCTCAACCGTATCGCCGACGCCCGCCGGTGCCTTGCTGGCATCCTCGATACGCCGGCCGACGAGGAATCATCCGCTATCCACGCCACGCATATCCTGTTCGCCTCGGCCGCAAGCGTCCTGCTGCACTTGTCTTCCCCGTATTCTGCCGAAGAGTTTTATCCGCTTGCGGCGCATCTGCCCGAAGGCCTGCGCCTGTTCGCCAGCTACGTGATGGCGCATGCCCTGTACCTGCGCGGCGAATATGGCCGCAGTCTGGGCATGGCGGAAAACGCCCTGATCATGAAACAGGGGAGCTATCCGATCTCGGAACTGTTCCTGCACCTGGCAGCTTCCATGGCATGCATGAGCCTCAAGGACATCGACGCCGCAAAAACGCACTTCGGAGTTGCTTGGAACATTGCGCGTCCCGACGGCCTTATTGAGCTCATTGGCGAGCATCACGGCCTTTTACAGGGGCTTATCGAGGCATGCCTAAAAACGCAATACCCTGACGACTTCGCGCGCATCATCGAGATCACGTACCGCTTCAGCTACGGCTGGCGGCGCATCCACAACCCCGATTCGGGCGAGGACGTTGCCGACGATCTAACGACCACGGAATTCACCATGGCCATGCTCGCCTGTCGTGGGTGGACCAACGCCGAAATCGCACGCCATATGGGAGTATCGCCGGGCACCGTCAAAAACCGCCTATCCGGCGTATACGCAAAGCTTGGCATCGGCACACGCGCCGAGCTGGTCGCGCATATGTTACGTTAGCGACCGGACTACCAAGCGCATCGAACGCGTTCCGGAACCCGGCGCTTCGCTCGATCAATTTGGACATTTTGACCCTTGAACGGCACTACCGCCACGGGGCGCCTTCTCGCAAAATTGGATTATTTCCACCGATACCTGCGGGATGGGAGCCAAAGATGCTTGATCGCCGTTCGTTACTTGTTGCCGGAGCGTCCTCGCTGGCGAGCATTATGTTGCCGCGCGTGCCGGGAAGCGCAAACGCCTTCATATTGCCGTTCGCCCCCGCCGAGGCATACGCCGACGAAGATGATCCCTTCAAGGTCTTGGTGCTCTCGCGCACCATGTTTGGTGTGGTCGTGGTCGACGTCGCCAACAAGAATACGCCCATCACGGGTGCCCAGGTCACGCTCATATCGCGCTATGCCGCAGGCAAGCAGCTCACCGCCACGACCGATGACGAAGGCACGGCCATCTTTGAGGTCTCCCCTCTTTCAGAAGGCTACGTGGACGAGGCAACGCTTCTCGACGCGTACGACTTTAACGGCGGCATCTCCATTAGCATGGCGGGCTACCGCGATGTCGAGATTCCCCTTGCGCGTATCCAGGGCGGCACCGCTATTACCGCACCCACACGTCCGCTCTCCGATGGCGAGCCGTACTTTCGACAGCTCACGTTCGACGAATGGGACATCCAGTACGCCGACGCCACGTTTATGGCAATGCCAGCGGACGAAGCAGCAAACGACCAGCCCGACACGCACGCTTTTACCGTGCAGGCTCATCTGCCGCAGGGCGGGCAGGCAACGTTGCATATCAATAAAGTGATGCCCTCTGCGGGCAGCTCAACCGAAACCGTCACGCAGATCGGCCAGATCAAGGCCAGCGCATCGGGCGCGGATAATCTGGCGACGTTCACGCTCGAAGACACGTTCCTCGATGCAGCTTCGGGCCTTCTGGAGGAAGGGTGCAAGCTGCGCTTTATGCTCGACTACCAGGGCAAAACCTACACGCTCTCATCCCCTATGGCCGTTGTCACCGCGCCGGCCGCAAAGGCGGAATCGGGCTCGACCACCATCATTCCCACCACCATGGACCAAGAGATCACTCCGTTTGATTTCCCCGCGGCGTTTCCCGGTATCGGCGGCAATAAGTTCACGTGCTGGATGCCCACATTTCCCATTCTGTTCGATTTCTCGTTTGCTGGATACGTGCTGTTTGGCGGAGGGTACAAACCAGCTAGCTATATGAACGATTCGGGCAACCCTGATCCGGAATACTGGAAGAAATCGCCGCGCGAGTCGGGCGCCAAGCAGGCAAACCGCTACCTCGACGAGATGGAGGGGAAGTGGAATCAGTACAAGAGGATGAGTGCCGGTTCGGGCACCGATCCAAGAAACACCAAGCTCCTTCGCCACCATTGCACGCCGCTGTTCACGATGGATATCGCCACACAGCTGTACGGCTCGCTCGCCTACGATTGGGTGGGCAAAACCTGGGGTAACAACAACGACCCCGCATACGGCAATATTAAGGCCCTCTTCCAGGTAAGAACCGACCTCAATTGGACCGAGCAGTTTACCCTAGGACCGGTGCCATTTTTCCTAAACGTCAACCCCTGGGTGCTGGCAAAACTGGCGCTCGCCGTGGGTGCCCACACGCACGGCAGCGGCGCGGCGTTTTTTAAAAACATTTCGCTCGACTATTCAAACACGTCGGGCTCGTTCACCATCCAGATCGGGCTTGCCGTCACCTTTGGCGCCGGCGTTGCAGGCGTCGCTTCGTCCGCCGTGCGCGGCGCCGCATCCCTCACGCTGTTCATTGGGTACGAGAAGGCAGATGGACACCAGCTTCCGCGACTGCGCGTAGGTGCAGACGTCGATGTCGATGTGATACTCCAGTTCGTGATGTTCAAGTGGACCACCAAGGCTTGGTCGGGGTCGTGGCCCACACTCCTCGATTCGTGGAATATGTCGGTGAACAACGGCGACCAGTATGTACTCCAGCGCTCTGAGCTCGCATTGGGTGGAGATACGCCCTATACACTAGATGCCTGCTTCGGCTCAGCCGGCAACGCCGAGGCGGGCGGCGTGCCGCAATTTATCGCATCGGCCACCATCGTCACCAACGCCGAGCTGCTCGCACGCGCCGAGGTTAAGGCCACTGCCGTAAACGTCGCTTCTGTCGTACGCGATTGGAATCAAGCGGTCACGCGTATTGAGCTCGAGGCGGATGCAGAGAGCGACGACACGGGACAGGTCGAGTATTTCGTCCACGTGCTGATGGAGAACGATGAAAATGCCGCGCCGATGTATGAGTACACCTACATCGGTCAGGCAACGAACGCCGTTGCGGACCCCAACGCCAATTCTGCCGGCGTGTCGGAGGACGAGCGTGGCGGTATCAAGCCCTCGAGCGACAACGTGCTGTTTGCTGGCGTGCTCAGCGAAGCCCACATGAAGCTGGCAATGATTGCCGGCGTAGAATGCCTGTTCCGTATCGCCTCGGTGCGCTACGGCGAGAATGGTCGTTCGCGCCTGGTGGTGCATACAAAGACGAACGGCACGTGGTCCGCTCCCACGCCCGTGGACTTCCCCCTTGGGTTTGGCGAGGGCGACGTGGAGCGCGACGGCATATACGATTACGACTTCGACGTGGTGGAATATACGGACGGAAGAGGAAACCAGGACGCCTACGTGCTGCTGGTCTCGGGCGAGCGCCCCGCCGGCGACAACACCCATTTCGATACGGCGAGCACATCCGGCATACTGTCCGTTGTGCGCCTGCGCATAAGCAACGACGGAGTTCGCGTGATATCGCACACGTCGTGGCGCAGCATCTCGCGCGGACGCCTTCAGGAGGATGGCTACCATTGCCTGCAGTGCCCACGCATCACGGTGGGCAAGACGCTGGTCGACGGACGCCTGTCGGGTGCCTACCTCCACCGCCGAGGAACCACCGCAGAAAAAGCGCTCGGCAGCGAGGCCGAGGTTTCGCTGGAGTGCTTTACCCTGTGGTCGGACGTTTCGGGCGACAGCCTGACGTTCCGCCAAGTTCTCCGCTTTCCGCAGGCACCGTCGAGCATCGAGCTAGGCGCGCCCGAGAATATCAACGGCAAAATGGTGGTGCCCGTTGCATACGAGACTGCAGGCGGTTGTGGCTGCGCATCGTACGCCGTGATCGGCCAGTCCATTGCGGGCTGGGGCGTTATGTCGCCAGATGCCACAGTACCCCACGCGGTGCCGTGGCCGCAACACACAGGCTTTTTGGCAACCGTCAACGAGCAACTGCAGCATATTGCTTGGACGCGAGGCGCATCGGCATTTGCAACGCAGCCCGTGGGTGCCGCAGGCTGTGGCCCGGCATCGTTTAGCGTAAGCAACAACGGCAGGTGCGTGCTCTATGTAGAGAACACCGATGGCAAGGTGGGACAAACCTACGACGAAGAAGGCAACCCGGTAGCAGTGATGGGCAAGCACTTCCGCATCTTCGCCAGCACCTTGGCAGGCGATCTATTCACGGAGCCGTTCGTGATGTGTGAGCTGGACCATCCCGTCGATCAGGTAACAACATTTTTGACGTCGGGGGGCATGCTCTCCGCGCTCGCCACGCACATTGTGAGTGCAGAGAAGAGCGAGGCAGAGCTACACGGCATCGAAGTGCCTCTGGTGGCATGCGCGACGCCGACGGGCGCGGTAGCCACCTCGGGCGCGGTGGTGCCCGGAGCAGCAGGCGAATCCTTCATGGTCACGGTGCGAAACGACGGCAACACCTTGCTGACCGCCGGCACGATCGATCTGTACCGAGAGGGCTCCAGCCAGCCGTTCTCCAGCGCATCCATCGGATTCGGAGTGAACGCACGCATGGCTTCGATCTACGATCCGGAGCTTGCCAAGGACGCTTCGGCCAACGATATGGCACACGTGAAGTACGCGCTCGAGACGTTGGGTGCACGTTTTGCAACGCACCCGCTGGTAGCCGACAGCGGCAACGCCGTGCTGGCACCGGGTTGCACGGCACAGTTCCGCATGAGCTTCGCCATCCCCGAGAGCTGGAGCGACGAGGTGGGCAAACGCGTAACGCTATATGCGAAGGCGCGTAATCTGGTGGCGCTCGATCCCGTAACGCTCGAGGAAATTCGACCGGGCGCAAACTCGGCGCTGGGTGCCGTACTGCACGAGCTTCATGTGCCCGACGCGGCATGCGAGCGCTCAGAAGTTCAGGTCGGCGTATGCGGCAGCGCGGATACGACAGGACTTCACGACGCCCCGATGACGGTCGACGGCGATGGCGGCACGAGTGGAGGCGGCTCCGGCGGAAGCAGCTCCGGTGGCGGCAGTGGCCCTGGCAGTGGCAAGGACCACGGCACTAACAAGCGCTTCGGAAAAGCGGACGCGCTTGCGGGCACGGGCGATGTCAACGCTCCCCTTACGGCAGCCGCTGCAGCACTCGCCGCGGCAGGTGCCGGCCTCGTCGCCTACAGCGCCCGCCGCACGGCGCTCGAAAACGACACCGCCGATGAGGTCAATTCGGATAGGCCTCGCTAGCTCCTAGTTACCTTTGTGAGAGACGCCGACTCGGCTCATCGAACACCAAAAGGGCTGGCCTCGGGTACCCGAAGCCAGCCCTGAGTCGCCTGACATGGGAATCGCAGTCCGCTACTTGAGCTTCAGCGCCTCCATCATGGGCGCGGCAGCATCCCAGTCGATCTTCCAGCCGATCGACACACGGACGGTTTCACCCGTCGCGGGAGCCGTCGCAAACAGCGTATGGCCGTTGTCGGGACCGGTAAAGCGCAGCCACGTTATGCCGTTGTACTCGACCTGGTCGGTTGTTGTCTCCTTGCCTTCGTAGACCTGCTCTAGGCTTGCAACCTCTTCCTCCGGCGAGCGCGGGAAGATGCTGATGTTCAGGCGTCCTCCAGTCTCGTCGTGGAAGAAGTTTGCCTTTTCGCGCTCTTCGTCGGACGAATCCAGCGTGTACCCATCGGCGGCCTCGATGCTGTACGATGCGCAGTCGATGCCCGTTAAATCTGCCTTCTCGCCAGAATCGGCCACGCCGCCGGCCGCCTTGAACTCCTTGGTCTCGCAGTCCGTGGTGTCAAAGTGCATGGCCTCGTGGTTCTTAGCGGGGGCGTAAGCGTCTAC
Organism: uncultured Collinsella sp.; assembly: GCA_958346515.1. Lineage (GTDB taxonomy): Bacteria > Actinomycetota > Coriobacteriia > Coriobacteriales > Coriobacteriaceae > Collinsella. The sequence goes on from CATVRV010000011.1 coordinate 6,876, forward strand.
GAACTCGACAGTGATGGGCCCGTAGTACGCCGTCTTGGGCGCCCAGAAATATACGTACTCAACGGTCTCACCCGGACCGATGTCTGGCCTCTCGGAAAGGTCAATTCCCTTGTGCAGATCATCGGGGGCCTCGCTTGCAACGTAGTCGAGCACAGCCGCCTTGCCGGAAGTAAACAACGGGTCGCCTGCCTCAAAATCGCCCTGGGCAGCATGCACGTTAAAGGAACTGAACGTCCTGTTCTTTGTGTTGTTGTTGGTGATCTTGATGTGCAGGTAAAAGCCGTCCTGTAGCTTGGCATCGCCACGATAGAACGTACCGTGAGCCACCGACTCATAGGTAATGCCTGCCACCTCGACCGTCTGCGACTCATAGGCCTTGGCCTTCTTGGACTTCTCCTGCACAGGTGCGCTCCCGCCCGAGCCACTCGGCGCATTACCGCCGCAGCCAGCAAGCGTACACGCCAACACAGCCGAAAGAGCCACGGTGGGAATTCCTAACAGCAGCTTCTTCGTCATGGGCTTCATCATCCTCACCGCTCCTTTCACTTGCAGCTCATCCGTTGCCCGAGGCCTTCGTCGTCCCGTGGCATCGGCTTCCACAATGAGCGTATGACGAAACACGGCGCCGGCGAAGTGACCCGTGGCCCAAATGACGACCCACCAGCGTTCCTTATGGGCCAAAAGAACTCGCACATGCACGCCCCCGGCCCATAAAACGAGACGTCTGTCCCAATGTTCGATTCGATCCAACAATCCGCACGACACGTTTTCGACAACGTATCCAACCGTAAACGCAGCAAGACACATTCGGCCGTCTTCAAACTTACTCGGACAGAGCCGACTCGGTTTTGTCCGAGTAAACGAATCTCCATCGAACTCCGAACGGTTGTTCGATGGATTTCGTGTTAGTTGGAATCGCCTATGGGCTGGGCTATGCTACCTTGACTATCTATATGACTTAAACGCAGCAAAGGAGCACCGAGAGAGCGAGTATGGCAAAAAACACCGCAAACTATGGTAACGACAGTATCCGCCAGCTCAAGGACGAGGAGCGCGTACGCCTGCGCCCCGCCGTCATCTTTGGCTCGGACGGACTCGACGGCTGCGCGCATGCCGCCTTCGAGATCCTGTCCAACGCCGTTGACGAGGCGCGCCAGGGCTACGGCAAGCTCATCACCCTTACCGCCTTTCGCGATGGCTCTATCCAGGTAGAGGACAACGGCCGCGGCTGCCCGCTCGACTGGAACCCCTCCGAGAAGCGCTTCAACTGGGAACTCGTCTTCTGCGAGCTCTACGCCGGCGGCAAGTATAACAACAACCAGGGCGGCGACTACGACTTCTCGCTCGGCACCAACGGCTTGGGCTCCTGCGCAACTCAGTACGCTTCCGAGTACATGGACGTCACCGTCTGGCGTGACGGCAACAAGTACTCCTTACACTTTAAGAAGGGCAAGGTCGTCGGCGCCAAAAAGAAGGCGCTCGAGATTGAGCCCAGCAATGAGGACCGTACCGGCACCACCATCAAATGGCGCCCCGATCTTGAGGTCTTTACCTCCATCAGCATCCCCCACGATTGGTATCGCGAAACCATGCGCCGCCAGGCAGTGGTCAACGCCAACGTGACCTTCCGCCTGCGCATCGAGGGCGACGACGGCGAGTTCTCCGAAGAGGACTTCTGCTATCCCAAGGGCATCGAAGACTACGTGCTCGAGAAGGTCGGTACCGACTACCTCACCGAGCCCTTCTTTATCGAGGCCGACCGTCGCGGGCGCGATCGCGAGGACCTGCCCGACTACAACGTGAAGATTACCGCGTGCATGTGCTTCTCGCGCACCTTCATGATGCAGGAGTACTACCACAACTCATCGTGGCTCGAGAATGGCGGCTCGCCCGAGAAGGCCGCCCGCAGCGCTCTGACCAGTGCCATCGATGCTTACATTAAGCAACAGGGCAAGTACAACAAAAACGAGAGCGGCATTAAGTGGCAGGACGTCCAGGACTGTCTGGTGCTGGTGACCAACTGCTTCTCCACCCAGACGTCCTATGAAAACCAGACTAAGAAGGCCATCAATAACCGCTTTATCCAGCAGGCCATGACGGCCTTCTTTAAGGAACGCCTCTCGACCTACCTGATCGAGAACAAAGACGCCGCCAACAAGATCATGGAGCAGGTGCTCATCAACAAGCGTTCGCGCGAGAACGCCGAGAAGACGCGCCAGAGCATCAAGACCAACCTGCAGCAAAAGACCGACATGGCCAACCGCGTGCAGAAGTTCATCGACTGCCGCTCCAAGGACAAGAGCCGTCGCGAGATTTACATCGTAGAGGGCGACTCGGCAGCAGGCGCCATTCGCACCTCGCGCGATGCCGAGTTCCAGGGCGTTATGCCCGTCCGCGGTAAGATCCTCAACTGCCTGAAGGAGGACTACCCGCGCATCTTTAAGTCCGACATCATCATGGACCTCATGCGCGTGCTGGGCTGCGGCGTGGAGATCAAAGACAAGCGCATCAAGAACCTCGGCGCCTTCGACCTGGACAACCTCAACTGGAACAAGGTCATCATCTGTACGGACGCCGACGTCGACGGTTACCACATCCGCACGCTTGTGCTCACCATGCTCTATCGCCTGGTGCCCACGCTCATCGACGAGGGTTACGTGTATATCGCCGAGTCGCCGCTCTACGAGATCAATTGCAAAGAAAAGACCTACTTTGCCTACACCGAGCTCGAAAAGAACGGCATCCTTAAGGAGATCGGCGACCAGAAGTGCTCCATCAACCGCTCCAAGGGTCTTGGTGAGAACGATCCGGACATGATGTGGCTCACCACCATGAACCCCGAGACGCGTCGCCTGATCAAGGTGGAGCCCGAGGACGTCACCAAGATGGAGACCATGTTCAACCTGCTGCTGGGCAACGACGAGGCAGGCCGCAAGCGCCATATCTCCGAGCACGGCAAGGAATACCTGGACCAGCTGGACCTGCAATAGCAGCAAATCGATAACGACGGCTCATAAGAAGTTCAAGAGGATATCGTGGCAAAGAAAAAGACGAAGAACCAGCCAAAGAAAAAGCAGGTCAACGCCGAGAACGTCATCGGCCTGCACTCCGAGGTCACCGACCAGCCGATCACGCAGACGCTCGAGGTCAACTACATGCCCTACGCCATGAGCGTCAACGTCTCGCGTGCGTTCCCCGAGATCGACGGCTTTAAGCCCTCGCATCGCAAGCTGCTCTACACCATGTACAAGATGGGTCTGCTCAAGGGCGAGCGCCAGAAGAGCGCCAACATCGTGGGTCAGACCATGAAGCTCAACCCGCACGGCGATGCCGCGATCTACGAGACGATGGTGCGTCTGGCAACCGGCAACGAGGCGCTGCTCGCCCCCTTCGTGGAGTCGAAGGGCAACTTTGGTAAGTACTATTCGGGCGACCTGAGCTACGCCGCCTCGCGTTATACCGAGGCCAAGCTCTCCCCCATCAGCGCCGAGATTTTCAAGGACATCGACAAGGACCCAGTCGACTTCGTCGACAGCTACGACGGTGCCATGAAGGAGCCGCGCCTGCTGCCCACCACGTTCCCCAACATCCTTGTCTCGGCCAACAAGGGCATCGGCGTCGCCATGGCGTCCGACATCTGCGGTTTCAACCTCAACGAGGTCTGCACCGCCACCATGCACTACCTGCAGGATCCCGACTGCGACCTGCTCGAGTACATGCCCATGCCCGACTTCTCGACCGGCGGCGAAATTATCTACCGCCGCGAGGAGATGGAAAAGATCGTCGAGACCGGCCTTGGCAGCTTCCAGATCCGCTCCCGCTGGCGTTGGATTCCCGAAGAGCGCATCATCGAGGTCTACGAGATCCCCTACACCACCAAGACCGATGTCATCATCGAGCGCATCGTCAAGCTCTCCAAAGAGGGCAAGGTCAAGGAGATCGCTGACATCCGCGACGAGACCGACCTCTCGGGCCTGCGCATCGCCATCGACCTTAAACGCGGTGTCGACCCCGACAAGCTCATGGCCAAGCTCTATCGCTCGACTACACTGCAGGATTCGTTCTCGTGCAACTTCAACGTGCTGGTCGATGGTTACCCTCGCGTTATGGGCGTGCGCCAGATCTTGCACGAGTGGGTCAAGTGGCGTATTGAGTCCACGCGTCGCCGCATTAACTTTGACCTGGGCAAAAAGTCCGAGCGTCTGCACCTGTTGCACGGCCTCGAGGCGATTTTGCTCGACATCGACAAGGCCATCGCCATCATCCGCGGCACCAAACTTGAGGCCGAGGTCGTGCCCAACCTTATGAAGGGTTTCGACATCGACGAGACCCAGGCCGAGTTTGTTGCCGAACTTAAGCTCCGCAACATCAACGAGGAGTACATCCTCAACCGCACCAAGGACATTGCCAAGCTTGAGGGCGAGATTGCCGAGCTTGAGGAGATCCTCTCCAGCGAGGAGAACATCAAGAAGGTCATCAGCGACGAGCTGGCCGCGGTCAACAAGAAGTACGTGATGCCGCGCCGCACGGGCAGGATCGAGCCCCATGAGGTTATCGAGGTAAGCTTGGAGCCCGAGGTCGAGGAGTACTCGGTCACCATCATGCTCTCGCGCGATGGCTACCTTAAGAAGATGACGGACCGCGTGCTCAAGAAGGCGACCACGCTCAAGTACAAAGACGGCGACAAACCCTTTATCGAGTTCCCATCCTCCAATACGCACGAGCTGCTCGTGTTTACCAACAAGAGTCAGGTATACAAGTGCAAGGTCGCGGCTTTTGAGGACACCAAGTCGGCCCAGCTGGGCTCGTACCTGCCGACCGATCTTGAGATGGAACCCGACGAGAGCGTCATCTGGGTCATCGACCCCGAGGACTACAAGGCCGACGTGCTGTTCGTCTTTGAGAACGGCCGCGTGGTGCGCGTCGCACTTGCCGGATACGTTACCAAGACCAACCGCAAGCGCCTTAAGAACGCCATCTACGGCGGCAGCAAACTGCTGTATGCCCAGGTGCTCAAGGAAGATCGCGATATTGCACTGGTCTCGAGCGACTATCGCCTGATGAACTTCAACACGTCGTTGCTCAAGACCAAGACGACCACCAACACGCAGGGCGTCCAGGCCTTTACGGCCAAGAAGGGCCGCTCGGTCACCACCGTCGGCACGACCGAGGAGATCCTTGGCGCCGGCGTCTCGGCCGAGAAATTCACCGCGCAGAGCCTACCCTCCGCCGGTGCCCTCATGAAAGAAAACGACATGCCGAGTTTGTTTGACTAGGTACCACGGCAACGAGATCGTTAGATACTTCGCAAAGCGACGAGGCCCGGAGCGCAACGACATTGCGCCCGGGACTCGTCGTTTTTCTTCTCAACTATTTCTTAACGCAGATTAATTGATTTCTGCTTATTTTTCTGCGTAAAAAATGTCAGCGTCACTGCTTCGATGCCCTTTGGTCAGTCGTTAGCAAAACTTGCAAAAGTTAGCAAAACTTGCAAAAAACAGCAAAACTTGCAAAGGGGCCACCATGGATCGCAGCAAATGTCTCCGCCATGCCAGGCATGCTCGAAGATATTATCGAGCGAACCAAAGAAGCCGCAGATAGCTACCTCTCACAGCCTCACGCGCGCATAAACGGTGTTCAAATTGGCCCAGTGGGCATCGATTGGACATATGCTCAAGAGGCTCAGGGCAACTGGCGCACGCGCATGAATGGCATCTTTAAGCAACTCGAAAAACATGACATCGGACTTCTCTCGAAACGACCTATCGGGAGCTTTCCGATAAAGACATTGAGTTTTTGCTCGCGATGCTGCCTGATTCTGGCCCCAGCAGGGTCTCGGAGATAGCCAAACGCATGGGCGTCGCCAGCAACTACGCAAGCCAATACAAACGCCGCCTCCTCGAGGACGGCGTTGTCGGGGAACGTGGACGTGGTCTCGTTGGCTTTGACATCCCCGCGTTCAGGGAATTCTTGAACGAGAAGGCGTTTTAGCACACCGGAATTGTCCGCTGGAGCATCGTTGCATGGCAATCGGCATTCCTCTTGGTAAGGACAGCAAGTATTTTCCACCAACACCGATTGCCATGCGTTTTTCTTGCCCTTAGGCCAACTTGCGGGCGAGCTCTCGCACCCCTTCCAACTTGGGCGAGGATGCCATGCTGTCGCGCTCGGTCATACCGCTGATGGTGACAATGCCCTGGTCCTCCCACTTGCAGTACGCGCAGGTTGACTTGTACATGGCGATCGCCGCGTCATAGACGCCCTCGCTGTGGCTATCGAGCAAAAGGGCCGTCTTGGTGAACGGGAAGCCCGTAGCACCGAAGGCGTACAGGCGGTCAATGGCAGCTTTCTCCTGCGCAGTGATATCAAACCAGTAGATGGGCGAAGCGAAGACAACCATGTCGGCGTCTTTCAGCGACTCGATCACGCCGGCCATGTCGTCCTTTTGCACGCAGGTGCCCTCATGGGCAAAGCAGTACTGGCATCCCAGGCAGCCGGCGATCTTTTTGCCGGCAACGCGGATGACCTCGACCGTATTGCCGCCCTCGCGCGCGGTCTCGGCAAACGCCTCGACCATGGTGTCGGTATTGGCGCCCTTGCGCGGGCTGCCGCTCAATACAACGATTTTCATAGAAATCTCCCTCCTTTATGCCGCAGGCGCGCGGCATATTTTTTTGTTTTAACCAAAACAGATGGAGTTATTCAATCGCCTCGTTTCAACTACTCCCACTCTTTAGAAGAATCGTTGCTGGAGGCTTGGCATTAAATCAAGGCACGCCTTATTTCAAATACTCCTCAAAGAATGCTTTCAGCTTTTCGAACGGAATGATATCCATCTGATCGTAGAGGTCGGTATGGCTGGCACCGGGGATAATGAGCAATTCCTTGTTGTCCCCCGTCAGCTTGCTATACGCGGTTTCGCTGAAATAGCGGGAGTGCGCCTTCTCGCCGTGCACCAGCAGCACGGCGGAGCGGATCTCGCCGGCGTACTGCAGAATCGGCATATTCATAAACGACAGCGAGGACGTCACATTCCAGCCACCGTTGGAGTTCAGGCTGCGGGAATGGTAGCCTCGCGGAGTTTTGTAGTAGGCGTAATAGTCCGCTAAAAACTGCGGCGCATCCTCCGGTAGCGGATCGACCACGCCGCCCGCCAGCGCATAGCTGCCGTTTTTATAGTCCTCGGTGCGCTGCGCATTCAGCGCTTTCCGCTTTTCAAAGCGCGCCTGCTCGGAATCCTCGGCGTCAAAATAGCCGTTTGCGGTCACGCGGGTCATATCGTACATGGTCATAGCCGCGGTAGCTTTGATACGGGTGTCGATAGCCGCCGCATTGACTGCCATGCCGCCCCAACCGCAGATACCGATGATGCCGATACGCTCCGGGTCGACGTTTTCCTGCACAGAGAGGAAATCAACCGCTGCGCAGAAATCCTCGGTGTTGATGTCCGGCGATGCTACATAGCGGGGCGCACCGCCGCTCTCGCCGGTATAGGACGGGTCGAAGGCAATTGCGAAAAAGCCCAGCTCCGCCATTTTCTGCGCGTACAGACCGGAGGACTGTTCCTTCACCGCGCCAAACGGGCCGCTGACGGCGATGGCGGGCAGTTTGCCTTCCGCGTTCTTAGGCACGTAGACGTCAGCCACCAGCGTGATGCCGTATCGGTTATGGAAGGTCGCCTTGCTGTGCTCAACCTTGTCGCTTTTGGGGAATACTTTGTCCCATTCCTGCGTCAGATTCAACTGTTCCATACCTAAACCTCCTTGTCAGTCGCTTTAAGGTATTGCTCGTCGTCCACGGGCTCCAACCACTCGTTGGAGGCCTCCTCGCCCGGAACCTCCACCGCGAGATGGGAGAACCAGCTGTCGGGCGCCGCACCGTGCCAGTGCTTTACGCCTGCGGGAATATTTACTACATCGCCGGGGCACAGCTCCTGTGCCGGTTTGCCCCATTCCTGGTAAAACCCTCGGCCAGCCACGCAGACGAGAATCTGCCCGCCGCCGCTTTTGGCGTGATGGGTGTGCCAGTTGTTGCGGCAGCCTGGCTCGAACGTAACGTTGTAAATGCCGACCTGCTCGGTGGAAAGGGGCGCGAGGTAGCTTTGCCCGATAAAGTACTTCGCAAATGCGTCGTTGGGGGCACCGATGGGAAAGGCCATCTCGTTTTGATGCTTGGTTCTTGCGTCGGCGGCATCGCTATCCGCCCAGACCTCCTTCGCCATGCGAAAGGCCGCCCATGCCTTGGGCCAGCCTGCGTAAAACGCCGCGTGCGTAAGGATTTCCGCTATCTCCGCCCTGGTCACGCCGTTGTTCTTTGCGGACATCAGATGATATTGGAACGAAGAGTCCGTCAGCCCCTGTGCCATCAAGGCAACCACCGTCACCACGCTGCGGTCTCGAAGGGAAAGCCTGTCTTCTCGGCTCCACACCTCGCCGAACAGCACATCGTCATTGAGCTGTGCGAATTTGGGAGCAAAGTCCCCCAGGGCATCTCTGCCCGCTGTCTGTTTGATTGCCATGATCGATTTCCTCCTGTCGATGGTTTTGAGTGCAAAACTGCTTCCGCCCAGCTAGGCCGCGCCTAGACTCCTGTGCCCATTCGTCGCGCCTGCTCAAGAGCGGGATGCCCGCCGATTTCGCCCACGCCGTTCAAGCCGCCGGCGAATACCGTTCCGGCAAGTGTGCGCCTTTGGCGAAAATCCCTTGCGCTCCCAATTTATATTGACGAAAATGAAGGTAATACCTAAACCTGACTTTAGGTCAAGGAGTAAATTCGAGATTTGTCCGGAGGGACCATGTACACAATCGGACAGGTGGCGGATATGTTCGGTCTGCCCGTTTCCACGCTGCGCTATTACGACAAGCAGGGATTGTTCCCGGAATTGGAGCGGACGTCCGGCATTCGCCGATTCGGCGATACGGAACTCGAGGCGCTTCGGGTCATCGAATGCTTAAAGAAGGCTGGGATGGAGATCAAGGACATCCGGCTGTTCATGGAATGGTGTGCGGAGGGCCCATCGACATATCCCAAGCGCAAGGCCATGTTCGAGGAGCGGAAGGCCCACATGGAGTCGGAGATCGTGAACATGAACCGCGCGCTGGATATGTTGAAGTTCAAATGCTGGTACTACGAGCAGGCGATCCAAGATGGCAACGAGGATAGAGTGAAGGCGCTGATTCCCGACGATTTGCCGGAAGAGATCAAAGATACCTACGATAACGCCCACGCCCAATAGTGCCGCCCGATACTCAAGGGGCTTTGGCAAGGAGTCGTTTTAGGCAGACATGCAAAAAGAAAGCCTCCGAACCAGAAGGTTCGGAGGCTGTTATTCCCGTTATTTCGCTGATGGCTTTGCTCTATGGCGACGCCGAAACAGCATCAGGCGGTACTCGACGGTATCAAAACGCGAGTTCAGAAGCCAGTTCCCGTTATTCCCATAGGCATAAGCGCATCTGCTCGCGATTGCCTATCGATGCTCTGCCTCGAGCACGGCAGACACCGCATCGAGGAACTCCCGCACATGGTCTGCGGGCTGCAGCGAATGAAGCAGTCCGTAAGACACGAGACAGTCCCAATCGGTAGGGACGGTTTTGAGCATGGGGTGGACGTTGGCCCATAACGGCAGCGTCGCAAGCGCGAGGTCCTCGTTCGCGCCGCGATTGAACACCTCCGCCCGATATTGCGGAAAGTCTACGAGCGCGATTTGAGGATGATGCAAGAGTATCTCGTCGCGCACGCGATCGATTTCGGCGTTCCAGCCCCGGCGTATAAGCATAAGACTGTGTTTGTGGAGGTCGTCGAATGTGACGATGTCGCGTTTGGCGAGTTCGCTGTCGATGGGAACGGCGCACCAGAGCGGCTCGCGCGAAAGCTCGAGGCCCAGGCACCCGCGCTCTTTAAGAAAGGCATCGTCGAAAATCCCCACCACGATATCCATGTCTTGCCCGAGGTTCGCCAAACCGCGCGCCGCCGAGGGCGTGTTTTCAAACGTGACCACCTGAAGGCTCATGCCAGGGCAACGTTCCTTCACCTTCGGCCACAGCTTCGTGAGCGGCGTGCTGGGCGTCATGAGCGACACTCCCACGCGGATGATGCGCTTCTCTCCGCGCTCGGCGACGCGGGCGCGTGCGATTGATTCTTGAGAATACTGCACGATATGGCGGGCGTCGGCGAGCAGCGACCTGCCTGCTCGCGTAAGCGAAAGCCCCTGATGCGATCGGTGGAACAGCGTAAGGCCTAGCCGCGACTCCAGCAGGTTCATCTGCTTGATGACGGCCGTGGGCGTGATGAAGGACTCTTGTGCCGCCTTGGAGAAGCTGCCCGCCTCCGCCACGCGGATGAAAGTGTCAAGCTGTGGGTTGTACATCGATCCTCCTGTCACGCATTATGTGCCGTATATACCCCATGGTTATATCCATCATTCCAACGTGAACTTCTCGCGCGTCAGTAAACGCCGTAGCCTCGTATTCGAAAAGTCACCATTAAGGAGGAGACCATGGAGTATCTGAAGCTCAACAACGACGTAGAGATGCCCATCGAGGGTTTGGGCACCTTCCTCATGACCCCGGCCGAGGCCGAGGCGGCCGCAACCGCCGCGCTCACGGCTGGCTACGAGCACATCGACACCGCCAACGCCTACATGAACGAGCGCGCCGTGGGCCGTGCCATCGCCAAGAGCGGCATCGCACGCGACAAGATCTTCGTCTCCACCAAGCTCTGGCCGAGTGTCTACGACGCGGGCATGCCGGCGGTGGACGCCACGCTCCAGCGCCTAGGGCTCGACTACGTCGACATGCTCATCCTGCACCAGCCGGTAGGCGACTACCTGGCCGCGTGGCGCACGATGGAGGAGGCCTACCGCGCGGGCAAGGTGCGCGCCCTCGGCCTCTCCAACTTCCCGCAAGACAAGATTGCCGAGGTCATCGAGGTCGCCGACATCAAGCCGCAGCTCGTGACCGTTGAGTGCCACCCCTACCACGCCCAGCGCGACCTGCGCGCCTACCTCGCGCCGTACGGCACGGTGATCGAGGCGTGGTACCCGCTCGGCCACGGCGACAAAGGTCTTCTGGAGGAGCCCGTCTTCGTCGCTCTCGCCGAGAAGTACGGCAAGACCCCGGCCCAGGTGATCCTGCGCTGGCACGTGCAGATGGGAACCTCCATCATCCCCGGCTCCAAGAACCCCGCCCACATCGCCGACAACGCGAACATCTTCGACTTCTCCCTCACCGAAGACGAGATGGCCGAGATTGCCAAGCTCGACGGGACCATGACCTACTACACCGCCACTGAGGAAGCACTCGCGGGCTACCTGGCCATACGCCCCGATTTCGACGCGCAGGAGTAGCGCTCAGACGATAACGGACCAACCAAGCCAACGGAGGAGATGCCCCATGACCGCAAACCCGACCGTGACTAGAAGAAACTTCCTACTCGGAGCCGCGCTGTGCGCAACGATGCTCTCCGGTTGCAACCAGGGTGACGACGGCCAAGCCGCCGCCGAGGACCAGCCCGCCGCCGCGCCCGCTGCAGGCGGCAACGTCCTCGTGGCCTACTACTCGGCACAGGGCCACACCGCTGCCGTAGCTCAGACCATCGCCGACGAGCTCGGCGCCGATCTCTTTAAGGTGACGCCTACGGAGCCCTACTCCGACGATGACCTCGACTGGACCGACGACAGTAGCCGCGTGACCCGCGAGCACGAGGACGAGAGCCTGCGCGACGTCGAGCTTACGCAGGTCACGCCGGACGGCTGGGAGAACTACGACACCGTGCTCGTGGGGTATCCCATCTGGTGGGGCATCGCGGCCTGGCCCATCGACAACTTCATCTCAGGCAACGACTGGGACGGCAAGACGGTGCTCCCGTTCTGCACCTCTTCCTCCTCGAGTCTTGGCCGGAGCGGCGAGCTACTCGCCGAGGCCGCGGGCAGCGGGGAGTGGCAGGAGGGCCAGCGCTTCTCGTCCAGTGTGGACGAGTCCGGGGTTCGTGATTGGGTCGCCGGTCTCGGCCTGGCATAAGCAATTAGAGATGACAGACCGCTGACAATCTGGGAGTTTCGAATGATCCTATACTTCACCGGGACGGGCAACTGCCTCTACGTGGCGCGCGAGCTGGCCGCGGAGGGCGAGAGGGTCCTGAGCATCCCGCAGGAGCTGCGCCGCGAGGGCGAGCTCGCCTACGCGGACGATACGATTGGCATCGTGTACCCCATCTACGGGCACATGATGCCCGACATGGTGAAGACGTTCCTCGAGCGCGCGACGCTCGACACGCCCTACCTCTACTTCGTTTGCACCTACGGCAACCGGCACGCCAATGCCGTCGAGCTGTGCCTGGAGGACGCGCGGGCGGCGGGGCTCAACCCTGCCTACGCAACCACACTCCTCATGGTGGACAACTGGCTGCCCAACTTCGACATGGACGAGCAGCGCGCCCGCATTCCCGAGAAGAAGATCGGCGAGAACCTTGCGCGCATCCGCGCGGACGTCGCGGCGCGCCGCCGCTGGATCGAGCCGGTGACCGACGAGGACCGCGCGGCGCACGAGCAGTTCATGAGCCGGGGCTTGTGCTTCGAGCCGGCGGCGCTGGGCGGATTCCTGACCGTTGATTCCGAGAAGTGCATGGGATGCGGGGCGTGCGCAAAGGTGTGCCCGGCTGGCTGCATCGCGCTCGAGGGCGGTAAGGCCGTCCGTAACGCGCAGGCGGGCTTTGGCTGCAACGCCTGCCTCGCCTGCATGCACGCCTGCCCCGCGCACGCCATCACCTGCGCGGCGGGCGACAAGAACCCCGCGGCGCGCTTCCGCAACGAACACGTGACCCTTGCCGAGCTGCAAGAGGCCAACAGCGGCCGCTGATGCGCTTCTCGCCAAGCCGAAAGCCTGCGGCTTCGGCTTGGTTCATTCAGAAAGAGGAACTATGCACGTGAGCCATCTTTCACGCAGGTCCTTTATCGAGGCTGCCGCGCTCGCTGCGGGCGGGCTGGTACTCGGGGAAGGCCTGGTCGGCTGCGCGGATGTCCGTGAGCTTGGCGGCTACGTCCTCACGGAGGGGTCGCAGACAGACCGCGGCTTCGTCGTTGACGACGCCCTGCAGACGCCATCGGGCAGGACGCTGCACTTCTCGCTCCATGTGCCGGACTCCTACAACGGGTCCGTGCCCTATGCGCTCTACGTGGCCTGCCCCGGCTGGGAGGGGCTCTACTTCCAGGGCGTGGGGGCGAATCTTCAGGAGGACTACCCCTTCGTGGCGAACGACTACATCGCCGACATGATCGTGGCCTCGCCCCAGCTCGACGACTGGGACGAGCAATCGGCGTCAGACGTGGTGGAGCTCACCGAATGGCTGCTCGGTGCCTACAGCATCGATGCGGACCACGTGTACCTGAGCGGATGCTCGGGCGGCGGCGAGACCATCTCCATCGTCTTGGGAACACGCCCCGAGCTCTACCGACGCGCGCTTCACACCATCTCGCGCTGGGACGGCGACATCGAGACGCTCGCCGCAGCCGAGGTTCCCGTGTATATGGCTATCGGCGAGAACGATGACTATTACGGCTCCGGACCCGCGCGCGAGGCGTACGAGGAGATTCGCGCCGCCTATCGAGCTCGCAGGCTTTCCGAGGAGCGCATCAGCGAGCTGGTGGTGCTCGATGTCAAGCCCACGAGTTACTTCACCGAGCGGGGCTTTGCTGCGGACGCGGGCCAGCACGGAGCGGGCGGCTACCTCTTTGCCCGTGACGAGGACATCATGGGATGGTTGTTCTCATGACGCGGAGAATAAAGGGACTGACGAGAAGGGCGCTGCGCCGCACGGTCGACATAGTCCTTGCGACCCTGCTTGTGGTTCAGATGTTTTCGCGTTTCTGGGTGCCCTGCTCATGCAGGTAGTCGTCCGCAGCGCCCGTCCGATCATACACTTGGCGAACGAAAAGGGGCGGTGGGCCTCCGTCTTCACGGGCCCACCGCCGCCGAACTGGGTTACGCAAGTCGGGACTACGCGAGCTTCTTCGAGAGCGCCCTTGCCTCGTGCGTGTTGTCGACCATGCCGCCGTAGGTCATGCCGTAGAGCGCGGCGAAGCGCTTCATGGTGTACTCGCCCCAATCGAGCATCTCGCGCGTGGGCGCGCCACCTTGGAACACGAAATAGAGCGTCTTGCCGCTCATACTGCCCTCGCGCACCGGACCGTAGAAGCGGTCGAGCAGGTTGCGCAGCATGCCGGAGAGGTTGTGCCAGTAGACGGGCGACCCCACGACCAGGGTGTCCGCCGCCTCGATGCGCGCGAGCACGTCCTCGAAGTCATCGTCGCCGTAGTTCTGGCCGTAGCCGTAGACCTTGTGCTCGGCAAGATTCAGCTGCTCGTACGGGCGATCGCCGATGAGCTCGCGCGCCAGGCGCGCCGTGTTGCCATCCTTGTTGGGGCTTCCGTTGATGAAAAGAATCATACGTCTCACTCCTTACGTATTGTCTGATACCGCCTTTACCATAGGCGTGAGAAGATCCGGCGAGAAGTTCCTGCTCGTAGGCAGCTTATAACCGTGGGGTGTGTACGTCTTGCCATCCTCATCGCTGCGCCTTCCAAAACGCGAGGGCATCGTCGATCCAGCCCTCTGCCACGGTGTCGACACCCAGGCCAAAGCCGTGGCTCAGGCCTTCGTAAACATGAAACTCCGTGGGCACGCCCGTTGCTGAGAGCGCTTCGAGACGCGCCTGCATGGTGCGCCAGCTCGCGATGCCGTCGCGATCACCCACGCAGGCGTAGGTCGCGGGGTCGGCACCCGTCAGTTCGCTCATGCCGGTGTACTGCATGATGGCCGCCGCGGGCTGGGGCGTTCCTACTGGCGCGCCAAAGGCGGCCGGGCCGTAGCCGCCGACCCATGCCGCCATGCGCGCACCGGCCGAGCCGCCCCACAGCGAATAGCCCGACGTGTCCACGCTGAGCTCGTCGGCGTGCTCGAAGATGAAGGAGACGGCGCGGGCCAAGTCCTCGCAGGCGAGCTGCGCGTCCGGCCGATAGATGACCGCGAACCCGTTGACGCCGGAACGGGCCAGGTGCAGACAGTGCGGGAAGGAGTCGTGCATGGCAGCGACGTAGGCGAATCCGCCGCCCGCGCTTACCACGGCAAACGGTGCAGACGCGCCGCCCGCTCCCTCGGCAGCGAAGCGGAAGAGCCCCGTGTTGGCGAGCGAGGGGTCGGCGGCCTTCTCGGCATCCGTGTAGATGTCGTAGAAGAACGTCCGTTCCGCTGCGCGCTCTGACAGCAGATAGCTGACGACGTCGACCGTGGTGCTCGTATGGATTTCCGAGTACCACGGCAGGCAAGCGGAAAGGTCATCGAGCGTCATATCCTCCGTCGGCGGATGGAGCGTTGTGGGGAAGAGCAGCCGTCCGTAGCCATCGAGCAAAGGGTTGTTGATGACGTCGTAGATGGGCGTGTCCGCCGTGACCGGGCCCGGAGCGGAGCCGCGCGCGAACCCGGCGGTCCCGTCCGACGAGCAGCCGGCAAGGCTGCCCGCAGCGGCCAACCACACGGCAGCCTCCAGAAACGAACGGCGCGGCATCATCGCCGCACTCGATAGACGAGGTGGAGGCCGTCGCCGGCAAGGCGCTCGACGCGCTCAAGCGAGAATACGTGCGAACCGCCGGCTGAGCGAGGCATCTCGTCGAAGACGGAAGCCGTTTCGGGCTCCCCCGAGACCGTCGGGGAGAGAACGAGGCTCAGCTCGTCAAGCACGCCCGCGGCAAGAAACGACATGTCCGTCTTTCCGCCGCCGCACACGAGCAGGCGCTCGATGCCAAAAAGCTCGCGCAGCTTGCGCAGGGCGAGCGGGAGGTCTAGCCCGCGCGAGCCGGCAAGCACGTATGAGACGCCGCGCTCTCGCAGATAGTCGCGATACGCCGGCGATGCCGCCTCGGTGAGGATCTCGATGACGTGCGCGTCCGCACGGCCGGCGCGACGATAGGTCGCAGACTCCCATGCAATCTCCCCGGCGGGGTCGACGGAGACGTAGAACGATCGTTCGTCATGAGGCGCCACGAAGTCCCCCTTGGGCGCGCTCCCGTGGGTATCGAGCGCAAGGGGGCGCGACCCGACGAAGCCCTTCGTGGTCACGGCCCCGTACGCCACGGCGTCCGCCCCGAACTCGACCTGCTTGCGAGAGTACGCGGCGCGTGCGGGCGAGGCGGCGGGGTCGAGCATGTACGCGCCGTCGATACGCCCGTTGAGCCCGGCAAAGACATGACAGACGACATAGGGTCTAATGTTCATGGCTCCCTACCTTACCGTGTGCCCGCCGAAGACCATGAGGTCGAGTCCGTTGAGCAGCCCGTCAATCTTGGCAACCTCATCGTCGGTGAGCCCGACCTCGGCGGCACCGAGGTTCTCGAGCAGTCGTTCGGGCTTGCGACTGCCCGGGATGGGAATGATATAGGGCTTCTTCTCGAGCATCCAGGAAAGGGAGACCTGGGCGGGCGTCGCCGCGTGCAGCTCAGCCAGCTCGCGAACGAACCGCATGAGGGGCTCGGCGCGCCTTTCGCCTTCCTCTGTGTACTGCGGCATGCCATCGCGGTAGTCTTGGGCGCCCTCGAATCTGGTGTTGTGGCTGTACGCGCCCGTCAGAAAGCCGTTCGCCATGGGAGAAAAGGCCACGAAGGCAACGTTCAGCTCCTCGAGCACGGGGAACAGGGATTCGTTCCAGCGTGCCATCATGGAGTAGCGGTTCTGAACGGCGGAGACGGGGCACACCGCATCGGCGCGACGCAGGTACTCCTCCGTCGCCTCGGAGATTCCCCAGGCGCGGATCTTACCTTCCTTGATGAGGTCTGCCATGGTGTCTGCAACGACCTCGGGCTCGACCTTTGGGTCGATTCGGTGCTGGTAGTAGAGGTCGATGTGGTCGGTGCGCAGCCGGCGCAGGCTCTTCTCCACCGAGATGCGGATAACCTCGGGGCGCGAGTCCACGAGGATGGTCTTGTCCGGGGCGTGCGTGACGCCGAACTTGGTGGCAATGACAACCTCGTCGCGCACGGGCGCGAGCGCCTTGCCCACCACGTCCTCGTTGTGCGCCTCGGTCCCATCAGCGCACGTGCCAACGTAGCACTCCGCCGTGTCAAAGAAGGTATAGCCCATCTCGTGGGCCTGACGGACGACGCTCGCGGCCTCGTCGTCGGGCATCGGGTCTCCGCTCGCGTGCGTGATTCCCATGCAGCCCATGCCGAGCGGGCTGACTTCGATGCCGCTCTTTCCCAAAACGCGCTTGTCCATTCCTGTTCTCCCTGTCTATGATATCCGTCATTTGTCTGCGACGCCCACGTCCGCCCGTTCATCGGACTCCGTTAGGCACATCCTCTGTCGATGGCCTTTGCTCTCTCATCGCCAAGCGTACGACCGCAAAGCGCTCGACGGAATCCCCCTTTGGTGCGGTGCCCTGAACCCGCGGGTTATAACCCCGTGCGCACCCCAGCGTTATAGAACCCTCACCAACGGAAACTTCCGCCGGCGCGGCGCCCCTCGTATGGTGGATACGTCAAGTTGCGAGAAAGGAAGGCACCATGGACTACATCACCTTGAACAACGGCGTCAGGATGCCGCAGCTCGGCTTCGGCGTGTACCAGATCCCGGACGCCGCGGAATGCCAGCGCGCCGTGGAGGACGCGCTCTCGGTCGGCTACCGGCTGCTCGACACGGCCGCGAGCTACGGCAACGAAGAGGCGGTCGGGGCTGCCATTCGTGCGAGCGGCCTGCCGCGCGACGAGGTGTTCGTGACGACCAAGCTGTGGATGTCGGATGTGAGCTACGAGGGGGCCAAGCGCGGCTTCGACGCGTCGCTCAAGCGGCTGGGGCTCGACTACGTCGACCTCTACCTCATCCATCAGCCGTTCGGCGACGTCTTCGGCGCGTGGCGCGCCATGGAGGAGCTCTACGAGCAGGGCGTTATCCGCGCCATAGGCACAGCTAACTTCTACCCCGATCACCTCGCAAACCTCATCTCGTTCAACCGCATCGCCCCCGCCGTGAACCAAGTCGAGTGCAACGTGTTCTTCCAGCAGCGCGAGGCGCAGGAGTACATGGCCGGCAAGGAGGTGGCCATGGAGGGCTGGGCGCCCTTTGCGGAGGGCAGAAACGACCTCTTCCGCAACGAGGTCCTCGCTCGCATCGGCGAGGCACACGGCAAGACGGTCGCCCAGGTCGTGTTGCGCTGGCTGCTGCAGCGCGGTGTGGTCTGTATCCCTAAGAGCACGCACCGCGATCGCATGGAGCAAAACTTCGACGTCTTCGACTTCGCGCTGGGCGACGACGAGATGGTCGCCATCGCCGCGCTCGACACCGGGCGCAGCGCGTTCTTCGACCACCACGACCCCGCCACCATCGAATGGATGTCCGGGCTCGTGCGCAACGTGTAGACGAGCGGTTAGACCGCACTGATAACTTACTAGGAGGAATTGCCATGAACTCATTCACGTACGACTACCCGGTCAGGAACTACTTCGGCGAGGGGGCCATGGACCAGGCACTCGACGCCGAGATGGGTGCCATGGGCAAGACAGTGATGCTCGCCTACGGCGGAGGCTCGGTCAAGCGAACCGGCGTCTACGGCCACGTGGTCGATAAGCTCACGAGCGCGGGCAAGCGCGTGGTGGACTTCGGCGGCATCATGCCCAATCCGACCTACGAAAAGTGCCAGGAAGGCGCCGCGCTCGCACGCGAGGAGCAGGTCGACTTCATTCTCGCCGTCGGCGGCGGGTCGGTCTTCGACTGCTGCAAGGTGATCTCCGCGCAGGCGATGCTTGACGAGGACATCGAGACGTTCGAGCACGCCGACGGCAAGATGCCGAGTTCGTTCATCCCCATGGGCTGCATCGTGACACTCTCCGGCACGGGTGCCGAGCAGAACAACGGCGCCGTCATCACCAACGAGGAGACGCACGTGAAGGGCGCCTATCTGGGGGCGATGCCCATATGGGCGGCGCTCGACCCGGCGCTCACGCTCACCGTACCGCACGCGCAGTTCATGAGCGGCGCGTTCGACACGCTCTCGCACTGCATGGAGAGCTATTTCGGAAGCCCGCGCGGACGCAACGTCACCGACGACATCAACCTCGCCATCCAGCGTAACGTCATCCGCAACATGCGGATCATCGCGGACGACAATCAGAACCTCGAGGCGCTCAGCGAGCTCGTATACGACTCCGCCATGGCCGAGAACGGCGTGCTCAAGATCGGCAAGTCAACGGACTTCCAGGCGCACATGATCCAGCACCAGTACGGCGCGTACACCCACACCAACCACGGAATGGGCCTCGCGGTCATCCACCCTGCGCTCTACCGCCACCTGGCCCCCGAGGCGCCCGCGCAGTTCGCCCGCTGGGCGCGCGAGGTGTGGGGCGTCGACGCCAAGGGCAAAGACGACCTTACGGTGGCGCTGGAGGGCATCGACCACCTGCAGACGTTCATCGGCGAGATGGGGCTTCCCACGAGCTTCGCCGAGATGGGCTCCGACGCGTCCGACGAGACGCTGCGCAAGGTTGCGGACACCTGCGTGCTCACCGGCGGCTGCGCCAAGAAACTGGAGCGCAGCGAAGTGTTCCAGATTCTGACCGAGTGCCTCTAGATCGGCGCTCGGTCCCGATCCGCCCGCGCTGAATCGTGCGTTTCGGGGCTTTCGACCTCTTTCTCCATGTCATCGCGCCACCGCTTAAGCTCAGCCGTGGCCGCTCTCTTCCCCTTGGTAAGAGCCACCTTGGACGTTGTCTTCCTCTTGGGTTTGCCGAACAAATCCAGCTCGCCCATGTCGTGATAGCGGAGAGTTCCCTTCCATCCGACTTGCTTACCGTCCCTCTTGTAGGGGCTGACGCTCACTTCTGAATGAAAGATGTCTCTCGCCATCTCCAAAACCACTTTTGCACCAAACTTCGCAAAAAAGAAGCTCCTCACGGGAACGTAAGGAGCTTCTACCTGCTGGTTTGTGTTTCGCTAACCCTGTCAGCCTACTCCCACTCGATGGCTTCGGTTCTGCCGTCCCGTCACTCCAGTTGCACCCAGTTTTCGGTGCCGCCTCGAGCCGAGTGCCGCCAGGTGACACCATGTCGCGTTTCGTCGGCTTTGGGGACAGAAGCTGGGACAACTCTAAAAACTTTTTTCAAACTCAGGGCTTTGAGTTTTTGTTTTTGTCCCAAAGGACGCGGCGGGACGCCTTTGCAAGCTCAATATCGCCGAAAACGCCCGTTTTGAAACTCAATCGCCCTTTTGCCCGCAAGCCGCCAGCCACAATCGCAAGTGAATTAACGCGGGCGGCTTTCATGCTAGTTGAAAAACCACAGGTCGCAGCTCTTCGTCGTCCGCGGGTGAAGTGAGTAGTCTCAGGTGGCTTGCCCATGAGTTGGCGAGCGGGCCTTGAGATTCCGCTGACGTCCGGAAACGCTTCGAGCTCCCTTGAATTTCCGGACAGTACATGATATAAGGTAATTGGTTTTCCGTTAGGAAGGCTTCCAAGTGCCGGGGACGTTTTCCCCGGCTTTTTTCTTATCCAGGAGAACAATGCGAGAACTCAGCATCTTCGTCGACGAGTCGGGAAGCGACGGCCTCTCCGACCGCCACTACCTGCTCACCGTCGTCATGCACGACCAATCCGAAAACATCGCGAATTCGATCGCGGCATATGAGGGCGCCCTTCGCGCCAAGGGGCTCCCGGACATACCCTTCCATGCGTCGCCGCTCATGAACGGCAAGGACCAGTACTCGGGGCTCGACCTGAGGACGCGCAAGATGATGCTCGGCTCGTTCCGCGTCTTCTTCCGCCACATGCCCGTAAAGTACCACACCTTCGCATACGCGACCAAGCAGTTCGCCTCGCTCGACAAGCTCGCGGGGGCGATGCGAAGGGATATCGTGAACTTCCTGTTCGACAACCTCGCGGAGCTGCAATCCTACGATATGGTCAAGGTCTACTATGACAACGGCCAGCGCTCCATCGCCGAGTCGCTGCACCGCGCAATCGAGTACGCGCTGTCGAAGGACGCCGTCGTCTACCGATCGGCGCAGCCCTCCGAGTACCGGCTTTCGCAGGCGGCGGACTATATCTGCACCATGGAACTCACGGCAATCAAATACGCGGAGCACACGGCCACCGCGACGGACGAGAAGTTCTTCGGCAAGTGGTCCGATTTCAAGAAGGGCATACTGAAGGAGACGCGCAAGAAGCTCGTCTAGAGAGGCGATCAGCCCTTGGCGGAGCGTTTACCGACAATGGAGTCTGTTACACGGGGGGGTTGATAAGACGCCACTTAGCTGCATAATAGGTTCCAGTTAGAAACCCTCGGGTTTGCGGGGCGGGATCGTGAGAGCGATTCTGCCCTATTTTTTTGCCCCTATTTCTTGCATGCCTCAATGGCTTCCGCATTCGCTCCCCATTGGTTCAGAAAGGGTTCGGGGAAATCGTCGAGTTGATTGCGTCCCTCGCGTTTTGCAAAATAGAGCACAAGGCCCTCTAGCTCGAATTATTACATTTAGAACCCCGCCGCTCGTCCATCCCAGCTTGCCCAGAAAGCCCTCCCGCAACGTCCGTGTCCCAACGGATGGGTACCATTTATCAGGGTGCACCTGGGGCAACGGGCCGGCAGGCCCGCGCAAGGTCGCTCGCAGAACACGCAACATCAAACACGACAGAAGAGGCGAACGACAGATGCCGGACCCCGGACGACAGCACCGCGGAAGACGAGCATTCCGACCACAACCGAACAATCTTCGATCCTAGGCAGGCGCCCGCATGGGCGCCTTTTACTTTTCTGCGCATTAGCTGGCAGCTAAGGCGCACGGCTCATGGCCGTTTCGTGGAGGCCCGACCAGCTCGACCCACCTCGACCCGTCTCCGCTCCCGTCGTGCGCGCCAAGCGCCATCAGGCGGTTCAATCGTCGCGCAGACGAAAAGGGACACTGTGCCGCGCGGCGTGCACGCACGGTGCCGCACGGGAAGATTGGAGGAACCATGGCACGCACAGCTGAATGCGCCGCGCCCGAGGGCAACCAGGACCGCGACGAATGGATGACGGTAATCGAGATGCAGGAGTACATGAGGGCGAGCAGAAACAAGGCATACGACCTCATCTGGTCGGGAGAGATCGACTCGTACAGGCTCGGAAGGAAGCTCCTGGTGTCGAGGGCGTCAGTGGACGCCTACATCGAGTCGAGGAGCGGGAGGAAATGACGGCGGCGACCGCCCCGGGAGCCGCCCGCGGCCGGGCACGCGAGGGAGCCTCGAGACGAAAGGAGCTCGAGGACGACCATGACCAAGAGCATTAGCAGGAGCCAGGTGAGGCTCATCGCATCGACCAACGCGATATTCGGCGCCGACGAGGCGTGCGCGATGCTGCGCATAAGCCGCGACGCAATGTACCGGCTCGCCAAGGACCCCGACGACCCGTTCCCGATCCGCTACATCGGCGGCAAGACGCGCGACGGCATCGTGCTGCACGACGAGCTCGTCGCATGGGTCGAGCGAAACAGCATCGTCGGCTCGCCCAGAAGGGGCTAGCGCCGATGGCGGCCGCAGGCCCGAGGGGGCGCGACGGCCCCTCCCCGCGCGAGTTCACGGCGGTACGGCACTTCATGATGGCGGACCTCGGCCTCTCAGGCCTTCCCCTGCTCGTCTACGCGCGCATCTTCGGCTTCTGCGACGGCGGGTGCGACTACTTCGAGAGCAAAGGCAACCTGGCCCGCTTCCTCAACGTGCAGGAGCGCAGCGCCTACCGCGCCATCCGCGACCTTCTTGACCAGGGCCTCATCGAGGAATGCGGCGTGCACGCCCCGGCGCGCGGGCACGCCACCAAACGGTACCGCATCGTGCGCGAGAGGCTGCCGCCCGGAGCGCTGGCAACCCCTGACGGTTCGTCAGGGTTCCCAGCGCAAAAGGGTGACGAAATGACAGGGTTCGCAGCCAGAACCCCTGACGAAATGACAGGGAAACCCCTGACGATATGCCACCCAATAAGCAAAAGGGACAACAAGGACTTCAGAAGATAAGGAAGGGGCGCCCGATGGACCGAGCGGGACTCATCACCCTGGAGCAGGCCCGGGCTGCCGGGCTCTCCTTCGACGAGCCAGAGCCGAGGGCGTGCCCGCACTGCGGCGCCGCCCTCGATCCGCTCGGCGCGGCGTTGGCGGGCAGGGTCGCCTGGGTCTCCGCCGCCCCCTGCCCGTGCGAGGGCGCAGCCAGCGAGCGGGAGGCCGAGGCGCGAAGGCGCGCGGCCCTCGCCGCCAAGGAGGAGGCCGCCCGCCGGGAGAAGGCGCTCTCGCGCGCTGGCATCCCCAGGCGCTACTGGGCCGCCGAGGCCGACCGCCCCGAGTTCGCCGAGTACATCGCCTCGTTCGCGGGCAACGGGGGCGCCGGGCTCTACATACACGGGGGCGTCGGCGCCGGCAAGACGCACGCCGCCTCCGCCATGGCCAGGCTGTTCGCCGAGGCCGGCTACGACGTCGCCTTCACGACGGCCAAGGGCATACTCGAGCGCGTGAAGGCCACGTTCGACGAGGGCGGCACCGAGGCCGCCGTCGCGCGGTACGCCAAGTGCGACGTCCTCGTGCTCGACGACCTCGGCAAGGAGGACGCGACGGAATGGTCCGTCGGCACCGTGTTCAGCGTGCTCGACGCGCGCTACGAGGACATGCGCCCGACCATCGTCACGTCGAACTACGCGCCGGGCGCACTGGCGGACAGGCTCGCCAGGCGCGGCGAGCGCGTCACGGCAGAGGCGATCGCGAGCAGGATCTCCCAGACCTGCAGGCCCGTCTACCTGGGCGGAAGGGACAGGCGCCGGCTCGGCTAGCTTGTGCGCTTCCCGTGGAGGCGCGGACGGTTCGACCCAGCTCGACCCATCGCAGTCGGCCCCGGTCGCTGCCGCAATCGTAATCGCTATACACGTCTTGGGCGGCGCCGACGCGCCAGCACGCACGCCTGCTCCGACTCGCACCGTGCCCCCATCGCGAGGACGCCGCCCGCCAAGCAACAAACGAAAGGCGGAGAGCCCATGGACGGCTTCGAGAGGATAACCGGCCGCGAGCACGACGGGCTCGTGGAGAAGTGCCAGGAGAACGGCTGGCTCAAGGTCGGCGGCTTCGACTGGCAGGACGACCCGTTCCTCGAGGAGTACCCCTACGAGTTCTCCCGCACGGACAGCGTCGACAGGCTCCGCGAGGCGATCGGCTCGGGCAACTGGGCCATACGCCAGGGGTTCTGCTACCGCGACCTCGCGTTCATCCAGCAGGTGAACGGCGGCGACGAGTGGTGGACGCTCAAGCGCGACGGCGACGCGTGGACCGGCTTCGAGAGCTGGAGCTTCGGCGCCATCGCCCAGGAGCCCGAGCGGTTCGAGCGCGCCATGCGCGACATGTGCGAGGCGACGCCGGAGCAGTGCCGCAGCGGCGAGTGGGCCCATCTGCACGAGAAGGCGCCCGAGCCGCTGGCGCAGCGCGCCGCGTCCGCCCGCGAGGCGAGCCTCGCGCACTCCGGGCAGGAAGCCCGCGCCCCAATGGCGCGCGAGAGGGCCGTCGGGGCCGAATAGGGACAACGGGGGCGCGAAGGCGCCCCTTTTTCATCTCGACTGGAAGGGAGGCGCGGGATGGCGAGCGACTACGGGGACGAGGCGGGCGGCAAGCTGCTCGACTGGATGCTGAGGATCGGCCAGGAGGCCGGCGCCGAGGCAATGGCGCGCAGCGCGAGGGAGCTCTCCGAGCGCCTCGCGGGAATCCGCGGGACCATCGCCGGCGGGCGCGCCGAGGCCATCGCGGCCGACGGCGTGCCGACCTACGCGAAGCTCAGCCTCGAGGAGCTCTCTGGGCTTCCCGAGTACGCGACGATCAAGGAGGTCGTCTCCGACAAGCTGCGCGCCGCGTCGGTTGAGCACCACATCATCCCCAGCGAGGGCCGCGACTGGCTGCTCTTCAAGGTGGAGGACGCCCCCGAGGTCGACGAGGCCTTCCGCCAGCTCGAGCAAGAGACGGGCAAGGCCGCCGAGCGCGCCAGGGAGAGGCTCTCCGAGATCGCCGAGAGGCGCCTGGCGCCCGAGCGGCTGGCCGAGCGCGCCGAGCGGGCGCGCGAGGCGTCGAGGGCCCACAGCCAGGGCATCGGCCGGGACCGCGGCCCACGCCAGATCGAGGGGCCCGAGAGATGAGGTGGCAGGCGGCGGCCGCGCTGGCCGCGGCGGCGTTCGCCGCGGGAGACCTCGCGGCCGCGGCAATCGCGGCATCGGGGGCGAACCCGATCCTCGACCCGGAGGCCGCCATGGCGGCGATCCCCGCGGCGCTTTGCGCGGGACAAGTCTTCTCCGCGGAGGCGCTTCCCCTGTGCGCCGGAACCGCCTGCGCGTGCGGCGCGCTCCTCGCCTGGACGCGCTCCCTGGGGTCCAAAGGCACCCGGCGCGACGGCGAGGAGCACGGGAGCTCCAGGTGGGCCACGCGCAAGGACATCGCGCCCTTCGGCGACCCCAAGGACCCCGACAACAACATCATCCTCACCGACAACGCGCGCATCCGCCTCGTGAGCCGCAAGTTCGACCTCTCCACCGACACCAACGACAACGTGCTCGTGGTTGGAGGACCCGGCACCGGCAAGACGCGCTACTACGTCAAGCCGAACCTCCTGCAGGCCAACGCCAGCTTCTTCGTGACCGACCCGAAAGGCACGCTCATCCGCGAGATGGGCGGCGCGCTGGCGGAGCTCGGCTACGAGATCCGCGCGTTCGACACCATCGACTTCACGCGCTCCATGCGCTTCAACCCCATAGCCTACATACGCGACGAGGCGGGCGTCATCCGCTTCGCCCGCGGCATCGTCGCCAACACCGAGGGCGAGGCCGACCACAAGGGCGACCCCTACTGGGAGAAGGCCGAGCGCCTGGTCTACACCGCGCTCACGGCCTACCTCGTCATGCACTGCGAGCCCGCCGACCGAAACCTCGACGGGCTGCTCACGCTGCTCTCGCTCGCCGACGCCCGCGACGACCCGGGCTACATGAGCCCGCTCGACATGGTGTTCCGCGAGCTGGAGACCGGCGAGCGCTACGTCAGGCGCGGCGGCGCTTCGGCGGAGGGCGGATCGCTGCGCGGCTTTTCCGAGGAGGACGGCGCGTGGGAGTGGGTCAAGGTCCGCGAGCCGGCGCCGCCCGACGACTTCGCGCTCGCGAGCTACCGCGAGTTCCGCGTGGCCGCCGGCGACACCATGAAGTCGATGCTCTCGAGCTGCAACGTCCGCCTGAAGCCGCTGTCCATCCGGGCCGTGCGCGACCTCACCTCCAAAGACGAGCTCGACCTCGCCCACATGGGCGACGAGGGCGCCAAGGTCGCGCTCTTCGCGTCGATGAGCGACACCGACTCGACCTTCGACTTCCTGTTCGCCCTGCTCATGGACACGGCCGTGAGCGCGCTTTGCACCGAGGCGCTCGAGGCACACGGCGGATCGCTGCCCACGACGGTGCACTTCGTCTTCGACGAGTTCGCCAACATCGGGCGCATACCCGACTTCGAGCGGACCATCGCGGTCACCCGCAGCAGGAACATCGCGGTCTCGATGATCGCCCAGTCGCTCTCGCAGCTGAAGGAGACCTACGGCGACAACAACGCCGAGACCATCGTGAACGCCTGCGACACGCTGCTCTACCTGGGCGGCAAGGCGAACGAGACCAACGAGGAAATCAGCAAGATGGCCGGCAAGCAGACGGTGGCGAGCGAGACGCAGAGCGACTCGCGGGGCGCCGGCTGGACCCGCACCGTGAACCGCGGCGTCTCCGAGCGCGACCTCATACAGCCCGCCGAGGTGGCGCGCATGCCGCGCGAGGACGCGCTCGTGCTCGTGAACGGCTGCATGCCGCTCATGGACCGGAAGTACCGGCTCGAGCGCCACCCGCGCTCGAGCCTGCTCGATGAGGCGGCGCGCCGCGGCCCGTTCGACTTCGCGGAGTACCGCAGGCGGAAGGACGGCGCATCGTGACGGGGCCGCGGAGGGCGCGGGCCTCCCCCGCCGCGGGGGAGGAGCAGCAAGGAACATCGTCAACCGAAAGCAAAGGAGAGCAGCATGCTCGCAAACGTCATCAAGCTCGTGTCGGGCTGCGTGACCTTCCTCGGCGGCTTCCTGGTCGTCTGGGGCGCGGTCTCGCTCGGCCTGGCCATCAGGGAGCAGCAGGGCGGCCCGCAGATCGCGACCGCCATATCCACCATCGCCGGCGGCGCGATCATCATCGCCGCGTCGGTCTACTTCGGGCAGCTGGACACGTCCTGGCTGCCGGCATAGGGGGCGTCGCGGATGGCCCTCCGGATACCGGTGCAGAAGGACATCGGAGAGTACGAGGAAAAGATCGTCGGGAAGATGAGCCTGCGCACGCTCGCATGCGTGTCGCTCGGCTTCGGCAGCGCGGTCGGGGCGGCGGCCTTCGTCCACCTGGGCCTGCACGCCGACGTCGCGGACGCGGCCTTCCCGATCATGCTCTGCAGCATGCCGTTCTGGCTCGCCGGGTTCTGGCGGCCCTTCGGCATGCGCGCCGAGGAGCTGCTGCCGCTCCTAGCGGCCCACGAGCTCTCCCCGCAGCTGCTCGCGTACGAGCCCTGCCTCGCCGCGAGCCTCCCCGAGGGCTCGCGGCGCCCGGGCCGCCCGGGGCGGCGCGCGAGGCGCAGGGCAAGGAAGAAAGGAGCCGAGCTCTATGAGCCGAGCAAGAAGCAACAAGGAGAATAGGCCGAAGCGCCCGAGCACCCTCGGGCTGCTCCTCGGCGGCACGGGCGGGCGCAAGGACGCCTCGAAGGGCGCGGAGGCCGAGCGGCAGAGGCGCCGCCGGGAGCGCGACCGCTCGCGCGAGATGGCCGCCTACGTCGGCTACGACGCCATGTACAAGGACGGAATCGCCCAGGTGATGCCCGGAGTGTTCAGCCAGACGGTCGAGTTCTCCGACATCAGCTACCAGTCCGCGCGCAAGGAGGCGCGCGAGACGGCCTTCACCGTGATGAGCTCGCTGTTCAACTACTTCCCGGCGGACTCCCACGTGCAGCTTCAGGTAGTGAACGCGCCCATCCCCGCGGACGAGGTCGGCCGCAAGGTCTTCTTCGAGCCCGGGGAGCGCGCCACCGCCGGGCTCGCCGAAGAGTACAACCGGATCCTCAACGACAAGATGCGCGAGGGCGTCTCGAACCTCGTGCGCCACCGCTACCTGACCTACGCCGTGGGCGCCGACGACGTCGACGCCGCGGTGCCCAAGCTCGCGCGCATCCGGGGCGACGTGGAGCAGACGCTCGCGCGCATACGCTGCTCGTCGCGCGCCCTCGACGGCGCCGAGAGGCTCGAGCTTTTGCAGGGGCAGCTGCGCCCGGGGTCGCGCTTCGAGTTCTCCTGGGACAAATTGTCCCCGACGTCGGGCGCGCGCACGAAGGACTTCGTCATGCCCTCCACGCTCGACTTCAAGCCCGAGGGCAGGTCCGACTGCTTCTGCAGCGACGGGCGCTACGGCGCGGTGCTCGCGGTGCGCAGCTTCGGGTCGGTCATCGAGGAGACCTACCTCGCCTCCATCATCGACCTGCCGCTGCCGCTCAACGTGACGCTGCACGTGCAGCCCATCGCGCAGAGCGAGGCGCTCGCGCTCGTGAAGCGCCAGATCGACTGGATGGACAAGGAGATCATCGACGAGCAGATGAGCGCCGTGAAGAAGGGCTACGACTACCAGATCCTGCCGCCCGAGCTGCGCTTCTCGAAGGAGGAGGCCGAGGAGCTGCTCGACTTCCTGCGCAACAAGTCCGAGCGCCTGTTCGTCTACACGGGCCTCGTCTACACCTGGGCCGACAGCCTCGAGGAGCTCGACCGCCGCGTCCAGCAGGTGACGAGCGTCGCGCAGGGCTGCACGATCGGCCTCGAGCCGCTCCACTTCCGGCAGCGCCAGGCTCTCAACTCGGTGCTCCCGCTCGGTGACAACCACGTCACCGTGAGCCGCTACCTCACCACGGGGCAGGTGGCCATGCAGATGCCCTTCGCCAGCCAGAGCCTCGACGAGGCGGGCGGAGGCTACTACGGGCAGTCCAAGGAGAGCGGGAACCTGGTGCTGTGCGACCGCAAGCGCCTGGCGAGCCCCATGGGCTTCGTGTGCGGCAAGCCCGGCTCGGGCAAGAGCTTCTCGGTGAAGCGCGAGATAACCAACACCGTGCTCGCGCACCCCGAGGACGAGGTCGTGATCTTCGACCCGGCCGGCGAGTACGGCAACCTCGTCGGCGCGCTCGGCGGCGCGAACGTCGAGCTCGCCCCGGGATGCTCGGCGGTGCTCAACCCCCTCGACACCGCCGACGTCGCGGACCGCGCCGACGCCGCCAAGCTCGCGTACAAGACCGACGCGGTGCTCGCGCTCTCGAGCGCGCTCATGGCTGAGGGCCGCGAGGGCCTGCCGGAGCGCGACCGCTCGATCATCGCCCGCTGCGTCGGCGAGGCGTACCGGGAGTGCGCGAAGGACGGCCGCCTGCCCACGCTCGGCGACTTCCACGCGGCGCTGCTCGCTCAGCCCGAGCCCGAGGCCGCCGACATCGCGCTGCGATACGAGCGCTACGTGAAGGGCGCGTTCTCCTTCTTCAACGGCCAGAGCAACGTGGCGCTCGACAACCGCATCACCAACATCGACATGCACGGCCTCGGCCAGAACATGCGCGTGTTCGGCATGATCACGGCGCTCGAGATGGTGCGCAACCGCGTGATGGTCACGCCGCCGCGCCCCAACTACACCTGGCTCTACATCGACGAAGTGCAGAGCCTCTTCGCGCACCCGACGGTGGTCGAGTACTTCGCCCGCCTGTGGCGCGAGGGGCGCAAGTTCGGCCTCATCTGCACCGGCATCAGCCAGAACACGAGCCACATGCTGGCCAACGCCGAGGCCCGCGACATGGTGCTCAACTCCGAGTTCTTCCTGCTGCACAAGCAGTCCACCGCCGACCTCGACGCATGGGCGGAGATGCTCCAGCTCTCCGCCACGGAGCGCGGCTACATCGGCGACGCCGTCAAGCCCGGCGAGGGGCTGCTCATCAGCGCGGGGATCCGCGTGCCCATCACCGACGACTTCCCGAAAGGCCCGCTCTACGACCTGTGGAACACCAAGCCCGCAGAGGTCGCCGAGCGCGAGATGCGCCGGGCGGCGCGAGAGGCGGAGGAATAGGAATGGCCGGCCCGAGCGAGGGCGGCGGGATGCTCGAGGTGGTCGGGGCGCGGCGCCGCGACGTGCTCACCGCGGGCGACGTCGCGGAGGCCGAGCGCGACGCCCTGGGAAACGTCTCGGAGGGAGCCGGCCCGCTCGACGAGGCGGGAGGCCCCGCGGCAGCGGCGAAGGGGCGCCACCCAAAGCCCGGTGCGACGGAAGGCGGGCTCGGGGACAAATTGTCCCAACCCGCCGGCGACCGGCGAGCGGCGGCCGCGATGCGCTCGCGCGTCGAGGCGGCGAAGCTGGCGATCGCCCGGGAGGCCGTCTCCCAGCTCGACGACTCGGAGGAGCTCGAGGGCGCCTCGGGCATGTACGACGCGGGGCGTGCGGCCGAGAAGGCCGCGGGAGGGCTGCGGCGGAGGAAGGCGAAGAAGGCCGCCCGGGGCAGCCGCAAGGCGGCGACCGCGCTCGGCGCCCCCAAGGGAGGCGCGCGCGGCCCCGAGGCGGCCGGCGCGACCGCCCCGGCCAAGCACCAGGCGGCCCAGACCGCCGCGCAGGCGTCGGGCGAGGCGGCCCGCGCCGCGGGGTCGAAGGGCGCCGCCTCCGCGATCGCGGGCGCGGTCTCGGGCGCAGCGCCCGCCCTGCTCGGGGCGGTGGCCGGCATCGTGGCCTTCGTCGCCTGCGCGCTCGCCGTCGCGCAGCTGCTGAGCGCGCTGTTCGGCTTCTGGGACGACGCGGCCTCCAAGCAGGGCCTCGAGGGGCTGCCGCCCTACATCACCTACGAGATGGTCGAGGCGGCGCTCGAGTGCCAGGAGGAGTACGGGCACCCGGCGGGCTGCACCATAGCGCAGATCATCCAGGAGTCCGGCCAGGGCGACCGCATGAGCCAGCTCGCAGAGCGCGACCACAACCTCTTCGGCATGAAGTGGTGGTCGGGCTACGCGGGCTGCCCCGAGGTGGCCGGCAAGGCGAACTGGGCCACCAGCGAGGAGTACGTGCCCGGCGAGCACACCCAGATCACGGCGAGCTTCATCCGCTTCACCGGCGACGCCGAGTGCATCCGCTTCCGCAGCAGGGTCTTCCTGCAGGCGGAGCGCTACTCAGGCAACGCCCTCATCCGCGAGGCCATCGAGAGGCACGACTCGGACAGGATGGCCGAGGGGCTCAAGGACGCCGGCTGGGCGACCGACTCGTCCTACGTCGAGTCCCTGAAGTCGATCATGGCGCAATGGGGCCTCTACAGGTTCGACTCCATGACGGTCGAGGACCTGAAGGACGCATCCGCGAACAGGAACGCGATCGTCGAGGCGGCGTACAGCCAGCTCGGCGTGCCCTACGTGTGGGGAGGCTCGACCCCCGGCAAGGCGCTCGACTGCAGCGGGCTCACGCAGTACTGCTACGCGCAGGCGGGCATCCGCATAAGCCACTACACGGGTTCCCAGTACGAGGAGCTCAGGCGCATACCGCTCTCGGAGGCGAAGCCCGGCGACATCCTCTACCGCTCGGGCCACGTGGCCATCTACATCGGCGACGACAGGTACATACACGAGCCGCGAACGGGCGACGTGTGCCGCATAGCGAGCGGCATCGGCAGCTTCAGCTGCGCGCTCACCGCGAGATAGGAGAAACCAATGCAGGGAAAGTCAAGGGTCATGGCCGCCGTCGCGGCAAGCGCGCTCGTCGTGGCGCTCGGCGCGGGCGCGGCGCGCTGCGCCATCGCCCCGCAGGAAGGCGCGCAGGATAGTCCCCAGGAGCAAGAGCAGCCCGCGCCTGCAGGCGCCGACGCGGCAACCGGGAAGGCCGCCTCGGGCGCCGAGGCGCTCTGGAACACCGCATGGACGGGCGCCGACGACCCGACAGCCACGCTGCGGATCGTCGAGGGCGCCATGGTGGAGAGCTCAGGCGGCACCGAGCGCGCCTGGTTCTTCTCGGCCGAGGAGCCCTCCGAAGCCGGCGGCGTGCTCAGCGTGCCCATCGACGTCAAGGGAACTAAGGAGAAGCCGGGAGGCCTCTCGCTCATCCAGGTCTCGGGCGACGGGGACGCCCGCACCCTGGCCTGCGACCTCCTGACGCAGGCGTACACGCCCCAGAAGGCGCAAGACGGAGCGTTCTCCGTGACCGGCACCGACGACCGCCTCTCCGAGGCGTTGGGCGCAGACTCGGCCGACATCGAAGACATCGTCGCCAGGAAGGCGGCGGAGGTGTCCCCGCAGGCGGCGAGCGCCTCCTGGGACAAGGAGGTGTGGCTCGACTACGCCGGGAACGTCGCGTCGACGACCTTCACGCTCGACGACCCCGCCTCGACGGTGGTCACCGTGGTCTCGCGCGGCGGCTCGCTGGAGGCGATGTAGCCATGGGGGCGCTCAAGGCGCGACGCCGAAGGGCGTTCGCCATCTCCGCCGCGACGGCATTCGCCCTCTGCGCGCTCCTGCTCGTCCCCGCGCAGCCGGCATACGCCGACATAGCCGGGGACGTCAACGATTGGCTGTGCGGCCTCCTGCGCGACTGCTGCAACTGGATGTTCAAGGCGCAAACGGGCGTGCTCGGGTCGATCGGCGCGAACGGGATCCTCTCGGCCGACTTCGCGCACATGCTCACGAGCTCGAGCGACCTGACCATGCACGACGTCGCCCGGGGCGTATGGCAGGTGGCCATCCTGCCGATCGGGTGCGGGGTGCTCGGCCTGGTCTTCACCCTGAAGCTCATCGAGATCTCCCAGCGCATGGACGGCAGCCAGAGCCTCCCCGGCGTCAAGGAGGTCGTCTTCCTCCTCGTGTTCTTCGCCGTGTTCCTGTTCCTCATACAGAACAGCTTCGACCTGATGGCGTCGATCTACGAGGTCTGCGGGCTCGCCATCGACCGAGTCGAGGCGCTCTTCGGCGCCGGAGGCGCGCTCGACCTGCCCGAGGTGTCCGTCGTCACCACCGACGACGACATCCCGTCGCTCATCGCCATGCTCGTCGTGAGCCTCATCAGCTGGGTCGTGGTGCTGGCGGCCTACGTCGTCGCCCTCGTGGTCTGCTGGGCCCGCGCGCTCCAGCTCTACATCATGGCCGCGTTCGCCCCGATCCCGCTGGCGTTCCTCGGCATGGACGCCACGCGCCAGATAGGCCTCGGCTACCTGAAGAGCTTCGGGGCGGTCTGCATCGCCGGCGTCATCATCCTCGTGCTGCTCATATCGTTCCCGCTCGTGCTCGGCGGGCTCACCGGGGCGAACCCCGGGACGGGCACCCCGGCCGACGCGGTCGCGAACGGGCTCACCTACGCGCTGCAGTACCTGGCCATGTGCGTGCTGCTCATCCTGGCCCTCGTGAAGAGCGGCTCCTGGGCGCGCGACATCGTGAGCGGCTTCTAGCGGAAAAGCGAGGAAGGGGGCGGTCGCCATGAGATAGGGGCACCGCGCCGGGGCACGCGTCCCGGCGGATGAAGACAAGGACCGATCGAAAACGAAAAGGAGGAAAGACATGGAAGAGAGGAAGAACGTGTACCTCTCGCTGCACAAGAGCTTCGTGCGCGAGGGCATCGAGTACACCGACCGCGCGACCGGCGAGGCCAGGACCTTCAACTCGGCGACCCTTCCCAAGGGCACCGTCGTCGACGGCATGGACGTGGGAGGCTACGAGTTCAGCCCCATGTTCGTGAACGAGAGCCGCTTCAAGGGGGCCGACTTCCGAGACATACCGCTGCTCGCGAACCGCGAGGTGTGGCTGAGGAAGACGGTGATGGGCCCGGACGGCCAGCCCGAGCTCGACGAGGGCGGCCGCGCGGTCAAGGACACCGTGAAGGTCATGCCGGCGCAGCTCAAGGAGGCCGTTGACGCAGGGCGCTCGCGCTACCTCGCGGAGCGCGCCGAGCACGCCCGCCAGGCGAGCCGCGCCGCCGAGCACGAGGCGCCCCGCGCCCAGCGAAGCGTCGAGAGATAGGGAGGCGGAAAGATGAACGCAGCGAAAGACTGCACCCTGCAGGAAAAGCTCCTCCGATGCGCCATGGCGCTCATCCTGGCGGCGGGGGCGCTGCTCGCCTCCGTGGCGGCCTCGCCCGCCTACGCCGCGCCGAGCACGGTAGACGTGTCCATCGGCGGCAAGATCCCCTACGGCGGCTTCGCCACCACGTGGATGAGCGCCGACGGGAACATCGCCTACTGCGCCGAGCCCTCGTCCCCGACGCCCGCGCCGGGCTCCTACTCGACGAGCCCCGTGCCGAGCGGCGACGTGACAGCGGCGATCTGGTACTCGTTCGGCTCTCCCGGCTTCGACGCGTCGATGTTCCCGGGCAGCTGGTACGACGGCGGCGGCTGGGACGACGCGAAGTACGCCGCGGCGAGCCATGTGCTCATCGCCTACGCCTACTCTGGGTCCGAGTCGGCTGCCACGCACGGCACGAGCGCCGAGTTCGCCTCCTGGGCGAAATCCGAGCTGATCGGCGGGACCTTCGCCAAGATGAAGGCGTGCGCCGGCAAGGTCTCCGCCGGGTTCGAGGCGTTCTGCGTCAGGACCGGCGGCGGCTCCCAGACGCTCGTGAGCTTCAGCTGGTCCACGGGCGGAGTCAAGGTCGCCAAAGAAGACTCCGAGGCGGGCGCGGAGCCCCAGGGCGACGCCTCGCTCGACGGCGCGAGCTTCTCCGTCGTTAACGAGACCGGCCACTACGTGTTGGTCGGCGGCAAGTACTACGCCGACGGCGAGGTCTGCGCCACGATCAAGACCGCGCCCGAGGACGGGTCGCACGTCGGCGCGACCGGCGGCGACACCCTCCCCGCGGGCAGCTACCGCATCGTCGAGTCCGGAGCGCCCGAGGGCTACGACGCCAGCGACGCCTCCGTCGCGTTCACCGTGAAGGCCGGCGAGGTGACCGACCTCACGGGCGACCCCGTGACCGACGAGGTCTTCCGCGGCGGCGTGCAGGTGACCAAGTCCGACAAGGAGCTGCAGGCGTCCGAGGCGCTCGCGGGCAGCGGCCACAAGGAGGCGCCTGGCGAGCACCCCGGCCTCGACGGGATCGAGTTCACCGTCACGAACCGCTCGGCGCACAAGGTCCTCGTTGACGGCGAATGGCGCGAGCCGGGCGAAGCCGTGGCCACGCTGACCACCGCATGGAACGACGAGGCCGGCGCCTATACCGCGCAGACCGCGGCCGACGCCCTTCCGTACGGGACCTACGACGTGCGGGAGACGGCAACGAACGGGAGCTACCTGCTGACCGACGGCGAGCCCCGCACCTTCGAGGTCCGCACCGGCGGAGAGATCGTGAGCGCCTCCGCGGACGGCGCCGCGCTCGAGTTCCGCGACCAGGTGGTGCGCAACGACCTCGAGCTCTCCAAGAAGAGCGAGTCCGACAACGCCGGCCTCATGGTCCCGTTCGCCATCGAGAACGAGGCCACCGGCGAGACGCACGTGCTGGTGACGGACCGCAACGGCGACGCGTCGACCGCGAGCAGCTGGAACAGGCACTCGAGCGACACCAACGCCAACGACGCCCTGCTCGGCCATGAGGGACCGATCGGGGCCGACGACATGAACCCCGAGGCAGGAATCTGGTTCTCGCTCGGCGAGGACGGCTCCTCGGCGCCGGTCGACGACTCGCTGGCGGCCCTGCCGTACGGCGCCTACACCATGACCGAGCTGCGCTGCGATGCCAACGAGGGCCTCGAGCTCATCACCAGGAGCTTCTGGATCGAGCGCGATTCGACGGTCGCGAAGGCCGTGTGGATGGGCCTCGACGACCAGGAGGGCCCGCGCATCTCCACCACCGCAAAGGACGGGGCGGACGGCGACAAGGACGTCTCGGCCGACGCCGAGGCCAAGGTCGTCGACGCGGTCGCCTACGAGGGGCTGAAGGCCGGCGAGGAATACGAGCTCTCGGCAACCCTCGTCGACAAGGCGACCGGCGAGCCCGTGGCCGACGCATCTGGCAAGCCCGTGGGGGCCAAGGCCCAGTTCGCGCCCGCGCTCTCGACCGGCAGCCAGGACGTCGAGATCTCCTTCGACGCGAGCCTGCTCGGAGGCCGCGACCTGGTCGTGTTCGAGAGCCTTCGCAAGGACGGAGCCGAGGTGGCGTCGCACGCGGACCTCTCCGACGAGGGCCAGACCGTCCACGTCACCGTCGAGGTGGGCACCCAGGCGGCCGACGCCGCCGACGGCGACCAGGTGATCGAGGCCGGCAAGGCCAAGGTCGTCGACACGGTCGCCTACAAGGGCCTCGTCCCCGGCGAGACCTACATCGCCGTGGGCACGCTCATGGACAAGGGCACCGGAGAGCCGTTCCTCGACAAGGACGGCAACGAGGTGACCGCACGCACGCCCTTCGAGCCCGAGGCGCCCTCCGGCACCGTCGAGGTGACCTTCGAGTTCGACACCGAGGGCCTGGCCGAGGGAGACGAGCTCGTCGTCTTCGAGAAGGTCCTGGACTCCGCCGGCAACGTCGTTGCGGCCCACGAGAACATCGACTCCGCCGAGCAGAGCGTCGTCGTGGACAACCCCGACACGCCCGAGGTGCCCGAGGAGCCCTACGCCAAGACCGGGGCCGACGCCCCCGACGGCACCGGCTACGCCGTGGCCGCGGGCATCGCTCTGGCAGCTGCGGCGGGTGCGGGCGGAGCGCTCGCGTACCGCAAGCGCAAGGCTGCCGGCACAAGCAAGAACGAGGCGGCCGAAGAGCCTGCTGAAAAGCCAGAAGAATAGCAGCGCCGCATCGACACCGAACCGGAGGCCCTGGGCGCTCGCCCAGGGCCTCCCCTGCGAACGGGGGAGGAAATGAACAAAGGGAATGCCGCCACGGCGCTCGCCGTCGCCGTGGCGTTGCTGGCGCTGGCGGCGCTCGCCGTCCTGCCGCAGCCCGAGAGGAACCCGTACGTGGTGCACGAGGTGCCCGCAACGGAAGAGGCCGCGGCGATGGGGGCGCAAGAGGCGGGCGACGGCATCGACTGGGACGCCCTTCCCGCCTCAGTCGTCGCATGGGTGCGCGTGCCGGGCACGACCGTCGACTACCCGATCGTACAGGGCCGGCCTGAATCGCCCGACTTCTACCTCACGCACGACGCCGGCGGCGAGCGCTCAGTCTGGGGCGCTCCCTACATAGACGCCGGGTGCGCACAGGGCGCCGAGAGCCCGCTCGTCATCGTCTACGGGCACCACATGTCCGACGGCACCATGTTCGCGCCGCTCGCGCAGTACTCGTCGCGCGGCTTCGCCGAGGGGCACCGCACCATCCGGGTCTTCACCCGCGAGAAGGAGATCGAGCTCGAGGTCTTCGCGGCCGACGTGGTCGACGCGAGCTCGGAGGGCAAGCGGACCGACTTCGCCGACGCGGCGGCTCTCGACGCCTACCTCGGGGACAAATTGTCCCGCTGCGAGGTCGTCCTGGAAGAGCCCTCGGACGTCGCGCAGGCCTGGGCCTTCGTGACGTGCAGCTACCAGACGAGCAACTCGCGCACCGTCGTCTACGCGAAGGAGGTGGAAGGATGGGATTCGCGCCCTTCGGAATAGGGCTCCTCATGGGGCTCCTCACGCTCACGGCCTACGCCTGCTGCGCAGCCGGCGACGACGGCCGGGACTAGCCGTGGGAAATCGAAATCGCACAACGGAAAGAGGCGGGCAATTGCCCGCCTCTTCTCACATCACCCACTTGAACACGGCGCGGAACAGCCAGACGAAAAAGCCCAGCGTGACCTTAAGCGCCGCCATGAGGAACCTACCAAGCCTCTTCATCGACGTCACCCCAATCTTCCTTGACCTTGCGGGCGCCCTCGTCGGCGCCCTCTTCCTTCTCTTCCACGAGCAGCCTCGCCAGCTCGTCGGGCACGCCCGGGACCTCCGCCCTCCCCAGCGTGCGCTGCAGGTCCCTTATCTGCGACTTCAGCGGTTTTGAGGGAGGGCCCACGTGCTCGCGGTAGCAAGCGCAAATCGCAGCGGCATCACATAGATAGCCCCGCACCCGGGCGAACGCCTCGTCGCCGTCGAGCAGGACGCGGCGGGCTCGCCCGAGCTCGGCCTCCGAGGCCAGCATGAAGCGCCACCCGCGGGACCTGCGCGCCGCCGGGATGCCGTCCCCGGGCGCCTCGGCGCGCCAGTCGTCGCGCACCTGGTGCCAGTTCGCCGTGAGCCAGAGCCCCTTCTCGGGCTCCTCGCGCATCTCGAACTCGAATTCCGTGAGCATGTTCGCGCCGGAGAACGGCGACCCCTCCGTGAACGAGAGCGTGTCGAACAGCGTCGTCTTGCCGCCCTCGTACTCTATCCTCACCATCATCTCCGGCCCCTCTCCCTGCGCTGGTCCTGCTGGGCCCGCTGCCGCTCGGCGGCGAGGATGCGCTGCTGCTCGTCCGCTCGGTGGCACTGGCGCGAATTGCCGCTGGCATCGTCGCGCGCTTCACCGTCCCCGTAGCGGGTCTTGAGCGGCATGAGCCCGTTCTCGGCCATGTAGGCGCGGGCGGCCTCGAGGCGACGGTACCCCTCGCCGCCCGCCTGGCCTCGGCGCTCGAGCGTCGTCATCCTGAGCCCGAACTCCTCGATGGACTCGACGTCGAACTTCGCGCAGGTCTCGAGCGCCGAGGAGAGCCTGCTCAGCTCCGAGAGGTCGTTGAGCTCGAGGGCGCGCTCGGCGGCCTCGCGGATGCGCGCGGTGCTCGCGTCCGTGGGACGGTAGGCGCCCTCGCGCTCGAAGCGCCGGCGGAGCATCTCCTTGCCGTAGACGAACCCCAGGCGCTCGCCGCTTACCTTCTTGGACGGCTCCTCGGCCAGGCTGAACACCCAGTCGTCCCGCCGCGCCTTGGCCGAGTTGTCGGCGACGTGCACGCCCAGGGCGTCGAGGATGCCGAGGAACTCCGCCTCGTCGCGCGCCGTGGTCTTGGCGAGCGCGACGCGGGCGCGGATGTCGCCGACCCACGAGTAGCCGCCAGAGCGCATGATCTCCTTCTCGGCCCGGCCCAGGTAGACGCTCCTGCGGCTCCTGGGCCCGCCCGCGCCGGCATGCCCGCGCGTCTTCGACGGCGATTCGGGAGCTCGGTCGTTGGAGAGACCCGACAGCCCGCGCTCGCGGGCCATGTCCTGCAGGTCTCGGTTGAGGTCCTCGGGGTGCTGGGTCTGCATGCGGTAGCCGGTGCGGAGGTTCGCGTTGTTCACGACGATGTGCGCGTGCGGTATGCCGCGGGCGTTGTCGTCGTGGTAGACGATGGCAATCTCGTGGTCGCCGAAGTGCTTGAGAGCCCACGAGCACGCGAGCTCGCGCAGCGCAGCAAGGTCGATGTCGTCGCCGGGGTCCGGCGAGAGCACGAAGTGCTTGAACGTGCGCGCGGGCTTACCCCTCCAAGGTGCGTCCGTGCCGAACGCGGCGCGCGTGGCGTCCATCTCGGCGTCCCAGGCGCAGGCCTCCTTGGCGTCTTCCCCCAGCGCGCCGGCGTCACGCTCGTCGTAGCTCAGGTTGAACAGGTCGCGCGCCAGGGCACGGCCTCCCTTCTCGAGGTAGCGGCGGATGCCTCCGGTCGAGCCGTGGCCGCTTATCGGCTTCAGGATCGGCATGGCGAGCCCTCCACGAGCGAGTCGGCGCCGATGCGACCGAGCTCCGCCGCCATCTCTCGGGCCGCGGCGTTCACGTCGGCGAGCTCGCGCTCGATCGTCGGGACGCTCTCCGCGACGAGGTCGCGGTCGACGTGCCCGTGGCGGGCGTGGAAGTTGATGAGGTTCATCGCGTGCACGGCCTGGTTGTAATGGTAGCCCCACTTCGTGAGCTCCCGCGACATCGCCCACAGGGCCCTGCGGTCCACGAGAATGCGGTGCTCGTCTCCCGCGTTGGCCTCCGTCGACAGCGGTATGCGCACGAGGTAGCGCAGGTACTCCGACTTGCTGAGGCCGGCGCGCTCGCACCGCTCGCAGAGCGCGTCGTAGTCGCCTCCCTCAATGCGGAACGTGACGCGGCGCTCCTTGCCTTTGGCGGCGCCGGCTTCCTCTTCCATGGCGGATTCCTTTCCTCGGGCCCGCCGCGCGGCGGGCGCGTCTCTCTAGGGGCGCGGGGGATCCCCCGCAGGCGGCGGCCCGGCCCGGGCGCCGCCTTTGGGACCGGGCCTCGCGAAAGCGGGCTCCCGAACGGCCCGCGGCATGACGGGCCCGAGGCCGCCCGGTCCCCAAGTGCTATGGACGCCCGA
The DNA here is from genome assembly GCA_958346515.1 of uncultured Collinsella sp. GTDB lineage: Bacteria > Actinomycetota > Coriobacteriia > Coriobacteriales > Coriobacteriaceae > Collinsella. The sequence goes on from CATVRV010000011.1 coordinate 47,150, forward strand.
CGCGATGTCGGACGCCATAGGCTACTTGCTGGATTTCGGGCCTGAGGCCCTTCTGCGGCGTTTTCGGGCATCGGTGCCCGCCTCCGCGTACGGCGCGGTCATGATCGCCATCTCGCGCAGCAGCGAGAGGTCGGCCGCGTTCGGGCTCTCGGGCGGGCTCTCGAGGAAGTCGGCGACGAGCCTCGCGGCCTTCGCGATGCGCCCGTCGGGGCCGGCCTGCGTCTTGCCCTCGCTCCTCACGTAGTCGGAGAGCTCGCGCTTGGTGCGCCGCCAGGGCTCCATGGCGGCGTGCATCTCCGCCTGGCGCTCCTTCGGCATGCCCGCGAGCGAGCGCACCGCCTCGGCGCTGAGGTTGCCTCGGTCGGCCTCGGCGGCCCACTCGGGCGAGAGGTCCTCGGCGATTCGGCGGGCCAGCCTCTCCTCGCGCGCGATGGTCTTGCCGGAGACCTTCCGGCCCGTCTGCCGCTCGATGATGGCGGCCTTCACGTCGTCGACGCGCATGCCGGAGAGCGACGGGTCCTCGGAGCGCAGGCGCACGGCGTCGCCCCTGAGCGCCTCGGTCGCGGCGGCGCGCTCGGTCACGGTGAGCGCGCGGGTGAAGTAGTTCGCGGCGTGGAGCAGCGTCACCGCCCGCTCGTCGTCGATGCCCTCTATCACGCGGCAGGGCATCCTCTCGTAGGCGGGGTCGTCCTTCGCGAGCAGCGCGTAGGCGGCCTTGCGCCGGTGCCCGGAGACCATCTGCCACGAGCCGTCGCCGACCTTTCGGACGAGCGGCAGGTCGGTGAGGCCGTCCTCGCGTATGGACTCGGCGAGCTCGGCTATGCCGGCCGGGTCCATGGAGTACGCGGCGTTCGCCGGGTGGTCGGCGATGTCGGCCACCGCGATCTCTGACACCGGGTAGCGCCCGCGGGTGCGCGACGCGCCGTCGAGAAGCCCCGTGATGGTGAAGCCCGCGGCCACCTGCCTAGGCGAGCTCACGGTACACCTCGTCTGCGAGCGCCTCGTAGTCGCGCGCGGGGCGGCTCCCCGGCTCGAAGGCCGCCACCGGCTTCCACTGCCAGCTGCCCTCGCAGACCTTGCTGCTCGCGTGGATGACTGTCTCGAACTGCTCGCCCGGGAAGAACCCGTCGAGCACGGCCGCGCCCGTGGCCTCGGCGTTGGTCATGCGGCCGGGCACGCAGGTGCGCAGTATCTTCCAGCGGGGCGTGGGCATGCGCAGCGCGTCGGCGATGGAGCGCGTCGCCTCGACGGTGAGCGCCGTGCCGCGCATCACGGTGGAGTCGAGCTTCACGGGGATGACGACCATGCCGCCTTCCGCGGCGGCGAGGTAGGCGTTGAAGGCGAGCCTGCGCATCACCGGGCTGCAGTCGATGAGGCAGACCTCGTAGGAGCCCGAGGCGTCGTCGAGGGCGAACTTGAGTCGCTGCTCGCGCAGGAGCATCTCGTTCTGGTCGACGAGGTCGATGGTCGAGGCCACCACGTCGAGGTTCTCCCCGGCGGCGTAGGCAACCTCCTCCACGGGCGCGCCGCCGTAGAGCAGCTCGACCGATGTGCGCCGCTCGGATGCGGCCCGGTCGTAGAGGCCGAAGAAGTCGGTTGCCGACGCCTGCGGGTCGAGGTCGACGAGCAGGGTCCGAAGGCCCCGGGCGGCGAAGATCGCCGCCAGGTTCACGGCGGTCGTCGTCTTGCCGACGCCGCCCTTGTAGTTGGAAATGGCTATCGTGCGCATGGGTCGCGTCCTCTCTAGCGTGTAGTGTGAGGCGCACCTCGCCGCATCCGGTCCGGCGCGCCCCGAGTCTCGGAGCGTCGGGACAAAACCGTACAGATCTGTCCGACAAGCGGAGTGTACCACGAAAACGTACGGATATGTACGCTTTCGTGGTACAAGGGACGGATTCGGGGAAACCCGGCCCCGGGAGCCCGGGGCCGGGCGCGCCGCCTAGGAGAGCGGCTCCATCTCGCCGAAGCAGTTGATGTGGTGGCGCAGGAGCGCTCGGTTCTCCTTGACGACCATCATCGCCACCTCGTCGAAGCGGACCGGCGTGTCGGCGTAGTCGTCGCCGTTGCCGGCGAGCCACGTCGCCGCCAGCGCCTCGCGCAGCCCGCGCGCCCTGTGGGCCTCGGGGAAGCCGTCCGTCCCGATCCGGACCGTGGCGTCGACGAAGACCAGGGTCCCGTCCTCGTCCACCGCCACGAGGTCGATCCCGCCGATGCCCTCGGGCCCCTGCCAGGCCTCGTCGACGATCTCGTAGCCCTTGCGCTCGAGGAAGGTCCTGACCGCGCCCATCGCCTTTTCCTTCATGTCGTTCATGTCTTGCTCCTTAGACTCTTAAGGCCCGCCCCTGTGGCGTGCCTTGCGTCGCGTGAGTCGCATGCAGCGCGGGCGTGCCGGCAAGGGAGGAAGCGAAGTCGGGCGTGGAGATAGAAGTATTCCGGCGGCAGTTTTTCGCGTTGTTCGCGCGCGCAGCGCATGGGGCGAAGAACCCGAAAAAGTGTCGCGGCCCTTGCAGGCCGCCTGCCGGCGTGCGACCCTGCGCGTCCAAGGAGCGCCGGGGCGGGTTTCGGGTCGGAGGGGCGGAGGCGTGCGGCATGGAATCCGGCGTGGGCGCCGAGACCCTCCGGGCATGGGATGCGACCCGTCGGCGGTTGCTGGGCTCCCGCGGGGATTGGCGACGACGCCGCGGCGGGGACGGAGGCGGGTTCCCGAGTCGCGGTGCCGCGGCATGAGTCGGGACGGACGGCTTTCCCGTGCCGCTTGCGGCCGATGTGCGCACGGGATCGCGGCGGCGAGATGCTTCTCCATGCGGAACGGCTACGGTGCTGCGCGACACGTCCGTTGGGAGAAGGAGGCAAGCAGATGTTGGGCTACGAAGAGAAGGTGGAGCGCCTCGAACTGCTCGACGCGGTGGCGGATGCCGGGAGGTTGGCGAGGGGCCTGGACCAGCTGCTCGAGTCCCTGGCGCACGCCGACCAGCTGGACCCGCTCGATGTCGAGGGGATCTTGGCCCTGAGGTCGATAAGCGAGAGGTGCGCCGGTCGCATCGAGGACGCCGCGCGCATTCTGGAGGCACAGAACGAGATTCTTTACGCCGAGGAGCGGGCCAATTTCAGACACCGCGAAAACCAAGAGATGAGAACCCGAACGAAAGAGACCATCTAAGCCCAGCCAGGGATTCCTTCGCCGTTTGCGCTCGTACGGGGCCTGGACATCGGCTGTCCCTCTATTCCCAGTGCCGCCCCGTGCCGCCGCGTTATAATGCTGCAAACGCATTTGTATTGCATTTCGAGCGATGGGAGCGCAGATGTCTGACAGCTATAAGGAGCTCATCAAGAGCAATCCCGACGAGACGGAAATTAGGAGCTTCCTGGTGAACGGCGACCAGGTCTCCGTGACACTGCGCATCCCCGACACCCTGCGCGACGCTGCGAAAGAGGAGGCGGCCCTGCGGGGCATGAGCTTCTCTGCTTTCGTGCGCACCTGCATGATCGAAGAGCTCGCGAAGAAGGGGGCGTGAGCATGATCCGGGTCAAGACTCTCACCGTCCAGCTCATAGACGCGAAGCCGGACCGCATCCGCATCTGCCGCATCGACGGCGAGTCGCTTGTGACCGTCGTCGTTCCAAGGGAAGACCTCGCCGAGGCGAAGTCGCTGCCGAACATCCCGCAGCGCGGCGTCTACTACCTGCTCGACGAGGACCATGGCATCGTGAGCCGCGTCTACGCGGGGCAGACGACCCAGGGCATCGCCCGGCTCGACGCACACAAGGCAAAGAAGGAGTTCTGGAACAAGGCCGTCATGTTCCTCGATGACGACCAGAACATCAGCAAGGACGCACTGGACGTCCTAGAGGCGAAGGCCATCGACTACGTCCGATCCCACGGCTCGTACGAGACCGACAACTCGGCGACGCCCAAACCCTATGTCGATCCGTACAAGGAAGAGGCCGTCGAACGCCTGCACGATAGGATCCTCTTCAGGATGGCAGCTCTGGGGTACGACCTCGACAGAGTCGACCAGGGTCCGGCGGGTGCGCCGGCGGTCTTCCACACGAAGAAGAACGGGATACGCGGGGCGGGGCGCTACGACAAGGCCACCGGGCACTTCATCGTGCTCGCTGGATCGAAAGTGAACCTCTCGAGACCCGTGCTGAAGAACGCGGCCGTCGCGGCCGCGCGCAGGGAGATCTTCGGCGATTCGGGCGGTATCGCAGAGCTCGACGAAGATCTCGAGTTCCCGACGCCCAGCGCCGCGGCGGTGTTCGTGCTCGGCGGCAGCCAGAACGGCTGGACCGAATGGGTAAGCGACGACGGAGAAACGCTCAACCAAGTCTATAGAAGCGAGGAAAACTAGATGAACAAGCAGCAATTGGCATCAAAGATATGGGAATCCGCCAACAAGATGCGCTCGAAAATCGAGGCAAATGAATACAAGGATTATATCCTGGGCTTCATCTTCTACAAGTTCCTCTCCGAGACCGAAGTCGTCCGCCTGAAGGCACGTGATTTCGCCGAGGAGGATTTGCCGAGCCTCGTGGAAGACGACGAAGAAACGGTCGAGTTTGTCAAGGGCGAGTGCGGCTACTTCATCGCCTACGAGAACCTCTTCTCCACCTGGGTCGCCAAAGGCGGCGACTTCGAGATTTCGAACGTTCGCGACGCCCTCTCTGCCTTTAGCCGCAACATCGACCCTGCCCGCAAGCGCGTCTTCGACGGCATCTTCGACACGCTGCAGACCGGTCTCTCCAAGCTCGGCACCGACGCACGGAGCCAGTCCAAGGCCGCTCGCGACCTCATCTACCTCATCAAGGACATCCCGATGGACGGTCGCCAGGACTACGACGTGCTTGGCTTCATCTATGAGTACTTGATCAGCAACTTCGCCGCCAACGCCGGTAAGAAAGCTGGCGAGTTCTATACGCCGCACGAAGTCTCCATGCTCATGAGCGAGATAGTCTCGTGGCATCTGGCTGGACGCGAGAACATCACTATCTACGACCCCACAAGCGGATCGGGCTCGCTGCTTATCAATATCGGCAAAGCCGTGGCACGACGCAACGGCGACCCGGACTCCATCAAGTATTATGCGCAGGAGCTTAAGGAGAACACGTACAACCTCACGCGTATGAATCTGGTCATGCGTGGAATTCTTCCCGACAACATCGTGGCACGCAATGGCGACACGCTCGAAGACGACTGGCCCTGGTTCGACACCGTCGAGAACAAGGATGAGACCTACGACCCGCTGTTCGTCGATGCCGTGGTGTCGAACCCGCCATACTCCCAGAACTGGGATTCGGAAGACAAGGAGCTCGACCCTCGCTTCAAATTCGGCGTTGCCCCTAAATCCAAAGCTGATTACGCCTTCCTTTTGCATGATTTGTACCACTTGCGCCCCGACGGCATCATGTGCATCGTCCTGCCCCACGGCGTGCTGTTCCGCGGCGGCGAGGAGGGCGCCATTCGCAAGAACCTGGTGGAGAACCGCCATATCCAGGCAATCATCGGGCTTCCTGCCAATATCTTCTTCGGCACGGGCATCCCCACCATCATCATGGTGCTGCGCAAGCAGCGCGAGACGAGCGACGTATTGGTGGTGGACGCCTCCAGGCACTTCGTGAAAGAGGGCAAGAACAACAAGCTGCGGGCAAGCGACATCAAGCGTATCGTCGACGCCGTGACAACGAACGCGACCGTCGACAAGTTCAGCCGCCTGGTTCCCATCGACGAGATCCGCGCCAACGACTACAACCTCAACATCCCGCGCTATGTGGACTCGAGCGCGGCCGCCGAAAGCTGGGACGTGTACGCCACCATGTTCGGCGGCGTGCCGAAGGCCGAGGTCGACGCGCTCGAGCGCTACTGGAAGGTATGGCCGAGCCTCAAAGGGCAACTCTACCGCGACGCCGGTGGGTCGTGTCTTGCGCTCGCGACCGACGACGTTGCGCAAGTGGTGAAGGAAAATGCCGACGTTCGCGCCTTCTTGGGCGGCTACCGTAATGCAATAAGCCATTTACCGGCCACGCTGCGAAGCCGTTTGGTAGACGCTGCCGATGAAGTCGATACCGTGGCGGAGGAAGAGGCCATCGCGGCGCTTTTGAAAGACGCGCTGGCGGGTACAGCCCTGATCGACGGCTACGACGCCTATCAGGCGCTCGACGATGCCTGGGTGGGAATTTCCGGCGACCTGGAGGTCATCCAGACCGAGGGGAAAGGCGCTGTGCGCAAGGTGGACCCGAATATGGTGGTCAAGAAGAAGAACGGCAAAGACGTCGGGGTGCAGGACGGCTGGGCTGGCCGCATCCTGCCGTTTGCGCTTGTGCAAGAGCACCTGCTTGCCGAAGACGTCAAGAAGATTGCTTCTCGTGATTCCCGCCTAAGCGAGATATCGCAGGAAGTAGACGAGATTCTCGAGAGCTTCGACGAGGAGGACAAGGGATCCTCTGCTGCTGTCAGCGACGAAGGTTCGTTTGTGGCGGCTGAGCTCAAGAAGGCTGTGAAGGCTATCGGAAAGCACCCTGAAAACGATTTCGAGCAAGGTCTGGTTCGTGCGCAGAAACTGCTCGATGAGGAGAAAAGCCTCAAGAAGGCGAATAGGGAAGCGAGAGTAGCCCTTGAGGAGACGACCAAGGAGGTCATCGAGGACCTGACCGACGCCCAGTGCGACAATCTGCTGGCCGCCAAGTGGATAGAGCCGCTGCAGGCCGAGCTTCTGGCCCTCCCCGAAACCGTTGTGGGCGACTTCATCGCGAAGGTAGCTGCGCTCAACACCAAATACGCGACAACTTACTCGGACGTGTGCAACCAGATAGATGATGCAGAAAGCCAGCTGGCAGACATGTTGGGGCAGCTTACGGGCAACGAGTACGACATGGCGGGCATTGCCGAGCTGCACAAGCTGTTGGGCGGTGAGTAGCATGGCAGAGAAACAAAATACCCCGGAAATCCGCTTCGAGGGATTCACTGACCCTTGGGAACAGCGTAAGTTCTTGGATGTCGTCGATGTTTGCAGTGGTAAGGATTACAAGCATCTCAAAGAAGGCTCCATTCCCGTCTATGGAACCGGCGGTTTTATGACAAGCGTTGATGAGGCTTTGTCTTACGACCGCGATGCTGTTGGTATCGGCAGGAAGGGAACGATCGACAAACCGTATTTGCTAAAGGCTCCATTTTGGACGGTTGACACGCTGTTTTATGCGATTCCAAAATCGGACATTGACCTTGAATTCGTTCATTGCTCCTTCTTGAATGTTGATTGGAAATCCAAAGATGAATCGACTGGGCTGCCCAGTTTATCTAAAGAAGCAATTAACGAAACGCCCGCACTTATTCCAAGTTTTAATGAGCAGAGCCAGCTCGGCGAGTTTTTTAACAACCTCGACTCCCTCATCACCCTTCATCAGCGTATGGGTCCCATCTTCTGCTTTTGCGCACATGGATCAAGAACCAATTTCGCGTCCACTCTTCAAGGATAGCTTCGGATATTACGCTACCCGCGCCCCATCCCGAAGATGCTCATGTCGCCATCGGCGCCAGCTTCAGGCGTCTTCGGCACAGCCGAGGGCGCCTTCGTTTGCGGTTCCTCTTCCGCTGGTGCGTCTATCGGCTCGCTGAGCGCCAGGAAGAGCCTCATTACAAGTTCGAGCCTCTGCTGCAGAGAATCGCTCAACTCGCCGCAGGAGGCCGCCAGTTTCACCTCTTTGGCCAACTCCACCATCGAGTCTTTCAGCGCCTTCTGCATGCTCACGGAGGGCCTCACTTCAACCTCTGTATCGGTTAGCCTAGCGATGATGTAGTCCTGCCTGAGCATGCCGCTCCAGGCGGCCATCTCGCATATGAGCTTGTGCTCTTCGGGCGTGCAGCGGAACGCCATCGTCTTGCTGCGCTTGCGGGCGCTGTTCTCGCACGGCATCCTTCTTACCCCCTCGCTCCGTCGAGCGCGGCGGCCATCTCGTCCTGCTTCGTGGGGAACAGGTGCGCGTAGCGGTAGGTGATGTCCACCGCCTCGTGGCCCATGCGCTCGGCGATGGCCAGCGCGGAGAAGCCCATCTCGATCAGCAGGCTCACATGGCTGTGGCGTATGTCGTGTACGCGGATGCGCTTCACTCCAGACGCCTTGCACCCGCGCTCCATCTCGTGGGCCAGGAAGTGCTTGGTCACGGCGAACAGGCGCTCGTCGGGCGCAACGTCGTCGCGCAGCTCGATGAAGTCCGCCATCTCGTCGCGCAGGAAGGCGGGCATGACGATCGTGCGCACCGACTTGGGCGTCTTGGGGTCGGTCACGGTGTCCACGCCGTGGAGGCTCTGGTACGACTTGTTGATGCGAAGCCGGGAGCTCTCCAGCATGAAGTCGGACGGCGTGAGCGCCAGGAGCTCGCCGCAGCGTATGCCCGTCCAGTACAGCAGCTCGAAGGCGTGGAACGACAGCGGCTTGTCCATGATTGCCTCGCTGAACCTCAGGTACTCGTCCTTGGTCCAGAACTGCATCTCGCCGCCCTTCTTCGAGCCAATCTTGTCGACCCTGCGCACCGGGTTGTCGGTGAGGCCGTAGTAGCGCTCGGCATGGTTGAAGATGGCGTTGAGCTGGTTGTTCACCGTGCGAAGGTACGTCGGCGCCCAGGGCTTCCCGTCGGCGTCCCGGTGCTCGGTGAGCTCGTTTTGCCACCTGATGACGTCGATTGGCCTCACGTCGCACATGCGCATGTCTCCGAAGAACGGCACGAGCTTGTCGTTGATGATGTACTCCTTGGTGATCCACGTGTGCTCGCGTATGCGCGGCCTCACCTCTGAGGCGTACACCTCGACGAACTCGGAGAACGTCATGTCCATGGCCCCGCCGTTAAGGCTCTTAAACTGGCTCTCCCACACGGCGGCCTCCACTTCGGAGGAGAAGCCGCGCTTCGTCTTGTGGCGCTTCGAGCCGCGGGCGTCGCGGTAGTAGCACTGCACGTAGAACGTGCCGTTGTTGTCGTCCTTGTACACTGGCATGTCAGTCCACCTCCGGGAAGTACAAGGCGTCGAAGACGTCGCTCCGGACGCGCCCGCGGATCACCACGCGCCCGCGCGCCTCCTGCTCGGCGTTTATCTTCCTGATCACCTCGTAGGCGCTGCCTTTCTTGATCCTCAGCAGCTCCGCGACCTCGTCGGCGTCCAGCATGTGCGGCCTCGGCGTCTTCGCCACCTTCTCGTCCATGGTTCCTCCTATCAACAGCGTACGCATACGTACGGTTTACAGATTCAGAGTAAACGTACATATCTGTACTGTCAATAGAATTGCGTACATTTGCGTACGCTGATAAGATGTGCGGGTACGTAATTCCAGGAGGAGGGCGCATGTCCGTAGGCGAGAACATAAGGCGGTACCGCAAGTTGCGCGGCATGACGCAGGCGCAGCTCGCCGAGGCGGTCGGCCTGACCGAAGGGGCCGTGCGCCACTACGAGAGCGGCATCCGCGCCGTGAAGCCCGAGCTGCTCGAATCCATCGCCGCAGCGCTCGGCGTGTCCGTCAACGCCCTCAAGGATTACGGCGTCGAGACCGCAGGCGACCTCATGTCGCTGCTCGTGCGGCTGGAGGACTCCTTCGGCATCGTGCCCGCAGCCGACGGCTCGGGGCTCTCCCTGAACCCCAAGGCTCCGCACGCACCCAAAGCCGCGATGGCCATCAAGCTGTGGGCAGAGAAGCGCGCGCAGCTCGAGAACGGCGAGATCGACGACAGCGAGTACGAGGACTGGAAAGCCTCGCTGTAGCGACTCCCCGCATTTCGCAACCAGCGCAACCGAATCAGGACGCCAAGCTAGGCGGTGAGCGCCGCTCGGGCCTGCGTAAGCTGAGTTTTTACTCCCCATTGCATGCCAAGGCATTTCCGGCGCACCTGGGGAGTAAATGGCGCGGTGGCTTACATGGCGGCACACGACAGTACCCCGCGGCATTTCCCCTGATTACTCCCGCTTTCCTTGAGACGGTGAGATTCTTTACTCCCCATTAACCACCTGGGGAAACGCCGTGCGGAGACCGCAAAAACGCCCATTGAGTTCGATTTGAGTTTCACGGGGCCCGAAACGGCGCCGTTCCGCCCTCGGGGACAAAAAACGCGCGTCTACTCACTTGGGATGAATCCTTACTCCCACTCCTCCGAATACCGCCCCGTGCCTTGCCGTCTTGAGACACGGGGGAGTAAATCGCGAAATCGCAGGTGAAAGGGAGTAAAAAGGCAAAGAAAAAGCCTCCGTTCCAACATGGGAACGGAGGCTCGATAATCGGTTTTACTCACCAATGTCGCTGGTGGCTTTGCCGTGACCCTCGTACGAAACGAAACTCAGCGGCACAGTGCGGCACTCAAAAATGCAGGTCAGAACCCTATCGGCCTACTCCCACTCGATGGTCGCGGGCGGCTTGGACGTGATGTCGTAGCACACGCGGTTGGCGCCGGGAACCTCGGCCACGATGCGGCCGGAGATGCGGGCCAGCACGTCGTAGGGCAGCTTGGCCCAGTCGGCGGTCATGGCATCGCTGGACTCGACGGCGCGCAGGATGATCGGGCGCTGATAAGTGCGTTCGTCGCCCATAACGCCAACGGACTTGATGTCGGGCAGGACCGCGAAATACTGCCAGCAGCTGTGCTCGGAGTTGCGCTCGCCGGTCTGCTCAAACAGACGCTGGTTGTAGGCGTCGAGCTCCTCGCGCACAATAGCATCGGCGTTCTTGAGAATCTCGAGCTTCTCCTTGTCGACCGCACCGATGATGCGGATGGCCAGACCCGGGCCCGGGAAGGGCTGACGGAACACGATGTGAGCCGGCAGGCCCAGCGCCAGACCAAGCGCGCGGACCTCGTCCTTAAAGAAGTGATCGAGCGGCTCGATGAGGTCGAAGTGCACGCCCTCGGGGAACGGGATCAGGTTGTGATGGCTCTTGATGGTGGCCGTCTTGCCACCCGTCTTGCGAGCGCCGGACTCGATGATGTCGGGGTAGATGGTGCCCTGAGCCAGGTACTTGACCGGTTTGCCATCGGTCTCGAGCTGCTGAGCAACCGCGAAGAACTCTTTCCAGAACTGCGTACCGATGATGCGGCGCTTCTCCTCGGGCTCGGTCACGCCGGCCAGAAGCTCGGCATAACGGTCCTCGGCGTGAACGTGAATAAAGTCGACGTCAAACTGCTTGGTGAAGACCTCCTCCACCTGCTCGGGCTCGCCCTTGCGCAGCAGACCGTGGTTGATGAACACGCAGGTCATCTGCTTGCCCACGGCGCGAGCGCCCAGCGCAGCCACGACAGAGGAGTCGACGCCACCGGACAGAGCCAGAATCACGCGGTCGTCGCCGACCTTCTCGCGGAACTCGGCCGTCATGGTCTCGACCAGGTTGTCCATGCTCCAGTTGGGCTCCAAGCCGCAGATCTCAAACAGGAAGTTGCTCAGCAGCTGCTGACCATACTCGGAATGCTTGACCTCGGGGTGGAACTGCGTGGTAAAAATCTTGCGCTCGACGCACTCCATGGCAGCAACCGGGCACACGTCAGTGCTGGCGGTAACGGTAAAGCCCTCGGGCACCTCGGAAACGGCGTCGCGGTGGCTCATCCACACGGTCTGTTCCATAGGCGTGGAGTTAAAGAGCTTGGCGCCGGCCGTGCGCGTGATGGTGGCGCGGCCGTACTCGCCCACCTCGGAGTGGCCGACCTTGCCGCCGAGCGTCACGGCCGTGATCTGATGGCCGTAGCAAAAGCCCAGGACGGGAAGGCCCAGGTCAAAGATGGCAGGATCGATGGACGGAGCGTCCTCGGCATACACGGAAGCCGGGCCGCCGGAAAGGATGAGCGCAGAGGCGTTCATCTCGCGAATCTCGTCGGCCGAGATGTCGCAGGGGACGATCTCGGAATACACGTTGAGGTCGCGGACGCGACGGGCAATGAGCTGACCGTACTGCGCACCAAAGTCGAGTACGAGGACCTTTGCGGAAGCCTTTTGATCCATGGTTCCCCCTCTTGTTGGCGGGGAGCCGGTGCCCACCCGCGTGAATGAACGAAAATAGCCTTCATAGTGTACACGTTATATGGGGCTTCTCGCCCCTCGCAGCCATCAGCGCACGGCAAACGCACGACCTAGGCCCCTATTTGACGGCAATTGAAGTGTTACCGAACGTTACAGATGATGTAATACGTTTGAACATTGGACGCCCTGTGCCACAATACTGCCGAACGACTCCGCCCTTGCGGCGGCAAATACGATAGGAATACCAGCATGAAGCGCATCCTTCTCATCGCCACGGGCGGCACCATCGCATCGACCGAGGACGGCAACGGCCTCTCCCCCGCCCTGACCGGTGAGGAGCTCGCCCAGAGCGTCCCCGAGATCTCGGACCTCTGCGAGCTCGACGTGGTACAGCCCATGAACATCGACAGCACCAATATGCGCCCGAGCGACTGGATGCGTATCCGCGACGTCATCGTCGAGGGCTATGCCGACCACGACGGCTTTGTGGTCCTGCACGGCACGGACACCATGAGCTACACCGCGGCAGCGCTTTCCTACCTGATTCAGGACAGCCCCAAGCCCATCGTGCTCACCGGCTCGCAAAAGCCCATGGGCAATCCCTTTACCGACGCCAAGCTCAATCTGTATCAGAGCCTGCTCTATGCGCTCGACGAGCATTCGCACGACGTCTCGATCGTGTTTGGCGGCGTCGCCATTGCCGGCACGCGAGCCCGCAAGCAGCGCACCATGAGCTTTAACGCGTTCATTAGCGTCAACTATCCGCCCATTGCCTACATCCGCAACGACCGCATCGTGCGCAACGGGCTCCACGGCACTCATCAGGGCGAAAACCCGGTGCGTTTCTACGACAGCATCGACCCGCGCGTATTTGTACTCAAGCTTACGCCCGGCGAGAACCCGGGCATCCTCGACGCCCTTGCCGACAGCTACGACGCCGTGATTCTGGAGACCTTTGGCATTGGCGGTATTCCCGAGTTTGGCGAGTCCGGCGAGTCGTTCCAAGAGGCAATTTTCCGCTGGGTCGATTCGGGTCGCACCGTCGTTATGACCACGCAGGTCCCCGAAGAGGGCCTCGATCTGGGCGTTTATGAGGTCGGCCGCGCTTACGCCGATCATCCGGGCATTCTGCGCGGCGATGATATGACCACCGAGACGCTCGTGGCCAAAACCATGTGGGCACTCGGCCAGTCACGTGATGCGGCCGAGATTCAGCGCCTGTTCTACAGCCAAGTCAACCACGACCGCATCCCGATGGCGTAATTCAGTTGTCGACGGGTATCCCCTATTCGATACCCTCGAGAAGCTCTGACACCGTCATGCCGAGTGCGGGCGCGATCTTAAATAGAACCTTGAGCGTGAAATTTGCCGTCCCATCTTCGATTCGGTCGAGGTAGGGTCGGCTGATTCCTGTCGCCACACAAAAATCAACCTTGGAGATACCAAGGTCCCTGCGTGTCTCTTCGACCCGCCTGCCAAGAATCTGTTTCGCACGTTCGTCCATGCAGCCGAGTTTGAAATGGAGCCGAACATAAACGTAAACTATAGTTTACGTTTTCCCGAATACACAGGAGTTTTCTATGTCGGGTTCTTCGGTCCGCATGTACCGAGCCACGCTTCGCACAAACAGCGCGCCGCCCAAGCTCGTCGTCGTTGAAGCTGAATGCCTTTCGCCCGATGAGCGCACAGCATTTGCATTGCTATCAAGTCGCGTCGCCGCCGTTCTGGTCCCTTGCCCGGCGCGAGGTGAACTTGCCATCCGATGCCAAACGCACGGCTGCTCGCTCAATCAGGCTGCCGTAATCGCAACCAGCCAACGAGGCCTGCCGCTCCTTTTAGAAGCCGGTATCGCACTCGCCCTTCGCGGCGCCGGATACGAAAACGAGGCCGCCGCCGATGTAGTCTTTCGACCACGATCGAGCGGCGGCCTCGCAGCAGCCATTGAATATGCGTGCAGGCTCGTTGCTTAAAAGGACAAGCTAGAAACCAAAGCCAAAGCCCGTTCCGGTAATCGCCGAGTACATAAAGTAAACGTTGATCACGTTGAGGAACACACCCGTAATGCAACCGTTGCGCAGGTAGCGCTCGCACACGATGCGCGCCATGGCGGCGGAGTCGTCATTGTTCTTGGCTTGGCGTCCCGCCGTAAAGTACGTCGCCACGCTCAGCAGCAGATTGAGTACCGGCAGTGCCAGCAGCTCGTAGCTCTTACCCCAGCGCGTCACCTCGCCGGCGGCGTTAAACTTCGTTGCCACCTCGGGGCCAATGTTGGGGATAACACACGCTGCGACCACCAGCGGAATCACCGCAAGTACGAGCAGCGCAATACCCATGTAGCCAGCTTTTTTGCCATATTTGAACATATGCGTCGTCCTTACACGTTAAAGCGGAAGTGCACGACGTCGCCATCGGCCATGACATAGTCCTTGCCCTCAATACGCAACTTGCCGGCGGCCTTGGCGCCCTGCTCGCCGCCGAGCTCGATGTAGTCGTCGTAGCCAATGACCTCGGCCTTAATAAAGCCGCGCTCAAAATCGGTGTGGATGACGCCGGCGGCCTGCGGGGCGGTCGCGCCCTGACGAACCGTCCAGGCCTTGACCTCCATCTCGCCGGCCGTAAAGAACGACTGCAGGCCGAGCAGCTTGTAGGCAGCCTGAGCGAGCACGTCCAGGCCGGGCTGCTCCAGGCCCAGGCTCTCCAGGTAGTCGGCGGCGTCCTCGGGATCGAGCTCGGAAAGCTCTGCCTCGATCTTGGCGCAGATGGGCAGCGGCTTGACACCATCGATGGGCGCCAGATCGTCGTTGAGCATATCCTCGTCCACGTTGGCCACATACAGGATGGGCTTCATGGTGAGCAGGAACAGCCCCTTGGCGGCGGCACGCTCCTCGTCGGTCATCTCCATGGATGCGGCGCGCTTGCCCTCGTTGAGCCAGGCAAGCAGGCGCTTGGCAACCTCGAACTTGGGCATGAGCTCCTTGTCGCGCTTGGCCTCCTTCTCGAGCTTAGGCAGCTGCTTCTCGAGCGTGCCCATGTCGGCCAGGATGAGCTCGGTCATGATGGTGTCGGCATCGCCGGCGGGATCGACGAACTCGCCCGTGCGGCCCACCTCACGCATGACGTTGGGGTCCTTAAAGTAGCGCACGACCTCGCAGATGGCGTCGGTCTCGCGAATGTTGGCCAGGAACTGGTTGCCCAGGCCCTCGCCCTCGTTAGCGCCCTTCACCAGACCTGCGATGTCGACGAACTCGACCGTCGCCGGCACAATGCGGCCCGGGTTAACGATGTCGGCAAGCTTTTGCAAGCGGCTATCGGGCACGTCGACGATACCCACGTTGGGGTCGATCGTGGCAAACGGGTAGTTGGCGGCAAGGCCGGTCTTTTTGGTAAGCGCGGTGAACAGCGTCGACTTGCCCACGTTGGGCAGGCCCACGATACCGATGGAAAGGGACACGACAGCTCCTTTTGGTACAGGTACTTCAAACCGTATAAGTATAGCGCCGCCGCAGCATCCGGGCGAATCCGGACACCGCGGCGGCGCAAATGAAGCAGAGATAGAGCTCGCTGACTAGTCCGCGAGCTTCTCCACCTGATCGAGCATCTTGTCAAGCTTGGCCTTTGCCTCGGCCTTGGCCTTCTGGGCCTCTTCGTGGGCCTTGGCCTTCTGAGCGGCCTTTTCCTCGGCCTCGGGGTCGACAACGACCAGATTGGACGCATCGTGCTCGACCAGCTTGAGCGCATGCTCGGGGCACACCTTGACGCAGGCTCCGCAACCTAGGCAATACGTGGACTCCAACGCAAAGCGGCCGCTTCCCACCAGATCGCAGGCGAACGTGGGGCACACGTTGACGCACTCGCCGCACGACGTGCACTTGTCAAAATCGCACTCCGGCGTGCTCACCTGCATGTTCTGGGCAAGCTCGGGGTGGTTTTGCAACGTCGAGAGCACCAGCTGCCGCCCGTGCGTGAGCGAACGGCGACGCTTAGTCGTCGTGGTGCCGCACATGGTGTTGAGCGTGCGCTCCAGCTGGGTAATCTGATGGCGATGGGCCTTGAGCTTTTGCGTCACCGAGGCCAGCGCCGCCGTCGCCGGGTTGAGCTTGGTCACCGTCAGGCCCGTGGTGCGGGCAATCTTTTCCATGTACTCCTTGCGCTCGTACTCGCGGCGCTTATGGCACTTGAGGCTCTTGGGGTCGACCTCCAGGCCCATACCCGTGCCAGACCACTCTTCGGCCTTCGCAATCGCCTCGCCCAGAATGTCCTCACCGCCGGTGTTGCGGCATTTATCGCACACGCCCAACGGCAGGTACACACTCACGTTGGGATAGTCGGCCAGTACCGAGAACCAGGTCTCTGCCGTAATATCGCCCACGCAGGCAACGACGACTTCGTTTTCACGCGGCATGCGCTTAAGGGCACGCGTGCAGGTAACGTAGGCGGTCTCGTGGCTCGTAGCCGCCGAGACAATGTCGTCGTAGACGTTTTTGGGTGCAAGGCGCGGAGAGATGATCGCCTCGGTCGGACAGGCAGCGGCGCACAGACCGCACTTGCGGCAGGAGTCGAGGATCTCGATGGCGTCTTCCTCGACCTCAATAGCGTTGACCGGGCACACGTCCATGCACGCGGTGCAGCCGCTCTTTTCGTTTTTGCAGGTCAGGCACGGAATGGTGTTGCCGCGCGGACGCTCCTTGTAGTCAGCAGGATTCCACTGCGGCGCCGATGGATCGAGTGCATCGGTCACGCCGCCAAGCGGGTTTTTAAGAAAGTCGAAACCCTTGCTGATCTCGATAATGTCATCAAACAGATCGTGTTCCTGCGCCATGCGCGGCCCCTCCCTGAGCAGTGCAAACAAGCAAGAGATAATGATACGCTATCGGCCCACGCCTCGGGCAAATTACACGCGGAGCATCTTTGCGGCAAATAGCCCATGGCCTATCGCCGCCTCGATTGCACAAGGTCAATCAAGTGCCAAGCTATGCCTCGCACATGAGCTGCACGAGTTTTTGTTTGGTCACCTTGGCCTGCTCGTTGGCCATATTGCGCTCGTTTCTAAAGACCGCATTTGCAACACCCTGCAGATCGGCATCGGAAATCTCGCTGCACGGACCGTCCATCGAAGCCGCCGTGGGGCATACGCATAACGGCAACTCGGCATAATACGCAACGGCCTTGGCGATATCGAGCATCTTGCCGCCGCCAATGCCCACCACCATGTCACAAAACTCGGCCCGGGCTTCCTTGGCCATTTCGACAACGGCCTCTTCCGTGCACGGACCGTCATAAATCTTAAAGAACGGCTCGCTGAGACCTTCGCCCAGAAATCCATCGACGATCTGCTTGCACAGTCGATCCTCGGTGCCTTGGTCAAACAGGACATAGGCGGAGCACCCCAGCCATGACAGATATCTGCCCTGACGCGAAAGTTCGCCCGGCCCCTGAACATACCGGCCGGGACCGCCATAAACCATGGGAAGCGCCATGCGAGAATCCGCCCTTCATCAAACAACGATTGGTGCAAAGTAACCTGCCCCCCTGCACCAACTTGTGCATTGGGGACAGGTCCCTTTGCACCATAGCAAAAGGGGCAAAGCCATCTGTCGGCTTTGCCCCTTCCTTACCTTAGTTTACTCATCCATAAGGTAATAATGACCCAGCGCGTCGGCACCCAGGATGGCGTTTGCGACCATCTCGGGCGTCACCTCAAATGGCATGTTGCACATGGTGTCATCGGGCGCGCAGGCGGCCTCGGCAACAATCATGGCCTGCTCGCGCGTAAGCTCGGCAACGCCAAGTTCCTTCATCGTGACCGGCAGGCCTAGCTCAATGCAGAAGCCCAAGACTTCCTCGAGTTTCTCAGTCGGGGCATCCTCGAGTACCAGCTGGACGATGGTGCCAAAGGCGACCTTCTCGCCGTGATACATGCCGTGGCACTCGGGCAGCATCGTCAGGCCATTGTGGATGGCATGAGCAGCAGCAAGGCCCGAGCTCTCAAAGCCAATGCCCGAAAGCAGCGTATTAGCCTCGATGATATGCTCGACGGCAGGTGTCAGCGCACCCTTCTCCAGCGCAACCTTGGCCTTGACGCCATCGGCCATAAGCGTCTCATAGCAGAGCTTGGCGAGCGCCAGGCCGGCCATTCCGCCCTTGCCGCCGGCGCAAGTACCACCGTCGGCATCATGCGTCGCCTGGGCCTCAAAGTAGGTTGCGAGCGCATCGCCCATACCGGAAACCGTCAGGCGGACCGGGCTCGCCGCGATAACCGTCGTATCCATCAGGACGATATTGGGGTTTGCCTTAAGGAAGAGATATTTATCGAACTGGCCGTCGTCGGTGTAGAGCACCGAAAGTGCCGAGCACGGTGCATCGGTCGAGGCGATGGTGGGGCAAATGATAACCGGGGACTCCAGGTAATAGGCAACGGCCTTAGCGGTATCGAGGATCTTGCCGCCACCGACGCCTACGATGATGTCGCAACCGTTGTCGCGAGCGAGCGCAACCAGGCGATCGACCTCGCCCTTGGAGCACTCGCCGTTAAAGTCCTCAAACAGCAGCTCGGCCTTAGCCTCGGCAAAGCCGCCCTCGATCTTGGCACCGACGCGCTTCTTGCCCGAAGGCGTCACGATAACGAGGGCCTTAGCGCCGAGCGGCTCGACATAGGAGCCGAGCTTGGCCAGCTCGTCCGGGCCCTGGATGTACTTGCTGGGGCTATTGAAGATTGCAGCCATAACTATCCCATTCTCTAATAATTAAAAAGAAAGGGGCTCCGTACGGATACGTGCGGAGCCCCTCATTACGATAACAAGAGTCGATTAGAAATCGATGTCGGTGTCGTAGTAGCAGGCCTTGAGGATCTTCTCGAAGTCGGCAGCCTTGGTCTCACGCGGGTTCTCGGGCGTGCAGGCGTCCTGCTCGGCGTTCGCGGCGATCTCGGGCAGCTTGGCGAGGAACTCCTCCTCGGAAACCATCTGCGGGTTCTCGGCGTCGACCTTCACGCCACCATTCGCGTAATCCTTGATGGACTGCGGAATGTTGAGCTGATCGTTGAGGTCGCGAATCTTCTGGACGAGCGCGGCGATGAGCTCCTCGTTGGTCTCGCCGGGAAGGTGCAGAATCTCCTTGGCCACGTAAGCGTAACGCTCGGCAGCACGGGGATCCTTGGAGTTCCACTGGATGACCTTGCCCAGGTACATAGCGTTAGCAGCACCATGGATGATGTGGCCGTTCTCGAAGGCAGCACCGGTCTTGTGAGCCATGGAGTGAACGATGCCGAGCAGGCCCGAGGAGAAGGCGATACCGGCGATGCACTGAGCCTCGTGCATGTGCTGACGGGCCTCATGGTCGCCAGCATAGGATTTGGGCAGCCACTCGACGATCTCGCGGATGCCGTGCAGAGCGTTGGCGTCGGTGAACATGGAAGCGCAGGTGGAAACGTAAGCCTCCATGCAGTGGGTCAGAGCGTCCATGCCGGTATGAGCGCACAGCTTGGAGGGCATGGTGTAGGTGAGCTCGGGGTCGACGATGGCGACATCAGGGGTGATGTTGAAGTCGGCCAGCGGGTACTTGATGCCCTTGGCGTAGTCGGTAATGACGGAGAAGGCCGTGACCTCGGTAGCGGTACCGGAGGTAGAGGAGATGGCGCAGAAGTGAGCCTTCTGACGCAGCTCAGGGAAGCTGAACGGCTGGATGATGTTATCGAAGGACTCCTCGGGATACTCGTAGAAGACCCACATGGCCTTAGCGGCATCGATGGGCGAGCCGCCGCCGATGGCGATAATCCAGTCGGGCTCGAACTCGCGCATGGCCTCGGCGCCCTTCATGACCGTCTCGATGGACGGATCGGACTCGACGCCCTCGAACAGCTTGACCTCGAAGCCGCCCTCTTTGAGGTCGGCCTCGACGTCCTGCAGGAACCCGCCGCGGCGCATAGAGCTGCCGCCAGAAACGATGATGGCCTTCTTGCCCTTGAGGTTCTTCACCTCGTGGCGAGCGCCCTCACCAAAGTACAGATCGCGAGGATTGGTAAAACGTCCCATACTGTGCCTCCTAAACAAGCCCCTCTTAGACTTGCGTATATAACGGAGCACCCGATTGGCTCCGTTAGGACCGTTTTGCGCGTTGCCGGCGATGACAATGCGCGATGTCTAAACGTCTCAACGCTCAGACAAACACTATTTTACCGTTCTGGTTGGTCAGTTATTCACCTAAAGCCAACAATGATGAAACGTTTTTTCTATCCCTGAAGACCCTTGTGCGGTATCCATACTCCCAAGCTGGGCAAACGTTTTATCAAGGTTGACCACATATCCCGGGCAGGACGGTGCCCCTCCAAAATGCGCCCCGTTCGCCGCCAAAAATCGACCGTTTGCGGCACCGTGATACCACTCAGTCGTCCAAGGTGCCGACATTTGTGCGACATCCGTCTTCGTGGTGCAAAGGTGCATGTCCAAGTGCGGCACCCCCGGTGTGCCACATGCGGGTAAACTAGAATTTTATATAGAGACATTTGAACCCTAACCGCAGCAAAGGAGGCCCCATGGCATTCGATCCCATTCAAGAGGATTGCCATCGCCTCGTTCTTGAGGCCTTGCGCCGCGACAATATCCCGCTCACCGATGGTGCCGCCGTAGAGCGTCTGATGGAACAATTCACCCGCAACCCCGCGCCGCTCATCGTGCACGACCGCGACCGCGCCGGGCATCTCATTGCCAAGGTGGTCGAAGCTGTCGACTACCGCATTCCCTTTATCCCTGACGATACTCAGGCAGAACAAGAAGAGGCCGCTGCCGAGAACATGCTTCGCGAGGCGGCCGAGCTCGATCCGACCAACTGGGACGCTCAGCGCATGCTGACCGCCCTCACCGCCAACTCCAACGAGGAGTACGTACAGTACCTGGTATCCAAGCGCGATGAAGTCGAGCACGACCTGGCGCTCAAGATTGCCTCGGCGCAGGACCCCTACGAGCGTGAGGCCGCAGGCGACCTGACCCGCCGCCCCTACCTGCGCTGGCTTGCCGCCTTGGCATCGCGCGCCCTCATTAGCGGCCGCTATCGCATGTCGCTCGAAGCCGCAAACCGCAGCCTCGACTTTGCCCCCAACGATCCTGCCGGCGTCCGTCACACCGCGATGCTCGCCATGGCAAAGCTCGAATACCCCGCCGAGGAGCTCAAGCGCTTTCGCTCTGCCCACTCCGTCCCCTATCTCGCCAACACGCCGCTGCGCCGTCGTCCCAAGGACGCGGAGCGCGACTTGGACCCGTGGACGCTCATCGCGCTGATGAGCGCTGCCTGGCGCGAGCTGGACTACGAGGGCGCCGAGCACTACTTGCGCATCCTTGCACGCTCGTGCCCGCACGCAGCCGAGGCGCTCTACTTCCAAACCGAGTTTCCCGATGGCGTCTATGCCCGCGTCAACGTGGGTGCGGGCTCCACCGACGAGCTTGTCCTTGCGCTGTCCGAGGCGACGCCGGTACTGCAGGAGGGCTTGGGCGCCCCCGACAACGCCAGCTTTGCCGCCTGGGTCGCCACCAACGACATCGTGCGCTCCCAGATCGACGAGCGAATCCTGCGCGCGGCCGAGCAGGGTTTGCCGTTTAAGGGAGGAGACCTCTAATGGATCCGAGCGTCTACATCCCCGCCTACCTGGAGCGCGCCTACCTTGCGTCGCACCCCGAACTCACCGATGCAGCACGCGAGCTTGTCCATAACGACGTGAGCGTCAACCCTCATAAGTATGCGCAAACCGAGCATGCCCAGGCACTGCTGTCCTATGCAGGCGTCCACCGCCACCTGCTCGACGAGCTCCATCGCATCGAGGACATGGGCAGCGACGAGGAGTTTGAACAGACGCGCAACCACCTGTTCGACGACATGCGCGATGAACTGCTCAAGATCGTCCGCGTCGACGCGCTGGCCGTCGATGCCCAGCTGCTCGCCATCATTTTAGCGGACACGCCCGTCGACGCCTGCCTGGGCGACCTGATGAAACTCGAGGCGACCACGACCGATTACCTGCAGCAAAGCGTGCCCGGGTTCGATATGGAGGCCCCGCACTACTGGGCCAACAAGGTGCTGGCAAACGGCGTGACGGCGGCCGATCTCACCGTAAGCGAGCCGGCTCTTATCGGGTGGCTTCACACGCTCGAGGCCATCTCGCAGCTGTGCATGGCGAGCGCTCGCTACCGTGCTGCCGCCAACTATTCTCGCCGTGTTCTTAAGGCGGAAGGCTATCCCACCCGAGCTGCAGGCACCGTGCTACTCGCCCTCGCTCGCCTGGAAGACGAGGACGGCTTTTTTGCCCTGGCCCATCAGCTCGAGGAGCAGATGGGGGCCGATGCCCTCGAGAACTCCCCTTGGTACCTACTCGCCCGCACGATCTTGCTGTTCAAAACGAACAAGATGCGCCCGGCGACACGCGCGCTGCGCGAGTTTGCCAACCGCTGCGAGGGCGGCGCGTTCTTTTTGCTGAACCCCATGTATCAGACGCCGTACCTTCCCTGCCGGCCCGAACCGCACGACCCCTGGGACCTTTCGCATCAGGCAGTTTGGGAGGCCGACGGCATCATCTCGGATACTCCCGACTTTGCCCCCTGGGCCAACGCTTGCGAAGACGTATCGCAGCTTGCCCGGGAATTTGCGCGCCGCTATGGCTTTTAACGGCGCAAACGCCACGACCATGTCATCTATGTTAGGAACGGCTTCATGAACTTCCGCTCTTCTCTCGCCTGCACCTCGAGCGATATCGCCCGCTGGGGGCTGCGCTCCGTCCTTAAGCGCCAGGGCGGCGTACTCCCCGGCCGCATCGCCATGAAGATCGATCCCGAGTTGTTGAGCGACCTCGCTGGCCTTGTCGACCGCAGCGTGGTGATTACGGGTACTAATGGCAAGACCACCACCTCCAACCTCATCGCCGACGCCGTTGCCGCCAGCGGCGCCACCGTGGTATGCAACCGCGCTGGCAACAACATGGAGCCGGGCGTGGTGGGCGCACTGCTCGAAGCGCGCAGCGGCCTCAAGCGAGCCGGTGGCGGCAAGCGCGTGGGCGTTTTTGAGTGCGATGAGCTTTACACCGTACGCGTCCTGCCCAAGCTCAAGCCGACGTACTTCGTGCTGCTCAACCTGTTCCGCGACCAGCTGGATCGCTATGGCGAGATCGATCACACCCAGGAGGTCATCGCCCATGCGTTGGAGCTCTCGCCGACAACAACGCTTATCTACAACGCCGACGACCCGCTGTGCGCCTCGATCGCCGCACGCGTCTCCAATACGAGCATCGCCTTTGGCATCGACGGCGCCACCGACACCGAATCCGACCGCATTAGCGACTCGCGTTTTTGCTCACAGTGCAACGCGCCGTTGGAGTACGACTATGTGCAGTACGGACAGCTTGGCGCATACCATTGCCCCTCGTGCGGCTGGGCCCGCCCCGGGCTTGTCCGTCGCGTGACGGGCGTGGAGCTCGGCTGCGACGGCTACGGCTTTGACCTGGTCTTTGGGTCTGCGCCCGACGCGGCTGCCGTACACATCGCCACACGCTACAACGGCCTATATATGGTTTACAACGTAGCCGCAGCCTTCTTCGCCGCCCACGAGCTGGGCGTGGACGCGGCGCATCTGCAGCCCACGCTCGATGCCTACATCCCCGCCGGCGGGCGTATGGGCCGCTGGGAGATCGCCGGCCGTACCGTCGAGGCAAACCTGGCCAAGAATCCCGTAGGCTTCGATCGCCAGATCCAGTCCATTAAAACAGCAGGTGGCAGGCTCTGCGCTTTCTTCCTCAACGACAACGATGCCGACGGCCACGATGTATCGTGGATTTACGACGTCGACTTTGAGCGCATCGCCGACACAACGGGGCTTGTCGCCTTTGCTGGCGGCACGCGCGCGCACGACATGCAGGTGCGCCTCAAGTACGCCGGCATCGACGCCGCCATCATCTCGAATATCGAGCAGGCAATCGGCGCCGTGGCAGACGAGGAGGCTGGCGACACTTTCTACGCCGTCGCCAACTACACGGCCTTTCCGCCGCTGGTCAAGGAGCTCGACGGGCTTAAGGATACCGATGCGAGCTCGGTTGCCTCCTGCGCCGTAACACGCGCCGATGGGAGCGCTGTCCCCGTCGGCGTCGCGCCGACCGAGCTTTCGCGCCCGCTGCGCATCGTCTATCTGTACCCCGATGCCCTCAACCTCTACGGCGACGGCGGCAACGTCATCGCTCTCGAGCGCCGCTGCGCCTGGCGCGGCATTCCCGTGCGCGTGGACGAGGTCCGTATGGGCGAGTCGCTCGATCTGCATGATGCCGATATCGTCATGATGGGCGGCGGCTCCGACCGCGATCAGTTGGCTGTGGCACACGAGCTGCTCGCTCAAAAAGACAAGGTTGCGGCCTATGTTGAGGACGGCGGCTCGCTGCTCGCCATCTGCGGCAGCTATCAGCTGCTCGGCCGTTCGTACTATATGGGCGAAAATCGCATTGAGGGCATGGGCATCATTGCCGCCGAGACCGTGCGCGGCTCCGACCGTCTGATCGGCAACGTCGCCGTCAAGACCGACCTGGCACCCGAGCCCTTTGTGGGATTCGAGAACCACGGCGGCCGCACTCTGCTCGACGCAGATGCCACGCCGCTCGGAACGTCCGTCGTCACGGGCACCGGCAACAACGGTGACGATGGCTTTGAGGGTCTGATCTACAAGGGCGTCATCGGCACGTACCTGCACGGCCCGGCGCTGCCCAAGAACCCCGAGCTCGCCGACTGGCTCATCGCGCACGCCCTCGAGCGCCGCGGCGATGCACAGGCCACAGCCCTGCTGCCGCTCAAGTCCCTCGACGACACCTACGAGCACGCCGCCCACGACGCCGCCATGAAGCTCCTCTCCTAACGCCCCACCACCACAAAGGGGACAGGCACCTTTGTGGTGGTTTTGACCCGCCCCAGCGGTTTGTCTCAATCTGTAACATTTAGACCGTTAAAAGTCGTCTTGCTGTTACAGAATGAGATGTTCGTCCCGACGCCTGCCTTTTGTCTCGATCTGTAACAGATAGAGCCGATTTGCCCGCCCAGATGTTACAGATTGAGATATTTGAAAATCGGAATAGAAGCCTACTCCTTTGTGGGGTTGATTTTCAATCTCAACGCAACAGCCCGAACGGACCCCGCGTTTCCGCAGC
>CATVRV010000012.1:0-71205 GCA_958346515.1 uncultured Collinsella sp.
AAGGGCGAGCGGGGTGCGCAGCTCGTGTGCGGCGTTGCCGGTAAACTGACGCTGTGCAGAGAACCCTTCGCCAAGACGGGCGATCATGTCGTTGAAAGAGGCGCTGCATCGTTGTAGCTCGGTGGGCACATCTTCGCTGAGTCTGATTTCGCTTAGGTTGTCAGGCTGCACACGCTCAACCTGGGCGGCAAAAGCTCGTAGCGGTTTGAGCGCACGGCCGCTCACAAAGTATGCCAGCACGCCGCCAAGGAGTGTGACTCCGGCCGTGATGCACCAGGTTGTCGTGCCAAAAGACTCCTGTGCGTCGTTTACGACGATCGTGACCTTGTCATCGGGGGTCGCTTTCGTTGGGTCGAACGCCTGGGGCGAATTTTCGCCGGTTGCGTTAAAGGCCGAGATGTTACTGCCGATGGCATCCATGTAGCGCATGCCCGTATAGCCGACCAGGCAGTTCGTCAGCACGCATGCCGCACACGTGAGCAGTGCCGTCGTAATCGTTATGCGCCATTGCAGCGAAAGCCTTTTCATTCGCTATCCTCCATAACGTAGCCCTCTCCAATCCGATTGCGAATCAGGTCGTATCCCAAAGCGCTGCGTAGCTTTTTGCGGAGTGACGAGATGTGAACGCGGGTTGCGTTGCTAAAGCTGTTCACGCTGCTATCCCAAACGTGCTCTATAAGCTCCTCTTGGCTTACCGGTCGCCCCTGATTAAGCATCAGGTATTCCAAGATTCCCGTTTCCTTGCGCGTAAGAGATAGGGCCTCACTGTCCACGGAAGCGATGCGCGCCTTGGTGTCAAAGTTGAGCTTTCCGCAGGTTAATACTATGTCGCTTTGTGCGAAGCGCCTGAGGGTAAGGCTGCGGATCCTTGCCGCAAGCTCGTCAAGATGAAACGGCTTGGTAAGGTAATCGTTGGCGCCGGCATCGAGTCCGGCGACCTTGTCGGCGACCTCGCCGCGTGCGGACAGAATCAGTACCTTGGTCTCGCAGTCGGTTTTCCTAAGTTCCCTGAGCACGGTCATGCCATCGATACGGGGAAGGTTGAGGTCGAGTACCACGAGGTCAAAGACTTCGACGCCCAGCAGGTCGAGCGCCTCCTGTCCGTCGTGGCAGCAGTCGACGCTGTACGCCAAGTTTCGCAAGCTGCGCGCGATTGCATCGCACAGCGCTCGCTCGTCTTCGACGATCAAAATACGCATAACAGTCTCCTTGCACATTCCAAATCGCGCTTAACACGGATTTTATAGTCGATATGGTCCAATGGTCGCGTAACGAAAGGAGTGGTCAGGTTGTTCAAAGCGGTAAAGCCCGTGGTACAGGTCGCTTTGTTGATCGTCGGAATTGCCATGGTGTGCTTTGGTGTTATGCGTGGCGAGGCGGATGCCGTGCTGGCCAAAGCGATTAGGCTGTGCTTGGAGTGTATCGGAATTGGATAAAAGAGAAAACACTGCGTCGCATGTTTTGGCCCGATTTCGCGGATTCATTCAGGCGGCGGCGACGCTGGTCACCAACATTCACCTGCCAAACTTTGCCAAAGGCGGCATCTATCAGGGCGCGGGAAAAACAGTCTGCGTACCTGGACTTAATTGCTATTCGTGCCCCGCGGCATCGGGTGCGTGCCCCATCGGGTCGTTCCAGTCGGTGGTAGGTTCATCCAAGTTCAACTTTTCTTACTATGTTACCGGTACGCTCATTTTGCTCGGCGTGCTGCTGGGACGCTTTGTATGCGGCTTTCTGTGCCCGTTTGGCTGGCTGCAGGAGCTGCTTCATAAGATTCCCGGAAAAAAGTTCTCCACGAAAAAGCTTAAGCCGCTCACGTACATCAAGTACGTCGTGCTGCTGTTTGCCGTGGTGCTGCTGCCCGTCTTGATGGTTAACGACGTGGGCATGGGCGACCCGTTCTTTTGCAAGTACATCTGTCCGCAGGGTGTGCTCGAGGGCGCCATTCCGCTGGCCATCGCCAATGCCGGCATTCGATCTGCGTTGGGACATCTCTTTACTTGGAAACTTGCCGTTCTCATTGCCGTGGTAGTGCTGAGCGTTTTGTTCTACCGCCCCTTCTGCAAATGGATTTGCCCACTCGGCGCATTCTATGCGCTCATGAATAGGGTGTCCTTGTTGGGGATTCAGGTTGACGCGTGCAAATGTGTCTCGTGCGGCAAGTGCTCAAAGGTTTGTCAGATGGACGTTGATGTGGTCCGCGCGCCCAATCATGCCGAATGTATCCGGTGCGGAAAGTGCATCGGGGCCTGTCCCGTCGATGCCATCAGCTATCGCTATGGCCTGGATGTGTCGGCGGAAAAGCTTCCCTTGACCGCTGATAAAAAGTAAACAAGCTTCGACAAAACGGAGGAATGACTATGAAGCTTTCTAAGATTGCGGCCCTGTTTATGGTGCCGGTATTGGCCTTGTGCCTTGTGGCATGTTCGGCGCCCGGTGGCAATGCGAGCGAATCTGCGAGCTCCGATCCTAAGATCGCAGAACTCACTGCGCAGAAGCCGGCCAATGCCGACGAGGCCGCCGAGCTGTATGCGAAGCTCATGCAGAAGGAGAACGAGATCTTTTCGAGTGATAACGCGCTGTGGGAAAAGGTGTTCAATGCGGCAAATAAAGACTCGACAATGATTGAGGACGGCAGCAATTACGGCGATTTCTTGCTCAAGACCATCGACGGCGCCAAGGATGAGTTTACGGCGGATGAGCTTAAGACGCTCAAGGCCGGTGCGCAGCAGATCAAGGAAATCGAGGACAAGCTCGAGAGCTTGGAGAAGGAGTTCCCCGGCTGTGGAAGCACGCCGAGCGCAGGCGAGAGCGTCGATGCTTCGACCGCTGGCATGACGGCTGGTGCCAATGCTTCGAGCGAGGCGACGAAGTTCCCCAGCTTTACGGGCAAGGACCTGGACGGCAACGACGTGAGCAGCGACGAGCTGTTCTCTAAGAACAAGGTTACCGTCATGAACTTTTGGTTTACCACTTGCAAGCCGTGCGTGGGTGAGTTGGGCGATCTTGAGAAACTGAATCAGGAGCTTGCCGAGAAGGGCGGCCAGGTCGTGGGCGTCAATTCCTTTACGCTCGATGGCAACAAGGGCGAGATTGCAGATGCCAAGGACGTGCTGAGCAAGAAGGGCGTGACATATAAGAACATCTGGTTCAAGTCGGATAGCGAGGCCGGTAAGTTTACGTCAAATTTGTTCTCGTTCCCGACGACGTATGTCATCGATCAGAATGGCAACATCGTAGGGGATCCAATCGTGGGAGCCATCAGCTCCGCCGAGCAGCGCGCAGCACTCAACAAACTTATCGACCAGGCGATTGCGAATAGCGAGCAGTAGAAAACGCGTAAAGCATAGCGAGGATCGTGTGTCGCTGTGCGAAGTAGTTCGCTCCCTTTCAAGATAAACTCCACCATATAGAGGTCCCGCTCGGGACCTCTTCTTTTAGGCACCGTCCCGTTCGTTTTTTGATGCGGTTCCCTACATTCCTCACTGGCGCCGGCAAAAAATGGGGATAGAGTAGGACAAACGCGTCGAATACGAACGGCGGGGGAGAGCGGGCGAATGTGCCTGCGCAGGAGAGGTTGCCGTCCATGCTGGAGCTCAAAGGTATTTGCAAAAGGTACGTTACGCAGTCGTTTACGCAGGTGGCGCTCGACAGCGTGAGCCTGTCTTTTCGCGATAACGAGTTCGTGGCCATTCTGGGACCTTCGGGGTCGGGCAAAACTACGATGCTCAACGTTATCGGTGGGCTCGACCACTTTGATTCTGGCGACCTGCTGATCGACGGTATTTCGACCAAAGACTTTCACGATCGCGATTGGGATGCCTACCGCAACAACCGCATCGGCTTTGTGTTCCAAAGCTATAACCTCATTCCGCATCAGACCATTTTGGAAAACGTGGAGCTGGCGCTCACGCTCACGGGCGTGGGGCATGCCGAGCGCCGCCAGCGTGCGCGCGAGGCGTTGGAGAAAGTCGGCTTGGGCGAGCACGTTAACAAGCGCCCGAGCCAGCTTTCGGGCGGGCAGATGCAGCGCGTGGCCATCGCCCGCGCCCTGATTAATGATCCCGAGATTGTGCTGGCAGACGAGCCGACCGGCGCTTTGGATTCAACGACATCCGTACAGGTCATGGACCTGCTCAAGGACGTGGCGCGCGACCGCCTAGTCATCATGGTCACGCACAATCCCGAGCTGGCGTACCAATATGCCACGCGCATCGTCAATCTGGCGGACGGCAAGATCACCGACGATTCCGATCCCTTCGATGCTGCCAAGGTCGCGCGTCGCGAGGCAAAGCCTACGCGCAAAACCTCGATGAGCTTTGTGACGGCGTTGGGGCTTTCTGCCCGAAACCTCATGACCAAGAAGGGCCGCACGGCCATGACGGCCTTTGCGGGCTCGATTGGCATTATCGGTATCGCGGCGATTCTGGCGCTGTCCAACGGCGTAAACGGCTACATCAAAAAGGTCGAGGAGGATACGCTCTCGAGCTACCCGCTCACCATCTCCAAGCAGGATTACGACCTGTCGTCCATGATGGGCGGACAGGGGGCTGCGGATGATGACTCGCCTGAAAACGTGGATTCATCCGACGACAGTGCCGGCGGCAAGGCTAAAGGAACCGATAAGATTCCTGTGGTCACGGCCGTAAAGGATATGTTTGCGAGCGTTAAGTCCAACGACATGACGAGCTTTAAGGCATGGCTCGATGCCGGTGGCGACGGCATCGATAAAGAGGTCAACGCCATTCAGTACGGCTACGGTGTATCGCCGGTTGTCTATCGTGCCGGCAAGGGCGATGAGAAGCCTGTCCGGCTGGTGCCCAACGCCATGACCGAGGCCATGAGCGGAGGCGCGAGCTCGGCGGCAACGGTGAGCATGGAATCCATGGGAACCTCGGTCTTTAACGAGATGATCGACGACCAGAGCCTGCTCGACAGTCAGTACGATGTCGTCGCCGGTCATTGGCCCACGTCCGCCAACGAAGCCGTAATGGTGCTCTCGAGTCGTGGCACGGTGGGTGACTACACGCTCTACAGCATCGGCGCGCTGGATATCAATGAGCTCAACGATCTGGTAAACAGCGCTATGACGGCTGACGGTGGGGTCGAAACGCCCGAGACCGGCACCGAATTTACCTACGACGATGCGCTGTCCACGACGTTTAAGGTGCTGTCGCCGGCCGATGCCTATCGCAAAAACGAAGAGACCGGCATGTGGACTGACATGTCTGACGATGCCGACTTTATGACGGCCAAGGTTGCCGACGGTATCGACGTGCACATTGTGGGTGTGGTGCGACCTAACGAGACCGCCAACGCGAGCGCGTTGTCTCCGGGTATTGCCTATACGCATGCACTGACTCGCCAGCTTATGGAGCGCGCCGCCGATTCGCAGATTGTGCAGGAGCAACTCGCCCACCCCGAGACGGATGTCTTTACGGGCAAAACCTTCGACGAACTGCAAGGCGAGGCCAAGCAAGGCGTGGATCTGGGCAGCATGTTCAGTGTGGACGAGGCAGCGCTCAAGAGCGCGTTTTCGTTCGATACATCTGCGCTCTCGGGTGCAGCCGGCGGTATGGACCTTTCTGGCATCGATCTGTCGGGGCTGGACATTGACCTTTCGGGCGTTGGCAAGGACATCGACTTCAGCGACATCATGGCAAAAGCGCCAACCCCAGATTTCTCGGGTATCTTTGACGGTCTGGAACTCACGCCCGAGCAAATGCAGCAGGTGGGAACACTAGCCAACCAGCTGTTTGAGGGCTTTTTGCAGTCTGATCAGTTTAAGGCGCTGTCGCCCGAAGACCTTAAGGACGCGTCAAAGCTCGCCGCCGCATTCTCGACGTATCTTGAGAATGATGCCGCAGCCCAGCAATATCTGGCTCAGCTCAAGGCACTCGGTGGCGATGCCCTGGCCGAGCGCCTGCAACAGGCGATGACCGACTATGTGCAAAAGCAGCTGGCTCCGTATCTGCAGCAGGCTATGGATCAGGTGATGAAGACAATTAGCGAGCAGATTGCGACGACGGTATCGTCCCAGCTCAAGGCGGGCGCGGCAGGGCTCATGGGCCAGATAGCGACACAGATGTCTTCGAGTTTTGCCAACCTGGCGGGCGCTATGCATATGGATGCGAGCGCCTTTGCCCGCGCCATCCATTTCAACATGGACGCCGAGGATCTGAGTTCGCTCATGATGAGTTATGCCAAGGCATCGCAGCTTACCTATGACAACAACCTGACCACACTGGGTTATGCGGACGAGGCGGACCCCATCTCGGTCAAGATTTTCCCGCGTGACTTTGAGGCCAAGGAGCGCGTACTCGACCATATCGATGCGTACAACAAGCAGGTCAAAGCCGCCGGCCACGACGAGCAGGCAATCTCGTACACCGACTACATGGGCATCATCATGGGCTCGGTGACTGATATCGTGAATACCATCAGCTTGGTGCTCATCGCATTCGTGAGTATCAGCCTGGTGGTGAGCTCCATCATGATCGGCATCATCACGTACATCAGCGTGCTGGAGCGCAAAAAGGAGATTGGCATCCTGCGCGCGATTGGCGCGTCGAAGCGTAACGTGGCAAACGTGTTCAACGCCGAGACCTTTATCGAGGGCCTCATTGCCGGCGTCTTTGCCATTGTCGTCGTGGTGCTCGTGAGTTTCCCGGTCAATGCCTGGGCACTTGCGGTCAAACAGGTTCCCAACCTGATGAGCCTGCCCGTGCAGGATGCGCTGGTACTCATTGCAATTTCGGTGCTGCTAACGGTCGTTGCCGGCCTGCTGCCTGCCCGCAGCGCATCCAAGAAGGACCCCGTCGAAGCCCTGCGCTCCGAATAATGCGACAAAGGGACTGTCCCTTTGTCACGTTCGTTGATATGAGAGAAGAGTAGATGATCCTTTCGTTGGCCCCCATGGAGGGGATTACCGGGCATGTGTTCCGTCACGTGCATGCGGAGTGCTTCGGTGCGCTCGATTGCTATTACACGCCGTTTTTGCCGCCGCCGCGGGTGGGCAATCGCTTTGGCGGCAAGGCGTTTAAGGAGATCGATCCTGCCAATAACCAGGGGCTCAACGTGGTGCCTCAGTTGATGTCCAAGAACGCGGATGAGTTTGTGTGGGCGGCACAGGTGCTCGCCGACATGGGCTATCGAGAGGTCAATCTCAACTTGGGTTGCCCCTCGGGGACGGTTGTCGCCAAGGGCAAGGGCTCGGGCTTTTTGCGCCACTTGGACGAGCTCGAAGTGTTCTTGAGCGATGTGTGCGAACGTTCGCCGTTGCCGGTGTCGGTAAAAACCAGGCTGGGGCTGGAGAGCGACGACGAATACGAGCGCGTGCTCGATCTGTATTGCCGCATGCCGCTGGCAGAGCTGATCGTGCATCCGCGCGTACAGAAGGACCGTTATACGGGCTCGCCGCGCAAAGAGTTTTATGGCGAGACGTTGGAGCGGGCACCGTTTCCGGTGGCATACAACGGCGACATTTTTGATCTTGAGGATATGGACGCGCTGGTGGAGGCCTATCCTGCTACGCGCCACGTGATGCTGGGACGCGGGTTGCTCGCGAACCCTGCGCTGGCACGCATGATCAACGGCGGTCCTGTTGCCACAGCAGCCGAGCTGCAGCGTTTCCACGACACGCTGTTTGCGGCATATGCAAAAGAGATTGGCGGTAACGCGGTTTTTCGCATGAAGGAGTGGTGGTTCTACGCCAAATGCGCCTTCGCCGACCCCGCTACCGTTCATAAACTCGTACGTAAGACTAAAAGGGTCGACGAATACCGCGCCGCCGTCGATCGCGTCTTTCGCGAGCAGCCACTTGCACCCATAGCCCGCTTCCACGGCTAGTTGGTCGTTGGGGACGTTCTTTAACGACTAGTCATTTAAGAACGTCCCCAATGGCTGTGTTGCACTAGAGCAGGTTCTCCTGCATCCACGCGATGATGTCGTTCGACTCGTAGAGCGGCTTGCCGTCAATGAACAGGCAGGGAACCTGGCGTTTTCCGCCGACGGCGATAAGAGTCTGCTCGGCATCGGAATCGGTCGAGATATTGCGTTCGGGAATGGTCACGCCGTTATCGGCCAAAAAGCGCTTGACCTTTATGCAGTACGGGCAGCCGGTCATAACGTACAGAGCGAGCTCGTGATCAGTAGCCATAGGTCTCCAATCGGTTGCGGTTTTGATTGAAATACCCAAAGCCGCCGTGGTCTATGCGCGCGCCAACGACGACTCGATCGCCTGGACCAGAAACGCCGTGGCTCCGGTGCCGCAGGGCTTGTTGTAGTAGTCAACAAAGCGCTGGTCGGCAAGATAACCGTGGGCGAGACCCAGGTACGCTTCATTCTGGGGTTCGCGTCCCCAGTTGAGAGCAATCCAGCGACGATGCATCGCGACAAGCTTGCGAGCCTCGCTTCCATCCGCATCGCCGTCGCCCATGACAATCGAGAGCTGGCCCAGAATAGCGCGTTCAAGTTCCTTCATGTCGTTCCATGTCTGAGGGTCCATGTCCAGTAACGTTTCGTTTGCTGCATCGATAGCCTCATCGCCATAGCGCGCCCGCGCTTCGGCGCCGTAGTGCTCCTCGTTTTCCTGCACGGCGCGCCAGCGCTCCAATTGCGGCAGGACGGCGCCCATGAGCGAGACGGCTTCGTCGAGCGACATGCCGGTGTTTTGTGCCAGCCGCGGGGCACAGTCCTCGATCATCGCCTCCATGGTGGTCTCGTAGGTGTACTGGCCGTGGTCGTAGCACCACTTGCAGTAATGATCGGTCGCGGCGCCCGTGGCATCGGTACCGCAGTCGTCGGGCGTGAGTATCATGCCGCAGCTCTGGCAATAGTGCTCGGGCATTTCGAGCAGGTGAGACAGGGGCTCGTCGGTTACGGCGGCGATGAGCTTCATCATGTCGATGCCCGGTGTGACCTCGCCGCGTTCCCAACGACTGACGGCTTGGCGTGTGACGAAGAGCTTGGCGGCGAGCTGTTCCTGGGTAAGGTGATGGGCGCGACGGACAGCGATGAGCTTTTCTGCAAAGGCCATGGCGGCTCCTTTCTGCTGGTTGATGGCTTAAGCATACGCGGCAGCAGGTGCCCTTCCAAGCAACCGTTGGTTGCACGACGGGGAACCGCGGCGAAGAATTGCGCGCAACGCCCCACACCTCCATGCCGTACAATGACCGGCATGGAACCTATTGCACACATACATACCGACCTGCCGCAGAAGTTTGGCATTCCGCGCAACAGCTTTTTGGCGCCCCATCTGCAGGGACGCATTGTCTTTGAGCCGGAATTTGCCTCCAACGCAGCGGTTGAGGGTCTGGACTCCTTCTCTCACCTGTGGCTGCTGTGGCGCTTCGAAAACGGCACACCCGGCGGCACGGCTAAGGACATAGCTGCCGATGCCAAGGCGCAGGACAGGTCCGGCACCAATGCCAAGTGGTCGAAAACCGTGCGCCCGCCGCGTCTGGGCGGAGCCGAGCGCGTGGGCGTGTTTGCCACGCGCAGTCCGTTTCGCCCTAATCCCATTGGGCTTACCTGCGTCAAGCTCGACCGCGTGGAGCTTACCGACGATGGTCCCATCATCCATGTGCTGGGGGCCGATTTGCGCGACGGCACGCCCGTCTACGACATTAAGCCCTACATTCCGTTTGCGGACTGCCACCCGGATGCGACCGGCGGCTGGATTGAGGATGCTCCGTGGCAAGAGCTCGACGTCGAGTTCCCGCAAGCACTGCAAGACAAAGTCCCAAGCGCAAAGCTCCCTGGCTTGGTCGAGGTCCTTCGCCAAGATCCGCGCCGCGCAGGCAGCAAGCACGAGCCGAACCGCGTCTATCATCTGGCCTTCGCCGGGCTCGACATATCTTTTACGGTTGATGAAACCCAGCTAACCGTAGTCGCCGTCAACGACGCGCGGGGCTAACCTGCCATTCGTCTGCACCCGTCAAATTAAGCGCCAAACCCCGCGCCAAAACCGCCCACGCTGGTGGACAATAACGCCTATCGGAACAGCCTACTTTGCACGGGAGCTCAGCATGAAATACGACTTTAGCTCGCTTGTCAACCGCCACGGCATGGACTCCATCGCCGTTGACTCTTGGGGCGAGATCCCCGGTATGGCTCCGAACGCACCCGACGAGGGCTTCGACCGCATTCCCATGTGGGTGGCCGACATGAATTTTGCCACGGTGCCCACGGTCCAGGAGTACATCATCCAGCGCACCCAGCATCCCATGTTTGGCTACTTTAACCCGCGCGCCGAGTACTTCGACCGCATCATCGAATGGCAGAGCCGCCGCAACGGCGTTGAGGGCCTGGCGCCCGAGCATATCGGCTACGAAAACGGCGTGCTGGGCGGTGTCGTGTCGACGCTGCGTGCGTATGTTCAGCCGGGCGATGCGGTGCTGGTCCACAGCCCCACCTACATCGGCTTTACCAAGTCCATCGAAGCCGCGGGCTATCGTATTGTCCACAGCCCGCTTAAACTCGACGACCAAGGCGTGTGGCGCATGGACTTTGAGGACATGGAGTGCAAACTCGCCCAAAACCACATTCATGCCGCGGTGTTCTGCTCGCCGCACAATCCCTGCGGCCGCGTATGGGAGCGCGACGAGATCGAGCGCGCCATGGACATTTATCGCCAGCACGATTGCGTGGTGATCTCGGACGAGATTTGGTCCGATATCATCCTGCCGGGACACAAGCACATCCCGACGCAGTCGGTGAGTGAGGATGCTCGCATGCGCACGGTTGCCCTCTACGCGCCCAGCAAGACGTTTAACCTGGCGGGTCTGGTCGGCAGCTACCACATCATCTATAACGAAACACTGCGCGACCGTGTGTGCGCCGTGTCCAACAAGACTCACTACAACGAGATGAATGTCCTCTCCATGCATGCGCTTATCGGTGCCTACCAGCCGCAAGGCTACGAGTGGGTGGACGAGCTCAACCAGGTGCTTGCCGGCAATATCGAGTACTTCTGCGATTACGTGGACGAGCATTTTGAGGGCGTGTCCTATTCGCGTCCGCAGGGCACGTACATGGTGTTTCTGGACTGCACCGAGTGGTGCCGCGAGCATGGCCGCGATATTCAGTGGCTGCTCGACGAGGGGGCGCGCGTGGGCGTGGGGTATCAGGACGGCCGTCCGTTTCACGGGCCCTGCCACATTCGCGTGAATCTGGCGCTGCCGCTTTCGCGCGTGAGGGAAGCGTGCGACCGCCTGGACCGCTACGTTTTTAATGCACGGTAAGCGTGCGCTGCATGTGGGGCCTTCTGCCAAGTTGGCTAGAAGGCCCCACATGGTAAAGCATCTGTAGCAATTGGGCGCAGACCTGCTGAGAGGCTTACTTTTCTTGAATCTGCTTGCCGCAAAGATGCTCAATCGTAATCTCGTAGAGCTGGACGCCCTTAATGTCCTTGGCGATTTCCTCTTCGACTTCCTCGGCAGAAGGGTAGTACTTAAGGGCGAGCTGGCGGACTTTGTCCTCGATAAACGCGGGGGTGTCATTCGCCAGGCGACAACGGCCAAAGACGACGGTGCTCATAACGTAGGGAGCCCAGTCGCCGTCCTGGTACCACTCGTTTCCGTAAACGGTAAAGCAGACCTTGTCATCGCGCTTGAGTGCGTCGACCTTGTGGCCAGCCTTGGCGCCATGGAAATAAATCTTGTTGTGCTCGGCGTCAAAGAAGTAGTTGACGGGAATGGCGTACGGGTAGCCATCGTCGCCGTTGACGGCAAAGACGCCGCGCTTGCAGGTGGCGAGCAGTTCGCGCGCTTCCTCGTCGGTGATGGCGCGTTTCTTTCGACGTAAGGGCCTAAACATCGTTGGCTTCCTTTCTGGTCGTGCGTGGTTGCTGCAAAAACTATAGCGAAACGGATCCGTTTTTCTTGATGCGGGCGAGTATGTTTTTGAGCTTGTTAAAGTCGAGCGGTTTGGACAGATGGGCGTTCATGCCGGCATCGTGTGCCGCCTTGGCGTCCTCGGCAAAGGCATTGGCGGTGAGCGCGATGATAGGGATATCGGCTGCATCGACCTTCTCGCTCAGACGAATCGCGCGGGTTGCCTCATAGCCGTCCATGTCCGGCATCATAATGTCCATCAGGATCGCATCGAAGCTGCCGGCGGGATGCGATAGGTACAGATCGACGACCTCGTTGCCGTTGGCGGCGCGGGTGACCACGACGCCCTCGGATTCTAGCAGCGTCTGGGCAATCTCGGCATTCAATTCGTTGTCTTCGGCGAGCAGCACGTTCATGTCGGTGAGCGAGCAGTCGGGCGCACTCTCAACCGTATTCGCCCGCGCCTGGGGATTCTCGTCGATATCGAGCGGAATCTCCACGTAGAACGAGGTGCCCACATGGAGCTCACTGGTGACTTCGATGGTGCCGCCCATCAGTTCAATAAGCGACTTGACGATTGGCATGCCCATGCCGGTTCCTTGGAACTTGCTGCGCGCATCGTCACCTTCTTGGGCAAACGGCTCATAGATATGCTTTAAAAACTCGGGAGTCATGCCAATGCCGGTATCCGAAACGCTAAAGCAAAAGAGCGCGCGCCCGTCATCGAGTGGCCTGGTCTTTGAACTAAAGGTGACGGAGCCGCCGTGCTTGTTGTACTTAATGCTGTTGTCTAACAGGTTGATCATGATCTGTCGGATATGGGTGGGACTGCCGATCATGTATGGCCCCGTGGCGTACGGCAGACTATTGTCCTGCATGGTGATGCCGTTACTGGACGCGCGGAGCTTGCACAGAACCAGCGTATTGTCACAGAGCTCTTTGAGGTTAAAAGGCGCATGCTCCAGTGTTAGCTTGCGGTCTTCGATTTTGCCCATCTCGAGGATGTCGTTGATTAGCGAGAGCAGGTGATTGGCGGCAACGCGCGCCTTGGCACGGCTCTCGCGGGCGACCTTGATATCGCCTTCCTTCAATTCCTCAATCTCGATAAGGCCCAGGATACCGTTGAGCGGCGTACGGATGTCGTGGCTCATGCGCGTGAGGAATGCCGTCTTAGCGGCGTTGGCAGCGTCGGCTTTTTTGCGCTCGGTTCGAGCGCGCACGAGCGCCCAGATGAGCAGGACGATGCCGACCGACAACATACCGATGAGGGTAGCGGCAATGGCGGTGCGGTTGCGAAAAAGGAATTGAAGCGTGTCTGATTCCTGGGTCGTGTACGACGTGGAGGAGTAATTGCTTGCGGAGAGCGATTCTCCGGCATTGATGATGCCCTTGTTGATGATTCCCAGCAGCTCGGGCTTTCCGCGCGAAATCCAGCACGAGAGCTCACAGGTGTCAGGGAGCTCGACCGTCTCGTAGTCCTTGAGATCATGACGGTCGCCGATGGTTTTTATGCGTGAGCTGGGAGCGACGATGCAGTGCGCCATTCCCTTCCTGAGGGCGTCGAACGCTTCATCGTCGGATTGGTATTCGGTCACGGTCGCTGTGGGGAACAGACTTTCAAGTGCATTTTTGTTGACAAACGATGATTTGGTACAGGCGATGTTCTGAAGGTCTTTGTTCAGGTCGCTGCCGGTGTGGATGGCGGTGAGGGATATGGTCCCCAACGATATCGACTGCACAACGCCTGATTGCTCGGCAAACCAGTAATCTCGGTATACCGGCAGCACAACGTCTATGCTTCCCTTTGACAGGGCTTTTGACATCATCTTGTAGCTATCAAAGGCGACGGTTTTGACCGTAATGCCAAATTTATCGTGCAACGTCGTCGCAAGCGATGCGAGCGAGCCTTCCATTTCGCCGTTTTCGTCTTCGTTGCAGTAGGGGAGTCTGCCCGTAATGTAGCCGAGCGTGATGGTGTTGTCATTTGTTTTGAGCCAGGAACGTTCGGGGCCGTTGAGCGATGATGAACCGCTGTTTTGGGCCGAGTAGTTAGATTTGACTTCGTCGATATAGCGTGGGTTGACGCGGGCGATTGCCGACATGGCGGCATTGATGTCGTCCATCAGGTCGGGGCGGCTTTTGGGGACGGCAAAATAGTAGTCGCTCGAACCAATGTAGAACATGGGGGAGGCGCTGGGTGACGAGGTCGTGTCGTTCATGATGATGGCATCGACCTCGTTGTTTGCGAGCGCGTCAAAGAGGGCACCGCCAGTGTTGATTTCTTTATAGGTGCAGGTAATGCCTTCGTTGGCGAGCCACTGCTGGCCAACGAAGGTTTGCATAACGCCGGGGTTGCAGCCGATGGTAAGGCCTTGGAGCGCTTGGGGGTCACCCTTGGCCAGATCGTCGCGATCGGGCTTGGCGTAGATGAAGTAGCGCTCGGTGCCCTCGGGGTTCGAGGAAAAGAGCAGCTTTTGGGCACGTTCCTCGGAGTAGGAGATGTTGGGCATGAGGTCGATCTCGCCCGCCTCGAGCATGTCCAAAAGCTCGGTGAAGGTGCCGGAGACGTATTCGTACCGCCAGCCGGGCGTGTAGTACGACAGGGTCTGGAGGTACTCGTAACCCCATCCCGAGAGACGCTCGCCGGGGGTGCCGTTCTGGAAGCCCTCGTTGTTGACGAGCCAACCAACGCGGACCGTCTTGACTGGCTGACTAGAGTCATCGGCAAAAGCTTGAACAGGCGCGATTGAACTCAGCACGGCAAGCGCGGCAAGCACAATGGTCAGGGCGCGACATATAACTGAACGAAGGGCAGTGGCAGCTCTCACATGCAATCCTAACGAATCGAGACATTACCGCATAAGGATACCAGCTCAGCCTGCCCAGTTGGCAGCTGTACCGCTAAACGCTCCCGCCCGGCAGCTGGGGACAGTCCCTTTCTGCCGGCACAAAAGGAACGTCCCTGGCTGCCGGTTGTGGGACAATACCGGGCGAACGTGATTGAGCGTCTGGGAAAAGGGGTCGCGATGAACAAGTTGAGGACGCTTGCCGATGTGCTGCGACAGGCTGGCTTTGCGCGCATCACGGGTCTGTTTCTTATCTTTTACCTGCTGTGCTCGACGGCTGTCTGGCTGTCCGAGCCTACGACCCTCACCTTTGGCGATGGACTTTGGTTTAGCTTCGAGACGGTCTCGACCATCGGCTTTGGCGACATTCCGGCCGAAACACCGGTTGCCCGCGCTATTACCGTCGTCTTGAGCGTTATTAGCATCTTCTACATCGCCATGCTCACGGGCGTGGCGGTGAACTACTGCAATACGCTCATCAAGATGCGTCAAAAGGACACCATGGCGCGCTTTATGGACGATCTTGAGCATTTGGAAGAGCTCGATCGCGACCAGCTCGCCGATCTGTCGCGCCGCGTGCGCGAATATCGGCGCCGCCAACGCTAGAGCGGGCGCCGCGCGTCACAATGAGGGGGACTGAATATGAATATCACCGTGTATCTGGGTGCCAGCGTCGGCAATGACCCGGCGTTTCTGCCCGCGGTGCAGGAGCTGGGCAACTGGATTGGCGCCAACGGCCAGGCGCTCGTGTACGGTGGGTCCAAGTCGGGACTGATGGGCGCTCTCGCCGATAGCGTACTCGAGGCAGGTGGACACGTGACGGGTGTTGAGCCGAGCTTTTTTATAGAGGCCGAATTTCAACACGACGGCATTGACGACCTCATCGTGACGAGTGATATGGCCGAGCGCAAAGCCAAGATGATTGAGCTCGGCGATGCGTTCATCGCCTTTCCCGGTGGCACGGGCACGCTCGAGGAGATTGCCGAGGTCATGTCCGCGGTGTCATTGGGGCACCTGAGCGCTCCGTGCATCCTGTATAACCTGGACGGTTACTACAACGACCTCAAGGCGCTGCTCGGGCACATGATTGATAAAGGGCTTTCGAGCCCGAGGCGCCAGCACGGCATCTACTTTGCCGACGATTTGCGCGAGATTGTCTCGATTATCAACGGATGAGTCTTGAGCCTGTCCCGCTATGGCTCCCAATGGTGCCGTTTGCGGCGCAGACGGTTGGCTCGTTCGGGCAACGCTCGCTCTACAATAAAACATAACTATGTCGACTTTGACCGCGGGAGGACCCGATGGATAACCTTGCCAAACCCACAAACCGCGCGCTGTTTTTAGTTAGCGTTGCTGTGACCGGTGCGTTCGCAGGTGCCGCGGTCTGGCTGTTCTTTTTTGCGATGGAGCACGGTATCGACTATCTGTGGACCGAGATTCCGCACGCGCTGGGCGTCGCTTCGCCCGAGCTCGCCAGCGGCCCGTTTGGCTTTTTGCCGTACCCGTTTTTTGTCTGCCTGCTGGGCGGCCTATTAATCGGTCTGTACGAAAAGATGACAGGCGCCAAGACCGATGACCTCAACCAGGTGATGGCTAAGGTTAAGCAAGACGGGCGCTACCCGTACGACAACCTGGGCAAGCTTTCGCTCGCGGCGTTGCTGCCGCTGCTGTTTGGCGGCAGCATTGGACCGGAGGCCGGTCTGACCGGTGTTATCGCGGGTCTGTGCAGCTGGGTCGGCGACCGTATGCGTTGCTTTGGCGCCGAGTTTAGGGAGCTCACGCTGCTGGGCACCCAGGCTGCCCTGACGGCGCTCTTTACCGCGCCCGTCTTTGGCTTTGTAGCACCGCTTGCCGGTAGCGCCGACGGCCAGGGCGAAGACGCCGACGATGAGTCCACGTCCGGCGAGATCACCATCAAGCTACCCAAGGTGCAAAAGACCGTGGTCTATGGCATCGCGATTGCCGGCGGTCTGGGCACCTACCTGCTGCTTGGCCAGCTTGTGGGCGGCGGCATGGGCATGCCCAGGTTCGAGTCCGCCGAGGTGGGCAACCTGGAACTTGCCTGGCTCATTCCGCTGGCGTTGGTCGGCACCGTTTGCGGCTGGCTGTACTTTGTCTCCGAGCACGCAAGCGAGGCGCTGTCTCATGCAATAGGGGAGCGTCCTGTCGTCAAAGCCATGCTGGCCGGTCTGGCGCTCGCCATCTGCGGCACGGTCCTGCCCTACACCATGTTTGCCGGCGAGACCCAGGCCGACGTGCTCATGGAAACCTACCTGACCATTCCCGCCGGCGTGCTTATCGCGACCGGTCTTGTCAAAGCCATGCTGACCCCCGCCCTCATCAACCTGGGCTGGCGCGGCGGCCACTTCTTCCCGGTTATCTTCTCGGGCGTAAGCCTGGGCTATGGCCTTGCTATCCTCACCGGCGCAGATCCGGTCTTTTGCGTCGCCGTCTGCACGGCATCGACGATGGGTGCGGTCATGCGCCAGCCGGTCATGGTCGTGGGCCTGCTGCTCATGTGCTTCCCACTCAAAGGTATCGTCTGCATGATCATCGCCGCCGTTATCGCTTCCGGCATTCCGCTGCCCAAGCCGCTGCGCAAGTAGCGCGGTGGCGCACGCCGAGGACATGCCATTTGTCACGGATTTGCGGGGGGGGGCGATCGCGTCCTTCGTGGATTGAGACTCGCGTGGCTACAGATCGCGTACTCGATAAACCTTGGTGCTGACGGTGCAGCTGATTACGCATAGCGCGAGGGCCAGTACGGCAATTCCTGCGCACAGACAGCCAAGGACGGCGGGATCGGGATTCGCTCCGGCAATCGACATGAGCCAGTTGCTGATGGGGTTGGAGGAACTCAACGTTGCCATGGTAAGGCACCCGAGCATGGCAAACAGGCCGACGGATAGGCGCAGCGCCTCCATGTGTCCAAATCGAAAGAACAGCGGCTGCGCCAAAAACACCATCATGAGGGAAATGAGCATCGAGGCTGCCGAGGCGATTGCGATTTCAAAGACCGTCTGTCCCGTCGAAGGAATGCCCGCGCTGTTGAAGAGCGGGATGGCGACGATACGCAAAAGCGTAGCTGCACATGCCATGACGGCGGAGAAGACAATAACGCTCAGGTAGCGTGCACAAATAATGTCTTTGCGCGAGAAGGGCAGCGTTGCCCGATAGCGCTCCCAGCCATTTTGATTGTCGAAGCCGGCCAGCGAGCTCATGACCATGATGGGCGACATGGCACTGACCGCGCAGGCGCCAGCGCTCATGCCGGAATCGCCATCCGACGCGTTGGCAAGAGTCAGCACGACGAAGATAAACAGGCCGACGCCCGCGATGCTCGGGATGAGCGTGCGAACGATGGCGAGTTCGGACATAAAGGCGCGTTTCATTTCGAAGCCCCTTTCAGCATGAGGCGCAGATAGTCATCAATGGTTGCCCGATCGCAGGGAATCTCGGGGAAGGCCTCGAGTGTTTCGCGACGGTTGGGTACGAGTACGTCCACGCTGTAGGCATGGCGGGCGGCGCGGGCACCTTCGACGCAAGCCATAAGCTCGGCGGCCTGTGCTTGGGTGCAGTGGGCGATGCCGGCTCGGTCGGTAATGTCCTCGCGCGGCAGGTCAAACACAATCGAGCCGTTATCGATGCAGATGACGCGGTCGGCAGCGCGATCGAGGTCGGACGTAATGTGGCTCGAGAGCAGCACGCTGTGCAGGCCGTCGGAAACAAAGGCGAGCAGCTCATCAAGCAGCTCCTCGCGTGCCATGGGATCGAGGCCCGCGGTGGCTTCGTCCAAAACGAGCAGCTTGGCCTTGTGGCTGAGTGCGCAGGCAAGCTGCAGTTTCATGCCCATGCCGCGGGAGAGGTCCTTGACCTTTGTCTTGGGATCGAGGCCAAATCGGTTGATGAATCGGGCGAACGTTTCGCGGTCCCACGTGGGGTACGCTGGGCCTACGAGCGACTCGATCTGGCCCACCTTGAGCGTGGAGGGGAAGGGGCACGTGTCCAGGACAAGACCGATGTGGGAACGCAGGCAGCGCTGCGCCTCACCGGGTGCGTCGGCGCCACAGTGCTGCTCAAACAGGTGTACCTCGCCGGCATCGAGTTTGATAAGCCCAAGCGCGGCTCGAATCGTCGTTGTTTTGCCGGCACCGTTGGCACCCACAAAGCCGACGATCTGGCCAGGCTCCACGGCAAGCGTGACGTCGCGCAGCGAAAAACGGTCACTCACATGGCGTGAGATGCCTTTGAGTTCTAAAAGGTTTTGCATGGTATAGCCTTTCTTGCAGATGGCTACTGCATGGTTTCGGGGGCTACCAGGTCGAGCATCTCGTGCAGCTTGTCGCGCGTGACGCCCAGGGCCTCGGCTTGGCTTGCCGCTTTCGCGAGCAGCTCTTCGATATGGCAGAGCTGGTTTTCACGCAAGAGCTCTTGGTTGCCGTCGGCGACAAAACAGC
Organism: uncultured Collinsella sp.; assembly: GCA_958346515.1. Taxonomy (GTDB): domain Bacteria; phylum Actinomycetota; class Coriobacteriia; order Coriobacteriales; family Coriobacteriaceae; genus Collinsella. Next base: position 19,138 of record CATVRV010000012.1, read on the forward strand.
CCTTGCCTTGCACGGTGCAGATAAACCCGAGCTGCTCCAGGTCGGCGTAGGCGCGCTTGGTGGTGATGACGCTCACGCCAAGATCGCTCGCGAGTGCACGGATGCTGGGGAGTTTGGCTCCCGCAGCGAGCGTGCCCGATAGAATCTGAGCTTTGACTTGCGAAGCTATTTGCTCGTAGATGGGCTTGTCGCTCGAATTGGATAGGATAATGTCCACAGCGGCTCCTTAGCTGATGGGCTACACGTGTATATAACCGGTAAGCACAGTATATATACACTATGCACAGCTATGCAAGAGGTAAATAGGGATTGTCCGCTCGTTCATTCATCTCAATCTGTAACATCTGGAACCGGTTTGGACGGCTACCTGTTACAGATTGAGATTTTGCTGGCGGACCCCATTTGGTTGTCTCAATCTGTAACAACTGGAGAAGTTTTTGGCTGCTAGATGTTACAGATCGAGACAAACTGCTGCGGAGTGCCGCCATCGACTGCTACCCTAGGCCCCAACTGATGAATTTGTCCTGATAGGTGCCCTATGGCGGGATTTCGCGGCTACAATAGTGCGGTTACATCGACGTAATGCACTCAATGCAAGAAAGGATCCGCATGGCAAGCCTGTCGGATGAAATCTCGTCGCGCCGCACATTCGCGATCATCAGCCACCCGGACGCCGGTAAGACCACGCTTACCGAGAAGCTGCTGCTCTATACCGGCAGTATCCAGACCGCCGGCTCGGTCAAGGGCAAGAGCTCGGCCAAGCATGCCGTCTCGGACTGGATGGACATCGAGAAGGAGCGCGGTATTTCCGTTACCTCCTCGGTGCTGCAGTTCACCTACAACGGCGCCTGCGTCAACATCCTCGATACACCCGGTCACCAGGACTTCTCGGAGGATACCTACCGTACTCTTATGGCCGCCGACGCCGCGGTCATGGTCATCGATGGCGCTAAGGGCGTCGAGGCCCAGACCAAAAAGCTCTTTAAAGTCTGCACGCTGCGCCACATTCCCATCTTTACCTTTGTGAACAAGCTCGACCACGAGGCTCGCGACCCGTTTGAGCTCATGGAAGAGATCGAGAATGTCCTGGGCATCAATACGTATCCCATGAACTGGCCGATCGGCAGCGGCCGCAACTTCCGCGGCGTGTTCGATCGTCAGACTCGTCGCGTCATTGCCTTTGAGGGCGACGGCCACGCCAACGCCACCAAGAAGGTCGCCGAGGTCGAGGCCGAGCTGGGCGATCCTTCCATGGATGAGCTCATCGGCGAGGAGAACCATAAGAACCTGATGGACGACATCGAGCTGCTCGATGGTGCCGGCGACGAGCTCGACTTGGATGCCGTGGCCTGCGGCAAGCTGAGCCCGGCGTTCTTTGGCTCGGCGCTCACCAACTTTGGCGTGGAGCCCTTCCTCAAGGAGTTCCTGCGTCTGGCCCCGACGCCGCGCGCCTATACCGATACGCTCACCAGCGAACCGGTCGATCCCTGCCGCGACGACTTTAGCGGCTTTGTGTTTAAGATCCAGGCCAACATGGACAAGAATCACCGCGACCGCATCGCCTTTGTGCGCATTTGCTCGGGCAAGTTCGAGCGCGGCATGGATGCCTTCCACGTGCAGGGCAACCGCAAGCTCAAGCTTGCCACCGGTACGTCGATGATGGCCGATGACCGCGCGATTGTTGACGAGGCGTACGCGGGCGATATCGTAGGCCTGTTCGACCCGGGTATCTTTAGCATCGGTGACACCGTGTGCTCCGGCAAGCGCCACGTGCAGTATCCGCAAATCCCGACGTTTGCCCCCGAGATGTTCGCTCGCATTACGCAGGTCGACACGCTCAAGCGCAAGCAGTTCGTCAAGGGTATGGAGGAGCTTGCCCAGGAGGGCGCCATCCAGATCTTCCGCGAGCTGGGTGCCGGCATGGAGAGCGTCATCGTGGGTGTGGTCGGCGTGCTGCAGTTTGAGGTGCTCGAGCGCCGCCTCAAGGCCGAGTACCGTGTTGAGGTTCGTCGCCAGCCGCTGCCCTATACGGACATCCGCTGGATCCAGAACGACCCCGACACCATCGATATCCCGGCCCTTTCGCTCACGCGCGACACGTTGCGCGTCGAGGATATGCGCGGTGGTAAGCTGCTGCTGTTCACGAGTCCGTGGAACGTGGATTGGGCAACCGATCACAACCCCGATCTTATCCTGTCGGAGTTTGGCAACGTAGCCTTTTAACGCATCGGCGCGGTGGCCCTGTGGGGCTGCCGCGCCGCTTGCTTGCCTGATGCCGTGTGAGCGGCTATCATACCCACCGTCGTCTCAAGACCGGGGCGTCCGAGCAGTTCGGGTCCGATATCCTGCTCGTAAAACCTAAAACCAAAGGAGTACATTATGATCAAGAAGGTCATGGAGGACTACAAGGTCCTGTTGCGGAGCATTCCCGCGGCAACGGTTTCGCTGTTTTTCGTGAGCGTCATCATGATGAACCTGCTGGCCAACAAAGAGCTCATCAGCCTGCCGTATCTGGCACTCGATTGCGGCTTTGTGGTGAGCTGGGTTTCGTTTTTGTGCCAGGACATGATCTGCAAGCGCTTTGGCGCCAAGGCATCCATCAAAATCTCTATCCTCGCACTGGCGGTCAACCTTGCCGTGAGCCTGTGCTTTTGGGCGTGCTCGCTCACGCCCGGCATGTGGGGCGCGTACTACGATACGGGCATGATCGAGGTCAACAATGCCCTTAACGCCACCATCGGCGGCACCTGGTACGTGGTGCTGGGCTCTTCGCTGGCAATGCTCGTTTCTGCCGTGGTTAACTCCACGCTCAACCAGTCGCTCGGCCGTATGCTCAAAAAGAATAACTTTGCGAGCTTTGCCTTCCGCTCCTATGTGTCCACGGGCGTTGGCCAGTTTATCGACAACCTGGTCTTTGCCATTGTGGTAAGCCACACGTTCTTTGGTTGGACCTGGGTACAGGTCCTTATGTGCTCGTTGACGGGTGCCGTCGCCGAGCTGCTGTGCGAGGTCTTCCTGAGCCCCGTGGGCTACAAGGTCGTGCGCGGCTGGGAGCGCGAGAACGTGGGCGCCGAGTACCTCGAGCGCCACGCAACCGCCTAAGGAGCAAGTATGCGGGTTTTGATCACGGGCGCTTCGGGCGGTATCGGAGCCGCGTGCGTGCAGCGCTTTTTGGACGAGGGCCACGAGGTCGTGGGCTTTGATCTGCTGCCGGCGGCGATCGAACACGAGCGCTACCGCCATCTGATCGTTGATGTCCGCAAGCCGGACGCGTTTCCGGACGACCTTGAACCCCAGGTAATCGTGAACGTTGCCGGTGTGCAGGATTCGACTGACGACATCGCCGCCAACCTGTGTGGCACCATCAACGTGACCGAGCGCTACGCCTTTGTGGGGGAGGGGCTTGCCGCCAAGCCGGCGCCGGCTATCGAATCCGTGGTCAATGTGGGGTCGGCGAGCGGACATACGGGATCGGAGTTTCCCGCCTATGCTGCCAGCAAGGGCGGCGTTATCGCCTACACCAAGAACCTTGCAAACCGCCTGGCGCCGCAGGCCATCGCCAACAGTGTGGACCCGGGTGGCGTTATCACGCCGCTCAACCGTTGCGTGATGGAAGACGAGCACCTGTGGAACCAGATTATGGAGCTCACGCCGCTTAAGCGCTGGGCCACCGCCCAAGAAATCGCCGAGTGGATCTACTTTGTGGGCGTGACCAACCGGTTTATGACCGGACAGAGTCTGCTGATCGATGGTGGCGAGGCCGGCCGCACCCAGTTTATCTGGCCCGAGTAACAAAACGCGCCCGATGGCAAGATTGCCGTCGGGCGCGTTTTTGATGTATCGATTTTTAGCCGAGGCAAGTCCAGTTGACGGGGGTCGAGCCGTGCTGTTCGAGTAGCCGATTGGCTGCCGAGAAGGGGCGCGACCCCATAAAGGCGGGGAGTTCTGCCGTGGCACGGTTAGCCGAAAGCGGTGAGGGGTGCGTGGATGCCAGGCAGAACTTGCCGGTTGCCTTGCCCGCGCCGGTCGCGGCGAGCTTGCCTTCGACCATCTGCTGGGCAAAGCGGCCCCATGCCAAAAAGACTACCGGCTGGGGCAGCTGGCAGCAGCGTTCAATAACGTAGTCGGTGAGCGCGCTCCAGCCCAGCTTGGCGTGCGAGTTCGCGGCATGCTCGCGCACGGTGAGCGTGGTGTTGAGGAGCAGGACGCCCTGTTGTGCCCATGGGGTTAGGTCTCCCGTGGCGGGAATGGGGCAACCCAGATCGGCTTTGAGCTCCTTATAGATGTTGCGCAGGCTCGGCGGCAACTTGGTTTGCGTCGCAGGGACCGAGAACGACAGCCCCATGGCCTGGTTGGGCCCGTGATAGGGGTCTTGACCCAGGATGACAACCTTGACCTGGTCGGCCGGCGTATAGGCGAGGGCATTGAGGATGTCGTCTTGTGCCGGGTAGATGGTTTGCTCGGCACGCAAAAGGGCGATGCGCTCGAGCAGCTGGTTCGTAGTGTCACGTACCGGCTGCGGCGTATCGCCCAACCAAGTTGCTATGTTGCGGTCGCGGGTTGCGGTGTCCATGGGGCTCCTTTATGGCAGATGCTCTGTTGGCATCTATTGTAAAGGCGCACCGGTTGCCTTTATGCCGCGGCAACAAAAGGTGAGGCGCTTACGAGGCTCGCTCGGGCGTTCCTGCCATGTGGGCGTGGTCGTGAGCGTGCGCATGAAGTCGCGGAAGCTGCACGGTTGCCACTATGACGCCGGTGAGGATGAGAGCGGCGCCAAAGAAGGCGATGGGGCTCAGGACCTCGCCGACCAAGAAGAACGAAAAGACGGCGGAGCAGACCGGCTCGAGCGAGAAGGCGAAGCCGGTGGTCTCGGCGGGCACGTGGGGCTGCACGAGCGTTTGGGTGATAAAGCCATAGGCAGAGCAGATGAGTGCGAGTGCGACGACGACTACGACCTCGCCCGGCGTGCCGGGAAGCGTGAAACCGCCAAAGACGCATGCGGCAATGCCCGAGAATAAGCCGCCGAAGCCCAGCTGCCAAACGCCCAGAGCCAGCGGATCGACTTCTTCGACAAAGCGCTTCGCCACAATGATATGGCCGGCATAGACAAAGGCGGAGAGCAGCATGATGAGCGCGCCCGGGTTCAGGCTGGTGAAATCGGCGCCCGAGAGCAGCAACATACCGCAGGTGACGATGGCGGTGCCGACGAGCACTTTGCGCTCGGGGGCGCGACGCAGCAGGGCTGCGTTGGCAAACGGCACGATTACGACTGTCAGGCTCTGCAAAAAGCCGGCGGTGGAGGCGGAGGTGAGGCTGGAGCCCAGGCACATGCACGTGAGCTCGGTTGCCATGATGGCACCGATGATGGCGGCGCGGACCATAAGGTCGCGGTTGATGCGAAACGCGTGCTTGTGGAAGAGCAGCAGACAGGCCGCAAAGGCGATGATGCAGCGCAGCGCAACGATGCTCGTGGCGTTCATGCTGTCCATGCCGATCTTCATGAGGGGGTACGAAAAGCCCCATGCGACGGGAACAGAAAATGAGAGCGCGATTGCTTTTTTGCGATCCATGGGACTCCTTTTGTTACAGAACGGTTTCGCAAAAAGGATTCTGCTCCCAGATGTAGATGTAGTAAAGCGAATGTATCTTCAGTATGATTAAGAAATGCTAATGTTGGCGGGAAAAGTCCTGGCAAAACGTTTTACAGCTACATCGATGTGGAGGCACGATGGCATCGCGGTATCAGATTGTATGTATGGTGGTCGATTGCGGCAGTCTTAAGGGCGCGGCGGACGAGCTGGGCTATACGCAAAGTGCGGTGAGCCAGGCCGTCAAGGCACTCGAGCGCGAGCTGGGCACCACGATTATCGAGCGCGGAAAGCAGGGCGTTTCGCTTACGCGCGACGGTAAGCAATATCTGCCGTACCTGCGCCAGATCGTGACCGCCGAGGCCGAGCTCGAGGGCAAGCGCCAGGAGCTGCTGGGGCTTTCGTCGACCGATATTCGCATCGCGACATTTACCAACGTGAGTCGCACCGTGCTGCCGCGTGTGATCCGCGACTTTGGGGCCCTGCACCCGGGCGTACACTTTACCCTCAAGCAGGGCGATTACACGCGCAACGCTCAATGGGTACACGATGGCGTGGTTGATTTTTGTTTTACGGCGCGCGGATTTACCGAGGGGCTCGAGAAGCGCGTGGTCTATCACGACGAGTTGGTAGCATTGTTGCCGGCCGCGCATCCGCTGACGGCAAAGGAAAAGGTGACACTTGCCGACCTGGCGTCCGAGCCGTTTGTGCTACTGGATGAGGGCGAACAGAGCCTGGTGCTCGATGCATTCGCGGCGCATGGGCTGTCGCCGCACGTGACGAGTGAGGTGACCGACGACTACACCATCATGGCGATGGTGGAGGAGGGCCTGGGCGTGAGCATGCTCTACCGTCGTACTGTGGAGGGCATGCGAGCCGATATTTGTGTGCGGCCCATCGTGCATGCCCCCTCGCGTGACGTGGTGGCCGCATGGCGCAGCTGGGACACCATGCCCATCGCCACGAGGCGCTTTATCGACTATATGAGCTCGCATATTGTCAATTAATGACTGGCGCGGTGTTGAGCGCGGTGTTTAGCGGGCTGTCGCTTTGGCTTGGGTGGCGCGATAGGTGCGTGCCGGGTGGCAGAGTAGTACCGCCACGACCATAAAGAACGCCGTGGTACCCAGGCTGATGGGGTAGACCATCATGATGTTCGCAAAGGTGCGGAAGTGCGGGAACACGCAGAACACCCAATAGAAGCGGATGCCGCAGACGCAGATCATGGTGATGAGGGCGGGTGTGAGCGAGATGCCAAAGCCGCGCAGGTAGCCTGACATGTTTTCGTAGAACATGCTAAAGGCGTACGCCGGGAAAATCGAGCACACGCGGATATAGCCGATCGAGACGATGTTGGGATCGCTGTTGAACAGCGACAAGATCTCGCGCCCCAGGCCGACAATAACGATGATCGTGGTGAGTGCAACGATGCCGCCTTCGACCAGGCAGACCTTGAGTGTCTTGGTGCAGCGGCCGATCTGGCGGGCACCGTGGTTTTGTCCCACAAAGGTGGTGCACGCCTGGCTAAAGCTGTTGAGCAGGTTGTAACACACGTACTCCAGACTCATGGCGGCGCTCGATGCTGCCATGACCTCGGTGCCCAGGCTATTGATGGCAGACTGGATGATGATGTTGGCGACGGCAAAGACGGCGCTTTGGATGCCGGCGGGCAGGCCGATCTTGACGATGCGCTTGAGGGCGACGGGGTCGATAGCCAAGTCGCGCGGGGTGACGCGGACGACGGAGTCGGTCTTGAGCAGGCGGATAAAGAGCGTGGCGGCGCTGACGGTGTAGGCGATGGCGGTGGCGATGGCGACGCCCGCGACGCCCCAGTGGAGTACGGGGACAAAGATGAGGTCCAGGCCAATGTTGAGGACGGTGGACACGGCAAGTGCCTGCAGCGGCATGCGGGTGATGCCGACGGAGCGGAAGATCGCGGCCTCAAAGTTGTAGAGCAAGATCGAGGGCATGCTGAGCAAAAAGACGCGCAGGTAGAGCGAAGCGAGCGGCATGGTTTCGGCGGGAACGTTGAGCGCGGCGAGCATGGGCTCGGCAAAGATTTCGCCCAGCGCGATGACGACAAAGCCCACGAGTGCCATGAGAATCGAGGTATGGACGGCGCGTTTGACCATGTTCTGATCGTCGCGACCGATAGCGTTGGCGATGACCACGTTGGAGCCAAGCGACATGCCAATAAACAGGTTGAGCATAAGACTGGTAAGCGGAACATTGGAGCCGACCGCCGCCATGGCGAGGGTGCCCTGGTCGCCCGAGAAGTTACCGATGATGACCGTGGCGATGAGGTTCGACAGCTGCTCCAAGATGCTCGTGGCGGCCACGGGGAAGGCGAACAGGGGAATATTGCGCCACAGCGAGCCGGTGGTCATGTCAATGTGCTTAGATGTGGTATCAGCCATGCGCTCTCAATCTCTAACATGCTATTTCGTGCTCATTTGCGCAGACGATGATACTCCTAATCGACTAGTCGTTGGGGACGTTCTTAAACGACTGGTTATTCAAGAACGTCCCCAATGACTAGGTGGGGAAGGCGTGCGACAATGGTGGGCGTTGTGTTGTTCGCGCTAAGGAGTTGCCATGTTGTTGTGTCCCGTTTGCCATGAGCCGTTGGTGGACAATGAACGCGGTGCTGCATGCGCGAGCGGACACCGGTTTGACCGTGCGCGCGAGGGCTATCTATATCTGCTGCGCTCGTCCAAGAGCGGCGACTCCATGGGCGATCCCAAGTCGCAGGCACGCAGCCGTCGTGACTTTCTGAACCGTGGATACTACGCACCGTTGCGCGATGCGATGGTCGAGCTGGTGTGCAAACAGGTGTCTGGGCGTGCCGCGTCTATGAGCGGCCCCATGACGCTGCTCGATATTTGCTGCGGCGAGGGCTATTACACCAGCGCCATGGGCGCGGTGCCGGGCGTGGACTCTTACGGGTTCGACTTGGGCAAAGAGATGGTGCGTCTGGCCGCCAAGCGCGGCGATGCGACCTACTTCGTGGCCAACATGAAGGACATCCCCGTGGCTGATGGCGCCTTCGATATGGTGACCGAGCTCTTCGCTCCCTTTAACGAGCGTGAGTTTGTCCGCGTGCTGGCGCCCGAGGGCTCGCTCTACACCGTCGTGCCAGGTGCCCGTCATCTGTTTGGGCTTAAGGAAGTGCTCTACGATACGCCGTACCTTAACGACGAGAAGCTGCCGCAGACCACTGAGCTCGAGTTGGTCGGAACGCAGCGGGTGTCTGCGAATATTACGCTTCAGACCCAGGACGACATCGAGGCGGTGTTCCAGATGACGCCGTACTACTACCGCACGCGCCCTGCCGACAAGGAGCGCCTGGCAAGCCTGGACACCCTTCAAACCGACATCGACTTCATCATCGCCGAGTACCGCCACAGCTAACAACCTGCCAAAAAGGGACAGGTTTATTTTGGCAGGTTTTATCTGGGTAAACGTAAAGGGCCGACCGCGTTGCTACGCGATCGGCCCTTTTTATTGGCGTATATACCAGAGTCGCTGAGCGATTGACACGGATGCGGCTTAGCTCAAACGGTCCATGCCCTCTTTCTTGACGCGGTTGGCGAGTACAAAGTAGATAATGCTGACAATCAAGCCGGTAAAATCGGGGATGCTTGAGCCGGTCCCACCCAAGAGGGGCAGGGAGAGGAGCAGACTGATGACCGAACATGCTAGGCAGACGATGGACCAGATCCAGACAACGCCAGCCTTGGCGGGATTATTTGCCGCGCGGATACCAAAGACAGCGGTCACAATTTCGACGACGCCCAATACGATGACGACGACGCAAGAGACGATCATGGCACCCGTGATATCGCCTGCCGCGCTGCCCGCAAAGAGCGCTGTAGCACCCATGCCTGCACTTAGAATGCCGACGACAAAGAAGAAGAACGATAGGATTTTGAGTAATTTGCAGGCGTTGCTCATGGCTGGTCCTTTCGATACGGGTACGGCCGGTCTGGCGCACCCCATGTGCTGCACATATGGTGAAGCACATTGTAGTTCAACGCGGCGATGCATGCGCCTGAAAGCGCTTTGAGCCCGCGCAGCCCAACCCCAACCTTTCAAAAAGGAAAGCTGGACGTAAGCCAAATCGATGGCAGCTCATGTGCGGCGCTGCGATGATGAGGCCGTAACAAGGGGCTGGTCTCAAGGAGGAGCCATGATGTACGGAGTCAAGCAAGTGCGTGAGCCGCGGTCGTTGGGAAGGCGCATGGGTGATTCTGTGATTGCTGCCGTGTGCACGGGATTGATGGCGGTGCTTTGCATTGGGATGCTGTGGACCATGTCGCATGTGGGACAATAGCGGACGGTTGGGTGCCGACATAAACGGCGCTCGCGTATTCGTTTTGCTTGTTAAGGAGTACCCATGGGCGTCGTTGATCCCTTTTCTGTTGCTCGGGCCGCGGGGCTTGAGCTGACCGGGAAGCCCGAGGGCCTCACGCTCACCGACGGCTCGATGGAGCTGCGTGCCGATTTTGACCGCATGCTTCCGCGGCTCAAGCAGGGCCGTCTGCAGCAAGAGCTGTTGGTAAAGGCTGCGCGCGCAAAAGGCATCGAGCGCCCATGGGCGATTGATGCCACGGCAGGTTTTGGCGAGGATTCGCTGCTGCTGGCTGCCGCGGGCTTTACCGTCGATCTGTATGAACAGGATTGCGTGATCGCGGCACTCCTCAAGGATGCCCTGGATCGCGCGGCAGATGAACCGGCGCTTGCGACAGCCGTGGCGCGCATGCGCTTACATGCGGGCGAGGATAGCGTTGTCGGCCTTCGCCATACAGCTGAGCTGATCGGGCAGGGCGAGCTCACCGCTCCTGACGTGGTGTATCTGGACCCCATGTTTCCCGAGCGTACCAAGAGCGCGGCGGTGAAAAAGAAGTTCCAACTCTTGCACCATTTGGAGCAGCCGTGTGCCGATGAGGAGACGCTGGTCGAAGCTGCGCTTGCGGTGCACCCGCGCAAGGTCGTTATCAAACGACCGGTGAAGGGGCCACTGCTTGCCGGCGTTAAGCCGAGCTATCAACTTGCGGGCAAGGCCGTCCGCTACGATGTTTTGGTGCCGCCGCGCCCGTAGCTTGCGCGCGATGGCTGGCGCTCCGTCAGTGCCGTGCCGATGCGGGTCTATTTCCAAGGATGCGACGTCAGATGCCAGCCGCCGCAGTATTCGCATTTGTAGCAGGCCAGCCCGCGGCGTCCGCGGTTTTCGCAGTCGGCCATAACTGCCTCGGCCTCGGCGCGCGTGTCGTAACGGTTTTTTCGCTCGCACGACTTGTAGCGCCAGGCTTCATCGCGTTCGGCGTCCAGGGCGTCGCGGCGCTCGTCCTCGCGCGCAAACAGGTCGCTCATATCGCCGCCGGTGGCAGCGCCCAAAAACTCGCTTTTGGCCTTTGACCAGGCGGCTCGCTTTTTGCTTCCCATCTGCTTCGCGCCCTTCTCCAAACGTTGGTATCATTGCTCAATCAAAGTGATACCAATAAACGTGAGGTCGCCGCGTGATGATCAGAAAAACCCTCGATACCGACATTCCCGCCGTCATGGCTATCTATGACGCGGCTCGCGCTTTTATGCGCGCGCATGGCAACGCCACGCAGTGGCCCGAGGGCACGCCTTCTGCCGAGCAGCTGACTGCCGATATCGCCGCCGGTGGCAGCTATGTGTGCGAAGTCGACGGTCGCGTGGTGGCGACGTTTGCCTTTTTACCGGGCCCGGACGAGTGCTATGACGTAATTGAGGACGGTCAATGGCGTAGCGACACTCCGTACGCCGTGCTGCACCGTGTGGCATCCGACGGCATCGTGCACGGTATCGCGGCTGCGATGTTTGCCTTTGCCAAAGAGCGTGCCGATCACCTGCGCATCGACACGCATCAGGACAATCTGCCCATGCAGGGCGCGAGCATCAAGGCGGGATTCGAGCGTGTCGGCATTATCCATGTGTCGGACGGCACGCCGCGTGTTGCGTTCGACTGGCTGCGCGAGGCATAAGAGCGAGGGCGCGTATCAATAATTCGCGCGAACGAAAATGGCCCCACCCGGGGCCATTTTCGTTCGCTGCGCTGATTTAAAGCCGGCTTTCGCAAGGCGCGAACCTACGAAAATCGCCGCGCGGCAACGCAGGGCGATGAGCTCGGTCGGGGGATAGGGCCCGCTTCGCCCGCCGGCCCGTAAATTGTATCATCCAGTGTGAAGCGTGAACGCCCGTTGCCGCGTGCGATGGGCTTGCAATAAGAGGAGAGCCATGTCGAAGCAAGCGGTCGTTGGAATCTTGGCGCATGTCGATGCCGGCAAGACCACGTTGGCCGAGGCCATGCTGTTCAACGCGGGTCGCATTCGCAAGCGCGGCCGCGTGGACGATGGCGATTCGCATCTGGACACTAACGCGATCGAGCGCGAGCGTGGCATTACGATCTTCTCATCGCAGGCCGTGCTCGACCACGGCGATACCCATGTCATGCTCGTGGACGCTCCCGGCCACGTCGATTTTTCGGCTGAGGCGGAGCGCACGCTGCGCGCACTCGACTACGCGATTTTGGTTGTGGGCGCCAACGATGGCGTGCAGGGGCACACCGAAACCCTGTGGCGCCTGCTTGCGTGCTATGACATCCCGACGTTCATCTATATCAATAAAATCGATTTGGAGAATCCCGGCCGCGATGTTTTGCTGGCACAACTTGGGCAGCGTCTTTCCGAGGGCTGCCTAGATGCCAGCGAACTGTTGGCGGGCGGCGCCGTTCAGGAGGACGCTGCTGCGTTGGACGAGGCGGCACTCGAGGAGTTTCTTGAGGCGGGCGAGCTTTCTGCCGCAACGCTGTCGCGCATGGTTGCCGAGCGCAAGCTCTTTCCCTGCTTTGCCGGCTCGGCGCTCAAGGACCAAGGCGTGGACGAGCTGCTGGATGGCATATGCGCGCTGATGCGTGAGCGGGCGTGGCTCCCGGAGTTTGCCGCGCGCGTCTATCGTGTCAGCCGCGGGGATCGCGGCGAGCGCTTGGCTTGGGTTAAAGTGACCGGCGGCACGCTGCATGCCAAGCAGATGATTGACGGACGTTCCGGCGCCGAGGCATGGGAGCAGAAGGTCGATCAGGTACGCATCTATAACGGCGAAAAGTATGAGCTTGCCCAAGAAGTTACTGCTGGCGGTATTTGTGCCGTGACGGGTCTTGCGCACGTTCGCCCAGGGGACGCCCTGGGCGCGGAGCCTGCGGGCGATGCACCCGTCATTGCGCCGGTCCTCACCTATACGGTGCTTCCGGGCGAACATGATGTCCATGCGGTGTTCAAAGCGTTGACTGAGCTGGCGGATGAAGATCCCATGCTCGGCGTAAGCTGGAATACGCATCTTGAGCAGATTCATTTGCAGTTGATGGGCGCCGTGCAACTCGAGGTCGTGCAGCGGGTGTTGGCTGATCGCTTTGGCCTTTCGGTTGCGTTTGAGTCCGGTGGCATTCTCTATAAGGAGACTATTTCGCAGCCGGTCGAGGGCGTGGGCCACTTTGAGCCGCTGCGCCACTATGCCGAGGTGCATTTGCGCCTGGAGCCGTTGCCGGCGGGCTCGGGCGTGCAGTTTGGCACCGTAACCTCGACTGACGAGCTCGATCTTAACTGGCAGCGTTTGGCACTCACCAACGCCATGGAGCGCGATCACCTGGGCGTGCTGACCGGCTCGCCCATCACCGATGTGCGCATTACGCTCACGGGCGGCCGCGCGCATGCCAAACACACCGAGGGCGGCGATTTTCGCCAGGCCACGTACCGCGCGGTTCGCCAGGGGCTCATGCGGGCACGTGAGGCTGGCGCGGCGGTGCTGTTGGAGCCGTGGTATCGCTTTGAGCTCGAGGTGCCGGGGGAGTGCGTGGGCCGGGCGCTCTCGGATGCCACGCGCATGGGTGCCGAGTACGAGCCGCCGACGATGGCGGGAGATCGGGCGAAGCTTGTGGGTCGCGTGCCGGCATCTGAGGTGCAGGATTACGCGCTGGAGGTGGCTGCCTACACGAGCGGTCGCGGGCATCTGTACCTAGAGTTCGCCGGCTATGCGGCTTGCCATGATGCCGAGCGCGTAATCGAGGCTGCCGCCTATGAGCCAGAGGCCGATCTGCCCAACACGCCCGATTCGGTCTTTTGCTCTCACGGCGCCGGTTACACGGTCAAATGGTACGACGTACCCGCCGCGGCGCACGTAAAGGTCGATCCCGCCACCTTCCGCCCCTGGCGAGCAGCAGACGCCGAGTTTTTCGGCCATAGGTGATAGAAGGGCGGCCCTTTTGTCACCTGCTGTTGGTATAACTCGGTATAAGTTGGTATAACTATTACCAGGGTTTGCCAATCCGAGGAGGCCGACATGAATCCAAATCCCTTTAAGCCCACGGCTGGCAAGCGGCCTCCGATACTCATCGGTCGCGAGTCGGTCATCGAAGATTTCGAGGAAGGGCTCGATAACGGCGCCGGAGCGCCGGGCAGGCTCATGCTCATTACGGGAAACCGCGGCTGCGGCAAGACGGTTCTCCTGCGGGAGCTGCAACGTCTGGCCAGCGAGCGCGGATGGGCGGTTGTCTCCGATTCCGCTTCGCTTGGCTTATGCGACCGCTTGGCCGACGCGCTTCGCTCGAATAAACCCGTTGTGACGTCAATGGAGTTCGGTCCGTCGTTTGGTCGGATGTCGGTCGAGGCGGCGCGGGCAAAGGGCGAGACGTTGCGAGGGCTGGTCAACAAGCGCCTTAAGAAGCTCGGTCCAGGCAAGGGCATCCTGTTTGCGATTGACGAGGCGCAATCGGCGTCTATCGAGGAACTGGCGGCTCTTGCCGTTCTCTATCAGCAGGTGCTCGGAGACCAGGATGCCACGGGCTTGCCCGATAGCGACCAGCGCGGTCTTGCGCTGGTGTTCGCCGGCTTACCTAGTATGGTTGACGACCTGCTCGAAGAGCCGAGCGTGACGTTTTTGCGGCGTGCCCAGCAGCGTACGCTGGGGGCGATATCTTTGCCCAAGGTGCGCGATTCATATGTCCGGACGGTCAAAGACGCTGGTCTTTACGTTGACGCGGAGACGGCGGACCTTGCGGCGCGCAAGAGCATGGGGCATCCCTACATGGTTCAGCTGGTGGGCTATTACATGTGGCGGTCTGCTGTCCGGCGTGGCTCGCAGGTCATTGAAGAGCGCGATGTCGAGGATGGTCATGCGGATGCCGTCTCCGAGTTCTACGAAGCGGTTGACGCGCCCCTGTATTACGGGCTGCGCAGTCCGCAACGCCTCTTTATCGAGGCTATGGCTGCTGATGAGGGTAAACCGACGCGCATGGCGGATATCATTGAGCGCTGTGATCGTACCCAGAGCTGGGCGAGTAAATATCGCGCAAGCCTGATTCGCGAGCGCGTCATCGAGGCTGCCGGATACGGCCTCGTCCGGTTTACCGTGCCCATGCTGGGCGAGTATATCCGCGACCGCGTTTTATGGCACGAGTAGGGTGATAAAGGTGACGGAACAGAAGATGAGCCCGCAGGCTATCGAGGTGCGCGGCGCGCGCGTACACAACCTCAAGGACGTCGATATCGATATCCCGCTGGGAAGGCTCGTGGGCATTGCCGGCGTGTCGGGTTCGGGCAAGAGTTCGCTGGCGTTGGGCGTCCTCTATGCCGAGGGCTCGCGTCGTTACCTGGAGGCGCTCAGCACCTATACTCGTCGTCGCCTGACGCAGGCTGAGCATGCCCAGGTAGACGAGGTACTGCATGTGCCGGCGGCGCTCGCGTTGCATCAACGCCCCAGCGTGCCAGGTGTGCGCTCGACCTTTGGCACCATGACCGAGCTCAACAATAGCCTGCGTCTGCTCTTTAGCCGTTGCGCCCATCACGTGTGCCCGCACTGCGGGGCGCGCGTGGAGCCGAGCCTTAACGTTGCCGCTGGCCTGTCGCTCACGTGCTCCGCATGTGGTCGCGAGTTCTACGCGCCGAGCGCCGAGGATTTGGCTTTCAATAGTGGTGGTGCGTGCCCTACCTGCGGCGGCACCGGTGTCATGCGCGAGGTGGACGAGGCGAGTCTGGTGCCCGATGAGTCCAAAACCATCAACGAAGGCGCGGTGCTTCCTTGGGGCACGCTCATGTGGGACCTGATGAAGCAAGTTGCCGGTGAGATGGGCGTGCGCACCGACGTGCCGTTTAACCAGCTCACGCCTCTAGAGCGCGACATCGTGTTCCATGGTCCGGCGGTTAAAAAGCACATTCTCTACGTTCCCAAAAACGGCGAGGGCGCCACGCCGCTCGACTTTACCTATTACAACGCCGTCTATACCGTTGAGAATGCGCTTGCCAAGGTTAAGGACGATAAGGGCCTCAAACGCGTTGCACGCTTTTTGCGCGAGGGGCCATGCCGTGACTGTGGCGGCACGCGTCTCTCCGAGGCCGCGCGCCAGCCCCAGGTGCGCGGTATCAATCTGGCGCAGGCCGCGGCCATGACGCTGGGCGAGGCGATTGAGTGGGTGCGCGGGGTGCCCGCATCCTTGCCGGCCGAGATGCAGCCCATGGCGACGGATATCTGCGATTCGTTTTTGAGCACGGCTTGTCGTCTGGTCGACCTGGGTCTCGATTACCTTTCACTCGACCGCGCCGGTGCCACGCTCTCCACGGGTGAGCGCCAGCGTGTGCAGCTCGCCCGCGTGGTACGCAATCGATCGACGGGCGTGCTTTATGTGCTGGACGAGCCCTCGATCGGCTTGCATCCTGCCAATGTCGACGGCTTGGTAGGCGTGATGCGCGATCTGGTGGATGACGGCAACACCGTGGTCGTTGTCGACCACGATACGCGCGTACTGGCGGAAGCTGATTATCTGGTCGAGATGGGCCCCGTTGCCGGAGCGGGCGGCGGTAACGTGATCGCTGCCGGTACGGTAGACGAGGTCGAGCAATCGCAGAGCAGTCGCATCGCGCCGTTTTTGCGCGCAGACCCCAAGCGCTTGCGCCCGCAGGTGACTGACGAGGAGATGTTCGACCAGGGCCACATCCGCATGGCAACCGATGCCATCCATACCGTCAAGCCGCTCGAAGTCGATATCCCGCGCGGCCGCTTGGTCGCGGTGACGGGCGTTTCGGGTTCGGGCAAGACGACGTTGGTGCTCGAGACGCTCATTCCGGCACTCAAGGCTCAGGCAACTGGCGAGCGTCTGCCAAGACACGTGCGTTGGGTCGATGCCGAAGGCATTGCCCGTGCCAACCTGATTGACGCCACGCCCATCGGTGCCAACGTGCGCTCGACGGTGGCAACCTATGCCGACATCCATGATGAGCTGCGTCGTGCCTTTGCCCGTACGCCCGAGGCCAAGGCAGCCGGCTACAAGGCGGGCGCATTTAGCTACAACACTGGCGCTTTGCGCTGCCCTACGTGCGACGGCACGGGCTCGATATCGCTCGACGTGCAGTTTTTGCCCGACGTCGAGATCGTCTGCCCGGCATGCCGTGGTTCGCGCTACGCCGAGGCCGCCTCGCATATCCATCGCGAGGGCAAGGACGGGAGCCTGCTTACGTTACCGCAGCTCATGGATATGAGTGTGGATGAGGCCATCGACGCCACGCTGGGACTCAAGAAGGTTCAGACGCGCTTGCAGACCTTGCACGACCTGGGTCTGGGTTATCTCACACTTGGCGAGCCCACACCGGCGCTCTCGGGCGGCGAGGCTCAGCGTCTTAAGCTTGCGAGCGAGATGGGCCGCGTTCAGGATGATGCCGTATTCGTGTTCGACGAGCCCACGATTGGCCTGCATCCGCTCGATGTTCAGGTGCTGCTGAACGTGTTTGACGGTCTCGTTGCCAAGGGCGCCACGGTTATCGTGATCGAACACGATCTCGACCTTATCCGTAACGCCGATTACGTGATCGACATGGGCCCGGGCGGTGGCGATGCGGGCGGGCAAATCGTCTGCGCCGGAACGTCGGCGGATATCGCAGCTTGCTCCAAGAGCATTACCGGTCGCTACCTATAGGCAATGTGACAAAGGGACTGTCCCTTTGTCACATGTTGGCGAAGCCTGTTTGGCGTAGGGCCTCGTAGAGGACGATGGCGGCGCTGTTGGAGAGGTTGAGTGCACTGATGCGGTAGTCGTCCGGATTGACGAAGTTGCCGCAGATATCCTGCTGAAGGATGGCCTCGTGGCTGTCCTCGGTATGTCCCAGCGATTCCTCGTGGGCTTCCCAGGCCTCGGCGTTGTCGAGTGAGTCACAATCGCGCAGCATCGGGATGCGCTCGCAGCGCTCGGGCGCCGCGGCAAGCAGTGGCTCGGGAATGCCCGAGCTCTCGCTGCCAAAGACCAAGTAGTCGCCATCGCGGTAGGTACTCTGCGCATAGGTGCGGCGTGCCTTTTTGGTCAGCAGATGCAGACGTTCGTCGGCAGGGGAGAGGCCGTTGCGCGCAAGGAAATCCTCCCAGCCGGCATAGGTCGTCACGTCCAAGTTTTGCCAGTAGCCCAGTCCGGCGCGACGCACCGTCTTGTCATCGAGCGAAAACCCCAGCGGCTCTACCAGATGCAGGCGGGCGCCGGCAACCACGCAGGTGCGGCCGATATTGCCCGTATTGGCCGGAATCTCGGGCGCATACAGCACGATGTTGAACATGAATCTCCTTGGCTCAGAACGAAAAACCACCACGAAGGGTACCTTCGTGGTGGTTTGGCGGTTATGTAGGCGGAAAAATGCCCGCTTGGATAAACCTAGGCACGGTGCCAGTCGGTCAGGCAGGCATCGAGGGAGGCGATGAGCGCATCCTTGTCCATGTGACGGCCGATGATGCACAGGCTCGTCATACGGTCGCCCGTCTCGTCGTCCCAAATCTGCATGATCTCGGGATTCTCGTCGATGATCTTCTGCTTCTCGCCCTCGGGCGCGGAGTCAACGAACAGACCGTTCTCCATTAGGCGCATCTGGTGGCCGGCCTGCTCAAACATGTAGCACATGTCCGGATTGCCGGTCTGCCACAGCGGGCCCTTGACGCGAATGACCTCGTCGGGCCACTCCTGATCAACAAAATTGGTGAACTTCTGCAGGTCAAATGGCTTGCGGCGCGAGTACACAAAGGTCTCGATGTCGTACTCGAGCACTTCGGGGTCGTCGTGCTCCTCGGGATGCTCCATGGCCTCGATCCAGGCGGCGGAGTTGTAGGCGCGCATAAAGTCGAAGCGGTCGGTATCGAGCAGCTCCTCCATGGGGACCTCGCCGTTTTGAGCCTCGACAATCACAGCGTCCTTCTGCAGGCTGCGCACGATGGCCTTGAGCTCGGCGATCTGCTCAGGGCTCACGGTATCGGTCTTGTTGAGAATCAGCGTGGAACAGAACTCGATCTGCTGGATGAGCAGGCTTTCGATGTCGTCCTCGTCGATATCCTCGGCCAGCAGGTCGCGACCGCCGTTGAACTCGTCGTACATGCGGGCGCAGTCGACCACAGCCACGATGTTGTCGAGCGCAAGCTTGGGCTGACCGCCCACCTTGGCCTCGTCGCAGAAGCTCGAGATGGTGTAGGCGATGGGGATGGGCTCGCAAATGCCCGAGGCCTCGATGATGATGTAGTCGAAGTCGCCCGAATCGGCGATGCCCTGCAGCTGGTTGGCCAGGTCGTCCGAAAGCGTGCAGCAGATGCAGCCGTTGGTGAGCGGGATGAGGTCGTCGGTCTCGGAAAGACCGCCGTCGGCGATAAGGCTGGCGTCGACGTTGATCTCGCCGATGTCGTTGACGATCACGGCGGCGCGGATGCCGCCGTCGTTAGCGAGGATGTGGTTGAGCAGCGTGGTCTTGCCGGCACCGAGGTATCCGGTAAGCATGATGATCTTCACGGGTTTGTTGGGCATGTGCCCTCCTTTGTTAGACATGGCTTACAGTTAAATCTTATGCCAAACGTTCGCTCTTATACCCACGCGCCGGCAAATAACACAGGCTACTCCCAGGCTCCCCATACATCAGGGCAATAGCCGACGGTGGCCTTTTTGCCGTTGCGCACGATGGGCTCGGCCAAGACCTGCTGATTCTCGAGCAGTTTATCGAAGCGCTGACTGGGGGTGAGGTGCTGGATGAGCGCGAGCGTCTCCTCGTCCTTGGCCTTGGGGTTGAGCAGCTTGTCGATGCCGCCGACCGCTTGCATTACGCTCGTAAGCTCGCCCTTGCTCATCTCCTTTTCCTTAAGGTCGATAAACTGCACCTTAATGCGGCGCTCTTTGAAGAAGCGCTGCGCCTTCTTGGTGTCGAAGGACTTCTTGGTGCCAAAAATCTGAATCATTTTGTTCCGCCGTTCTACCTGATAAAGTTGGTGCGGGCGCGATCGGCTTCGGGGGCTTCGATGCCGGCGGCCTGTCCTGCCTCGATACAGCGCAGGAGCCAGGCCATGTTTTTGCCGATGTTTCGCATGGTGGCAAGGCCCTCGGCGTCTTGGGCGGCCTCGCCCGGCATGGCGCCAAACACGTTGTTCCAGTACGTGGAGGCGACCACGGGCATCTGGTTGATGGTGAAGTACTTGTTGAGCACATCGAAGGTGGTCGACGTGCCGCCGCGACGGGCAACGGCGACGGCAGCGCCCGGCTTGTGCGTAAAGGCCTTGCTGCCGGCATAGAAGGCGCGATCGAGGGCCGAAAGGATGCGTCCGCTGGGGTGCGCATAGTAGACGGGTGAGCCAAAGACAAAGCCATCTGCCTGCTCGGCGGCAGCGATGAGCTCGTTCACCACGTCGTCGTCAAAGGTGCAGCGTCCGCCAAGCTTGCCGCACTGACCGCAGCCGATGCAGTCGCGAATGGGCTTGGCGCCCAGCTGAAACACCTCGGTATCAATGCCTTCCGCATTGAGCTGCTCGGCGACCTCGGCGAGTGCGCGGGCGGTGTTGCCGTTTGCCTTGGGACTGCCATTGACTAAAAGAACCTTCATCACAAACTCCCTCTGCTTTTGGTGACTTCTGCAGAGGATTATCGCACGATGGGGGAGGCGGCGCGGGCGCGGCGTTAATCCAGTTTGGTACCTGGCACCTGCACGGCTTTCCCGAGCAACGCTTTGAGCTCGTTCAAAATGGAAACGGGCTGACGGTCGACGCCGTCCAGATGGAGCGTGGCCACGCGAATGGGCGGCTGATATTCAAACGAGCCGATGAGCACGGGAGAACCCAGGAACCGTTCGATGTCGCTTGCGATCTCGTCGATCGCCTCGGGGCCGAGCTCATCGAAGAGTGCCACGAACATCGGCCCCGTCGAGCGGAACAGGCGGCCCTTGCCGCGCGAACAATCCATGAGGCAGGCGGCGCTTTCGGCGAGCACGCGGTCGCCTGCATCGAATCCAAAGCGGGCATTGACCTCGGCGATATCGTCGACCTTAATGGCAATAAAGCCTGCCTCGCGCGCCACGCGACGCATCTCTCCAATAGCGTTGACCAGCGCGTGGATATCGCCCAGGCCGGTTACGGAATCGGTCGTATCTGCCAAGCTTCGGTTGATGATAATGCCCACATACATGCTGGGCTCGGTATCGGTGCCATCCAAGCGGTAGCCCGTGCAGTCGCAAAGCGCGTATGCTCCGGTGGCATCCATTACGCGATACTGCATGTAGTGGAAATGCCACGTGCCGTTTATCACCATGTCGAGCTCGGCGCGTACGTTGTCGCGGTCCTCGGGATGAACGCGGGCGAGCCACATGTCGAGTGAGTTAAAAGGGTGCTGGGAGGGCAGGTCAAAATCGCGCACGGCGTTAACCGACCATTGCGATTCGCCCGTATCGAGATTGAGGATAAAGGGATAGCGCGTCTCGGAGCTCATGGAGATCGCTTGGAACACTCGGTCGTTACAGGGAAGCTGGTCGGCGATTGGGCGTTGCGGTGCGTCGCTGTCTTTCGGTTGCTGCACACGATGCATAAGCTTGTAGCGATACATCTTGCGATCGGCATCCATCGTCATCTGGCGACGCGTGTCGCCGGCAAGTGGATCGACGCGCGAGCAGCCAAAGCTAAAGCTGCCGATCATGGGCGCCTTGCCACCTGAGCTCGCCTCGATCAGTCCGGTACGTACCTGCTCCAAGCGCTGCTCGAGTTCAGTCTCGTTTGCGGAGAGCGAGATGAGCACAAACTCGTCTCCACCGATACGGAACAGCATCTCATCGTGCTCCATGGTTTCGGAGAGCGTGCGGCAGATGCCCAGAATATAGCGATTGCCTTCGGCGTGGCCAAACCTATCATTGCAATGTTTGAGATGGTCGATGTCAATATAGGCGCAGGTGAAGGGGTCGCCTTTGTGCCAGAGTTGCTCGACGTGACGGTCGAATCCGTTGCGGTTGCCCAAGTTGGTGAGCGGGTCGATATAGGCGTTGCTCTCAAGCAGCCGGCGCTCTTGCTGCAGGATGGCGTGCGTCTTTTGCAGTTGCTCGCCAACGGCGCGTAGCCCAGCAGGCAGCGCGGCAACATCGAGTTCGGCGGTCGAGATGCCATTCGCAAGTCGCTGAAGATAGGCAATAATCGATTGCTCGCCCAGGCGATATGATTCGTTCATGATGGATAACCTCCTTGGGCGGAACAGCGGTTTGTATCATATCCCCAATTCGGTTTGAATTGGGGATATAAGTTAACTAATGGAGGCAAATTCCCCCTTCGGCGGTGGTGTTTTGCGCGCGAGCGTATCAGTTGTTATTGCCACCATCGAGCAATGCCTCAAAATCCTTCGCTGGCATGGGGCGGTAGTAGAGGAAGCCTTGAGCGTCGCGGGCGCCCATTTGCCGTAGCACGTTCGCCTGCTCATTTGTCTCGACGCCTTCGACCACGACGGGCAGATGGAGCGAATGCGCCATCTCGAGCATCGATGAAATGATTTGCGTGCTGCGGCCATGATCGCCGTCGATGGGTGCAATCTGCCAAATGTGCTTGTCGAGCGTCACCATAAAGCCGCTTTCCTCGAGTGCGGGGATATGGGTGCACATGCTGTGGACGGCTATCATTCGACAAGCGGTAGCGCGATGATGCGATGTTCGATGAAAATGCGACTGAGACGATATATGTTGACGGGTATACTTGTCCCGTTTTAAAACGCAGGAACGGAGATGGTCGCATGGTACAGCCGGATACGACGCGCACGGTGGGACTCGCGCTCGAGGGAGGCGGCTACCGCGGTATGTATACGGCAGGCGTGCTCGACGTTTGGATGGAGCACGGTTTGACCTGCGACCATATGGTGGGTGTCTCGGCGGGCGCGGCGTTTGGCTACAACTTTAAATCGCGGCAGATCGGGCGCGCCATTCGCTACAACAAGGCCTATTGCGCCGACAAGCGCTATGCGAGCGTGACGAGCTGGTTGCGAACCGGCGACATGTTCAATGCCGATTTTGCCTATCACGAGGTGCCCATTGAGCGCGATCCCATCGACCTGGAGACATATCGTGCCTGCCCCATGCGGTTTACGTGCGTGTGTACCGATATCGAGACGGGCAAGGCCGTCTACCACGACCTGCCCTATGGCGACGAGAGGGATATCGAGTGGATCCGGGCATCGTCGGCGATTCCTGTGGCGACGCGTCCTGTTGCCATTGAGGGCCGTAAGTACCTGGATGGCGGCGTGGCTGATTCCATTCCCAGCGCTTGGTTGTTTGCGCAGGGGTATGACCGCAATATCGTGGTGCTCACACAGCCGGCGGGCTTTGTGAAGCAGCCCAACAGTGTGATGCCCATGCTGCGGCGCGTGTTCCGTCGCTACCCGGAGTTTGTCGCAGCGCTTGAGCATCGGCATGAGGTCTACAATGCCACGCTCGATGACCTGGCGCGTCGCGAGGCTGCCGGCGAAATCTTTGTGGTGCGGCCGAGCGAATCGGTGAAGGTGCCGTCGCTGTGCCGCGAACCGGATGAGCTCGAGCGCATCTACCAGGTCGGCCGCCACGATGCGGAGTCGTCTTTGTCTGCGCTGGAAACGTATCTGGCGGGGTAGGGCAAACTGCCGTGGACTCGGCGGAAAGCGCATCCCGGAATGGAAGTCCAAACTGGGATGCGCTTTCCATTGCTGAAGATATGAGGCTGCGGATCAGCTGCTCGGCTTATGTCTATGCCTGCTGCCAGGTGTCGACAAGCTCCTTGGCCGCGGCGTAGGGGTCGTCGGCACTGCAGACGGCGCTCACCACAAAGAAGCCGTCGACGCCGGTGGCCTTAAGCTGTGGCAGGTCGGCCATCTTGACGCCGCCGCCCACCACGATGGGCACGGGGCTTGCCGCGTTGAGTGCGGCCAGATCCTCAAAACTTTTGGTGATGATGGAGCCATCGGCTGCGCGTCCGCAGTCGCGCTTGGTCTCGGTCTCGTGGAGCGGGCCGATGCCCAGGTAGTCGACCAGGCTCATGTCGGCGGTCTTGACGTACTCGAGCATTTCCTCGCAACGGGCTGAAAGGCCCACGATGGCATCGGGGCCCAAAAGTTTGCGGCAGACCTCGACGGGAATATCGCTCTGGCCGACGTGCACGCCGTCGACAGCAATGCCCTGCTCGCGCGCGGCGAGTACGCAGTCCAGGCGGTCGTCGATCAGCAAGGCGACCTGACCGGTCTTGCCGGCCTGTGCGATTGCCTGCGCGGCGTCTCCGGTCAGTGCGATGATCTCGCGGGCGCTTGCCACCTCGGAGCGCACCTGGATGCAGGTAAAGCCTGCGTCGAGCGCCTGGGCCACCACATCGCCCACGGGACGCCCCAGCGTGTTTTCGGGGCCGAGTACCAGATAGGCCGAGATATCAAGGTTGTCGCGGATGCTCATCGTGCTTCCTCCTGCTTTTTGATCTGTGCTTCCATGCGCTCGAGCTTGCCGGTCATGGTGTCGGTAAATCCGGGTCGAATATCGGCTTTGAGCACGACTTCGGTGCGGATGCCCTTGCTCGCCAACACAAAGGTTGCGTCGCGCACGACCTGCATGACCTCGTCCCAGTCGCCCTCGATTTCGGTGAACATCGAGGTGGTGCGGTTGGGAAGGCCGCTCTCGCGAATGACGCGCACGACCTCGGCGACCTCGGCGGACAGCTCATCGCCGGTGCCGCATGGGGCGATGGCCACGGCGACGAGTGTGTTCATGCCGGTATTGGTTGCGGGCTCGGACATGGCTTATGCCTCCTCGAGCTCGAGTTGGTTATCGGCGATGTCTTGGGCGGTCGCGCGGTAGAGCTCGTCGATAAAGGCGACCTTAAAGCTTGCCGGGGCATCGGCGACAGCGGCGGCACGCGTGCCGGCAACGTTGTAGACGGCGGTGCCGCAGATGGCTGCAGTAAACGGATCGGTAGCGCAGGCGTACACGGCCAGCACACCGCCCTGCGAGCAGCCGCAGCCGGTAATCTTGGACATGAGCGGGCTGCCGCCGTGGGACTTGGCTACCGTCGTGCCGTCGGTAATCAGGTCGACTTCGCCCGAGACCACTACGGCACCGCCGGTGTAGCGGGCGAGCGCCACAGCGGCATCGCGGGCGGCATCTACCGTGTCGGTGGTATCGACACCGCGTACGCGGCTCAGATCAGCCGCCTCGCCCTCAAGACCCCACAGACCGGCGAGCGCGATGATCTCGGAGGCGTTGCCGCGCACGATGGCGGGCTTGTACTGCTTGAGCTCGTTTACCAACTGGGTGCGCAGGCTACCGATGCCCAGGCCAACCGGATCGAGTACCCAGGGCTTGCCGGCGTCGTGTGCCGCCTTGGCCGCGCGGGGAATCGTCTGCTCGTAGATGGGGAAGAGCGTGCCCATGTTGAGATAGATGGCGCCGCCGCCGGCAACGAGCGCCTCGCCCTCGTCGGGCAGATAGACCATGGCGGCCGAACCACCCACGGCGAGCTGCGCGTTGGCGACAAAGTCGATCGTCACCGTGTTGGTGATGGAGCCGGCCATCGGATTGGTGGCGCGAATCTCATCCACGGCCTTGACCACATTTTGCTTAAGCTGTTCCGAATCAATCACTGCACATGCCTCCTTGGCATAGAAAAGGGGCGCTGTGCATAGACAGCGCCCCTGTAAAGGCGGCATGCTCCCTACGCCAGCATTAACTGACAGGTTCAAAGGATTGGGCCCCATGCCCTCTCAGCCTTGTGGTTTGCACCGCCGGCACTCCCGCATCGAATCTGTTGTTCCCTATACTAACGCACCTGCCAAAAAGGGACAGGTTTATTTTGGCGGGTCGTTACAATAGGTAGGACCGATACGAATGGGGGCCTTATGATTAAACTTGTGCTGACCGATATGGACGATACGCTGATTCCAGCCGGGCATGACGGCGCCAGCGACTACGCCATTGAGGGTATTCATGCCATGCAGGCGGCGGGTCTGCACTTTGGGCCGGTTTCGGGTCGTCAGCCGTCCGCGATGGGCTGGATGTTCAAAAACCGTTCCGAGTGTTTTTCGACCGGTGCGTTCTGTAACGGCCAGGTGATGTTTGTCGACGGCGAAGTAGTCGCTTCGCGCGCAATCGACAACGATGCTCTGATGCGTTTGGCTGACTATCTGGAGCAAGAGACCGACGATACATTTCTAAAAGTCTACAGCCTGGGCGATGACTTTTGGGGCAACGATGCCTATTGCGTGACGAGCAATCCCGAGCGTGTGCGTCGCGCTATGGAGTCGGGCGGCAATGCGTGGCTCAAAGGCGAAGAGGCCCCGTGTCGTCCCGTCGTCGATGGCGCGCCGGTGTTTAAGGCGAATATCTGGAGTGCCCGTTCGCGTGAGGAGCTCGCGGAGCTACGCGAGCGCGTTGCCGTTGAGGTGCCGGAACTCTCGCTTGTGTTTCCCAACAACCGAGTGCGCCTGTTCGACATCCTTCCGGATGGTTGGGACAAGGGCTGCGCTGCGCTGGAGCTGGCGCGCGCCTTGAGCCTGACGCCCGACGAGGTGGCCGTATTTGGCGATTCCGATAACGACCTGCCCATGATCGGCGCCGTTCTCAACTCCGTTGCGGTCGCCAATGCCAACGAGGCCGTCACGGCTGCCGCGCGCTGGCATATCGGCGCTGCGGCAGACGATGCGGTCGCCGGGGCTCTGCATCAGATTGCCGCCTGCGCCGCGACGGGGGAGATGCCGCCGTTTATGCGCCAGGAGGGTGCGGCCGACGCGAATCTCGCGAACAGCTAAGGAGACAGCCATGAAGCTCCAGCAGCTCAGATATGTCGTCAAAGTTGCCGAATGCGGCAGCATCACCGAGGCCTCGCGCCGACTCTTTGTGTCGCAGCCTTCGATTACCGCGTCGATCCGCGATCTCGAAAACGAGATGGGTGTGCGCATCTTTGAGCGCACTAACAAGGGTGTCGTTGTATCCGAGGAAGGCGAGACCTTCTTGGGCTACGCGCGACAGGTGCTTGACCAGGCCGATCTGCTCGAAGGTAAGTACAAGGGCGCATCCGAGCAGGTGCCGCATTTTAGTGTGAGCTGTCAGCATTATTCCTTTGCCGTCAACGCGTTTGTCGATGTGATCCGTGAGTTCGATGCCGCGCGCTACGACTTTACCCTGCGCGAGGAGCAGACTCACGAGATTATCGAGGACGTCGCGCATATGAAAAGCGAACTCGGCATCCTGTACCTGTCCGAGCACAATCGCGAGGTCATCGAGCGCATGCTGGCGGCCAACGAGCTCGTGTTCGAAGGGCTCTTCTGCGCCACACCGCACGTTTTTGTGTGTGCAGACCATCCGCTGGCGGGCCGCTCCAGCGTGACGCTCGAAGACCTCGAGGACTACCCATTTTTGTCCTATGAGCAGGGCAGCTACAACTCGTTTTACTATTCCGAGGAACTGACCTCGACGTTTGAGCGCCGCAAGAACATCCGCGTGCGCGACCGTGCGACGCTGTTCAACCTGGCTATGGGCCTTAACGGCTACACGGTGTGTTCGGGCGTGATTAGCCACGAACTCAACGGCCCCGGCATTATCTCGATTCCGCTCGATGTGGATGAGTACATGGAGATCGGCATCATCACGCGCAAGAACACGACGCTTACGCGCTACGGTCAAGCCTATATCGACGCGATCCGTCAGCATATCTAGACTGCTGCGTCCTGTACAGGTCAAATCTCTTCATGGCAGTCCCAACTGATATAGGAAGCATCTATATCAAACTGTTATAAACGTATATTTTACGATGGCTATATGAGCGCTCATACTTTGTCCCAGTAAAGCAACCAATGCAAAGGGAGATATCTATGAGTGCTTTAACCACGCTGAACGCGCCGTTTCGCGCCGATATCGTCGGCAGCTTTCTTCGTCCACAGGCCGTAAAGGACGCCCGTGCCGCCTATGCTGCGGGCACACTCGACGCCGCCGGCCTTAAGGCCGTCGAGGATGAGGCCATTCGCGACCTGGTGGACAAGCAAAAGTCCGCTGGCCTGCAGGTGATTACCGATGGCGAGTTTCGCCGCAGTTACTGGCACCTCGACTTTATGTGGGGGCTCAACGGCATTGAACGCCGTACCTCGCGTACGGGCTATATGTTCCACGACGAGGAGACCACAGCCGACACCGCCGTGGTAACCGGCCCCATTAGCGGCGAGAACCATCCGTTCGTCGAGCACTTTAAATTTGTCAAGGCGCTCGAGGGGGAGGGCCAGGTCGCGCGGCAAACCATTCCGGCGCCGATCCAGACGTTCTCCGAAGTCACGCTCGACCGCTGCGACGGCCAGCAGGAGAGCCTGCGCGCTGTCTATAAGACCGATGAGGAACTTGCCGACGCCATCGCAGCCGCTTATCGCACGGTGATCGCCGACCTGTACGCAGCAGGCTGCCGCAACATCCAGTTTGATGACTGCACTTGGGGCATCTACTGCGACACCGATTTTGTCGCCAAAACCGGCATGAGCCCGGTCGACCTGCAAAAGGTAAGCGAGCTGGGCGTGGCGCTCAACAATGCCGCCATCGCGGACAAGCCCGACGATCTGGTCATCAACACGCATGTGTGCCGCGGCAACTACCACTCCACCTATGCCTTCGAGGGCGGCTATGACCCCATCGCGCCGTACCTGTTCGCAAACGAGGATGTCGATGCATTTTACCTGGAGTTCGATACGCCGCGCGCCGGCGGTTTTGAGCCGCTCAAGTACGTTGCCCCGGGCAAGAAGGTCGTGCTGGGCTTGGTAACCACCAAGGCGGCAGAGCTCGAGAACGAGGATGTTATCGTCGAGCGCATCCGTGAAGCCGCAAAGTACGTGCCGCTCGAGAACCTGTATCTGTCGCCTCAGTGCGGCTTTGCCAGCTGCGAGATTGGCAACAAGCTGACCGAGGATGAGCAATGGGCAAAGATCGCGCTGGTCAAGCGCATTGCCGAGCGCGTTTGGAAATAGCGCTAGTGTTTGCAGGTGGCGGCGCGTGCGAGGCATAGTGTATCGCGTACAATGGTTCGGATCGTATCGTTCGGGCAGGTTATCCGATATGCCTGATCGCCCTTCCATTCGAAAGGACATCCATGTCCCAGTCCCCGACGCCCGCCGTCAGCGATGCCATCTACGACGCATCGTCGCTCGGCCGCCCGCGCATGTTCCTGCTCGGCCTACAGCACCTGTTTGCCATGTTTGGCGCCACCGTGCTGGT
The DNA here is from genome assembly GCA_958346515.1 of uncultured Collinsella sp. Lineage (GTDB taxonomy): Bacteria > Actinomycetota > Coriobacteriia > Coriobacteriales > Coriobacteriaceae > Collinsella. The sequence goes on from CATVRV010000012.1 coordinate 48,251, forward strand.
GCCCGTGCTCACCGGCCTCTCGGTATCGGCAACGCTTTTGTTTGCCGGCTTGGGCACGCTGCTGTTCCACTTCCTGTCGCGCGGTAAGGTGCCGGCATTTTTGGGCTCATCGTTTGCCTTTATTGCCGGTTATGCCGCAATCGCGCCCAACGGCGAGACCGAGCTTTTGCCCTACGCCTGCCTGGGCGTAGCTTGTGCCGGTCTGCTCTATCCGGTGCTGGCGGCGCTCTTCCGCGCGTTTGGCGCCAAGCGTGTCATGCGTTTCTTTCCGCCGGTGGTGACTGGCCCTATCGTCATTTCGATCGGTCTGATCCTGGCAAGCTCCGCCATTGCCAACTGCCAGACCAATTGGCTTGTCGCCGTTATCGCTGTTGCAGTGATCGTCATCTGCAACATCTGGGGCCGCGGCATGGTCAAAATCGTGCCGATCCTGCTGGGCGTCGTGGTGAGCTATGCCGTTGCGGCCGCGTTGGGTGAGGTCGATTTCTCTGGTGTCGCAGCCGCGCCGTGGGTCGGTCTTCCCATCGTGTGGAACAACACCGTGTTTGCGCTCTTTGGTCCGCAGTTTGATAGCGGCCTCGCCACGACGGCCATCATCACCATCATGCCGCTGGCCTTTGCAACTATGATCGAGCATATCGGTGATATTTCCGCTATTGGCTCCACCTGCGAGCGCAACTACATTGCCGATCCCGGTCTGCACCGCACGCTGCTCGGTGATGGTCTTGCCACGATTCTGGCTTCGCTCTTTGGCGCTCCGGCCAACACCACGTATGGTGAGAACACCGGCGTGCTTGCCCTGACGCGCGTGTTCGATCCGCGCGTGATTCGCATTGCCGCGTGCTGCGCTATCGTGCTTTCGTTCTGCCCCAAGTTCGCTGCCGTGATTGCCGCCATGCCGGCATGCGTTATCGGCGGCGTGTCGCTCGTGCTTTACGGCATGATCAGCGCCGTGGGCGTCCGTAACCTCATCGAGAACCAGGTCGATTTCCAGAACAACCGCAACGTGCTTGTGGCCGCTCTGGTGCTCGTGCTTTCACTCGGCATTGCTTACAGCACTGCCGGTGCCATCGTGCTGGAGCTGGGCGGCGTGACGATTTCGCTTTCCGGTCTTGCCGTGGGCTCGCTGGTTGGCATCGTGCTCAACGCAATTCTGCCCGGCAACGACTTTGAGTTTGCCGTTTCTGAACTCGAGGAGACTGTCGAGTAGAAGTTGTGTTCAGCTAAATCAAAAAATGGCGCCCGTGCGTACGCGTGGGCGCCATTTTTAATGCGTCAGTATCCAGCGTATGCCACGCGCCATTCGTAGATCGGTTTGGGCAAAGTGATTGCCGGGGTTGAGTTCCATCGTTGTTGGGATGCCGCGCTCGATGAGTAGCTCTTCCATTGCGCGCGTGTCGTCGAGTACGTGTCTCATCATGCGGTTGGGCGTCTTGGTTTCTTTTTTGCCGAGTGACAGATAGACAGCTTGTGGGCTGCCGGCAAATGGCGCCGTGCTGGCGCGATCGACATAGTCGGGAAACCATAGCGACCCCGATGCGCTCGCGATGCGGTCAAAGGCGTCGGTTTGCCAGAGGGACCAGAGCGCGAAGAGGCCCGCGAGCGAGTAGCCGGCAATGCCGCGCCAGGTGGGCGGCAGTGGGAGCGATAATTCGACCTTTGGGATTATCCGGTTCAGCAGTTCATCGAGAAATCCGGACGCCTGCCCACCAAAAGGTTCGGCATCGCGTACGGTCCCGTCGCATGCCCAGGGGCTCAGCTCGCGATTCCAATCGAGCCCGCCAATGGCGACGAGGGTGAATGGCGGGCAGCCGAGCTCAAGACAACGGTTGTAGACCTCGCTGCCGTCGCCCATGACTACGGGGAGGTAGATGACAGGTACGCTTTCCGCATGATTCGAATAGACGGTTATCTGCTTTCGATGCGCTTCCATGGCCTGCTTCTCTCAGCGTTGTGATATCGACGGTCCCAATTGTCGCACGCTGGCACATATAGGTTGGGCTGCATTAAGAATAATCGCATGCGCAACGCGCGAGCGCAAACTGGAAAACGCCACCGCCGGAGGGGAACTCGGCGATGGCGTCGTTAAACGGTGCTCGGGCTAGGCGCTTTCATGGGTGCCGTCCCGTGCGTTAAAGGCCAAAGGCGTCTATGAGCGCTTGCGGCTCACCACGTCGCCTGCGGCGATGGCGGCTGTTCCCGTAAGGGCGGCTGCCACGATGGCTGCGCTCGAGGCGTCGCCGGTTGCCGCGAGCTTGCCGGTGGTCTTGGCTCCCGTGGCTGCAACTGCAACGGTCTTGGTCGCCTTTGTGCCCTCAGGCTTGGAATCAGGCTTGGAATCCTCGGGCTTGGTCTCCTCGGACGGTGCGATGACGGCTTTCTTGGCGATGACATCGTCGTAGGGAGAATCAATCACGGCGTCGCCCGTGCCAATGACTTGGCCTGCCTCGTACATGATGCCGTTACTGAGCTCTTCTTTGTGGCGATAGTCAATGACTTTGCCGCCTTCAGGCGTCAGGATGCTGGCGCCTTCGATTTCGATGGTGCCGATTGCCTTGCCGTCCGTGCTCATGGCAAGGGCGAAAATCGCTGCCGTGTCTCCCTCGGCCGTGACCTTACTGCGGACGATGGAGATGGTGGCGGGCATAATACCCTCGGTGGTCTGAGCATAGATGCCGATGTTCACGCCCCTGCGCTCAGGGGTGATCTCGCCATCCTGGTCTGTACTGTAGCAGTCGGGGCCATCGCCACCGGTCTCGACATAGCGGGCTATAGCCTTAACAACGGAGTCGCTGATGTAGATGTGACCGCCAGCGACGTTTGGCTGGTGGTTTCTGGTAGAGATTGCAACCGAGAATTTGCCTTCCGCGAACGCGTCCACGATGGAACCATTCTTGATGACGATGTCGTCCCCGTCAGTGATGAGGGCGATGGCCTGGCCGCCGCTCGCGCTTGTGCGGACCGTCACGGTCGCGTGATCGAGCGTAACGCCCTTGTAGGCATAGATACCATATTCAACACCGCTTGCGTCAAGGGAGGCGTTCGTGACCGCGAGACTGCCCTCAGCGTCGACGGCAAGATCTCCCTGGGAGCTTGCCTCGACCTGGCTGCCGCCCGAGATGTTAATGCTGCCGTCAGCCCAAATCGCCGCTTCTTCTATCGAGCTTGCTTCTACCTTGCCACCGCCTTTGATGATGATGTCACTGCCCGCGGCGACGCCGTAACCTTCGCCTCCTTTAGCGATCACTGTGCCAGAGGAATCGATGGTGGTCTTGCCCTTGGATTGGATACCTTCGGTACCGCCCGTTGCATTCACGGTGCCCGAGCCCGTGATAGAGAGGTCGCCCTTTGCCTCAATTCCGTCGGAAGTAGTGCTTGTGGTGTTCACGGTGCCTGGGCCAGAAATGGAGAGGTCGCCTGTGGATTTAATTGCATCGGCCTCGGCAGTCACATTGAGCTCATCCGTGCTATTCGAGCTCGTTATGTTCAACTCCGCTTTCTGGTTAGTGCCATCCTGCGCTTTGATGGCGGCTCCGGTGTAATCGGGCTCGGTTTTCACGGTGTTCTTGCCCTCGTACGCAATGTTGAGCTTGCCTGCAGCATTGATCGCACCGCCGTCATAGCCGTTGAGCTTCATATCGTCGGCGCCGTCCCAGCTCCAGGTGCCGGCCTCGTCGCCTGCCGCGGTGCCGGCGTTGTACTGGGTGCCGCCGACGTCCACCCACTCGGCTGCGAGCGAGACGCTCGGCATGAGCAGCGAGCTCACCGTAAGCGCGCATACAGCGCCCACGACGATGCGGCGTGTCACGCGACGCCAGCTTCCGTGCGCGAGCAGCGTGCGACGGCGCACGTCGGGCTCGACAAAATGGGCTCCTGAGGTTTTGTCATTGCGCTTGGGGGTCGTGAACAAGGCGGTCATGGTTACTCCCATCCTCATAGGACCTATGCGATTACGCCCAGCATATCTGCAGGATGTGGCCGGCGGTAGTGCCGTTTGGAGGGCAAAATGTCCAAAATTCGAGAAACAATACATCGCGCGCCCGTGCTCTGCCCGTCTTTAAAAGAAAAGCGCGGAGCCGCTCATTGCGACTCCGCGCTTTGGTGTTCTGCTTTGGCAGCTTTGCCGTTACGCTACAAAGAAGTAGACGAGGAAGGCGAGGGCTGCGATCCACATGAGCGGCTTGATCTTGGAGGCCTCGCCCTTAACGAGCGCGACGATCACGTAGGCGATAAAGCCCAGGCCAATGCCAGCAGAGATGGAGTAGGTGAAGGGCACGCCGGCGACAATCATGAACGCCGGGAAACCCTGCGACACGTCGGACCAGTCGATCTCGGAGGCCTCGCTCATCATGAGGTAGCCGACGTAGACCAGAGCACCGCAGGTGGCGGCGCTGGAAACGATGGTGACGATAGGGGAGAAGAACGCGGCGAGAATGAACAGCACGCCGGTGGTGACGGAGGTGAGGCCCGTGCGGCCACCGTCGGCAGCGCCAGAGGTGGACTCGACGAAGGTGGTGATGGAGGAGACGCCCATGAAACCGCCCACAGCGGCGGCGGCGGAGTCGACGATCAGGATATCCTTGATATTCTCGACGTTGCCGTCGTCGGTGAGGAACTCGCCCTGCTTGGCCACGGCCATCGCGGTGCCCATGGTGTCGAAGAAGTCACTCATGAGCAGCGAGAACGAGATGACGAGGAGCGCGGGGTCGGTAAGGACCTTGACGATGGCGGGCACGCCGCCGGCGTCGGCGATGGGGCCACCGATGCTCGAGAAGTCGAGCGGGGCGATGATACCGGTCGGAGCATGGGTCACACCTAAGGGGATACCGGCGATGACGGCGACGACGATGCCGATGAGCAGCGAGCCGGGGACGTTGCGGCAGGCGAGGGCGACTGTCACCAGGATGGAGATGATGCCGACGATGAAGGTGGGGGAGGTGATGTCGCCCAGACCGACGAGTGTACCGGCGCCAGCGGTGATAATGCCGGCATCGCACAGGCCAATCATGGCGATGAACAGGCCCAGACCCACCGAGATGGCGTGACGCAGGACAACCGGGATGGCGTCCATGATGGCCTCGCGCAGGCCACAAAGCACGAGCAGCAAGATGACGACGCCCTCAAGGAAGATGACGCTCATGGCCACGTGCCAGTCACCGCCGCAGACGGTGGTGGTGATTCCAGCGATCATCGCGTTGACGCCTAAGCCCGACGCGCAGGCGAGCGGGCGGTTGGCGAAGATGCCCATGCAGATGGTCATGATGCCGGCGCCCAGGCAGGTGGCGCAGGCGAGCGCTCCCGCATCGATGCCAGCGCCCGAGAGCACCGCGGGGTTGACGGCGATGATGTAGGCCATCGCCAGGAATGTTGTCAGTCCAGCGCGAAGTTCGGTCCCGATTGTGGACTTGCGCTCGCTGACGTGAAACAGTTCGTCCATGCATACCCTTTCCTTGTTCGGCCCCGAGTTTAGGCCGATTGACACGAACTCACCCACTATAGCCCCTTTACAACACTGTTGTTCCTCGCATGTTGATGTTCGGCGCTTTGTAGCAGACGGACGGTATTTTTCGCATGAAAATGTGTGGGTACCGTATACTTAAGCGGTTACAACGACCCCTATGGAGGAACGTATGATTAAAGAGCTCTGCCGCGACGAGGCTATCCTGTCTCAGCGTTGCGAGGTTGCGACTGTCGAGGACGAGTCGGTCGCTCAGGATCTGATTGATACTATCAAGTCGCTCGATGATGCCGGCTGCTTGGCCGCCAACCAGATTGGCGTTACCAAGAAGGTCTGCGTCTATCTGGACGACGCCGGCGAGCCCCACGTGCTCTATAACCCCCGTCTGGTGTTTGGCTTGGGCGCCAGCAAGATGGAGGAGAGCTGCCTGACGCACGAGGAGGTCACCAAGTCCACGCGCTACATCAAGTGCAAGGTCGCCTTTGATCAGATCGTCGACGGCAAGATGCGCGAGCGCAAGCAGGACTTCGTCGGCTTCGAGGCACAGATGATCCAGCATATGATCGACCACTGCCTCGGCAAGTTGGTCTAAGGGGATCAAAGCACCGCACCTTGCCGCTCAATCGTCGCTCGCGTACCTTAAGCACGCTTCGCTCCTCTTTCGTGGCAATCTGCGGCACTTTGACCCCTTAGACGACCTGCGGGGTTAACTTGGTTGAGTTTATCCTGCTTGAATAGCCCGGGCATGACATTGTTGTCATGTCCGGGCTTTTGTGTTTAGCGCCTTTTTGTTTGGAGACAATGAAATTAGCAAGAACGTAAAGCTAGGAGGCGCTATGTGTACGAGTATTCGATTTGCCGATAATTCTGGCCACATGTATCTGGGCCGCAATCTCGACTGGAGCTTTGACTACGGCCAACAGGTTCGCGTGATGCCGCGCGGGTTTCACATTCCGTATTCGTTTATCGACGACGCGACAGCGGCGCACGCGGTGATCGGTATGTGCATCGATTACAAGAACTACCCTATGTTCTTCGATTGCGGCAACGATGCGGGCCTCGCCGTGGCGGGTCTCAATTTCCCGGGTTATGCCGAGTATGCCGAGGACCCTGTCGACGGCAAGACCAATATCGCGGCCTATGAGTTCCCCCTGTGGGTGGCAGCGACGTTCTCGACGGTTGATGAGGTCGAGGCCGCGCTGCGCGACACGGTGATTGTCGCCAAATCTGCCGGAGAGGGGCTGGGCGTGTCGCTGCTCCATTGGATTATCGGCGACAGCCAGCGCAGCATCGTGGTCGAGATGATGGCTGACGGCCTGCATGTATACGACGATCCGGTCGACACCCTTGCCAACCAGCCGACCTTCCCGTGGCACATGGAAAACCTGCGCACCTATATCACCGCCACAAGCGATTTTCCGCAGACAGCGACATGGCGTGGCGCCGAGCTTAAGCCCTATGGAGCCGGTGCCGGCATGCGCGGCATTCCGGGCGATTGCTATTCGCCGAGCCGTTTTGTAAAGGCGGCGTACCTCAATGCCAATTACCCGCAAAAGGAGAGCGAGACCGAAAACGTCGTTCGCATGTTCCGCTCGCTCGAGGGCGTGGTGATGATCGAGGGAGCGTCCAGGATGGGCGATGGCAAGTTCGAGAAGACTATCTACACCGGATGCTTTAGCGCGCGCACGGGCAATTATTACTACGCGATGTATGGGGATCCGTCGATTCGCTACGTGAGCCTGATGGATGCCGAGGGCGCGAGCCCCGATAGGCTCGTGGTTCCCGAGCCGCGTCGTTCGTAGCTCACCGGTTCGTTGCGACATAAAACGGCTCCGCACCTTTTATGAGATGCGGAGCCGTTGTCGTCAATGGCTGGTGGCGTGTTAGAAGTTGGCGTCGTTGAGCTGGGTGCTCTCGAGTCCGTCGAGTTGCTGTTGCTCGGGCGTATCGGCGACGCTCTCGAGCAGCTCGGTGGGATCGACGTTCATGTCCCTACCGGCCTCGTTGCCGTTGACCAGGTCGTCCGAGAAGATATCGACTTCCATTTCCTCGGCTTCTTCGATCTGAACCTCGAGCGGCACCTGGGTGCGCACGAGCTTAACGGCCGGGCGCATGCGGGCAAAGAGGGGCACGTACTCGATGATGATGGCCGAGTTCTCAAGACCGTACCAGCGTGCCGGGCTTCCGCAGGCGCGGCGGACGGCGTACTTGATGGCCATGACGCGGTGGTCATTGCGGTTGATGTCCGTTTCGGGGGCGAGCATCTTGCGCAGCATGCAAAAACGGAAGTCGCCTACGTTGCCGCGTGTCTCGTAGATGGAGTAGGTGTGATGCTGCGGCGGCAGCTCGCCCGATGCCATCAAGTCGCCGACGATCTGACGCAGATAAGCGTTGACGCGCTGGTTGACTTTAAAGCCCAGGTCCAGGCGAACGCGGAAGAGGAAGTCCGTGCCAAAGGTCTCGACGGAATACTCGTGCGTATAGGGTTCGTCGGTAACGTGCACGTTAATGAACCAATATGCCTTGGCGCGCTTGGGATGCTTATCCAGGATGGAATAGAGCACGTCACGGTCGAGCGTGAGCGGGTCGGGGCTGTTGGTGAGAAATACCAGATTGTCGGCGAGCACGGGATAGGTCTCGTCGTTGCGCAGGCGGTTGAGCTGATCGATGTACTTGGAGACGGGCAACAGAATCGTCTGCGTGCGCTCGATGGCGGTGCCACGGCGCCACACGTACATAAGGCCAAACAGCAGTGCGGCCAGGAAGATCATCACATAGCCGCCGTCAAAGAACATGGTGAGGCACGAGGCAAAGAAGCACAGCTCAATGGCACCGAAGAGCAGGGCGAAGACGCAGGCGCCCAGCTTGTGCTTGAGAATGCCAGCGATATAGCTCGTCAAAAGCGTCGTGGTCATGAGCATGGTCACGGTAATGGCGAGGCCGTAGGCGCTCTCCATGCGCTCGGAGTTTTGGAACAGCAGCACGATGAAGATGCAGCCGACCCACATGATGTTGTTGACGAGCGGAATATAGAGCTGGCCCTTGGTGTCGCTGGGGTAGTGGATGCGCAGATGCGGCATAAGGTTGAGGCGCGTGGCCTCGGATACCAGCGAGAACGAGCCGGTGATGAGCGCCTGCGAGGCGATGATGGCCGCTACGGCCGAAAGCACGATGGCAAAGGGGCGCAGGGGCTCAGGGAGCATCATATAGAACGGGTTGACGATATCCATCGCGAGCATCTGGGGGTTGGAGTTATTGGCGAGCAGCCAAGCGCCTTGACCCAGATAGTTGAGGATAAGGGCCGCCTTAACAAACGGCCAGGATACATAGATGTTGGCCTTGCCAACGTGACCCATGTCCGAGTAGAGGGCCTCGGCGCCGGTCGTCGACAGGAAGACAAAGCCGAGCACCATGATGCCCGAGTGGTTGATGGGCGAGAACAGAAACATGACGCCGCGGATGGGGTTGAGCGCGCGCAGGATGGACAGGTTACCGAGCATGTTGAACAGGCCGGCGCCTGCCAGGAACAGGAACCACAGCGTCATAAGCGGACCGAACAGCTTACCGATCGACGAGGTACCGGCGCGCTGCATGGCAAATAGGCCACAGATAATGATGATGGTGATGATGATGACGTTGGTCTGGCCGTCGCCCAGCAGCGCGTGGCCCCACTCGATGGTACGCAGGCCCTCGATGGCTGTGGTGACCGTGACCGCGGGGGTGAGGATGCCGTCGGCGAGCAGTGCCGCGCCGCCGATCATGGCAGGTAGGATCAGCCATGGTGCCACTTTTCGCACCAGGCTAAACAGGGCGAAGATGCCGCCTTCGTTGTGGTTGTCGGCCTTCATGGCGATTACCACGTACTTGACCGTGGTCACGAGCGTCATGGTCCAGATGACGAGCGAAAGCGCGCCCAGAATCATGTCCTCGCTGACGGTACCGATGCCGCCGTTGTTGGCGACGATTGATTTCATGGTGTACATGGGGCTCGTGCCGATGTCGCCATAGACGACGCCGAGCGTTACGAGCAGCATGCCAGCGGAGAGGGGGATGGCTCCGTGCCCGCCTTGACCACGCTGGTCTTGGGGGCTTGCCTCCAGTTTGTTGTGTGCCACGTGGACTCCCTTAGACATCCGGTTATCTGTCTAGGACAGATAATCTTTATGCCGTCTTTATACATACAAGAGCAGTTTGGCACATCAGGTTATTTTAGACAATAATCCCCAGCTGGGGATTATTTATGTACGTAGGTAGCATTTCAAAACAGGGGCTTTTAAGCACGTGCTGTCTGGGCTATGCCAGCCTTGGCGCTTGCGCGTTTGCCGGCGAGTTCGCAAAAAATCGCGCCGCCGATGATAAGCGCGGCACCCATCAGGCGGACCGGTGTTATGGCTTCGCCCAAAAGGACGGCCGAGAACACGACGGCCGAAAGCGGCTCGAGGTAGCCGACGACCGCGACGGTCTGGACGGGCAGCTTGGCGACGGCACTAAAGTAGAGCAGGCAACCGATGCCGGTGTTGACGACGCCGAGCATGATGACGGCGCGCCAATCAATACTGGCGGCGACGCCGGCGGACAGGAATGAGGGAACGCCCTGCGTGATGAGCGTGAGGACCAGCGCGGTCAAAAAGGCGGCGCTCACCTGGAGCGTGGAGTTCTCGAGGCCTTCGATGTGTGGCGCACCCTTGCTAGCGATGACCATCAGCGCATAGCAAAATGCCGAGGCGATACCGCAGGCGATACCCGCAATGGGCATATTGCCGCCTAGACCTTGTGCTGCAATGAGAAAAGCACCGCAAGCAACGGCGATAAAGCCGGCGATTTTGCCGCCGGTCAGCTTTTCGCCAAAGATGAGCGGGGAGAGCGCCATGACAATGATGGGGCCGCAGTAGTACAGCAGCGAGGATACGCCGACGCCGATCGTCTGATAGGCGCGGAACAGGAAAATCCAGCTGGCGCCCAGCGCGGCTCCCGAGAGAAGGAGTGCTGCGGCTTCGCGGGGACGAGATGGCGCCTGCAGTTTATGGCGTTGGGTGATGGCAAGGATAGTGACAAGCGAGAGGGCGCCCAAAAACGTGCGTAGTAGCACGATATCGGAGCTCGGCAGCGCGATGGCAGCGGCGATGATGCCGTTGGAGCCAAACAATAGCAATGCTGCTAAGTACGTAAACAGTCCGTTGTTCATGCGCTTCCGTCCCCTCTATATTCGAGCATGTTCACTATGGGTGAACTGGCAATAGAAGAAAAGCGAATATAATGCATGGCTAACATGACAAAAAATCATGTAAAGGTGGAGGCGTGTCGTGGAAACGAATATTCAAAAGATGCAGGTGCTGCTGGAGACGGTGCGCGCCGGAAGCTTTACGCGTGCTGCCGAGCGCCTGAGCTATTCGCAGTCGGGCGTGAGCCGTATGGTGGCCGATCTTGAGGCCGATTGGGGCTTTAAGGTGCTCGACCGCAGTCGCGAGGGCGTAGTGCTTTCTGCCGACGGGCGGCAGGTCATGCCGGCTGTCGAGGCGCTCTGCGAGGAATTCACTCGCTTGCAGCGACGGGTGGATGAGATGCGCGGGCTCATGCGCGGCAAAATCTGCATCGGTACGTTTTCGAGTGTGGCGACCCACGTGCTGCCGCCAGTGATTGCGCGCTTTCGCGCCGATCACCCGGACGTCGATTACGAGTTGCTGATGGGCGATTACTCAGAGATTGAACAATGGGTGGCTGAGGGTCGTTGTGACCTGGGCTTTATCCCGCGCGAGCCACGCGGCGCCGGCATGGCGTCGCGACCGTTGGTGCAAGACGAGCTGATGGCCGTGGTGCCAGCGGACTCCTCGCTTGCCACCGCGGAGGTCGTTTCCCTTGCCGATTTGGCCAACGAGCAGTTTATCCTGCTGGAACGCGGTAGCGACGACGAGATTACGCCGCTGTTTCGCCGCGCGGGCCTGGCAGTGCGCTCTAAGCTGTCGACCTGGGATGACTATGCGATTATGGCCATGGTCGAGGACGGCCTGGGCGTGAGTGTTCTTCCCGCGCTCATCTTGCGCCGCTGTCAGTTCGATGTTGCCGTGCGCCCACTCGAGGGACATCCTCATCGGCAGATCAACGCCATATATCGAACGGCCGACGTTTCGCTTGCCGCTGCTCGATTCCTTGAATACCTCTAAACGCGTGCATGTCATTGTCCGCTTTGGGCAAATCTCGGAGTCCGGTACATTTTCTTATGAAATTGAACTTCCGAATGAGGTACGGCGCTATACTGCTTGCTAAATTGAACTTTGGTTCAATTCGTGTTCTATAAATTGAACTTTGCCAGCAAGGAGGTTCCTGTGGCCCAAGAGACGTTTTGCGATCGCCTGCGACAGACTATGTCCGATCGCGACGTTCGCCAGTCGGACGTAATCCGCGCATCGGAGATGCTCGGCAAAAAACTCGGCAAGAGTCAGATGAGCCAATATGTGAGCGGCAAGACGATCCCGCGGCGCGATGTGGCTGAGCTGCTCGCCCGTATTTTGGAGGTCGATGTTACCTGGCTGCTTGCCGGCGACGCTGATCAAGGCGAGGCATCATCACCCCGCAACGATTCCAAGCCCGAACCCCATCCCTCAGCTCAAATTGCAAGGAGCACCACCATGCGTACTTTTTCTAAATCCACCAAGCTCGATAACGTCCTGTATGACGTGCGCGGTCCCGTCGTCGACGAGGCCGCCCGTATGGAGGACGAGGGCGAGCGCATCCTCAAGCTCAATATCGGCAACCCAGCGCCCTTCGGTTTCCGCACACCCGATGAGGTCATCAAGGACATGCGCCAGCAGCTGCCCGACTGCGAAGGCTATTCCAACTCGCGTGGCCTGTTCTCCGCGCGCAAGGCGATCATGCAGTATTCGCAGATCAAGGGCCTGCCCAATGTTCAGATGGAGCATATCTACACGGGCAACGGCGTGTCCGAGCTCATTCAGCTTTCGATGAACGCGCTGCTCGACAACGGCGACGAGATTCTGATCCCCAGCCCCGACTATCCGCTCTGGACGGCGTGCGCAACCCTTGCTGGTGGTCATCCCGTACATTATCTGTGTGATGAGCAGGCGGATTGGTATCCCGACCTGGAGGATATGGAGTCCAAGATCACGAGCGCGACCAAAGCCCTCGTCATCATCAACCCCAACAACCCCACGGGTTCTGTCTATCCGCGCGAGGTGCTCGAGGGCATCGTCGAGATTGCGCGCAGGCATCAGCTGATGATCTTTGCCGATGAGATCTACGACCGCCTGTGCATGGACGGCTACGAGCACGTCTCGATTGCCTCGCTCGCCCCCGATCTGCCCTGCGTTACCTTTAGCGGTCTGTCCAAGTCGCACATGATCGCGGGCTATCGTATTGGCTGGATGGTGCTTTCGGGCAACCAGCGCTGCATGAGCGACTTCATCATGGGCGTCAACATGCTCTCTAACATGCGCCTGTGCTCCAACGTGCCGGCCCAGTCGATCGTCCAGACGGCACTCGGTGGCCATCAGTCCGTCAACGACTACATCCGTCCCGGCGGCCGTGTCTACGAGCAGCGCAACTTTGTGTATGAGGCGCTCAACAAGATCGACGGCATCTCGGTGGTTAAGCCGCGTGCGGCGTTCTACATCTTCCCCAAGATGGATGTTAAAAAGTTCAACATCACCGATGACGAGCAGTTCGCCCTTGACCTGCTGCACGAGAAGAAGATCCTGATCACGCGCGGCGGCGGCTTCAACTGGGCTGAGCCCGACCACTTCCGCATCGTGTACCTGCCGCGCATGGAAGTACTCAAAGAGTCCCTTGAAGACCTCGCCGACTTCTTTGACCATTACCGTCAGGCGTAACGGCAAAGGTAGCCTGTAATGAAACGGTCGGCCCGCAACGGATGCGGGCCGACCGTTTTCTGTTAAAGCTCGCGTTGTCGGCGTCTCGATCGTTTGGGCGAGTGGGAATCGCGTGTGAACGGAAAACTGTATTCCAAAATGGAATACAGTGTGCTTCAACTGGAATTGATGTCCGTGTGTCCGCTTTTTTAGAATGTTCTCGACAAGATGAAAGGCGGTCCCCACCAATGATTATCGATGCAAATTCCTACTGGTTTGACGAGCGCATCTTCCATGACGAGACACTCTGTGAACAGTTTTTGGCCGAGGTGCCCCGCGCTTACGACACCGAGGGCTACCTGACCGTAAGCCCCACGGGCAAGCGACAGATTGTGATCGAAAAGCCCGCTGGCTTCCCAGGCCTCAACTATATCGAGGGAGACTACACCCTTGAGAAGCGTCTGGCAGACATGGACGAGGCGGGGGTCGATAAAGCGATTCTCAAACTCCCCGGCTGCCATGAGTGGATGTCACTCGAGATGTGCCGGCGCTTCAACGACGGTATGGCCGCTGACGCAAAAGCGTCGAACGGTCGCTTGATACCGCTTGTCGCCGTGCCTCCCTTTGGCACCGAGGCGAACCTCGAGGAGCTCGATCGCAGGCTCGACGAGGGTTTCGCGGGCGTGCAGCTCTGCGCCCACTACGGCAAGCGTTATCTTGACGACCAGGTCTTCTCGAGCTTTTTCGAGCACCTGAACGAACGCCATGTCACCGTTTACGTGCACCATGTTCCCGTGCCGGTCGAGAACGAGTCGCTTCTCGCGTACGACAACCTTCGCCGCTCTTATGGCCGCTGCGTCGACCAAACTACGGCGATCGGCCGAGAGATCTTTGGTGATTTCTTTGAGCGCTACCCCAATATCAAGATGGTCCACTCCATGCTCGGCGGCGCATACTTTGCGTTCAAGGAGATGCTGCTGCCTCATGGCCCCAAGCGCCCTGATGCTTCTGGCCGTTTTCAGGTCGATACCGAGACCGTTTCCAGGCACCTCGAGAACAACATCTATTTCGACATGTCCCATGCTCAGCCTTGGGGCAAGACACTCCTCGCCTGTGCGGTTGACGTGCTGGGTGCAGACCATATTGTTTTTGGCACGAGCTATCCCGTTAAACGCGAGTGGCTCACCGAGGGTGTCGCCTGCGTTCGCGCTGCAAATCTGAGCGATACAGACAGCGACCTTGTGCTTGGCGGTACAGCGCAGCAACTGTACGGTGTCGAGTGAGCGGCAATCAGAGGGGAGTATCTGCCATGGACGAAGGAGAGATGAGGGCTGGGGCCGCTCGTGTGGCCATCGATCTTGGGGACGTGTTGCCGTTCGACGGTTTCGACGAACTCCGTCATGAGGTCTTCGCCCGTGCCCTTATCATCGAGGGAACGGGGCGACGCGCCTGCGTCCTTTCGCTTGAGGTCACCTCGATCGCTCCGGCTCTACTCGCCGATCTGCGTGAGATTGTTGAGGATGCCGCCAATTGCAGCGGTGCTTATTCTTGGGTGGTTCCTACCCACACGTTTTCCATGCCTCACGTCCGCACTCCCGGGCATCTTGCCGACGATGCTACCCGCAATCGCAACGAGCGCTATCGCGCAGCACTCGTCGCTGCCGCCCGCACGGCTGTCGAGCGCGCTGTTGCGGGCATTCGCTCCGTCACTCTCGCCACTGTGGAGGGCGAATGCCCCGTGAACGTTAATCGCGACATCGAGACGCCTGCCGGCTGGTGGTTGGGCTCGAATCCCAGAGGGTTTGCCGACCACACGATGCCCGTACTCGCCATAAGGGATGCCGGGGGCGAGTATGTTGCCGTGCTCGCGACGGCGGACGTTCAGTCCTCCGTGCTCGACGGGTCGCGCGACTCCGAGGGGAGGCGCATGGCGAGCGGAGACCTCTTTGGTTTTGCCGCCATGTCACTCGAGCGCGAGCTGGGCGGCGTTGCCCTGTTGCTGCCAGGCGCCGCGGGCGACCAAAGTCCGGCGGAGCGCGCCATGAACGTCATGTTCGATGCGGCCGGCGTTAAGCAGACGGTCGATGCCCATGAGGACGGATACCGCATGTTGCACCAGCAGGGGCAGGCCTTGGGCGATGCTTTAATCGAGACCGCTCGCATGGCGCGTGAGGATGACGCTACCGGCATCGATGCCCGCACGGTCGACGTTCTCCTGCCCGCTCAGACACGCGCCGATTTTCACTCTTTGGCTCCGCACCGAACGTATGAGTTTCATGCCGCTGGCGAGCAGCGCACGAGGGTCTATCTGCTCCGGCTGGGAAACGTCGAGCTTGTCGGCGTACAACCCGAGGTCTCGAGTGCATTCGGCGCCACTGTGCGCGCCGCTCGGTCCGGCTCTGTGTTCTTTGCCACGCTCGTCAACGGCGGACAGAAGTACCTACCGGCTCCCGACGCGTACGAAAAGATCACCTATGAGGCCATGAACTCCGGTTTTGCCGCCGGATCCCATGAGCGCCTCGTCGAAATCATCATTGCCGCCTTGAATGCGGCGTGACACAGAAGGAGAACGTGCATGAACATTGGACACGCGCGCCGCAAAATCACCCCACAGGGCGACATCTACCTGATTGGCTACCGCAATCTTCCCAACCGTCTTGAACCTGCGACGGGCGTCCATGACGACGTCTTCGCCAACGCCATCCTCTTCCAGCAAGGCGAACGTGAAGTGTTTCTCTTTAATGCCGATGTCCTCGAGTTCGAGGAAAGCATGGCCGAGGAGGTCAAGACAATGCTCGCCGAGCGCTACGGCATTGACCGTGATTGCGTCCTGCTCTCGGCGACGCACGACCATACTTCAATCGTCGCTTACCACCGCAGCTGGTGGACGGGAAAATTCGACGAGAACTACTACCGCTGGTTCCTCGATACCATTTGCCAATGCTTTGAGGAGTGCCGTGCCAACGCACAGCCCGCGATTTGTCGCTTGGGCAAGCAGGTCATCACCGGTTTCTACGACAACCGCATCATCCCAGGTGAACTCGCCGACAATGAGGTCATTGTCGTATCGTTCTTCGATACCGAAGGCAAGCCATTTGCGGGCTTTGTGAACTGGGCGGTGCATTCCGCTTGCGTCGGACCCGACTGCACGGAGCTCACGAGCGAACTCGCCGGTCTTACCGGCAAAAAGCTCGCTCAGAGTCTTGGTTACTATCCGGCCATGGTCGTCGGTGCTGCTGGCGACTGTAGCGACCGCAATTTTCGACAGGGACGCGGCATTCCCGAGGTTGAGCGTGTTTCGACCGGTCTTGCCGAGGCGATTTCCCAGATCAAGCTCGATTGCGAGGTCGTTCTTGACCGCATCGAGCCTCAGACGTTCTATCACACCGTTGCCCATGACGACTTTTCACTCACGCTTAAGTGCGCCGTCATCAGTCTGGGCGGCTTGCATCTCTTTGTGTTCCCGAGTGAACTCGGCAGCGACCTGGGCATTCGCATGAAGCGCGAATGTCCGGTCGAGGGAATAGTCTGCGGTTACACCAACGGCTATTTTGAGTATTTCCTTCCGGCACGCGAGTACGGCCTCTCCTTTGAGACCGAGCGTACTCAGATTCCCCAGGGCGAACCGGAACGTTTGTGTGACAAGTTCTGCCAGACGACGAGACTTCTCGGCGCAGCAGATTCGCGTCTGTAGGCCTGATTGCGCGATATGGGCCAATGAGGCTCATTGCCATGTGATCGGCATCTTCCATCTTCTCTGCCGTTTCCCATCCCGGGCGTACGTGCGTCCGCGGATTTCAAAGGGGGAAGCGGGTTCCTTGCTCTCCCACGTCGACTACGGAGGCATGAAATCGATGCTATACCCCGCTCAGAAAAAGGAGAATTCCATGAAATACCAGAAGCTTTGCGATGAAATCATCACAAAGGTCGGTGGTCGAGACAATGTGTTAGACGTGAGCCACTGCATTACGCGTCTCCGCTTCCGTCTCAAGGATGAATCGCTCGCCCAGACCAATGAGCTTAAGGCGACGAAGGGCGTCGTTGACGTCATCCAGGCTGGCGGACAGTATCAGGTCGTGATTGGTGCCACTGTCGAGGCCGTCTACAACGACCTTGTTCAGATTGGCGGGTTCGACGCCAAGCCTGCACTTGATATCGATGAGGGCGACGACGTCAAAAAGGGCGATCCATTCTCGCGTCTGCTTGCCATCATCTCCGAGATCCTGCAACCGGTTCTTGGCGTGCTTATGGCCGGTGGCTTTATCAAGTCGATGCTCGCGCTCTGCACGGTTGCCGGTTGGCTTGCCAAGGACAGCAATACGTATGTGACGCTCTCGGCAATCGGAGATTCGGTCTTCTATTACTTTCCGCTAATCATTGGCTGGACGTCGGCCAAGAAGTTCGGACTTAAGCCCGTTATGGGAATGGCGCTCGGCGGTATCCTCGTCTACCCGACGCTCGTTGCCCTTATGGGCGGAGATCCGCTCTACACGCTCGGCGCCGGCACGGTCTTCGAGTCCAATGTCTACGGTGATATTTTTGGCATCCCGCTGATCATGCAGAATTACTCATCGACGATTCTGCCTGCGATCTTTATCGTCTGGATTGCCTCCAAGGTGCACAAGGCCCTTTCTAACGCGCTGCCCGCGCTTGTGAGCTCGTTCTTCTCCAACATCCTGACGCTTCTCATTTGCGGCATCCTTGGCCTGCTTGTGGTCGGTCCGGTCATGACGGTCCTCTCCAACATCGTTGCCCAGATCATCTTGATGCTCATCAACTTCCAGCCTGCCATCGCCGGCTTCGTCATCGGCACGTTCTGGAGCCTGCTCGTCATGTTCGGCCTGCACTGGGGTATCATCCCGCTGTGGTTCCTCGATGTCGCAACCTACGGCTATGACCTCATTAATCCGCTCGTGTATGCAGGCGGTTGTGCCATCGCCGGTGCTGTGCTTGGCATGATCATCCGAACCAAGGATTCCGAGGAAAATGCTGCCGTCAACATTCCCGCCCTTGTCTCTTCGATTTTCGGTGTCAACGAGCCTGCGCTTTACGCCATCTTGCTGCCGCGTAAGCGCCTTATGTGGGCAACCTTTATTTCCGCTGGTGTAGGCGGCGCCATCGCCGGCCTCATGGGTGCCAAACTCTATGCCTTCGGTGCCTCCGGCCCGCTCGGTTTTCCGAGCTTTATTAACCCTGCCGGCATCGACATGGGCTTTATCGGCCTTGTCATCTCCGGTGTGGTCGCTTTCGTTCTGGCTCTTGTCGCCGCTATGGTGATCGGTACCAGGAAGGACGAGGGCGGTAAGGCGCTCAACATCTCGGTGGACTAGTCTGTCTGCGCACTTTAACTAAATATGCCTCGGACGGTGACGTGCCGCCCGAGGCATATTTGTGTTTTGTGCCGTTGTCAGCGTGTTTGCGGACACAGGTCTGCGGTTGTGGAGCAGCGGGGATTATGACGGTCGTGCCGCGGTGGAAGACGCACGGTCGCCCTGCAGGAGCTGACGGTAGGGGAGGAAGCCGATGAACGAGACGACCGCCTGCGAGTGCGCGGCATTCCGCTTGAGGTAGAGCCTGACCTCGGAGGTCGTCGCGGGCTCAAGCGGCACCAGGGCTACCTTTCCGCTGGCAAGCGATTCCGCCGGCTTGCGCATGAGGAATGAGACACCGGCGCCGCGTGCGACAAGAGAGATGATGTTCTCGGCTCGTTTGCCGGTGAACGTAACACGTGGGCCAAATCCAGCTTCTCGACAAAGGGAAAGGACGAGCTCGCTTACGAACGAGCCTTGGGGAAGCATGAGGAAATTCTCGTCGATAAGGTCGTCTATCTCGACGGTGTCACGTTCGGCGAGCGGATGGTCGAGCGGAAGGACGGCCACGAGCCGGTCGGTCGTAAAGGGAATCTTTTTGAACTCCGGCTCGATGGCGCCGCTGTCACGGATGAAGGCCAGGTCAATGTCCTCGTGCAGGAGCATGCGCTTGAGTGTGTCGCCCTCGCCCTCGATGAGCTCAACAGAATATGAGGGGTTCGCCTGCTGAAAATCGATGACGGCGTCCGTGATCCCATAAGGGGCCATAATGGGGATAGAACCTACGGTGAGGTGCTCGAGCGGCTCACCTGCGCCTATTTGAATGGCGGCAAGATAGCGGTGCTGAAGCGTCGCAATTTTTTGCGCATAGGGGAGGAGCGCTTCACCTTGCGCGGTGAGTGTTACGTGGCGCTGGCTTCGATCGATGAGCTTGCAGCCGAGTTCGTGCTCCATTGCCATGATGTGCTTGGAGAGGGTTGATTGCGACATGAAAAGCAGTTCCGCCGCATCAAGAAACGTGCGTGACTGCGCTAAGATGGCGAATTCGCCAAAGCGGCTGATATCCATAGGGAGGCCTCCGGTACCCTCATTTTGGCAGGTGGCCTAAACCACGACGCCATTGCAGTGGTCGATTTCGTGCTGGATGATCTCGGCGGTGTAGCCCGAGAAGTTTTTGATGCGGTGAACGAAGTTCTCGTCCAAATACTCAACCTTAATGCGGCGATAGCGGGTACAGGGACGCTCGCCGGTCAGCGAGAGGCATCCTTCGCTCGTCTGATAGGCATTGACCTGCTCAAGAATTTGAGGGTTGTACATCAGGAGTGTCCTGTTGCCGTCCTTTACGCAGATGATGCGTTTGCGCACGCCGATCATGTTGGCGGCGAGGCCCACGCACTCGCGCTCATGCTCGTGGAGTGTATCCAGGAGATCCTGCCCGGTTGCGGCATCGTCGGGTCCCGCGTCTTCGGAAGGCAGACGCAAAAAGAACTCGGATTTCATGATGGGCTTAATCATGGCGGGCTCCTCATGTCTTATGCTTTCGTGGACTTTTAATAATAGCGCGGAAGGAAAGCTGTGCGTCCGCGTTACAATCTTTCGATGTTGGACCATGTTGCCAGATTCGTCGTGTACGGCGTCTGGCGTAAGTCTAGGGCTCATTTTTCGCCCTGGACCGTTCCTCTGGGGCGATGCGACTGTCGTTCCAAGAGGAAGGAAATGCATGGGGAGCAAATCTCAGCAACAAGTTCAAGTAACGCCATCGGCCTCTGCGGCGATTCTCGTCGTAATGTATGTTGCAGCCTTTGTTGCCGCGTTTAACGAGAACATCATTAACGTGGCGCTGCACGACATTATGGCGGCCTTTTCGGTGAGTGCCACCACGGCGCAGTGGCTCGTTTCGGGCTACATGATCGTGACGTCGATCTTTACGGCTATCATGGCCTTCCTGTCCGGTCGTTTCTCGACGCGCAAGCTGCTGTTTTTCGCATGCGGATGCATGGTCGCCGGCGAAGTCCTGTGCCTGGTCGCTCCGTCGTTTAGCGTTTTGCTGCCAAGCCGTATTTTGCAGGCTGCGGGATCGGGCATCTTGTTTCCGCTCATGATGAATGTGGTGCTGTCTTGTGCCCCGCGCGAGAAGCTCGGTCTGTATCTGAGCCTGGGCGGCGCCTGCATTACGCTAGGACCGGCGTTTGGACCCGTGATCAGCGGTCTTATGTGCACGTTATTTGGCTGGAGGGCGGTATTCGTAGTGCCGCTGGTGGGCGGCATTGCGGTCGCTGCGGCGGGCGTTAAGCTTGCTCAGAATGTCGGAGAGCGCTCGAACACCACGCTTGATATTCTGTCGGTTGTTTTGCTCGCGGCCGGCATTACGGCATTTGTGTATTCCGTGGGCGAGTTCTCGGCCAATTTGATTGCCGGTGTCGTGGCGCTTTTCGCCGCCATTGTGCTGCTCGGCCTGTTTGCGGCCCGCCAGCTCAAGCTTGAGCATCCGGTGCTTAACGTGCGTCCCATGGCGAGTGTTCGTTTTTGGCCTGCGTGCTTGCTTGTGGTGGTATCGATGATGACGACGTTCTCGATGAGCGTTTTGTTGCCGCTCTATTTTGAGGGCGCATACGGCATGACCGCACTTGTTGCGGGCTTGCTCATTTTGCCAGCAATTGCCTGCAACGCCGTGACCTCGATTGTGGGCGGACGCGTGATGGACGCCCGTGGCGCATGGCCGCTGCTGCCGGTCGGCTTTGCCCTGATTGCCGTGGGGCAGACTGCCATCTCGGTGACGGCGGTAAGCATGAACATCGGCGTCGTCGTGGCGCTGACCGTTGTCGTGTATGCCGGAGTCGGTTTGGTGCTGAGCCCCTCGCAAACGGCCGGCTTGGAGACGCTGCCTGCCGCTGAGCATCCTCATGGAACGGCATTACTCAACACGTGGAACATGATTGCCGCATCGTTTGGCCCGTCGCTGTTTATCGGCCTGCTCTCGAGTTCTGCGGCGACTGCCGGCGCGGCTGGCGCTGCGACCGACGTTGCCCAGGCGATTGGATTTGCAGCTGCCGTGCGTGTGGCGGCTGTAATTGCCGTGGTCGGGTTCGTGACGTCGCTGGTGTACGCTCGTCGCGAGTCGCACATGTCGCATTAATGTGTGCACATAGATTCTGCAGCTAGATTGGATGGCGACACCATAAACTAATGGACGTTTTGCCGAGAGGCATGAATGTTTAAAGCGCAAAGAGTGCGCGACGGGCCCCGCGAATGGGGCGATGATGCCCGAGAGGGCCAAGAAGGAGTCTCATGTCCGAGAACGAAGAGATCATGAACGAGACCGAGAACGAGACCATGGCTGCCGAGGTCGAGGCAGTCGAGACCGTGGAGACCGAAGCTGCCGAGGTTGAGGCTGCTGACGAGGTTTCCGCCGAGGAGGAGGCCGAGGTTGTCGAGGCCGCCGTTGATTACGATGACGAAGAGCTGATGGACAAGATGCAGAAGGCCGCCCGCCTGCTGCGTAGCCGTCGCTTTGCTATTTCCAAGGAGGAGGAGGCCAAGGCCGAGCGCATGGCGAACATCGAGCGCGCCATCAAGCTTCTTGACCTCAAGCCCAAGATGGAGCAGAAGGAAATGTCCGACCTGCTGGGCATGCGCCTTCGTGAGCTCGATGGTCTGATGGCCGAGGCCGAGGCTGCCGATCTGGTCGGCCGCATCGACGACGCCGAGGGCGATATGCGCAAGATCGTCGTCTTCGCTGCCGAGGATGCCGCTGAGGGCCTGGTCGAGCTTGCCAACAAGAAGGAGAAGCTCCTGCCCGAGCTTTCTTACGAGGAGGCCACCGAGCTGATGGCTGCCCTCGATAAGGTTATCGCTTCGCTCGTCGCCATGGGCCTGGACGAGGACCGCGGTCCTCGCGGCGGCCGTGACGACCGTGGTGGTCGTGGCGGCGACCGTGGCGGTCGCGGCGGCTTTGGCGATCGCGGTGGCCGTGGTGGCGACCGTGGCGGTCGCGGTGGCGATCGTGGCGGCCGTGGCGGCTTTGGTGACCGTGGCGGCGACCGTGGCGGTCGCGGCGGCTTTGGCGGCAACCGTGGCGGCTATGGTGACCGTGGTGGCAACCGTGGCGGCTTTGGCGGCAACCGTGGCAACGACCGCGGCGGTCGCGGTGGCGATCGTGGCGGCCGCAACGGCGGCGGCTTCCGCGGCAACCGCTTTTAGGGGTTACGCGGTTCTGCGAACCGCGTAACTAGTTGACGCTGCAAACCCGCCAGAGCGGCAATCTGCCTTTCAGCTTCGGTGGCATGACCAGAAGGTCAATGCCGCCTCGCTTCAAGGCACCTTGCTCGCTCTGGCGGGTTTTCGCTCATATGACCCAATCCGCTG
>CATVRV010000013.1:0-58352 GCA_958346515.1 uncultured Collinsella sp.
CTGCGGAAACGCGGGGTCCGTTCGGGCTG
Organism: uncultured Collinsella sp.; assembly: GCA_958346515.1. Lineage (GTDB taxonomy): Bacteria > Actinomycetota > Coriobacteriia > Coriobacteriales > Coriobacteriaceae > Collinsella. Next base: position 30 of record CATVRV010000013.1, read on the forward strand.
TTGCGTTGAGATTGAAAATCAACCAAACGATGACGGTAATACCCTCGAAATAATCGAGCGTTTCAGCCGCACAGACACATACGAGCGTCTAGCATATCCATACAAACGAGTTCGCGGATAAAGGGAGTCACGGGGCATATGAAGCAATGGGCTGGACTGGGAAAGTTCCTCGCGGGGCATATGCAGGTCATCGTTCCGATTTGCGTAACGCTCGGCGTGCTCTTTCCCCAGCAGATCGGCGTACTCAAGCCCATCGTTCCCGCTCTCTTCGCCTTTATGACATTCCAAGGCGCGCTCAGTAACACCTTCCACCAGGTAGCTGAGGTGTTCTGCCGTCCGCTGCACCTGATTTTGGCGCTGCTCGTCTCGGCGGTGTTTATTCCCATAGCAGCTTATGCCATGGGATCGCTGTTCTTTGGCTCCAACCCCAACCTTGTCTGCGGCATCGTGCTCGAGTACAGCGTACCCGTGGCGGTCACTGCCTTTATGTGGATTAGCATGTTCGGCGGCAACGGCCCGCTCGCGCTTACCATCATCCTGACGTCCTCGGTTATCTCCCCTGTGACGATTCCGCTCACGCTTAAGCTCTTGCTGGGTGCCACCGTCTCGATCGATGTGCCGAGCATGATGCAGGACATGGCCTTTATGATCGCCATCCCCGCCGTGCTCGGCATCGTGATCAACGAGCTCACACGTGGATGGGGACACGAGAAGCTCTCCCCCGCGCTCTCGCCCGCCTGCAAGTTCATGATGATGGGCGTTATCGCCTCCAACTCCACCGCCATGAGTGAGTACGTTCTGCACATGAACGCGATGCGCCTGGAAGTCGCCCTCTTTATTTTGACCTTCGCCATCAGCGGCTTTATCGTCGGTTTTCTGGTCGCCCGTGCGCTCCATCTGCCATATAGCGAGACGACTACCATGTGCTTTACCTGCGGCATGCGTAACATCTCTTCGGGCGCCGTCATCGCCACGCAGTACTTTCCGGGCGAAGTCGTGTTTCCCGTCATGTGCGGAACGCTGTTTCAGCAGATACTCGCCTCGCTTATCGGACATCTCTTTGAGCGTCTGACCGGCGAGGAGCGCGCCGCCCAGCGCAAGCGGGTCGAGGCCGGCCGCGACGCCATGGCACGCTAGACTGTCCGCATTACGCGGGTGTTAGTCTTGCTATACGAGCGTTTCCAGATGCGCGCGCAGGCGCTCAGCATCGATATCGAGCGTCGTCTCGGCATTGACCTGGGCCAGACGATAGCCCACAAAGTAGGGCGATACCACCCAACGTGGCAGCGCCTTGGCAATTGTCCGGCCGTCTATGTGGTAGAAGAACAAGTTGTACGACTCCGCGCGACCACCGTGGTGCTCGTTCAGGATATAGCGCAGAGCTACCTGGATCGCATCGGCGAAGAGGTCCGCCTCGGCTTGGTCTCTTGTGTCATCGCTGGCGGCGATTCCTTGCGGGGCTGAAACGTTGACCTCAAAGAACCCCATAATCGGTTCGATTGAGATGTCGACCGAGATTCTCCCCTGTTGCCAGACACTGATGCCTTCAAAGTTGGCTGAGGTCAGCGCCGCATAGCCGTCCTCCTGTTCCAAGCCCACAATCTGCATATGTGGATGGACGAGGCTGCCGCCCGAAAGCGGGCCTTTGTTCTTGTACATGAGCACACTGCAGTACTGTTGGGAATCGATCATCTGCTGCCAGCAGCCCAGGACAAACCGCATCACATGATGCAGCTCATCCGGTTCATAGGTCACCAGGTCGGCGTCGTGATTGGCAGACTCGATCAATACGGTCTGACGTGTGGCCCGCAATGTCTTGAACTTATTCTCGAGCCAGATGCAGTCACCATCGCGCTGGATGATGTTGGCAAGCCCCTCCGTGTCGCAAAAGGGGCACGCGGTGCCAGGGCGACGGTTGTCGTCGGGCTTGCCGCTCGCCTGCTGAACATCGAATACCAGCGCCACGGGTTATACCTCCAGCGGCACGATCTTGGTGCCATGGAGCTCGGAGACGCCTAGCGCCGCCGCGACCGCGTCGCGATTTGCCGTAGTGATGCCGCCGCCGGGAAGGATGGTCAAACGATCACCCGCATACTCGATTAAACGAGCCAGGTAATCGAAATTATCCTCGATCGACGTACCGGCAGCGCCGCCATGCGTGAGGATGCGCGTAACGCCGCAGTCGGCAAGTGTATCAATCGCATCGAGCTGAGCCTCGGGCGAGAGCTGGTCAAATGACATGTGGAAGGTGATGTCGATGGGATCACGCTTACATTCCTCGGTCGCGCAGCCCGCAGCCATCACGAGGGCGCCAAGCGTAAGTTCGTCGAGCGCCCATCCGCCAGCGCAGGGTTTGCAGCAGCCAAAGACCAAGCCGTCAACGCCCGCACTCACGGCAAGGCCCAAGTCCATCTCCATCATGCGCAGCTCATCCTGGTTGTAGTGAAAGTCGCCGCCACGCGGACGGATCATGCACATCACCCGTGCATCGTGTTCGTGGGCATAGTTGGTCGTAGCGCTGATAACGCCGGCCGAGGGCGTGGTACCACCGACGGCAAGGTTATCGCACAGCTCGATGCGCCTTGCACCGGCCTCGATAGCCGCCGGCACCCGCTCAAAGTTCTCGGCACAAAACTCGTACAGCATAGATAGACCCCCAAAGACAGCAGATGTTTTCCGACGGGCATTGTCACACATCCCCATGAAGTTGCGGTGGAATAGGGACTCTTTTGGCCTCTGGAGCCCGTATTCAGTCCCTATTTCACCGCAACTTAAAAAGGGGCGCTGACTGAGATAGTCAGCGCCCCTTTTGTTAGGTGGGTTAGCCTCCGAGGTAGGCTTTGCGGACGTTGTCGTCGTGCAGCAGCTCTTGGCCGCTGCCGGTCATGGTGATCTTGCCGGTCTCGAGTACATAGCCGCGTGTAGCGATGGAAAGTGCCATCTGCGCGTTCTGCTCGACCAGAAGCACCGTGGTGCCGGCCTTGTGCAGGTCCTCGACAATCTGGAAGATCTGCTCAATCAGAATCGGCGCCAGGCCCATGGAAGGCTCGTCGAGCATGAGCAGCTTGGGGTTACTCATAAGGGCGCGCCCCATAACGAGCATCTGTTGCTCGCCACCTGAAAGGGTGCCGGCGATCTGTCGACGGCGCTCCTTAAGGCGCGGGAACTGCTCGTAGACGCGCTCCAGGCCCGGAGCAACCGTGGACTTGGGCTGTGTATAGGCGCCCATCTCCAGGTTCTCCTCGACCGTCATCTGCAAAAAGGCGCGACGGCCCTCGGGGACCTGTGCCAGGCCCTTACCCACCAGCTTATCGGCAGGCGTATGGGTAATGTCCTCGCCCATAAACTTGATAGAACCGGTCTTGGAACGCAGCAGGCCCGAGACGGTCTTGAGCGTCGTGGACTTACCGGCACCGTTCGCACCGATCAGAGCCACGATCTCGCCCTCGTTGACGTTAAAGGAGATGTCCTTGATGGCGTGGATAGCGCCGTACCAGACGTTGATGTTGTAGACGGAAAGCATCGGCTCTGCCATTTAGTTCTCCCCCTTATCCTGCTTGCCCAGATACGCCTCGATAACGGCATCGTTGTTCTGGATTTCCTCTGCCGTGCCCTTGGCGATGACCTTACCAAAGTTGAGCACGCAGATGCCCTCGCAGATGTTCATAACGAGCGACATATCATGCTCGATAAGCATGATGGCAATGCCGAAAGTGTCGCGAATCTTAACGATGTTCTCCATGAGTTCCGCGGTCTCGGACGGGTTCATGCCGGCGGCAGGCTCGTCGAGCAGCAGCAGCTTGGGGTTGGTGGCAAGCGCACGGACGATCTCCAGACGACGCTGAGCGCCGTAAGGCAGCGATCCGGCCTGCTCGTTTGCCAGATGCTCCATATCAAAGATGGACAGCAGCTCCATGGCGCGCTCGTGCGCGGCCTTCTCGTGCTTCCAATACGTCGGCAGGCGCAGCACGCCCTCAAAGCCGGAGTAACGCTCCTGGTTGTGCAGGCCGACCTTAACGTTATCCTCCACCGTCATGGTGTTGAACAGGCGAATGTTCTGGAATGTACGGGCAATACCCATGCGGTTGACCTGGTAGACCGACTTGCCCGAGGTGTCCTCGCCGTCGAGCAGGATGGTGCCGTGCGTGGGCTGGTAAACCTTGGTGAGCAGGTTGAAGACCGTAGTCTTGCCGGCGCCGTTGGGACCGATCAGACCGGCGATCTCAGTCTTGCCGATGGTCAGGCTAAAGTCGTCTACTGCCTTAAGGCCGCCAAACTCAATGCCCAAGTGGATGCACTCGAGCGCCGGGCGCTGGCCCAGGTCGCGGTCGGGAACGATGGCGCCAGAAGGATACGGGACCATCTTGCCCTTCTTGAACTCAAATTTACTGGGCATCGGCTGCCACCTCCTTCTTGGAAGCAAAGCGGTCCTTGACGCGACCGAAGAACGCCTTGAGCTGCGGGTTGTTGGTAAAGATCATGACCAGGATCAGCACGATGGCGTAGATGAGCATGCGGTAGTCCGAGAACTGACGGAGCAGCTCGGGAAGCACCGTGAGCAATGCCGCCGCGATGACGGAGCCGCGCATATTGCGCAGACCGCCCAGGACCACGAACACCAGGATGAGGATGGACGTGTTGAAGTCGAACTTGGTGGCGGAAAGCTGCGAGAAGTTACCGCCGAAGAGAGCTCCGGCAGCACCGGCGAGGGCAGCGGAAACCACGAAGGCGATCATGCGGTACTGGGTGACGGAGATGCCCACGGACTCGGCAGCGATCTTGTTGTCGCGCACGGCCATGATGGCACGACCGGTACGGCTGCGAACCAGGTTGAGTACAATCACGAGCGCAACCATGACCAGGATGGCACCGGCGAGGAAGGTCGAGTACGTCGACACACCCGAGGCGCCCTGCGCGCCCTTGATGATGGCGGTGCCGTCCTCGAGCAGATGCAGGTCGTCGATCGTAGAGTTGCCCGTGATGTTAAAGATCACATGCAGGCCGCGGGAATCGACGCCCACAATGAGGCAAGTGACGATCTCTTTGATGATCTCGCCAAAGGCCAGCGTCACGATAGCCAGGTAATCGCCGCTCAGGCGAAGGACCGGGATACCGATCAAGAAGCCCAGGATGGCAGCAGCGAAGGCGCCGACCACGATGCTGATGATAAGGCGCACCGGATCGGAGGGAACGGCGCTCTCAAGGGCGACCGCGGTGACGATGCCCGTGTAGGCACCGACGCTCATAAAGCCCGCGTGGCCCAGCGACAAGTCGCCCGCGATGCCGACGACGAGGTTGAGGGAAATGGCCATGACGATATAGGCCGTGATGGGAACCAGCTGACCGGCGATCATGCGCGGAATCATGTGGTTAGACTGCATAAAGAACACGATGGCGAAGGCCACGATGCACATGGCGTACGTGACAAAGTCGTGACGCGTCTGCTTGTCTTTAAGAAACTTCATAACGCTCACCTACACCTTCTCGGGGACGTACTTGCCCAAGAGGCCGGCAGGCTTGACGAGCAGGACGATGATCAAAACACCAAAGACGATGGAGTTGGCAAGGCTCGTGGAAATGTAAGCCTGCGCCATCGCCTCGATGATGCCGATGAGAATGCCGCCGACAAAGGCGCCGGGGATGGAGCCGATGCCACCGAAGACGGCGGCGTCGAAGGCCTTGATGCCAGGCATGGCACCCGTCGTGGGCTGCAGCACCGGCGAGTAGGAGCACAGGAGCACGCCGGCGATGGCGGCAAGGGCAGAGCCGATGGCAAACGTCATCGAGATGGTGCGGTTGACGTTGATGCCCATGAGCTGAGCGGCGGCCTTGTCCTCGGACACGGCACGCATGGCCTTACCCATCTTGGTCTTACCTGTAAAGAACATCAGGCCGGCCATGATAACCAGGCAGGCGACGATGGTGACGAGCGAGACGGCGCTTACGTTGAACTTGGCCAAGAACTCCGGCACCTGGAAGGTGACGAGCGAAGTGAAGTTCTTGGGCGTGGCGCCCCACAGAAGCTGCGCGGCGTTCTGCAGGAAGTAAGACACGCCGATGGCCGTGATCAGAACGGCCAGAGGGCCTGCTTGGCGCAGCGGCTTATAGGCCAGACCCTCGATGAGAACACCGAGAACCGTGCAGACCACACAAGAGAGAACTACAGATGCCCAGCCCGGGAGGCCGAGATACGACGTGGCACAGAACGAGACATAGGCACCGACCATGATGACGTCGCCGTGAGCGAAGTTGAGCATCTTGGCGATACCGTAGACCATGGTGTAGCCCAACGCGATGATGGCGTAGACGCTGCCCATGGACAGGCCGTTGACCAGGTATTGGATAAAGACCGTCATGTTCCACATCCCCCTTTCGAATAGGTTTCCAGTTGATGTATGAAACAGGGACGTTACATCGTCCCTAGATACCAAGCAAGCAGGGAAGGCCAAAACCTCCCCTGCTTGGGATCAAAACCGCTCTATGTAAGGCGGCCTATTAGGCCTGTACGTACTTGCCGTCGGTAATGACGTACGCCGTCGGGTCCTTCTGGACCTGGCCCTTGTCGTTCCAGGAGAGCTTGCCAGTCAGACCGTCAACAGTAATGTTGCGCATAGCCTCGGGAAGCTTCTCGGCAACCTCGGTGGGGTCGGCGTCGACACCCAGGCCGGCCTCCTTGAGAGCCTCGACCACCGCATGCACGCCGTCGTAGGCGTCGGCGGCAAACTGGTCGGGGGTATCGCCGTACTTATCTTTGTAAGCGTTGACGAAGTCGGCGTTCTTCTCGTCGTCGGCGGAGAACGGGGTCATGAGCAGCAGACCCTCGGCAAGAGAGGTGTCGAAGCCCTCAACGCCCAGGATGCCGTCCATGCCGTCGCAGCCCATCATCTTGACGTCGTAGCCCATGTCCTTGGCGTTCTTGAGCAGGACGGACGCCGGCGTGTAGTAGATCGGCGCAAAGATCATGGTGGCGCCTGCCTGCTTGGCCTTGGTCAGCTGGTTGGTAAAGCTCGTGGCGGAGTCGTCCTTAAAGGTCTCCTCGTCGACAATCTCGAGCTTGGACTTAGCGGCCTGGGCCTTAAAGGAATCTGCGATGCCCGAAGAATAGGCGTCGCCGGAGTTATAGAACAGCACGAACTTCTCGTCCGCATACTTCTGCGCCAGGAACTTGGCAGCGTTGACACCCTGGTTGGGGTCGGTAAAGCAAACCTGGAAGACGCAATCCTTGCCCTTGGTAACGTCCTCGGAAGACGCGGACGGAGTGATCATGAACGTCTCGGGGTCGTTACCGCACTCTGCGGCAACGGCGACCGACGCACCCGTGGTGGTCGGACCGACGAGGGCCTGCATGCCCCAGTCGAGCAGGGTGTTGAAGGCGTTGACGGCCTTCTCGCCATCGGCCTGGTCGTCCTCGGCCTTGCTGACAAGCGGCAGCTCCTTAGTCGAGAAATCCTTGCAGCCAAGCTCGACAGCCTGTGTAACGGACTTGCCGTAGGACGCGTTGGCGCCGGTCAGCGGGCCGATGGTGCCGATCTTAAACGAAGCGTCGCCCGACGCGGAACCGCTGTCGCCGCCGTTGGAGGAGCAGCCAGCTAGAATGGACATCGCCCCCAGACCTGCTGCGCTCGCGATAACGCTCCTGCGATTCATAACAGGGTTCAATGACTTACCGGTGAGGCTCGACATGCGGCTCTCCTCTCAAATCTCGTCGGGTTTCGGTTACCCGACAGGCCATCCTTCGCCGTGTTCGGCGTTCGCAAAATAGTAGACGCTTTAGTTGAGAAAAGTGGCGATTATTTCAACTTTTCTTTTGTTTTGCCCATTTATCCATAATTCTGCGTATTCCTGTCGGTTTATGCAGTTTAACCACTTTATTGTGTGAAAGTAATGTTTCCGTTCTGTTACAGGCGTCCTTGCCCTGAATAAAACGGCCCGCCGGTCTCGATGTATATGCACTTAGGCGGCGATGTACTTGCCGTCCTGGATCACATAAGCCGTAGCGGGCTTTTCGACCTGGCCCTTGTCATTCCACGTCAGCTCGCCCGTCAGGCCCTCGATCTTGATCTTGCGCATGGCACGGGCAAGGTCGCCGGCAATGTCGGCGCCGTCGGCCGTAATGTCGATGCCCGCTTTGTCGATGGCCTCGGCGATGGCGTGGACGCAATCGTAGGCGTCGGCGGCAAACTGGTTGGGCGTCTCGTCGTAGGCATCCTTATAGGCCTTGACGAAGTCGGCATTCTTCTCATCGTCAGCCGAAAACGGGGTCACGAGCAGTACGCCCTCGGCAAGAGAGGTATCGAAGCCTTCCACAGAGAGCAGGCCGTCCATGCCGTCGGTACCCATGAGGGTCATGTCGTAGCCCATGTCCTTGGCGTTCTTGAGCAAAACGGACGCCGGCGTGTAGTAGATCGGCGCAAAGATGAACGTGGCGCCGGACTCCTTGGCCTTGGTGAGCTGGTTGGTAAAGCTCGTGGAAGAGTCGTCCTTAAAGGTCTCGGTATCGACGATGTCGAGCTTGGACGCCTTGGCCTGCTCGGCAAAAGCGTCGGCAACGCCCGAGCTATACGTATCGCCGGAGTTGTAGAACAGGGCGATCTTGGCATCCGCGTACTTCTCGGCCAAGAACTTTGCGGCGCTGGCGCCCATGGTGGGATCGGTGAAGCAAACCTGGAAAACCGTGGTCTTGTCCTTAGTGACGTCGAGCGACGAGGCCGAAGGCGTGACCATAAGCATGTCGTCGGCAATCTCGCCCGAGACGGCAACGGCGGCACCAGTCGTGACGGGGCCGACGAGAGCCTGCATGCCCCAGTCGCACAGGGTATTGAAGGCGTTGATGGCCTTCTCGCCGTCAGCGACGTCATCCTCGGACTTAAGCGAGAGCTTGAGGTCCTTGGTCGAGAAATCCTTGGCGGCGAGCTTGGCACCCTTCTCGGCCGAGACACCATAGGTTGCCGCGGCGCCGGTCAAAGGGCCGATGACACCGATCTTGAAGGTCTTGCCGTCATCGGCGGAGCCGCCGTCCGAGCCACCCGACGAGCAACCAGCGAGTGCTGCGGTGCTACCGAGCGCCGCAGCGCCAGCCAAGAAACTCCTGCGGTTAAGAACGTTGTTGATGCTAAACATGGTGTCCCCCTTTTCGCTGGCCGTGGTGCGGCCGTCTTGCGGTACAGGGCAAACCTTATGGTGCAAACGTTGACAATTTGTTACGGAAGTTCGATTGTAGCGAGCGTGTTTCCAATGTTTCCGCAGCGTTTCGGGGGTGCTGTTTTATGCGACTCCTGTTGCCTGGCGAGCACGCGCCCTCGGTTCACGCTAGAATGCACTCAACCTTTAAGCGGTTAATCCATCCATAAGATGCACGAAGGAGCTATCTATGAGCGAACCCCTGCGCACCGTGAACGTCGGTCTGATCGGTCTGGGAACCGTCGGCGGCGGCGTGGCCCGTCTGATCAAGAGCCACCACGATGAGTACCTGGCAGCCTACGGCATCGACCTTAAGCTGACCCGCGCCTGCGCGCTTGCTTGGGAGCAGGCCGAGGCAGCCGGTATTGAGCGTGAGGCCTTTACGAGCGACTGGCACGACGTCGTCACCGACCCCGCCGTCGACATCGTCGTCGAGCTGATCGGTGGCGAGCATCCCGCAACCGAAATCTTCACCACTGCCTTTGAGCACGGCAAGCACGTCGTCTCTGCCAACAAGGCCCTGCTGGGCCGTCACGTCGAGACGCTTGCCGAGAAGGCGCGCGCGTGCGGCGTGCAGATTAAGTGCGAGGCCAGCTGCGGCGGCGGCATCCCCATCGTGAGCACGCTCGAGCACGACCTGGTGGGCAACAAGATCCTGACCATCGCCGGCATTCTCAACGGTACCACCAACTATATCCTGTCGCGCATGGACGCCGAGGGCGCCGATTACGCCGACGTGCTTGCCGACGCGCAGGCCAAGGGCTATGCCGAGGCCGACCCGTCCGCCGACGTCGACGGCTTCGACGCCGCCAGCAAGACGGCGATCCTCGCCTCCATCGGCTTTGGCACCCGCGTGACCACCGATGATGTGTACCAGCAGGGTATCCGTACCATCGGCGCCGAGGACATCGCCCAGGCCCGCGAGCTCGGCTACACCATTAAGCTGCTCGGCATCGCCCGCAACACCGACGCCGGCGTCGACGTTCGCGTGCACCCCACGCTGATCCCTGCCGATCACATGCTCGCCAAGGTCAACGGCGCCATGAACGCTGTCTACGTGGTAGGCGACGCCGTGGGCGAGACCATGTTCTACGGTGCCGGCGCAGGCTCCTTCCCCACCGCGAGCGCCGTCGTGGGCGATATCCTGTCGCTCTCCGAGCAGATCAGCCGCGGCGTGGCTCCGCTGCCCGAGATTGAGCCCTATGGTCACAATCTCGCCTTTAAGCCCATGGACGAGCTCCAGACCAAGTACTATGTGCGCCTGAAGGTCGCCGACCGCGTGGGCGCCCTGTCCGAGACGGTCGACATCTTTGCCAAGCACAGCATCTCGATCTCGCTCATCAACCAGGTCGAGGACGGCAAGTCGGGCGTCAGCGATGCCTGCTCGGTCATCTTCCTGACGCACCGCGCGCTCGAGAAGAATGTCCAGGCTGCCGCCGCCGAGCTTGCCAGCGTCGACTGCGTGGCCGAGGTCGCCAACGTCCTGCGCATTGAGGACGTTGAGGCTTGGACCGAAGGCGTTATGGCGAACTAGTCCAGTCCTTGGCACACAACATAGCACCTGAGGGGCTCCCGTCCGTTTGGATGGGAGCCCCTTTGTTTGACGTTCATCAAGCAAAAGTTTGAACAACTTGGCCATTCGCTGACAACCGAGGGTGCCGTTTACCGATATGCGAACGAAGTTGATTTTGCGCGCCGTTATGCTGTGCTGCGTATGTCCACCCCCGAAGAATGGAGGCACCATGTTGCTCGAGGGTAAGAAAGCAATCATCACCGGAGGCACGCGCGGCATCGGCTATGCCATCGCCTGCCGTTTTATCGAGGAGGGCGCCGCCGTCACCGTCTTTGGCTCGCGTCAAGAGACCGCCGATGCGGCCGTTGAGAAGCTGACAGCCGCCTATCCCGACGCCAAGGTCTGGGGCCGCTCCTGCGACCTCACCTCACTCGAAGCCGTGACTGAGGCCTTTACCCAGGCTGCAGCCGACATGGGCGGCTTGGACACGGTCGTCAACAATGCCGGTATTTCCCAGCGTTCACCCCTCTTGGACTACACGGCCGAGGAGTTCGCCAAAGTTATGGACCTCAACGTCGTCGCCGTCTTTAACGGCCACCGGGCAGCCGCTAAGATTATGACCGAGGCTGGCCACGGCGGCACCATCACCACCACGAGCTCAATGGTCGCCAAGTACGGTCAGCCCTCTGGCGTCGGTTACCCCACGTCCAAGTTTGCCGTCAACGGCATGGTCCAGTCGCTCTCGCGCGAGCTCGCCCCCATGGGTATTCGCGTCAATGCTGTCGCACCTGGCGTAACCAAAACCGATATGGTCGCCAACCTGCCCGAAGAGGTTATTAAGCCCATCGTCGCCACCATTCCGCTGGGTCGCATGGGCGAGCCCGAGGATGTCGCCAACGCCTTTGTTTTCCTGGCGAGCGACATGTCCTCCTACGTCACGGGCGCCGTGCTCCCCGTCGACGGAGCCGCCCACTCCTAGGGAGCCACAAGCTTTGGCTTCAAGCCTCAACATAGCTCAACCAAAAAGGCGCGCCGTCTGCATCAACCGCAGGCAGCGCGCTTTCTCTTGTTATGAAAGGGAAACTATGTCCCAGTATTTCGGATCAGAACGGGGCACGGTTTTCCCCAGGACCTCCTTGCGGAAACTGCGTCCCGTTTTGAACGCCGATTCTGGGATACCGTTTCCGCAACGGGTCTCTCGCGGAAACTGCATCCCACTCTGAGCGCCCATTCCGGGACACAGTTTCCCAACGGCCCCCGTTTCGGAAACCACATCCCGTTCCGAGCCTTCAAAGCGGGACGCGGCTTCCCCGAGAGAGTATCGACTACTTGCCGTCGTCGTCCTCGGCTTCTTCTCTTGCATAGAGCTCCAGCATGCGGCGGCGGTATTCGCGCACGGCGAGCTTGGCGCGCTCCAGACGGCGGCGCTCGCGCGGGGTCAGCTCGGACGGGTCGACCTCATCTCCATAGGTCTTATCGGCAAGTAGGTGCGCCGCGTCCACGATGCGGGCATCGACGTGGCCGCTCGCCGCCTCGGCGGAAAGACGCTCGGCAATCGCATCGAGCGTAGGCAGGCCCTCGAATACGCGACCATGGCCATGCGAAGTCAGCAGCTCGTGCTCTCGTGCGAGCAGACTCGCCAAATCGTGGTGGGCGCGCAGGATGTCGAGCGCATCGGATGGATGCTCGGCAACTTCTGCCACGGCGGCGACCGGCGCGGCATCCACCACGCGGTAGAAGAGCTGCGCGAGCAATGGCATCAAGAACACCGTGATGGCGCCGGCGGCAACCATAACCGACGCGATGTCTTGCGACAGCGCGCCCGCGTTGACGGCAACGCTCGTCACGGCAACGATGATCGGCAGCGCCGTGGTGCAGTACAGGGCCACGGTAATGCGACCATACGCCGACACATCGCGCGTCGCAGGGCAAATGCTCATAGAAATAAGAATGGGCACGGCACGAATAATCAGCAACGCCACGATAAAGCCCACGAGCAGACCCGGGCGCGACGCCACGGCCGTCAGGTCGATCTTTGCGCCCGATACGGTAAAGAACACCGGAATCAAAAAGCCGTAGGCCAGGCCGTCGAGCTTGGTCTCGAGCGTATGGTTGCCCTCGGGGATGATGTAGCGCAAGACAAAGCCGGCGGCAAAAGAACCCAACACAATGTCGAGATCAAAGACGGCCGAGAAAGCCACGAGTGTGACCAGGATGAGCACCGTCAGGCGCACGAAGGTCTGCGACGTGGTATCGGCGCGTTCCTCGACAAACGCAAAGAAGCGGCTGCCGACGCGCTTGGAGCGGCTTGGGACCACGGCAAGCAACACGCAGACCACCGCAAACAGGCCAAGAATCACGAGCGTTTGGATGCCGGTACGGGCAGACAGCAGCACCGACATGGCAAGCACGGGGCCGAGCTCGCCCCAGGTGCCATACGCGAGAATCGAGTCGCCCACGCGCGTTCCGGCAAGTGAACGCTCGCGCATGATGGGCACGAGCGTTCCGAGCGCCGTAGAAGTGAGGGCAAGCGTCACGGCGATACCGTCGAAATGGCTGACCGAGAACCACGGGGTAAAGCGCACGGCAAGCCAGGCGATACCAAACGTGACGACCCACGTCGCCAAGCCGTAGCGCCCCTCGACGCCCGTGATGCTCTTGGGGTCGATCTCAAAGCCGGCAAGCAGGAACAAAAAGGCCAGACCGAGCTCGGACACAAGCGAAACCTCGGCATCTACATGGATGACGCCGAGCATATGGGGTCCCAGCACCGCGCCGAGCACGAGCAAAAAGACCGTCTCGGGAACGGGTTTTCCAGGAATCGCCGAGGCGATAAAAGGACTCGCAAAGGCCACGAGTGCGATGATGGCGAGCGAAACGAATGCCATGTGATGCCTTTCTCTTGTTTGAGCCCCACTGTAGCACCCTCGCCGTCCTCAACGCGCCGCGAGCTGTCGTATCATAGTGAGGTTTACAAACATGTGGCTCAAGGCGACCGCAGGGCAGGCCCCGCAAACCGACCGCTGCCGCATACCGTACCGTACGCCCAACCGATCAGGAAGGCAGGAACCAATGGTCTCTCGTATCTACGTGGAGAAGAAACCCGGGTTCGACGTCGAGGCTCAGCAGCTCAAGGGCGAGCTGACCGAGATTCTCGGCATCAAGGGCATCGAGGCCCTGACGATCATCAACCGCTACGACGTCGAGGGCATCGACGAGGAGCTTTTCCGCTCCTGCGTGCCGACCGTCTTTAGCGAGCCCCAGGTCGATGTGACCTACGACGAGCTCCCCGCAAGCGATGGCGCCGTCTTTGCCGTCGAATTCCTGCCTGGCCAGTTTGACCAGCGCGCCGACTCCGCCAGCGAGTGCGTGCAGCTCATCAGCCAGGGCGAGCGCCCCGCCGTGCGCTCCGCCAAGGTCTATATGATCTCGGGCGCTCTGGACGAGGCCGCCATCGATGCCATCAAGCACTACGTGGTGAACCCCGTCGAGGCGCGCATCGCCTCGCTCGACCTGCCCGAGACGCTGTACATGGAGACCCCCGAGCCCCAGCCCGTCGAGGTACTCGACGGTTTCCGCGAGCTCGACGAAGCCGGCCTTGCCGCCTTTATTTCCGAGCGCGGCCTTGCCATGGACGAGGCGGACATCGCCTTCTGCCAGCAGTACTTCCGCGATGAGGACCGCGACCCCACCATCACCGAGATCCGTGTGATCGACACCTACTGGTCCGACCACTGCCGCCACACCACCTTCGGCACCGTCCTGGACGACGTGACGATCGACGACGCCGTGGTGCAGCAGGCCTTCGACCGCTACATGGAGATGCGCCACGAACTCGGTCGCGACGCCAAGCCCGTCTGCCTCATGGACATGGGCACCATCGGCGCCAAGTACCTCAAGAAGACCGGCGTCATGACCGATGTCGACGAGTCCGAGGAGATCAACGCCTGCACCGTCAAGGTGAAGGTCGATGTCGATGGCGAAGACCAGGACTGGCTGTTCCTCTTTAAGAACGAGACCCATAACCACCCGACCGAGATCGAACCCTTCGGCGGTGCCGCCACCTGCGTGGGCGGCGCCATCCGCGACCCGCTCTCGGGCCGCAGCTACGTGTATCAGGCCATGCGCGTCACCGGCGCCGGCGACCCCACCGTCCCCGTGTCCGAGACGCTCGAGGGCAAGCTGCCGCAGCGCAAGCTCGTGACCACTGCCGCCGCCGGCTACTCCAGCTACGGCAACCAGATCGGCCTTGCCACCGGTCAGGTCAACGAACTCTATCACCCCGGTTACGTGGCCAAGCGCATGGAGGTTGGCGCCGTCGTGGGCGCTACCCCGGCAAACCACGTTCGTCGCGAGTGCCCCGCCCCCACCGACAAGATCATCCTGCTGGGCGGCCGCACCGGCCGCGATGGCATCGGTGGCGCCACCGGCTCCTCCAAGACCCAGAACACCGAGTCCATCGAGACCTCGGGTGCCGAGGTCCAGAAGGGCAACGCCCCGGTCGAGCGCAAGCTGCAGCGCCTGTTCCGCCGCGGCGATGCCTGCCGTCTGATCAAGCGCTGCAACGACTTTGGCGCCGGCGGTGTCTCGGTCGCCGTGGGCGAGCTTGCCGACGGCCTGTATGTCGACCTTGATACCGTGACCAAGAAGTACGACGGCCTGGACGGCACCGAGCTCGCTATCTCTGAGTCCCAGGAGCGCATGGCTTGCGCCGTCGCCGACGGTGACGTCGAGGAGTTCATGGGCTACGCCGCCGAAGAGAACCTGGAGGCAACCGTCATCGCCGAGGTTACCGCCGAGCCACGCATGCGCATGGCCTGGAACGGCGTTGCCATCGTCGATCTGTCCCGCGAGTTCCTCAACTCCAACGGTGCGCCCAAGCACCAGGTCGCCCACGTGTGCGCCCGTAGCGCGTGGCAGCCCAGCTGGGCCGGCACCACGCTCGCCGAGCGCATGACCTCGCTCGTCACCGACCTCAACGTCGCTTCCAACAAGGGCCTTTCCGAGCGCTTCGACTCCACCATCGGCGCCGCGACCGTGCTCATGCCCTTTGGCGGCAAGACGCAGCTCACCCCAAGCTCGGCCATGGTCGCCAAGTTCCCCGTGAACGGCGAGACCACCACGGCGAGTGCTATGGCATGGGGCTTCAACCCCTACCTGATGGAAGCCGACCAGTTTGCGGGCGCCTATCTGTCCGTGGTCGAGTCCATCGCCAAGCTCGTTGCCGCCGGCTTTGAGCACAAGCGCGCCTATCTCTCCTTCCAGGAGTACTTCGAGCGTCTGCGCACCGAGGCCGAGCGCTGGGGCAAGCCCACGGCAGCCGTCCTGGGCGCCCTCATGGCCCAAGTCGACCTGGGTGCCGGCGCCATCGGCGGCAAGGACTCCATGAGCGGTTCGTTTGAGGACGAGACCGGCGAGCTCAACGTCCCGCCGACCCTGATCAGCTTCGCCGTCGCCGTGGGCAAGGCCGCCCGCGCCGTCTCACCCGAGTTCAAGGGCCTCACGCACCGCGTCGTCCGCATCGCCCCCGCCACCTATGGCGAGGACTACCGTCCCGACGCCCAGCAGCTGCTCGCCGCGTTTGACGCTGTCGAGGCGCTCACTGCTACCGGCAACGCCCTGGCCATCTCCACGCCCGGCTACGGCTGCGGCGCCGAGAGCCTCTTTAAGATGTGCGTCGGTAACCAGATCGGTATCGAGCTTGCCGAGGATGTAGACGTGGAGAGCCTCTTCACCCCGCTCTACGGCAGCTTTGTCGTCGAGCTCGCCGAGGATGCCGAGCTGCCCGAGGTCGCCGACGGCGTTGTCGTCGAGCCCCTGGGCACCACCGTCGAGGGCTATGTCATCGACACCGGCTCCGAAGTCATCGAGCTCGCCGAGCTCCAGGAGGCCTGGGAGAGCGGCATCGAGGGCGTCTTCGCCTACCGCAGCGCCGACGAGACCCCCGAGGTCGAGACCATCGACTTCCGCGCCAAGAATATCCACGTGTACGGCGGCGCCAAGATCGCCCGCCCGCGCGTGATCATCCCCGTGTTCCCCGGCAACAACTGCGAGTACGATAGCGCCCGCGCCTTCCGTGCCGCCGGTGCCGAGGCCGACACCTTCGTGATCAACAACCTCACGCCCGAGGCCGTCGCCGAGAGCACCCACGAGCTTGCCCGCCGCATTCGTGCAAGCCAGATCGTCATGATCCCCGGCGGCTTCTCGGGCGGCGACGAGCCCGACGGCTCCGCCAAGTTCATCACGGCGTTCTTCCGCGCTCCCGAGGTCACCGAGGCAGTCCGCGACCTGCTCAAGGCCCGCGATGGCCTGATGCTGGGCATCTGCAACGGCTTCCAGGCCCTGATCAAGCTCGGCCTGGTGCCCTACGGCGACATCGTCGACGCCACGCCCGATGCGCCCACGTTGACGTTCAACACCATCGGTCGCCACCAGAGCCGTCTGGTGCGCACCCGCATCTCGTCCAACTTGTCCCCGTGGCTGTCGCAGTGCAGCCTGGACGACCCCTACACCGTCGCCATCAGCCACGGCGAGGGCCGCTTTGTCGCCAATGACGAAGTGCTCGCCCAGCTGATCGCCAACGGCCAGGTCGCCACGCAGTACGTGGGCGAGGACGGCAAGCCCAGCATGGATCTTTCCGTCAACCCCAACGGCTCCGCACTCGCCATCGAGGGCATCACGAGCCCCGACGGCCGCGTCCTGGGCAAGATGGGCCATGCCGAGCGTCGCGGCGACAACCTGTACCGCAACGTGCCCGAGCATGTCCCCGGCGATAAGTTCATGCCGATCTTTGAGAGCGGCGTAGCCTACTTCGCCTAAAGCTTTCCCATCGGGTACAATCCCCTCGGGTAACAACACCCGCCACCGGCACCCCCGGTGGCGGGTTCTTTTTTGCTTCGCGCATACAGGAAGGACATCATGGAAAGCCGCAAGCCGTATCTCGCCACCCTGCCCGGACTCATCCTGGGCTGCCTCGTCTGCTGTGCACTCTGGGGATCGGCCTTTCCCTGCATCAAGATCGGCTACGCACTCTTTGGTATCCCAGCGCACGATAGCGCTTCGCAGCTGCTCTTTGCAGGTTTACGCTTTACGCTTGCCGGCGCCCTGGTCATCGTTGGGATGAGCGCGGCCCAACGCCGCCCCCTCATACCGCAAGCGCGCGACATCAAACCCATCTTTGTCTTGTCGCTCTTCCAGACTATCGGGCAGTACTTCTTTTTCTATCTGGGCCTCTCACGCGCCAGCGCCATGTCGAGCTCCATCATCGAGGCCAGCGCCAACTTCCTCGCAATCCTCTTTGCCGCCCTGGCATTTCGCACCGAGAAGCTCAATACGGCCAAGGTGCTTGGCTGTGCGCTGGGCTTTGCCGGCGTCGCGCTCGTCAACCTTTCGGGCGCAGATGGCACCTTTGGCTTCAGGCTCGATGGCGAGGGCTTTATCCTAGCCTCCACTGTCGCGGGTGCTCTTTCGACCTGCCTGATCGGTATCTTCTCGCGCGAGCACGACGGCGTCTTGCTTGCCGGGTGGCAGTTCTTGGTCGGCGGCCTGGTCCTCACCGCCATCGGCTTTTTGATGGGTGGCGCGCTCTCCCCCACAGCGATTGTCCCCGCCATCGCGCTCATCATCTACATGGCGCTTATCTCCGCGGTCGCCTATTCGCTGTGGTCGCGCCTGCTTGCCGTCAACCCCGTCAGCCGCGTCTCTGTCTTTGGATTTATGAACCCCGTCTTTGGCGTGCTGCTGAGCGCGCTGCTGCTCGGTGAGGGCGCTGGCACGAGCCCCGTTACCGTCATCGTTGCCCTGCTGTTGGTCTGCGGCGGCATCATCATCGTCAACAAACCCAAAAAAGCATAGTGAACTGCCCTTATTTAGCAGAGGGGATTCACATACTTTAGTTTAATGGAGTACATCGGTGAGCTGAGGGCCGACACGCACGCAAGCGTGCGCCCCTTTTTTTCTAGCGTATCTGGATGCCGGCTTTCTTTTTCTCGGCCTTGACGCGGTAGAGCTCCGCATCGGCGGCGCGAAGTAAGTCTTGCCAGGTATCAACACTATCGCCGACCCGCGCGTAACCGATGGACATCCGCAATGCATACGGCACCTCGGCATGCGCGAGCTCGTCGTCAATCGCCGAACACAGGTCTATGACGTCCTGCTCCGCCGCTGCCTTTTGGAGCACCACGAACTCATCGCCGCCATAGCGCGCGATAAACCCACCAGCCGGCGAGCAGACGTCCTTGAGCGCCGTCGCAACAACCTGAAGAGCATGGTCGCCCTCAACATGTCCATAGTGATCGTTAATCTGCTTAAAACCGTCAGCATCCATCATCAGCAGATACACATCATCGGCCTGGTCCGCACCCGAGAACAGCGACAGCATATAGGTCTCAAAACGGTTACGGTTGTTGAGTCCAGTCAACGGGTCAGTCGAGATTAGTTGCTCCTGATAGACGATATAGAGCAGCAGGATGCTCAGCGTTATACCGAAGCAAAGGCCCGGTACCGAAAACAAAACCTGGAAGGTACCGCCCACCAGAGCGGGAACCGCAAAAAAGGCGAGGGTGCGATAAATGGCCTTCTTTTGCAAGCTTTCGACTTTTCGAGCCTGAATAAAGGCATGCAAGGACGTATATATGACGTAGCAGTAGCTCACGATAGGCTGAATCATATAAAGCGCTCCGCGACGATATACGCCCTGCGTATCGATATAGAACATAGTGTGCGTCCAGTAGCTGGTAAATGCCAACACGACCACCAAAGCGGTTGGCAACGTTAAAAGTATCACCCTATAGGGCGTGGTCAGAAGCCGTGAGCCCTGCATCGTCTCGGAATAGAAAAACCAAATGAGGCACGCGATGGCGAACAGCGAAAACGAAACCGCGTTGGAAATCCAGTTGGCCGTGATGCCTACAGGAGTGCTCACGCCGTCCGAGAGCGTCCAGATCATATCGAAGAAAATGTAGGCAGCAGACGTGTAGCCCAGAATGCTAAACAAAAGCTGCTGGGTGCTCGAGAACAGGGAGCGACGGCTTCGTACGGCAAGCCCGATAAGAATAATCATGCACAGCAGGAATATCTCGATCTTGAGTGCCTTAATCACCAGGTGCCATTCCCTCTATATCCAAGTGGCCAGAATCGCCCGATTCGTGTCTGGGCAATAAACGCCCCTTACTCCGCAGGGGTAAAGGGAATAATAGCAGAGCGCCCGAACGTTGCTGTAAGACAGCTCTCGTTCGGGCGCTCTGACGGCGCGAATTGCACACGCCGGCTTGATTGACTCGCGTCGACGATTACTCGCCGTCGATGTCGGTCGCGACGGCCTCCTCAATAGCCTCGACGCCTTCGACCGACAGATCCTCTTTGCCGTGGCAGAACTTCTTATCGACCCAGCCGGTCAGAATCGGGGCCATGATTGCCGTGATGATGACGGCAGTGGCGATCTGCGCATACGCGGTGGGCGCAAGCTCGGCATAGCGCGGCGCGACCTCGGCGAGGGCGACCGGCGTGGTCATGGCCGTGCCGGCAATGGTAGAGCAAGCAACGGCCGCCTTGCCGTTGCCGCCACACAGGCGCTCGAAGGCAAAGGTAATGGGACCGACGATAAAGAGCGTGATGAGGCCCAGCAGGATGCCCGAAATGCCGCCGGTGATGAAGCTCGAAAGGCTCATGGACGCACCGAGCTGAAAACCGATGACAGCGATCGCGGGATTGGCGCCGGGGACCAGCAGGTTCTTGATAAACGGGAACAAGTTGCCCAGGACCATGCCGATAACAAGCGGCAGGATGGATCCGATGATAGTGCCGACGGGGATGTTGGCGAGACCCGAGACACCGAGGATGATCATCGTGACGGCGGGGCCGGCCGTAAAGAACAGGATACCGACGGCGCCCTGCTCGGACTCATCGCCGAACTCGCCCATGATGCCCGTATAGAGCGCCATGTTGCAAAACGTGATGCCGCCGATGATAGACACAGAGCTCAGGCCCAGGAAGTTGTCGTTAAAGAAATATGCCACACCCAAGCCGAGAGCCGCTGCGACGACCAGCTTGGGAATCAGCACGACGATGCCGGTTTTGATGGCGCCCGGCGTGGACTTAAAGCTGATGCCGGCGCCCACAAACAGCAGGATCGCGGCGACGATGGTATTGGAGCCACCGCGGCAGGCAGCCGTAAAGAAGCCGCCGATCTCAAAAACCTGCGGGCAGAAGGTGTTGAGCAAAAGACCGACGATCATCGGATAGATCATGATGTCGCCCGGAATGCGCGGGACCTTGAATTTCTTTTGCTCGTTGGCGGTTGCTTCCTGTGCCATGAAACCCCCATTTCCGCTGACGGGGTACAAAAGCCCACGTCACGCTTTGCTACAGTAAAGTTTGACCATGGTACCAGAAGAAATAGACCAGCTCGGTGAAAAATTCGACAAGTTGGGATGGAACGAGATTCGGCGCCCGCGACGCCACCCCTATATAAGGCTCAAGACGATATAGAGTACGATGCCCGAGACGCAGCACCACAGCATCGATTTTGTCTTGACCGCCACGACCACGACGCCGGCGGCCGCAATCCAGGGAACCAAGGCAGGCCAGGGTCCCGCGTCGAACGCGCCGGGGCTCACCAAGTCGTTGGCGACCAGCGCGGCAAAGGCAGCGGGCGGGATATAGCCCAGGGCCTCGGTAATGCGGGGCGACAGGGTCCGCCCGCGCAAGGCGAACGCCGGCGCGATGCGAAAGAACGCGATAGCAGCCCACGACGACAGCCACAGAACCAAGAACTCGTTAACGGGCATCGCGGGCACCTCTTCCGTCAAATACAGCATCGCACGCCAGCGCAATGGCAATGCCGACCACGACGCTTGCCGGCACGGCAATATTCGTGAGGCCCAAGAACTTGCATACGGCGACGGACACCGCGCCCGAAACCGCCGCGACAACGTTGCCGCGCGACAGCCGCTGCGAAAAGAGCAGGCAGATAAAGAGCGAGGTGCAGACAAAGGTTGCAATGGCGGTGGGAACATCGACAACGGTGCCGACGATGCCGCCCGTCGTACACGAAACGCCCCATGTTGCGATAAGGATCACGTTGAGCACGAAGGACTCACGCGGGCCCCAGTCGTCCTTCTCGACCAAATTGGCTAGCGAGATGCCGTACGCTTCTTCGGTAAGCGTCGCGGTGACCGCCAGCGTCTGACACTTCGAGGCACTCTTCAGATGCGGGGCAAGCGATGCCGAATATAGTGCAAAACGCGAGGAGATGGCGGCGACGCTCGCGATAATCGAAGGTGCCGGTACGCCCGCCAGCCAAAGATTGCAGATCATAAACTGGCCGCTGCCCGTCACAAACGTGCTGCTCAGGGCAAAGACCATCCAGGGCTCCATTCCCGTCTGCCCCATGATCATTCCGCACGGCGCGCCTATTGCAACATAGGTAAGCATCACTGGCCAGACGGTTCTAACGATTTTGAGCACCATACGCTTCTCATCCTGACAAGGTCTCCGAACCGCATGTAGCGACACGGCAGAATCATCATCCGACAGCAACCGAGTTCACCTACAATTGCCACCGGATCGAAAGACACAACTTTTTAGGAAGTCATTATGACAGCTATCGATCGAGACCGGGCGCGCGCGGCCTTCAAAAGCTACACCGATGCCTACGACGCCACCAACCCACGCATCGCGCTCAAAATCGAGCATACGTACCACGTGGCCGAGGCATGCGATGCCGTAGCGCGCGAGCAGGGCTGGTCGTCAGAAGATATTGACCTGGCATGGCTTTGCGGCCTGCTACACGATATGGGCCGCTTTGAGCAGCTGCGACGCTGGGACACCTTTAAGGACGCCGAGAGCATGAGCCATGCGGCGCTGGGGATCGAGGTCCTCTTTGGCGAGAATCCCGCCGATGCACCCGCCGTAACGAGCATCCGCGACTTTATCGATGACCCGGCAGAAGATGAGCTCATCCGAGCGAGCATTGCCTATCACAGCGATTTCCGTCTACCCGCGCAGCTCGACGAGCGTACACGGTGCTTCTGCGATATCGTGCGCGATGGTGACAAGATCGACATTATGCGCACCATCGCCGACAGCACCGTCGACACCATCCTCAAGGTGGACGAGAAGACGTTTCTCGGCAGCCGTTTCTCGTCGCCGACACTTGCCGCCTTTGACGAGCACCGCTGCGTCGCACGCGATGAACGCAACGAGCCCGCAGACTACCTGGTGGGACTCATCTGCTTTATGTTTGAGCTCGTCTATCCAGCAAGCCGCACGCTGGCGCGCGAGCAGGGCGATATCTACCGCCTGCTCGACGCGCCCTTTGGCATTACGCGGCCCTTTACCGACCCCGCCACGCAGGCGACTTGGAGCCGCCTTAAGGACGAGATGCGCGACTGGCTGGCGCGCGCCTAGCGCTCAAGCTGGGCCAGCAGTTCCTCGACGACCTCGACGGCATCGCCGACAACCTTGTACTGGGCAGCACCAAAGATGGGGGCATCCGGGTCCTCGTTGATGGCGATAATGCACTCTGCCCCACCGATGCCGGCAAGATGCTGGATGGCGCCCGAAACACCGATACTCACGAGAAGCTTGGGCGAAACCGATACGCCGGTCTGGCCAATCTGATGGCGACACTCCAACCAGCCGGCCTCCACGACAGGTCGCGTGCAACCAAGCTCGGCTCCCAGAGCCTCGGCGAGCCTTCGCATCAGGGGCAGATTCTTCTTGGAGCCAATGCCGCGGCCCACCACGACCAAGCGCTCGGCATCGGCGATCGAGGCCTGCTGCCTCCACTCCTCGGCGGGAATCGAGATCTCGACACGAGCCTTAGCATCATCCGCAAGCGATATCTGGGTGATCGTGCCGGAGCGGTCGTAGTCAAAGTCGGGCGCCTTAAAGATGCCGGGACGAACCGTTGCCATCTGGGGACGATGATTGGGGCAGACGATGGTGGCCATCAGGTTGCCGCCAAACGCCGGACGCGTCTGTTGCAGCAGCCCCG
Organism: uncultured Collinsella sp.; assembly: GCA_958346515.1. GTDB lineage: Bacteria > Actinomycetota > Coriobacteriia > Coriobacteriales > Coriobacteriaceae > Collinsella. The sequence goes on from CATVRV010000013.1 coordinate 23,720, forward strand.
TCTCCGTATCCATCGAAAGTACGGTGCAGTCAGCCGTAAGGCCCGTCTGCAAGCGCACGGCAACGCCGGGTGCCAGTTCGCGGCCAAAAGCGGTCGCACCGTATAGGATGGCCTCGGGTTTGCGTTCGGCTACCAAATCGCAGATCAAGCGGGCGTAGACCTCCGCATCGTTTTGGCGCAGGCGCTCGTCGCGACAGGCCAGGACTTCGTCGGCGCCCGCGCAAACCAGATGCTCCAGGTCGCCGAGAGAACCCTCGGGACCCATACCGATCAGTGCCACCAGACGGCAGTCGCGAGCATCGGCAAGCTCGCGGCCCTTGCCCATAAGCTCATAGGCAACGGGAGTCACCGTATCGTGCTCGTCGGTCTGCGCGAATACCCAAATGTCTCGATATGCATCAAGGTCCACCGCACCAGCGGCCTCGTCACGCTCGATCGAGATAGCGTTGACAGGGCAGGCGTCGACGCACCCACCGCATAGGATGCAGCCGTCGGTTACGCGGGCGCATCGGCTGGGTCGCTCGCCTTCCACTACGATGCCGCCCGAGGCACAGGCGCGAACGCAGCGACCGCAGCCGATACAGGCTTCGCTATCGATAATCAGTCCGCTCATCTATGCCATCCCCTCGATAATCTTGGCAAGCTTTGCCGCCTGCTCGGACGCCGTCCCCTCAACGGCCTCGCACGTTTGGTCACGGTCGGGCACAAACGAGCGCACGACCTGTGTCGGCGACCCGGCAAGACCGCAACGCGCGGGGTCGGCGTTCACGTCGGCGGCACTGACCACGCGCACGTCCGCCTCCTCCGCCGCGCGAATACCGGCAATACTCGGCATACGCAACTGGCCAATCTCCTTGGCAGTCGTCATCGCGCACGGCATCTCAAGATAGACCGTCTCCTCGCCGGCATCGCATCCGTGAACGAGCGCCAGCGAGCCACAGGTCGTAAAGCCCGCGCTCTGCACGCAGCTCACGTCGGTCACGCAGGGAATATCAAAGGCACCGGCAAGCTCGGGACCAATCTGGGCCGTATCGCCATCCACCGCCATCTTGCCGCAGATGAGCAGGTCGAAGTCCTCGTCGAGCGCCTCGATGCCGTACTTGAGGGCATAGGTGGTTGCCAGGGTATCGGCACCTGCAAAGGCGCGATCGGTCAGCAGCAGCGCATCGTCGGCGCCTCGAGCGATGCAGTCGCGCAGCAGCGACTCGGTCGCGGGGATGCCCATCGACACCACCGTCACGCGCACATCCATGCCAAAGCCGATAAAGTCGTCCTTCAGCGCCAGCGCGCATTCCAAAGCGCTCGCATCAAAGGGATTAATGACCGCCTGCTTGCCATCGCGCACGATGGTATTGGTCTTGGGGTCCATCTTGACCTCGGTGCTGCCCGGCACGGCCTTGACGCACACCACCATATGGAAATCGCTCATCTTCACGCGCCCCCTTTCTGGACGAGCTCATCCAAGAGCTTCTCCGAAAACAGGTTACCGCGACCCAGCTGCCCGGCAGGATCGAGCTGGAGCTTGAGCCGCGCCGACTCGACCATGGCCTCGTGACCGTACATCGTCTCCAAGAAGCCCGCCTTGATCTTGCCGACGCCGTGTTCTGCGGAGACGGCACCGCCCATGGCCGTGACCTCGGAAGCCCACTGGGCAAAGAGTTCTGCGCCGCGGCGATAATCCTGTGCATCGCGCGGCAGAATGTTCACATGCAGATGGTTGTTACCGATATGCCCCCAGGCGGCAGATTCAAGCCCACTTTCCGCCAGCGTGCGGCGATAGAGGGCGATAACATCGGCCAAGTGCGCGTTGGGCACCGACATGTCCGAACCCAGTTTGGTGATGGTGGGATCCATGCGGCGGCGCTCGTCGATGAGCATGTTGACGCTCTCGGGCACCGCATGGCGGAAGAATCGCTGACACTCGCGATCGACCTCGGTGCGCGCGACCCATGTCGCATCGTCACTGCCGCCCGCAAGCTCCAGTACCCACCCCAAGTGATACAGCTCCTCAGTCGCCTGGGCTTCGTCGTCGCAGTCGAGCTCCACGTAGACACAGACCTTGGCGTCTTTGTCGAGCGCAGGCAGCGAGGCAAACGCCGTCGACTGCTCGCGCTGGCGACGTAGAATATCCAGGGCGCCCGCATCGAAATATTCGATGGCAGCCGCGTGGGACAGGACGGGACGCACAGAATCGGTGAAGGACACGGCCTTGTCTTCGCTGTCAAAGAAACAGCTCACGCCCCAAACGACCGCAGGCGCCGCCTGCAGGGCAATCTCGAGCTCGGTGATGACACCGATTGTGCCACACGCACCGATAAACAGATCGATGGCATCCATATCGTCAGCAACGAAATAGCCCGAAGCATTTTTGGTCTTGGGCATGGTGTAGTCGGGAAGGTCGAGCTCGAGCGCGCGGCCCTCTGCCGTCACGAGCGACAGGTGGCGGCCCTGGGCAAAAGCCTCGCCGCGCTGAAGCTCAAGCAAATCGCCATCAGCCAGTGCGACGTGGAGTCCCGTGATATGTGGGCGCATGGGACCGTAGGCGTAGCTGCGGGCACCAGAGGCGTTACATGCCGCCATGCCGCCCAGACAGGCAGACGTCTCGGTGGGATCGGTGGGAAAGAACCGCTCGGGGGCCTCTTGGAACTCCTCGTAGGCCTCAAGCGATGTCTGGTCCCAACCAGCAGTCGGCAGCACCTTCTTGCTCAGCTGCTTGCGCAGCTCCGAGAGCACAACGCCCGGCTCCACGCGCAGCAGAAATTGGCCTTGCTCATCGCGGCGAAGGCCCAAATAGCGATTCATACGGGAAGTATTGAGGATATGCCCGCCGTGGGGCACGGCGCCGGCGGCAAGGCCGGTTCGGGCGCCCTGAACCGTTACCGGGACACGCTCGGCATGGAGCTTTTCCAAAATGGCACGGACCTCGTCTTCCGTTGTCGGAAACGAGATGCTCGAGGCCTCGCCCGATGCGCGAGACTCATCGCGACCATACTCTTCGAACTCGTCGGTGAAGGGTTTGATGGTTGCAGACACGCGAACTCCCCCTTTAGCTAACTACAGTGTTTGCAGGGAGATGTTACCGCATCGTTTCGTCGACGCGTTCGAGACCGTCTCCATAATTGGCGATTTTTACGTTCGTGCAATTCGGCGAGCGGCTTGATTTCCTCGACAGACGATGCTTTTGACACATATGGCCCCGCCGTCGCCGACCGCGCGATTGTCGCTTGAAAAAAGTTGGAGTATTTTTTGCCGCCTTTTACCTGCGGAGACACCAATCCGTCAAGCATTTGGTCAGAAATTGGTCAAGTATCGGCTGATACCGTCGGCGTCGACAGCCAAAACCGATAGAAGTTTTGGCCCAGAAGCAGGGAGGTTCCCATGGCATATTACTGGCCCCAGTACGGCATCGCCATCGAAGTCGACGACGATCCCCATCTCCTGCCTTTCGACGAAGAGGCATTCCCCGATACGACGGTCTACCACGTTACCACCGATGTGATCTGCGACCCCGAGTCGTTCTCGGCGCTCGCCCACCACATCGCGCATATCCACGACATCGAGCTCCCTCCCGACTTCGAAGAGCTCGTCTACTCGCGCCGCCTGATGCTTCACATGCTCTTTGGAGCGGACCCGTCCACCTTTGCGCGCATCTATACCGCCAAGGATGCCGCATGAGCGCGAAGAAGCCACCCCACTTTGCAGGCCTGGGTCGTCGCAAGAAGCTCATCGTTGCCTGCTTGGCCATCGTCTGTGCCCTTGTCGCCGTAGGACTATACGTTTGGCAGTCGCAGCCCGTACCCGAGGCGGGCGCTTCGGTTACGACGGCCGAGGGCAAAACGCGCCAGGAAATCCAAGATGAGCTCGACGCCATCGTCCGCGACAACATGATGACGATTTCGGTCGCGCCGGTCGCTCAGCTGCAGGAGGACGGCAAACTGCGCGTCAACGTGCAAAACGTCCAAGACAATAAATTTCCCCAGCGATTCCGCGTCATCCAAAACGACGAGACCATGTACGAATCCGGTGTGGTCGAGACCGGCAAGACAATCGAGACGTGCCCCGCCGGCGACATCAAAGAAGGCGAGGCGTACATCGAGATCCAGGCACTCGATGCAAAGACCCTCGACAGCCACGGCAATCCGACACGTGTCAAGGTACGGGTTGAGCAAACCGAGAACTAGCCTTCCGGCCGACACGGCACCGCATGCAATTCACCAGCATTCGTCCAATCATCGCGGGGACGGCCCGCGGCGAATAGAAAGGAACGACCATGGACATCACCAGGAACATGAACGGAGTCAGAGCGCTCGTCGTGGGCACAGGGCTCGCGCTCGCGCTCGCAATGGGCGCCGCCCCGACGCCAGCTATGGCAGCCGGGCGCGTTGGAACCACGAAGGTAATGGTCAGGACCGAGATCGACAACGTTGAGTTCAAAGTTCCGACGGTTATTCCCTTCGTCGCCAAGGCCGACGGCACGCTTCAGGGCCCCTCAGAAGACGCGACCACCATCGACAATCATTCGGCCTACGGCATCCATGTCACCAACATGAAGATCGACGCCATGAACACCTGGACCATTGCCGCCGACGCCAAGGCCGGAACCGCGCAGAACTCCATCGACTTTAAGGTCGGCCCCGACGGCGCGCTCCAGAACGCCAGCGCCGCCGCGCAAGGGACGGGCCTCGATCTTTCCAAGAATGCAGCCTTCGACATGGGCTACCAGGGCATTGCCGGCGGCACGGACAAAATCAAGCTCAAGACAAGCGGAAACGTCGCCCGCGTCACGCGCGACATCTTCCGCGTAACCGGCGAAGGCGATCAGGTTGCGACGATCACCTGGACGGTCGAGCCCGGTGCGCACACGGCATAAGGCCGTCGCCCTGGCCGCCGCCGTCAGCATCCTAGCGTTTGGGCCAGCCATGGCCTTTGCCCAGCAAGAACAGGCGCAGGCCGCCACGCAAGTGACGGTCGACCTCTCGGAGCTCGACCGCGGCGACCGCGAGGAACCGTTGGCGCAGACAGGCGACAAACGATGGCTCTTGGCAGCAGGCGCCACAGCAGCAGGCGCGGGAACCGCCGGCCTCGGTCTGCACATCAAACGCAGCCAGAAACAAAACACGGACAGGCCGCACTAAATTAGCTAAGGAGACCCCATGGCATCGAAGAACCTTTTGCCCGTCGTCGCACTCTGCGGCGCGCTCGCAACCGGAACGCCTGTCGCCGCTTGGGCGACTCCCGTCATGGCAGACTCCTTACCAGTAGCCCTAAGTTCCGCACCAAATCCGTCGAGCGCCATTGCGTGCGAGCGTTTTTCGATCGCACAGGCCGTGATCTCAACCTCGGGATGCCTTCGTCGTAATACGGACGGCTCGATAGTCGTGGATATCAAGCGTTCGAACAAGGCAAACGGCTCCCAGGCGGGGTGCGCCGTCTGCACGTGGCGCTCGGTTGTGCTCGATGCAGATGGCGATCCATGCAATTTAGAGCTGCGCATCGACATCGCTTCGGTCGATGACTCGGCGAACGGAGCGAAGGTCGCCTTCGACGGTGCGTTTTTCGAGAAAGGAGGCGGTATATGTCTGGGCTGCGCCGCCGCGAATGCAGACGATGCGCAGCCCACCCTCTCATTCACGGCATCGTTGCGGCTGACCAAAGCCGGTACCGATGTTATCGCGGCGGGAGAAGCGTCCCTGCTGTTCTACGCCGTCAGCACCAAAGACACAGACGCTCATTTCGAGAAGCCAGCCGGATCACTCAGCCTTACACGAGGGATAGAGGCAGGCCCTATTGAAATCGATGCCCACGCGCAAAGCAGGCAACGCATTCTTGCCGACCCGGCGCTTCTCGAAATGGAGTGGAACGGATCCGGAGCCATCGGAATTCTCCCCTCCGCGTTTGACGCCAAGACGCTTCCCCCAAACGACGAACCCATCAACGCAACCATACAAGAAGAGAGCGCGGACAAAGAAGCAGGTGCGGGCGACACGCCGTCGCCGACAAACAGCGTCCCAGCTTCTCTCGAAGCGCCGAATGAGCCCGCTGCCGATCCAAACGATCCCGAGCTCGCGGACAGTCTGGGGCTTGCTGATCCTCAAGAGATCGATGAAGGTAACTGCTGCGTGCTTGCCGCGCTCGACCACACAGAGGTCATCGACGCTGCGAACATCGAAGTTGCCGCCGCCAATCAGCCCGTCCGCAAGTCGGCTATCATCGCATTTCCTGAATCCATCGAAGTCGTCTTTTTGCCATCGGGCGAGGTCGTGGCCCCAACACTGCTCACCTTGTTGGGCGCCAAGAATACTCGAAACGAAATTAAAAAGGTCACAGTTGTCGACCCTGCAACCACCGCCAAGCTGCGTCTATACGCCGTTGCTCCAGACGGAGGCAAGACCTTGGAATTCGATGGCGACACACTCCTGGCCTGGCGACGTCTGGACATTATGCAAGACGTCTCGTATCAGATCGAACTCGAAGGGTTTGATCGTGCCCGCGATGCCAATATCATCGCCGCGGCTATTGAATCCCCACAGCGGCTTATGACACTGCGCTTTGAATACTATCCCTATGTCCCGACAACCACCTGAGGCTTAAATGCCGCGCATCATTCCTAATACCACTTATATAACGTATTAGATGAGTCGCGATGTACCTCGCATTTCGTTCTGCTACGATTGCCACGTTGGCATCAATACAGGAGGGCTCATGCCGGGCTTGGGAACAATCATCAACGTTGTGCTTTTGATTGCGGGCGGTCTTTTGGGATTAGCGGGCGGCCGCTTCATTACACCGCGCATCCAAGACACGCTCATGAAAGCATCGGGGCTGTGCGTCCTGTTTATCGGCCTTGGCGGCACCATGCAAAAGATGCTCCTTATCGATGGGAAGGCGCTGGCGACCACCGGCACCACCATGCTCATCGTCTCGTTCGCCCTCGGCTCGCTCATCGGCGAGGCCATCAACTTGGAGGCCGCCATCGAGAACCTTGGCGAATGGCTCAAGCGCAAAACCGGCAGCGAGGGCGATAACGAGTTCACCAACGCTTTTGTCTCGACTTCACTCACCGTGTGTATCGGCGCCATGGCCATTGTGGGATCGATCCAGGACGGTCTGCTCGGTGACTGGTCAACGCTTGCCCTGAAAGGCGCATTGGACTGCATCATCGTCTGCACCATGACGGCGTCGCTTGGCCGCGGCTGCATTTTCTCCGCCCTGCCCGTCGCCGTGTTCCAGGGGACGATCACGCTGTTTGCCGGCGCACTCTCCCCCATCATGACTACGGCAGCCCTCGACAGCCTTTCGCTCGTAGGCTCCATGCTCATCTTCTGCGTCGGCGTCAACCTCATCCGTCCTCAGACCTTCCGCACGGCCAATATGCTCCCCTCCGTCGTCATCGCCGTCATCTACGCCCTCCTGTTCTAAATCTATCTACGCAGCAGTATCTCGAACACCTGTTTGATGCTGTGCTATGATATGAGGTCACCGAAGCTGCGTTAGGAGAGGAGAAGCGGTGGCCGACCAGGACATCAAGATGCTCATCGAGCGCATTATGGCCGAGGCCCGGACCCATCAGTCCGCCCGCTTCTCAAACGAAATCTACGCAGACGAGCCGATTCTCAAAACCGGCCGACAGATGCAGAATTTCCTCCCCGACCAATACCGCAAGATGCGCGAGATATCGCGCTGGCAGGATGACCCCAAGGGCGGCGCGGGCCGCTGGCTATCGGAGGCCGAGCTTTTCTACCGCCAAGGCTTGCTGATGGCCGACTTTGAGGACGACTGTCCCTACAACGGCACCTTTAAGTCGTACTTTCCCACCTACAATGCCATGAGCGACCGGCAGTTGCGCGGCTACTTTACCTGGCGTGCCCAAGTGCGCCGCGGAACCGTCGAGGAAACGTCTACATCCTTTGCCTTTCTGTATCTCTATGAGCTGATTTGCGGCATTGGCATAGATGATCCGCTCGAAGGTTTTAACAAGATCAAGGCCTTTTGGGATGTCTATCGCGCCTTCGAGCCCGGCATCGACCGGTTTGCGCGCGTGTGGCTGCAGGATTACGCCGTTTTCCACGGACTCGACCCCAAGCTACTTCGCGACTCTAAAACCGTCATGTTCGATAACGCCCTTATCGAGCTACGCCGCGCAGCGCGAGACCCTGTACCAGCACCGGCACCGTCCGGCCAGACCCCTAAGCGTCGCAAAACCTCCGAGCCCACGCTCCCCCTTCCGCCCGATGAGGTGCGCGAGGAGCGACTCATGGCCGCCATCAACGCCCTCTCCACGTACAACCTAAGTAACTCGCGGCTCGACCGCAGCCACCACCGCGATCTGCGCCACGTGGCGTGCGCCGTGTATGTCCGTATGGCGCGCTACTATGACACGCACCGAAAGACCGACATCGTGGCGAGCTTATTTGGGGAGGAGACGGCCATGCCCTACACCATGTTTGCCTCGGCCGTATTCTTTTCGCCCGAGCGCCACGAGGACTGCGAATATCGCCTGGACCCCATTCACATCTACCGCTGCCAAAACGGCTTTTGGGAATGCATGCGAATTCACGGCAGCAGGCAAAAAAGCAGCAAGCTTGGTGAGATGATGCGCGCCTGCGACCAACGCCTACGCCTGGCCCTAGACCCCACCCACCCCCTGAAGGAGGAGAAGGTCCCCAAATATCTGGCCAAGATCATCGATGACGAGATCATGGCATGGCTTTCGTGGGACGCCGCACACCAGCCCATCAAGATCGATATCGATTTGAGCCAGCTGGGGCACATTCGGAGCGCCGCCGCGCAAACGCGCGAAGCGCTTTTGATCGATGAGGAACGCGAGGACGACGCATCCGCAGAAGCCGAGGCAGCGGACTCAGGGCAACCGGAAGCCGAGCCCGTAACCGACGCGATTGTCGAACCGGTCGTGGCACCCATTCGGCAGGACTTGACCGACGAGCCGACCATATCCACCGAACAGTTTGGTGTCGTGGCACCGCTTCTCGCGCCGACGCCCGCGTTCGCAGCTGCTGCGCCCGCTGACGCCACAAACGAACTCGCGCCCGCCGCAGATGCCTTCCTTCGCGCACTGCTCGAGCAAAACGCAGCGCAAGCGACATCGGCAGTGGCGCACTCGGGACAGAGCGAGGACATGCTCGTCGATACCATCAACGAGGCGCTCTTTGACCTGGTGGGCGACACCGTAATTGAATTTAGCGCGGCAGGGCCGCAGATTATCGAGGACTACGAAGCAGACGTGAGAGGATACCTAGACCATGAGTGATACCGCATCCGCAGCACCCCGCGTGCCCAAGCGCGTCGCTGCCGTCATTCTCAACTCGCTCAAGGGCGGCGTGGTCCCGCGCATCGGCCTTCCCTATATCACCGTAGGACGCGAGGTCGAGATCCGCGCCCTGCTCACCGACCTGAGTCTCATCGCCGGCGGCGGCGCAAGCTTCCGCTTTCTGGTCGGTCGTTACGGCGCCGGCAAGAGCTTTTTGCTCCAGACCATCCGCACGCACGCCATGGGCGAGGGATTCGTCGTGGCCGATGCCGACCTATCCCCTGAGCGCCGCCTGCAGGGCGGCCAGGGACAGGGCCTTGCCACCTACCGTGAGCTCATCCGCAACATATCGACTAAAACGCGCCCCGAGGGCGGTGCGCTCAACCTTATCCTGGATCGCTGGGTCGCCTCGTGTGCCGATGCCGATGAGTCTGCCGTCAATGCCCAACTGGCCCCGCTCGAGGAAATGGTCCACGGCTTCGACTTCGCCCGCATGCTCCGCCGCTACCGCGCGGCAGTATCCGAGGGCGACGAAGAAGCCATGAGCCGCGTGACCAAATGGATTCGCGGCGAGTACCGCACCAAGAGTGAGGCACGCGCCGAGCTGGGCTCCTCGGCCATCATCAGTGATGACGACTGGTACGACTACGTTAAGCTCATTGCGCGCTTTTTGGTCTGCAGCGGCTACAAGGGCATGCTGGTGCTCATCGACGAGCTCGTGAATCTGTACAAGATTCCCAACGCGATCACGCGCCAATACAACTACGAGAAGATCTTGACCATGTACAACGACACGCTCCAAGGCAAAGCGCAGTACCTGGGCATGATCATGGGCGGCACGCCAACCTCCATCGAAGACCGCCGCCGCGGCGTGTTCTCCTACGAGGCCCTGCGCAGCCGACTCGCTCAGGGCCGCTTTGCGCGCGAGGACCTTAAGGACATGCTCGCGCCCATCATCCGTCTGCAGCCACTCACCTACGAGGAGCTGCTGGTGCTCATCGAAAAACTCATGCAGATCCATGCCGGCTACTTTGGCTGGACGCCCACGCTTACCGAGAACGACTTGGTGGACTTCCTCAAGATTGAGTTTGGCCGCGTGGGAGCCGACACGCATCTGACGCCGCGTGAGGTCATTCGTGACTTTATCGAGCTGCTCGACATCCTATGCCAAAACCCCGACGCCAACGTGGCCGAGCTACTGCAAAGCGTCGGCGGCGACGCGCTGGCGCCGGCAACAGCAACAGGCGACACCGGCACCGCAAGCGGCGACCGCAATTTCGCCGAATTCACCATCTAACCTGCCAAAAAGGGACAGGTTTATTTTGGCAGGCTTTATCTGGGCAAACGTCGAGGCAGTAATGCAGCAAGCCACTGCCCACCGCGTTGAGAGATTCGTTTTTGAAAGGAGGCCCCGTGAACGCCTTTGACCGCTACGCCCCGTTTATCCAAGACTTCATCTACTCCCACGATTGGGAGAGTCTACGCTCCATCCAGGTTGCAGCAGCTGATGCCATCTTTAACACTCAGGACAATGTGCTCCTGACGGCATCCACGGCTTCCGGCAAAACCGAGGCAGCCTTCTTTCCCATCCTGACCGAGTTTTGGGAGAACCCGCCCGCGAGCGTTGGCGCCCTCTACATCGGCCCCCTCAAGGCACTCATCAATGATCAGTTCGTCCGCCTCAACGACCTGTGCGAAGAGGCCGATATCCCCGTCTGGCACTGGCATGGCGATGTTTCGCAGTCGCACAAGGCTAAGCTCATCAAAAAACCGAGCGGTATCTTGCAGATTACGCCCGAGTCGCTCGAGGCGCTCCTGATCCATAAGCACATGGCAATCCCTCGTATGTTCTGCGACCTGCGCTATGTGGTTATCGACGAGGTTCATTCGCTCATGCGCGGCGACCGCGGCGGTCAGACGCTCTGCCTTATCGAGCGCCTCTCGCGCATGGCGGGCGTGCAGCCCCGCCGCATCGGCCTTTCTGCCACCATCGGCGACCCCGAGCGCACGGGCGCCTTTCTCTCACAGGGAACAGGACGCGATTGCATCATCCCCCGCTTTGAGGAACCGCGCCGCGTGTGGCGCATCTCCATGGAGCACTTCTACAACTCGGGTCCCCAGGCACAGCAGCGGGGATTCGAGAGCACGGGTCCACAAGAAGCCGAGATGCTTGCTTGCGAGCGTATTGAGCCGGCGGCGCCCGCGGCGCTGCCGGCTGGCGCCCAAGACGTGCGCCACAGCGGACAGCTTACACAGGAGGAACGCCGTCAACGTCGTGAGCGGGCACGGGGCAAGGCCGCTCCCAAAGACCGTCGCACTTCTTCGGCCCCCGAGGGCGAAGTCGATATCCCCCGGGCCGATGAGCAGGCGCTCCTCAACCCCACCGACACCGCGCCCGAAAACGCCGATCCCGGCATGGGCTATATCTTTGAACACACCCGCGGGCGCAAGTGCCTGGTCTTTGCCAACTCGCGCGAGGAGGCAGAGGCCGTGTGCTCCATGCTGCGCAGCTACTGCGAGAGCCGGCACGAGCCCGACCGTTTTCTCATCCACCATGGCAATCTTTCGGCATCGCTGCGCGAAACGGCCGAGGAACTCATGCGCGATGAGGAGCAGGCACAGACAACCGTCACCACCTCCACGCTGGAACTCGGTATCGATATCGGCCGTCTGGAGCGTGCGTTTCAGATCGACGCGCCGTTTACCGTCAGCTCCTTTTTGCAGCGAATGGGCCGCACGGGGCGCCGCGATCTTCCGCCCGAGATGTGGTTTGTCATGCGCGAGGAGGAACCCGAGCCGCGCACGATGATGCCCGAGACCATTCCGTGGAAGCTCCTGCAGGGCATCGCGCTCGTACAACTCTATCGCGAGGAAAAGTGGGTCGAGCCGCCCGAGCTCGATCGACTCCCCTACAGCCTGCTCTACCACCAGACTATGTCGACGCTTGCCAGCACCGGCGAACTCACGCCGGCAGAGCTTGCCCAGCGCGTGCTCACACTCAGCTATTTCCATCGCATCTCGGCCGATGACTATCGCGTGTTGCTGCGTCACCTCATTAAGATCGACCATATCCAAGTCACCGAGGGCGGCGGGCTCATCGTGGGTCTCGCGGGCGAGCGCATCATCAACAACTTTAAGTTCTACGCCGTGTTCCAGGAAAACGAGGAGTTCACCGTTCGCAGCGAATCGGCCGAGCTGGGCACGATTGTCAACCCGCCCCCGCCCGGTGAGCGCATTGCCATCGCCGGCCATTGCTGGATTGTCGAGGAAGTGGACTGGAAGCGTCACACCGTCTTTGCCACGCAGGTCAAGGGCCGGGTGCCGGCCTACTTTGGCGACTGCCCCGGCGACATCAATACACACGTACTCGAGCGTATGCGCAAGGCGCTCAACGAGCACGCGGCGTATCCGTACCTGATGGGTAACGCGCGGGCCCGTCTGGCGCAGGCTCGCCATACGGCCGAGATTTCGGGCGCGGGAACTAAGCCGCTCATCAACCTGGGTGGCGACACCTGGGTGCTCTTCCCCTGGTTGGGCAGCTACGCCTTTTTGGCGCTCGAGCGCATGCTCAAGATTAAATGCGCCGCTGAGTTGGGCCTTCGCGGACTCGACCCGTCACGCCCGTACTTTATGCAGTTTAAGATGAAGGCCGACGAGGAGACGTTCTTTGAAGTGCTCGCCGCCGAAGCCGAGAAAGACTTCGACCCCATCGACCTCGTCTATCCCGGCGAGGTGCCTTACTTTGATCGGTACGACGAATTCGTTCCAGAAGAGCTCGTGCGCAAAGGCTTTGCCGAAGGCGTGCTCGACATCGAAGACATGAAGCAGCGCGTTCTCGGCTGGCGCGACCACGCCTAAGACCAGTCTTTTTGGGACGGGGAGACCTATTTGTCGTGAAGAACGGTGCCGAGGAAGTCGGTGTCGAAGGGCACGGCTTCGGCAAAGGCGTAGTTGCCGTCGCTGGCGATGAGCAGGTAGTTCTCCTCGCCGCCGAACTCTGCATCGCCACATGGGACCACCCAAGAATGGTCGAACACCTCAAGCGCCGTGGCGGCACAGTCGCGCAGGAACGTCACATCGCTCCCCTCGTTTGCACTCACGATATTGGCAACGTAGACGCCACCGACATTTAGGCTGCCCCGCACCAAACGCAATGCCTCAACCGTCGCCAGCTCGCGTACGGGCTCGGCACCGCCAAAGCAATCGCTCACGACCACGTCGTAGCGACGATGGCCCACGCTCGTCACACCCAAATACGAGCGAGCCTCAGCGGTTATCACCCGCAGGCGATCGCCCGCCGCGCGCTCCAGCTCGTCTAGGTAGAACCAGCGGCGCGCCAGGCGCGTAATCTCTCCGTCATACTCGATGACGTCCATGCGCAAGCCCTCGTGCGACATCAGCGCGAACTTAGGATAGGCAAACCCGCCGCCACCCAGCACAAGCATGCGGTTGATGCCGTGACCATAAGCATCGTGCATCGCATCCTCGGACTCAAACACGTCGTCAAACGCACGATAGTACGCAAAGACGGGCTCCGCCCAACGCTCACCAACGTAGCTTGCGCTTTGGTAGACGCCGCCTTGCACCAACACGCGAATCTCATCGCCGTCCCCATCGTGCACGCGTTTCACACGCGCCAACCCATTGCGGGTTCGCGCAACCTGCAGACAGGCAGCACGAACAGCGACGGCGGCCGCACCAAGCGCCGCGGCTCCCAGGGCAACGCCGGCAACGACGCCAGCAGAAACACTCGGCTTGTTCATCTAGAGCTCCTTTTGCAGATAGAGTCCATGATCGTAAAAACCCAAATGGCGATAGTACTCGCGCGTACCAATCGCGCTGATCACGTTGATGCGCGTATAACCCGCATCCCGGGCAATCTCGCACGCACGCTCTACGAGCAGACGCCCCAACCCATGGTGCTGGGCCGCCTGGCCTTGATACCCCACGCGCGCCGCCATGCCATACACGTGTACCTCGCGAATCATCGCCTCGTCCGGCATCGTCAGCAACTCGTCCGCATGCGCGGCAACAAACGAATGGTCGGGCAGCGACAACCGCAAAAAGCCCGCGATCTTGCCCTGCGGCGTCACCCACTGCAAAAAGCACTCGTGCGTCACCGGCGTCTCGTACGCCACCTCCTCATCAAGAGATAGCTCATCCAAGTCGGCACCCGCCGTGCTGATCTCGCGATAGCGAATCTCGCGCACCGTCGCACCATCACCCCGAGCAGCCAGACGGTTCTCAACGAGCTGACGCAGGTTGGGTTTCTTGTTGCCCACCATAATGTCGTCGGAACTAAAGTCGCGGATCATGCGACTGATACGGCAGAACGCCGGCGTCACCACGATGTCGTCGGCCAGCACATCGAGCAACTCTTCCTCGGTATAGGGACGCCACTCGCCGCGCTCATAGCAGCCCACCAGACGCGAGCCCTCGATGAGCGCACACGGGTAGACCTTGACCTCGTCGGGCATAAAGGCCCCTTCGGTCATAAAGCGTTCGTAGTCGCGCTTATCCCCCTCCGGCGTGGCGCCCAGCAGGTTAAGCATAAAATGCGCATGGATCTTAAAGCCAAACAGGCGCGCAAGCGAAAACGCCCGTTCAATCTGCGTCACCGAAATGCGACGCTCGTTGATATCGAGCAGGTGTTGGTCGAGACTCTGAATACCCATCTGGATCTTGGTGCAGCCCAGGCGGCGGATGAGCGTGAGGGCCTGCGGCGTTACGGCATCGGGGCGCGTCTCGATAACGAGCCCCACCACGCGATGCTTCGCCGTCTCGTTGATGCGCTGCTGACGCTCAAGCTCCTCCATCGTTGCCGTCTGCCACTCGGCAGCCTCGCCCCATGGCGTACCGGGGCCGTACAGACGACGCACTGCGCGGTTATAGCCACCAACGACAGCATCCACACGCCCCTGCTCGTCGGCAACGCCGGCAGCAAGCTCAGCCTCGTCTGTCGCAATGCCGGCAGCCCGATAGCGCTCGCGGCGCTCTGTTACCACCGGCGGCAGGGCATCGGCGGGAGCGTCATCGAGCAGGCGCCCTGCCTCGGCACGGCTGATGCCCGGACGCGCCAACATGGGGTTGGCCGCCACGCCCGCCACCGCATCATCATTGAGTGCACGAAAGAGCTCCGACATAAACCATGTCTGGTACCCTTGCGGATAGTCGCTCCAGGTGCCACCGAGCACGATGAGCTCTATCTTGTCGGTCGTATGCCCCATCTGCGAAAGCGCGGTCAGACGAGCGCTCACCTGCAGATACGGGTCAAAGCAATTTTGCTCTGCACGGGCGCACGCCGGCTCGGCGTGCAGATAGCTTTTGGGCATGCGCAGATCGTTGGGGCAAAACAGGCAATCGCCCGAGCACGGCCAGGGCTTGGTGATGACGGTAATGGTCGCCACGCCCGAAGCCGTGCGACGAGGCTTCATGCGCAGGACCTGCAGCAGTTGACGCTCCAATTCGGCATCGACATTCCACCCAGCCCAACGAGCCGGCTCCTCACGTTTTACCCGCTGGTAGAACGGCAGCAGACGGCGCTTGGCCAAATCGCGTTTGTCGGCGCCCTCACGGCGCGCCTCGGCATGTATCAGTTTGACGAGCGCTTTGTCGTCTACGGTCTCGCCGCGACGCAGAGCCTCGAGTATGTTCAAGATAATCTGTTCCATGCCCCCATTGTAAAGGCAAAGGCGCCGAAGCCGATCTCGGCTTCGGCGCCTTCATCAAACAGCGCGTCTATATCTTCGCTTAGGCTTTCGTCTGCCTCACTACTCCGAATCAAACGACATGTCGCCCGAACCGACCTCAAAACGATACGTAGCAGACTTATCGCCGTTATCGAATTCAAGATTCAAAATGGTCTCGCCGTCGTAGCCAAGCGGAAGGAAATCGCTCTCGAAGTCGCCGCTGCCCAAGGTGAGACTCGCCTTAAAGCCCGTCGAGTTCGGAACCATCATCTCCACATCGCCCGAGCCCACACTCACGTCCATCGACTTCGCGGGGGCCTGGTAAAGCTCGAACGTCACATCGCCCGAACCGACCTCGGCATTCAGAGTGTCGGTCACGGTGCCCGCAAACGCGACGTCTCCCGAGTCCAACGTCAAATCAAAGTCGTGGCACGCAATGTCCGCGACCGTCAGGTCTCCCAACCCCACGTTTGCCGTAATGCCCATCATGTTATCGGCAAGCTCACGCGGCAGTTCAATGGTGACCTTACGGTCATGGGCGCGCTCGTCATCGCAGTCGAACTGGCTAATCTTGAGTGTAGAGCCCTCGATCTTAACCAGATTCTGAGTGGCGGCATCGGAAGCAGACGCCCCCTTTGCAACGCGCCCGCTTTCGATGACACGTACCGGTCCGCCAGAGACACGTTTAACCTCGACCGTCCCCGACGTCACATCCAAGTCGAGCGATTGGAACGCGTCTTCGTCAAAAGTCGTGCTCGAAAGCTGCTGAGGCCGAGCGGAATAGTTACCGCCATCCAAAAGATCGTCCTCGTCAACCGCATCGTCCATACCAGAGAAGCCGGATACAACATCGTCGAGATCCCACGGACCATCAAAATGAATCAATGTCCGCGAAATGCCAAAGACAAGCCCGATGATGAGCACGAACGCTCCGATGCCAACGCCCAAGCGCACCTTGGATTCATGCGAAAACTTCATCATTCACCACCCTCTTTGGCAATCGGCTCAGCGGCAGTCGCGGTGGCCACGTCAGTGTCAACCGCAGCGGAAGCATCCCGCACCTGAGTCCTAGCCACCGGCGCCGGACCAACCTGAATATCCCCGCGTGCCCAATCACCATCGAGCGCACGCGCCACCCAGTGATAGATGGGGATCGTAAAGAAGATCAGCGCGGCAAAGGGGCCGGCACCAAACGGGAACATCAGCAAAAAGAACAGCAGCCAGCACACGGCCCAATACGGGAACGACTGGAACGGGCCTTTCACCGGTGTCGAGCCAACCGCGCCGCCACTCGTCACCTGCGCCGTAGCGGCATTGGCGGCCTGTGCACTCCAGCTCGCCGCTTGCGCCGCCTTGGCGGCGGCATCACTCGCCTGTGTTGCCGCCTCGGTGGCACGTGCCGCCGCCTCATGGGTGCGTGCGCGCTCTGCCGCCTCGGCCTCGCGCTGGCGGGCGCGGTCCTCGTTCTCAAACTCGATATCGTCCTCGATCTCATCGCTCGGATTGAGCAGCTCGTCCAGGCTCACGCCATAGAGCTTGGCGAGCGAGATCAGGTTCTCGGTATCGGGCGAGCTCTCCGCACGCTCCCATTTACTGACCGCCTGGCGCGACAGCCCCAGCTTTCGCGCCAGCCCTTCTTGGCTAAAGCCCTTGCTGCGGCGAAGGTCGGCGAGCCGCTGCGCAGTTTCTACATTCATGGTTCCTCCTATGTGATGCCAGCCGTGCCGCCGGACCGTTTTTGTTCTTAAGGCGCCTTGCACAGTTAAAAATCTATCCGCCACCGCCAAAAGCATGCCACCTATTCTAGTGAGATTTTTGACAACCGGCGGTTGCGGGCACATATGAGCTGCGGAAATGTGTCCAAACAAAGCAATGACCCGTAGCTCGGTTGTCCCCGTTGCGGCGTTAACGGTAGTATGGTCGTACTGTTTATTCCGCACCGCCAACGGAGGGAGTTCCGCGCCGTGAACCGCGATTTCGCCTCATCGCTCATCCAGCTCAACAACACGTTCTATCGCGAGCACTCCGCCTCCTTCTCCGATACGCGTCAGGCCCCGTGGCCCGGCTGGGTGCGCACCATGGACATCGCACTCGAACAGCTCGACGTCGCCACCATCGAGCATCCCGTCCGCGTCTTCGATCTTGCCTGCGGCAATATGCGATTCGAGAACTTTGCCGCCGGCGGCGCACTTGCCGCCAAGGGCGTCGACGGCGCAAACCCCTCGGCAGATGCCAGCTGCCCGTTTGAGTTCTATGGTGTTGACTCGTGTCAGGATTTGGCTATCGATGCGCACGGTCACGCCCTGCGCATTCCCAACCTGCACTTCCAGGAACTCGACGTGCTCGACGCCCTCATGAAGCTCAACCCCGCCGAGACGCCCGACGTGCTTTTCGACGCCCCGCTCGCCGATATCTCGGTCTGCTTTGGCTTTATGCACCACGTGCCGTCGTGCGAGTACCGCGTACGCGTGCTCGACGCCCTGGTGCGGCAAACGAGCCCGGGCGGCATCATCGCCATCAGCTTTTGGGAGTTTATGAATGACGAGCGCATGGCGCGCAAAGCCGTTCGCGCCGAAGCCCGCGCCGAGCTCACCCCGCCGTTTGAGGGTTACGATTCCGCCCAGTTTGAAGCCGGCGACCACCTCATTGGCTGGCAAAACGACCGCCACGCCTACCGCTATTGCCATCACTTTGACGATCAGCAGATCACCGACCTGGTGCGCGGCGTCCGTACGTTCTACAAGAGCGGCGAGGTTCCCGTGCGCGAGCTTGAGCGCTTCCATGCCGACGGTCGCAGCGGCGAGCTCAACCGCTATGTGATTCTCAAGCGCCTGTAGGCATCGACGACTCGCCGCCGAGCCGCACCGCATCTTCCGGGCAAACTATGCCCGCCCTTTTTCAATCCATTGACGGAACGTGCAGCTATGCGTTCCATACTTATGACCAAGGAGCCTCATGGGAGCCATCCACGTTCGCACGCCTAAGAACTTTGTGCTCGAGGAGCGCCTGGAACGCTACGCCGATGCGATTGAGACAAACCCCGAGGCTTATGCCGGAGATTGGCGCAAGGCCTGTGCGCCCGCAGGCAGCAAGCCCTTTGAACACCTTCACCTGGATCTTGGCTGTGGCAAGGGAACGTACCTTGTAGAGCGCGCGGTCCACGAGCCAAACACCCTCTTTATCGGTATGGACCAGGAGCCCATCTGCATCGCCTATGCCGCACAGAAAATCTGCGAGCAGGAACTGACCAACGCACTCGTCCTGCCCCGAGGCGCCGCATCGCTGCCGCAGCTGTTTGCCGTAGGCGAGCTCGATGTCATCACCATTAACTTTCCCACGCCGCAGCCCAAGGCCAAGTACGCCAAAAAACGACTCGTCCATGTCGACCATCTGATGCTCTACCGCCCGCTCTTTGCAGCCGGCGCCACCGTCACGCTGCGCACCGACAGCAAGCCATTGCGCGACTACGCCCTAGGACAGTTTACCGCGGCCGGCTACGACACGCTTTGGGTAAGCGACAACGTCCGCCGCGACCATCCCGAGCATCCCGAGACCGAGTACGAGCGCCGCACGCGCGAGATGGGCGCCGCCGTCTATGGCATTTGCGCCACACCTGGAGCGCAGCCCAGCGATGAACAGCTCGCGGCGGGGCGCGCGCAGGAGCAAAGCCTAGCCTGCTACCTGCCCGATAACCTCGATGAGCTCGCCTATGTGCCTCTGGGCATGGAAGAGGCCGTCGAGAACTTTAGAAACCGTGCCCGCAAGGGCAAGAAGCGCCTACCGCAGGATCCTAGGGGCTTCTGATGGTCGCGACGTCGGCAAACAAGCGCGAATAGGCGCCAACAAACGACCCTCAAATCTAAGTGAGTAGACTTTTTTGCAATAGCCAAGCACAACCCGCATAACCAATACTAAAACCGCAGGTAGAGCCCTTGCGCAAAAGCCATGTGCTCGCGATATTGCAAAAAGTCTACTCACTTAGCTGGCAACTGCACCAAACGGCTGGGCAGAACGCCCATTTCCTGCATTTTCTTGCCTGCGAACGCATCGATGCGACGCTACGCCATAATAGTTGGCGGACAAACGCGAGAGAAAGCAACCACATGGCACAGACCACGACAGACACCACCGCCAGCACCGTTTCCGGCGCCGGAGCCGCCAGCTCATTCTCGGGCGGCACGGGAACCGAAGCCGAGTTCGGTTCGCTCGGCGCGCTCTCCCCCACCTGGTGGGAGCCCGAGGATGGCAGTGAGCCCGAACCGTGGCTCACGCCCGATCAGGCCTTCGAACGTTTCTTTGAATGGACGAGCGATCGCGGTATTGAGCTGTGGGATCACCAAGAAGAAGCCCTCATGGATCTAGCCGCCGGTGACCATGTCATTTTGGGAACACCGACCGGATCGGGTAAATCGCTCGTCGCGCTGGGAATGCTCTTTATGGGCATGGCGCAGGGCAAGCGCTGCTACTACACGGCTCCTATCAAGGCTCTGGTCAGTGAGAAGTTTTTCGACCTTGTGCAGGTGCTCGGCCGCGATAACGTCGGCATGATCACCGGCGACACGCACATCAACACCAAGGCGCCCGTCATCTGTTGCACGGCAGAAATCCTTGCCAACGACGCACTGCGCGAGGGCGAAGATGCCGATGTTGGCTGCGTCGCCATGGACGAGTTCCACTACTTTGCCGACCCCGATCGCGGTTGGGCCTGGCAGGTGCCGCTGCTCACCCTGCCCCACACGCAATTCATGCTCATGAGCGCCACGCTCGGCGATGTCACCGCGATCGCCGCCTCGCTCGAGGAACACACCGGCGCTACCTGCGACCTAGTCGTCGACGCCCCGCGTCCCGTACCGCTGAGCTACGACTATGTGACGACCTCCCTCGAGGGCACCGTCGAGCTCGCCATGCGCCGCGGAGAGGCCCCACTCTACATCGTGCACTTTAGTCAGGACGCCGCGCTTGCCACGGCACAGTCGCTTGCCAACTTTGGCATCGCTAGCAAGGAGCAGCGCGAGGCCATTAAGGAAGCTGCCAAAGGCACGAGTTTCTCCACCGCCTTCGGCAAGATTCTCAAGCGCCTGCTCGGCTGCGGCGTCGGCGTGCACCACGCCGGTATGCTGCCGCGCTATCGCCTACTGGTTGAGCGCCTGGCGCAGCAGGGCCTGCTGCCCGTCATCTGCGGCACCGACACGCTCGGCGTCGGCATCAACGTGCCCATCCACACCGTGGTGCTCACCGCGCTCACCAAGTTCGACGGTTACAAGATGCGTCGTCTGCGCGCCCGCGAGTTCCACCAGATTGCCGGTCGCGCCGGCCGCTCGGGCTTTGACACCGAGGGTATGGTAATTGCCGAGGCGCCGGAGCACGAGATCGAAAACGCCAAGCTTATGGCCAAAGCGGGCGACGACCCCAAAAAACTCCGTAAGATTAAAAAGAAAAAGGCCCCCGAGGGCTTTGTCACCTGGAACAAGCAGACCTTTGAGCGCCTGATCGAGACGCAGCCCGAGACGCTCAAGCCGCGCCTGCGCATCACGCACTCCATGGTGATTAGCGTGGTCGAGCAGGGCGGCGATGCCCGAACCCGCGTACATGACCTCATCGAGACGAGCCTGCAGACTCCCGAGGAAAAGGCTAAGCTCGAGGTTCGCGCCGACGAAATCTTCGCCACGCTCATCGATTCCGGCGTCGTCGTTCGCACCGAGGTGCCGCCCGCGCCCGACGCCCCGACTGACGCCGCGCCGGACATCGACTATGCGCTGACGGTCGATCTGCCCGAGGACTTCGCGCTCGATCAGCCGCTCTCGCCGTTCTTGCTTGCCGCGTTGGAGCTGCTCGACCCCGAGAGTGAGACCTATACCATGGATCTGATCTCGATGGTCGAGGCAACGCTCGAGGATCCCAAACAGGTGCTGCGTGCACAGGAGCGCGCCGCGCGCGACCGCGCGATGGCAGAAATGAAGGCTGACGGCGTCGAATATGAGGAGCGCTTGGAGCGCATTCAAGACGTCACGTACGAAAAGCCGCTCGAGGATTTGCTCGACGCCGCTTTTGACAAGTACTGCCAGGAAGTGCCCTGGGCCAACGACTATCAGCTCTCTCCCAAGAGCGTTCTGCGCGATATGCTGGAAAGCACGAGCGATTTTAAGGGCTACATTCAAAAGCTCGGCATCGCCCGCTCCGAGGGCATTTTGCTTCGCTACCTGGCAGAGGCCTACCGTTCGCTCGACCGCACCGTGCCCATCGAGAAGCGCGACGAGCGCCTGCGCGACATCATCTCGTGGCTGGGCTTTGTGGTGCGCTCGGTGGACTCGAGCCTGGTGGACGAGTGGGAGAACGCCGGCAACCCCGCTGCACTCGACGCCGCACCGCCGCAGGGCATCGACGAGGTCGTTGCGGACCGTCGCGGCTGCACGCTGTTGGTGCGCAACGCACTCTTCCGCCGCGTGACCCTTGCCGCCCGCGAGCACGTTCGCGACTTGGGCGAGCTCGATGAGGACTGGGGCATGAGCGAGGTCCGCTGGCAAAGGGCGCTCGACGCCTATCACGAGCAACACGAGGAAATCCTCACCGACGGAGATGCCCGCAGTGCCGCGATGTTTTCCATCGATGAATCCGACGAGAAGACCGATCACGTGTGGCACGTGCACCAGATCTTTGCCGACGAAGATGGCGACCACGATTTTGGCATCATGGGCGATGTCGATCTGGACGCCACGCAAGACGGCGGCGAGGTCATCTTCAAAAACTACCGCGTCGGCTTTATCGAGGACCTGCTCGAGAACTAGCCGACCATACTGGAACGAAACGAAGCGGGGCCGCTGGCAACATCGCCAGCGACCCCGCTTTTGCACTATACGCTATGCCCTACTCGGCATCCTCGACCTCATATGAATCCGCCTCGGCGGGCTCATCGTTTGCCTCTGGCGTAGCCCCGCGTGCCTCGTCAAATGCTGCCTTCATGGTCTTGTTACCCCACGTGAGCTTGCGAATGGTAAGATCGTCGGCCTTCTTGTTGGCTAGGCGCAGATTGTTCTCGGAGGACAGCAACGCCTCCTTGGTTTTCTGCAGATGGCTAATCGTCTTGTCGATCTCATCAATCGCCGTTTGGAACTTGCGGCTCGCGATCTCGTAGTTGCGGCCGAAATCGTTCTTGAACTTTTCCATCTTGGCTTCGAAGTTCGTGACGTCGATATTCTGCTGTTTGTACTCCGCCAGCTCCTGCTTATAGCGCAGCGAACCCATGGCGGCGTTACGAAGAAGTGTAATCATGGGAATAAAGAACTGCGGACGAATCACGTACATCTTCTCGTAGCGATAACTCACGTCGACGATACCCGCGTTATAGAGCTCGCTCTCGGGCTCCAGCAGGGTGCAGAGCACCGCGTACTCGCAGCCTTTCTGGCGACGATCGTGATCGAGTTTCTTAAAGAAGTCCTCGTTTTTATGCTTGGTCGCGGTCTCATCGTTCTCGTTTTTCATCTCGAACATAATCGAAATGACCTCGTTGCCGCTCGCGTCGCACTCGCGGAAGATAAAGTCGCCCTTGGTACCCTCGGACGCATCGTTATCTTTCTCGAAGTACGCGTTAGGAAATGCCGTCATGCGCAGACGGTTAAACTCGGTCTCGCAGTGCTGCTCGAGCGACTCGCCCACCATCTTGGTGGACAGGCGGACCTTCATGTCCTTAAGGCGCTCAATCTCTTCATCCTTGTAGCGAATCAGGTCATCGCTCGCGCGCTTGGCCTGCGCAAGCTCGAGCTCGTGTGCCGCCTTGGCTTGCTCCTCGCGAGAATCGCGCACCGCCAGCTCGCTCGTCAGCTTGGCACGTGCCTCATCGCGCTCTCGTTCCGCCGCGGCGACCGCCTCTGACAGGTTCATTTTTGCCATCAGTTCCTGCTCGCGCAGCTGGGCACGCAGGCCCTCGGCCTCTTGCTCGGACTGAGCCTTTGCGGCGGAAAACTTCTCTTGCACCTTCGCGCGATAGTCAGCAAGCGCGCGCTCGGCCTCGCTGCGAGCGGCATCGAGCTCACGCTGCGACTCTGCCGCGGCAGCGGCAAGCGCCATCTCCTGGGCCTTGTCCGCCGCGGCAAGCTTGGCCTGCAGCTCGGCAATCTGAGCGTCGCGTGCAGCTAAATCGTTTTGAGCAGCGTTGCGCGCCGCCGACTCGGCAAGCTTTGCTTCGTCATCTTTGCGCCCAAGCTGCGCACGCAGGCTATCAATCTCACGCTGGAGTTCGGCATTCTCTTTTTGAGCATTGGCTCGTGCCTCAACCGCCGCGCGCTGGCTTGCACTCTCGCGCTCTGCGGCAGCGCCCTCGAGCTTAGCGCGCAGCTCGGCAAGCTCAGCATCGCGCTTGGCAACCTCTTGCGCCAGTTTCTGATCCGCAGTGTTCTTCTGCTCGACAAGCTGGGCATTGCGCTGAGACTCTGCCTGTTGCAAGGCAGCCGTCGAACGCGAGCGCTCAAGCTCCAGCGCCTGCTCACCCTCACGCTGGACTGCCTTCACACGCTCATCCAGGTCGCGCGAGAACTCGGCATCGCGCACCTGCTTGACGATATCCGCATAGCCGGATGCATCGACCTTAAAAACTTCGCCGCAATGCGGGCACTTGATCTCGTTCATAGCAGCTCCTCGATGGACGCAAATTTCAACCGCCTACACTCTACCGCGCCACGCGGACAAAAAAGGCGCCGCCGCCATAATGGCAACGGCGCCAGAACCACCACAAAGGTGCCTGTCCCCTTTGTGGTGGTTCGAGAATTACAGTCCAAAGAAGCCCAGGATTTGATCGCGGCTTACGGGTCTGTAGTCGTTGGCATCAAGGCCAACGTCATAGCGCAGGATCGGGCGCTCGCGATCGCGGTTGCGTGCGTTGGTGCGGTCACCCCTGCTGTGGATATGCCCATGCAGCATAATGGCGCCACGTGCCTTGCCGTTCCAGCTGAGCATGGGGTAGTGGCTCATAACCAGACGATGGCCCTTGGCATAGCCGGGAGCAATCTCCAGGTAATCGCGCACGTCTTCCCAAATTTGCGGGGCGTCGGAATCTTCCCAGTCGCCGTCATGGTTACCGCGGATGAGCGTCGCATTCTTGCATTCGATACGCTCGCGCAGGCGCACCGCCTCCGCCATGGGCAAGCGATACGTAAAGTCTCCCAGGATATAGAGGCGGTCGTCCGCAGCCACGCACTCATTGATGGCATCGATGACCTTGCGGTTCATCTCCTCGACCGAATCAAACGGTCGATCCATGTCGTGCAAGATATTCGTATCGCCCAGGTGCAGGTCGGCGGTAAACCACATCATCGTCTATGCCCTCATTTCGCAATGCATCCAACTCGTGCTAAGTATACAGACACAGCGATGCGGCGGTTAGCCAAAGAGCCCGCCGAACAGTCCGCGGCGGCGCTTGTCTTGCTTTTTCGAAGCGTCACCCTGGGCGTTCTTGCCCTGCCGCTTCTTACGATCCCGCTCCAACTCATCGTCATCGAGTAGCGTATCCCACTCAAACGGATCGTCTGTCAGATCGAACAGGTCATCGTCATCAAACATGGCAGTCTCCCATACCGATTAGCGAGCATCCACCACATAGAGCCCAACGCGCACCTGATGCCACGGGCTGCGCTCGGGGGCAACCTGTTGCACGCGGGCCTCAAATACGTCCTCGTGGCCGTAATACATCATCAAGGACAGTGAGCCAACCTCGTTTCCCGGAACGTAGCCAAGTTTGGTCTTGCCATAGTAGATCGCAACTGCCTCGGGGTCATGGGGATTATCGCGCTCGGCACACAGCGTCAGTTTATCGCCCGCTTTAAGATCGCCCAAGACCAAGGCGCCATCGGTATACTGAAATCCTGCAATGTGAAATGACAGAAGAACACGCGAAGGCTCGTACATAGCAGCTCCTCTAACGGCCGGATAAACCGGTGTGTAACCTTATTGAGAAGTCTACGGTCCCGTGCGGACACAAATACATCCTGTCTGCGTCCTTCAATCGTTTGCCTCAACGCTTGCGCGACAGAACGCTTGCAGATAAGATAGGAACACGGATGGCACCCGTTGCCGCGGGTCTTGCCAACTCCGATACACGTTTTCATCGTGAGAAGTGGCCGTCTTCGCTTACGCGGGGGCGGCTATTTCATTCGGCCGATAAACAGACCGAGTTCGATAGCCGCAATCAACAACGCCAATAACGAAATAACATCGCTTACGTTCATACCAAATCCCTTCTAAAGGGAGTTGGCCCATCCGTGCTCCATAACAGTAGTCTAACGCAAAATGCAGGTAATAGGAACACTTGTTCGTATTACCTGCGGCCTTTTCTAATGCACAAACATGCGCACGAACTTGTGCTTCCAGCTTGCGTAAGGAGCATAGCGGAATGGCACGTCCAGCCACGTTGCCTTGTTCACGATGCTCTTCTTGTGGCTAAACGTATCGAAGCTCTCGCGTCCATGGTACTGCCCCATACCGCTCGCACCCATGCCACCAAAGCCCATATGGCTCGTAGCCAAGTGCATAATCGTGTCGTTGACGCAGCCGCCGCCAAAGGGCACGTAACGCACAAAGCGCTGCTGAACTGCGCGATCCTGGCTAAAGATATACAGAGCCAGCGGCGTCGGACGATCCGTAATAAACGTCTCGGCCTCGTCTAGGCTCTCAAACGTCAGCACCGGCAAGATGGGGCCGAAAATCTCCTCCTGCATCACGGCGTCATCGGGGGTCACGCCGTCCAAAATCGTCGGCTCAATCTTGAGCGATGACTCGCGCGCCGTGCCTCCAAGCACAACCTTATCGGGATCGATCAGCCCACGCACGCGCGCAAGATGCTTGGCGTTGACGATATGCCCATAATCCTCGTTATCGAGCGGATGCTCGCCAAACATACGGCGGGCCTCTTCCCTGATGAGGTCCAGCAGCTCGTCGTGCACGCGCGCATCGACCAGCAGGTAGTCGGGCGCCACGCAGGTCTGCCCCACGTTGAGCCATTTACCAAAGGCGATACGCCGCGCCGCAACCTTCAAGTTTGCCGTCGCATCCACGATGCAGGGGCTCTTTCCGCCCAGCTCAAGCGTCACGGGCGTAAGGTTTTTACTTGCGCGCTCCATGACGAGTTTGCCGACCGGAACGCTACCGGTAAAGAAGATCTTGTCCCAGCACTCATCGAGCAGCGCTTCGTTCTCGGCGCGCCCGCCCTCGACAACCGTCACCAGGCGCGGATCAAATGCCTCTTCACAGATTTGCTTGAGCACCGCACTCGATGCCGGAGCATAGGCGCTCGGCTTGATGACCACAGTATTGCCCGCGGCAAGGGCGCCGGCGAGCGGCTCGAGTGTTAGCAAAAATGGGTAGTTCCACGGAGCCATGATGAGCGTGACGCCATAGGGCACGGCTTGCGTTTTGCACACACTCACGGCGTTGGCAAGGTCACACGGACGCAGGCGCGGACGACTCCATCGAGCCACGTGAGCGATCTGATGACGAATCTCGGAAAGCGACGTGCCGATCTCGCACATATATGCCTCGTCATGCGACTTTCCCAAATCGGTCTTGAGTGCATGGGCAATATCGGCCTCGTGCGCCCGTACCGCATCGCGTAAACTCACGAGCGCGCGACGTCGGGCATCGACATCAAACGTGGCGTGCGTCTTAAAGTAGGCGCGCTGATCGCCGACGATGCGCGCAATTTCCTCGGTGTTCATGTGCCCTCCTAGTTCTCGCCCTCAAACATACCACCTGCAACGACTTCATACATATGCTCGAGCTCCAAGCGGTCCATTAAAAGCGGAACGGGGTACAGGGGATTGGCCTCGGCATCGGCATTCGCCGCCATCTGCGGAATGTCGGAGCGGCGAATGCCCGAGACATATTTGGGAATGTCCAAGGTAGCGTTCATTCGATCGACCCAATCGATAAAGGCCTCGGCCGCCAGGTTGTCCTGTGCGTTA
Source organism: uncultured Collinsella sp. (assembly GCA_958346515.1). Lineage (GTDB taxonomy): Bacteria > Actinomycetota > Coriobacteriia > Coriobacteriales > Coriobacteriaceae > Collinsella. Next base: position 51,625 of record CATVRV010000013.1, read on the forward strand.
GCCGGCGCGATACCAGCCATGCGGGCGAGGTCGGCGAGCTTAGGAGCAGCAGCTTCACCATAGGCGCGAAGCATGTGCGGCAGGATAATGGCATTGGCCAAACCGTGGGGAATCCCATAACGTCCGCCCAGACTGTGCGCGATGGCATGCACATATCCGACATAGGAGCGCGTAAAGGCAACACCCGCTTTATACGCTGCCGAAAGCATATTGCGGCGCGCCCGTATGTTGTCCCCACGCTCATAAGCATCGAGCAAATTGTCGTGGATGAGCAGCACCGCCTGACGCGCCATCTTGCGCGTATAGGGCGTGGTACTGCGCCCGATAAAGGCCTCGACAGCATGCGTTAGAGCATCCATGCCCGTTTGCCCCGTAATGGAGGCGGGCAGGCCGCGCGTAAACTCGGGGTCGTGCACCGCAAAGCGCGGGATAAGCACAAAGTCGTTAATGGGGTACTTGTAGTGCGTCTCGTCATCGGTAATTACCGCTGCAAGCGTTACCTCACTTCCCGTGCCCGCCGTAGTTGGAACGGCGATGAGCAACGGCAGGCGACGATGAATCCGCAGCAGGCCGCGCATCTTGTTGATGGGCTTGCTTGGCTGCGCGATGCGTGCGCCCACGCCCTTGGCGCAGTCCATGGCCGATCCTCCGCCAAAGCCGATAATGGCCCGGCAGGCACTCTCTCGGTACAGGGACGCCGCTTCCTCCACGTTTGAGACCGTGGGGTTCGCACGCGTTTCGGCATAGACCGTAACGCCAATCCCCCTGGATGCGAGCGCCGTCTCGAGCGGTGCCGTGAGCCCCAGACGGGCAATGCCGGGATCCGTCACGATAAGGACCTTCTGGATCGAGCGCTTTTGAAGCACCGCGGGCACATCCTCGGCATGCTCTAAAATGCGCGGCTCGGTATAGGGCAGGATCGGCAATGCAATGCGAAAAACCGTCTGATATGTTCGGCACCAGGCACGACGGGCTAGATGCATAAAGGAAACTCCTTCATTTGTTGATAGGTCAACATTTGCTCGACCGATTGTACTCAGCGGCGTCCGTATATGACTTGCAAACCGTTAATCAATCAACATCTTCATATCTCAAAATTGTTTTATTAAAAATCATTCCTAATAGGCTTCACATTTGGTTGCATTTATGGATAATAGAACTCGTCAAGACGCACGTCCGGAGAGGGCCCTTACGGGACCGGGCGAGCGCACAATCGCCATCGATCGAAAGGATCGAATCATGAAGTTTGTTTGCCCCGTTTGCGGTTATGTGGAAGAGTTCGACGGCGATCAGCTGCCCGAGGACTTCAAGTGCCCCCAGTGCGGCGTTCCCGGTTCTCGTTTCCTGAAGCAGGAGGAGGGCCAGCTCGAGTGGGCTGCCGAGCACGTCGTGGGCGTCGCCAAGATGGAGGGCGTCTCTGAGGACATCGTTGCCGACCTGCGCGCCAACTTTGAGGGCGAGTGCTCCGAGGTCGGTATGTACCTGGCCATGGCTCGCGTCGCTCATCGCGAGGGCTATCCCGAGATCGGCCTGTACTGGGAGAAGGCTGCCCACGAGGAGGCCGAGCATGCCGCCAAGTTCGCCGAGCTCCTGGGCGAGGTCGTGACCGACTCCACCAAGAAGAACCTCGAGATGCGCGTTGAGGCCGAGAACGGCGCCACCGCCGGCAAGACCGATCTTGCCAAGCGTGCCAAGGCCGCCGGCCTCGATGCCATCCACGACACCGTGCACGAGATGGCTCGCGACGAAGCTCGCCACGGCAAGGCTTTCGCCGGCCTGCTCAAGCGCTACTTCGGCTAAGCCAAACGCCTGAGAGATAATCTTTAGGTCGATAAGGCCCGGACCGCATGGTTCGGGCTTTTTTTGTGTCTCGAGAACTCGCAAACGCCCTGAAATAGGACCGCCTTCGACATCGGTTTCTCGTCAAAAACCAAGTGAGTAGACTTTTTGGAACTTGCCGAGCACGCCGTCCAAAATGCTTTATAAAGCCGCAGGTAAATGACTTGTTGCAAAACGGCCTGGTCGCCATCAAGCCAAAAGTCTACTCACTTAGTTCCCCAACCGTCCACGATCGAGTTGTTTTGTGTCTAACGGGCGTCTTTCCGTCAATTACTCCCAATTTTGTCCAGTCAACGAATAGTTCAGACCGGAGTAATGCCTCAGCCCTTTGCTCATCCGAGCTTTTATCACGATATTCAGCATCGAGCATCCTGCATACGGCCTTAACGATCGCGCGGAATCTATCCTCATCGGATATCTGTCTGTGTGTCAGGAGAAGTACATCATAGCCCATGGCCTGAAGGGCCGTCATGCGGTCAGCGTCACGCAAGCCATCCCCTGCGCGTCCGTGCGAGGCCTTTCCCTGACATTCAATGGCCACCTGTCGCCTGCCGTCCGGCGAAGACAGAAGTAGATCGATATACACACGGGACTTTCCCACAATCGCTCGAGCACTTGTGCTTAACGTCACTTCGACATTGAGCTCTATGCCGCAAAACCCTTCGCCTCCCAGGGATCGCGGCAGTCCAAGCAACAAATACGCCTCAACCTCAAAAGGCGACGCGGCACCCAATGGGACGAGTTGCGATACCGCCATAAATCTATTGCCGTAACGCATCCCGCAAACATCTGAACAAAAACGGTCAAGGTCTCCGCCCAAAACCAAAGCGTCTCGACGCCATAAATTTGAGGCGGCGCCGCCCTCGGACGGGCAGCGCACCCAACCGAACGTTGTCGAAATCGCGCCCGAATCAATTGCACGCGTAAGCTCCGCCTCAAGTGCCGCCGGCAGAGCGCACACCGCAAACAGGCCACACATCTCCGCCAATACCAAAAGAAGTTGAAGATCCGTCAGATGCCGCGACATGATGAATGCCGTCAGCAGAGGAGACGTAACCAAAAACCCATGCTCCGTTTCCAGCACGGATTCCCTGGGGAGCTCACCAAGAAACAGCCGCTGTCTAATGCTGACAGGACAAGTCCGCTTGTTTCTCGTCCGAACCAATGTATACAACGGGAAGCCGAGCGCAACCGCAGCCGTCGGGTTACGGACGAGGTCATATCGCTGCCGGTCTTCTTCCGGCCGTGGAAGCGGCGGACACAAAGCGCGGACCTGAGGCGGCAAACGCCAGTACTTAAAAGCCGATATGTCACAAAATAGATCCTTCATAGGCACAGGAAAACACGAATTTCAACCCAGCCTGTCTCGCATTGGCGCGAACGCACCAAAAATGGCGCCGAACGGACTGCCAAGTTTTCAACAGCCCTCCCCAACTGGCCAAAAGCTTGCCGAGAGCTGGACGAAACCCTGTTGAAAACCCCATTTTTTCTCATGTAGAAGCTTTGCGCGGCAAGTGAGTAGACTTTTTTGAACATCCCGAGCAGGCCGGTCATCCTGCTTTTCAAAACCGCAGGTAGATAGCTTGTTACAAAACTGCCTGGTCGCCAAAGTGCTAAAAGTCTACTCACTTAGATTGCAGAGCGCCCCCATTAGCTGCAATTCCAAGGTATTAAGCACTTTTGGACTCAGATCATCATACTGAACAAGAATTTGACTTGAGTTTTCAGGGACAGATGCGCCATCGGCACACCAATAACAGTCACTGATATCGATAAACGGGATACTCGAGCGCGTGAGGGCCCGTGCAAAAGTGCTTCCGCCCGTTCTACGCTCCGCAACCACGATACAGTAAAGGCCCGCGTCTGCATGCTCGATCGAGACTTCCCCTGCCGGAAATGCCTTCCGTACAAGCGCCACTAGGCCATCACGCGCCTCGCGGGCACGAACGCGCACGCGGTTCACATGACGCTCGTAATCACCCGATTCCAGCAAGCGAGCCAATGCAACTTGATCTATGGAGCTAACCGACGAGGCGTAAAAACCAAGGTCGCGCCTAAACCGCTCCATCAGCTCGTCGGGCAACACCATGTACGCTAGGCGCAACGCCGAAGACAGGCTCTTCGAAAACGTGTTGGTGTATATAACCGACTGGGCGGCATCGATCGACGCGAGCGCGGGAATCGGCTTCCCGGCAAGGCGAAACTCACAATCAAAGTCATCTTCGATGAGATACCGACCTGGTCGCTCGGCGGCCCAGCTCAGAAGCGCATAGCGACGCGCAATACTCGTCACAAGGCCGGTCGGATACTGATGAGACGGCATCAAGTGAAGAACATCGGTCCCGGTTTTCTGCAGAGCGCTCAGGTCCACGCCGTCGTCATCCAACGGGATATGTCGAACTTCGCAGCCCATAGCCTGATAGATGCGCGTCAGGCGTAAATAGCCCGGATCCTCAACGGCATACACCTTGTCAGCGCCAAGCAACTGAACCAACATGGTATCGAGCAGCTGAGCGCCCGCGCCGATAACAATGTTATTGGGGTCGACATTCATACCCCTCGTCCCGCGCAGATGATGAGCAATTGCGCATCGTAGCCGAACGGTGCCCTGTGCCGGTGCGGGCGAAAAGATCTCGCGCTCGTCTTCGGATGTCAGCGTCGCCCGCAGTGCGCTTTGCCAAAGCCGCGCCGCCTCCAAAGCGGAAGGAGAAAGTGCATCGAACAGCTCAACCTGTCCGTTGACATCATGCGCGCTGGGACCAGCAGAGGCGGCATCTCGGTCGATGCCCTCCGCAGCCGAAGCCAAAACCGGTGCATCCGGAAGCTCGCAAGCGTAGTAGCCACGACGCGGCATTGAGCAAATATAGCCCTCGGCAAGTAACTGGCTATATGCATTCTCGATGGTAATGACACTGATTCCCAGATGACTGGCAAAGGCGCGCTTAGACGGAAGATGCTCCCCCGCCGCAATACGTCCAGCAACAATATCATCTCGAATTTGCTGGTAAACATACTCATAAAGCGATGCCTCGCCACGTTTTTCCAAATTGTAGTCAAGCATGAGTTTGCCACCTGACCTTATCGAGCTGTTCAATCTGGTATTAAGCTGACCTTATTATTATCTCGAAAACTGAGTATTTTGCCATACCCAGCTCCCCGATAGGATGTTCCGTCAAGCAATGCACATGCCAACCAAGGGAGCAACCATGGCAGAACAGACCAGCAAGGCCGATCGCGTCAAACTCAATCGCGAGCTCGCGCAGATGCTCAAGGGTGGCGTCATCATGGACGTCACCACGCCCGAGCAGGCACGCATCGCCGAGGAGGCGGGCGCCTGCGCCGTCATGGCTCTCGAGCGCATCCCGGCCGACATCCGCGCCGCCGGCGGCGTATCGCGCATGAGTGACCCCAAGATGATCAAGGGCATCCAGGAGGCCGTCTCCATCCCTGTTATGGCCAAGTGCCGCATCGGCCACATTGTCGAGGCGCAGGTCCTGCAGGCCATCGAGATCGACTACATCGATGAGTCCGAGGTTCTCTCCCCTGCCGATGACGTCTATCACATCGACAAGACCCAGTTTGACGTGCCGTTTGTCTGCGGCGCCCGTGATCTGGGCGAGGCGCTGCGCCGTGTTGCCGAAGGCGCCACGATGATTCGCACCAAGGGTGAGCCGGGTACGGGCGACGTCGTTCAGGCCGTGCGTCACATGCGCAAGATCCAAAAGCAGATCCGTGACGTTGTTGCCCTGCGCGATGATGAGCTCTTTGAGGCAGCCAAGCAACTGCAGGTTCCGGTCGAGCTGGTGCGCGAGGTCCATGCCACGGGCAAGCTTCCCGTTGTGAACTTTGCCGCCGGCGGCGTAGCGACCCCTGCCGACGCCGCGCTGATGATGCAACTGGGCGCCGAGGGCGTCTTTGTCGGCTCGGGCATCTTTAAGAGCGGCGACCCCGCCAGGCGCGCCACCGCCATCGTCAAGGCCGTGGCAAACTTCACCGATGCCAAGCTCATCGCCGAGCTTTCGGAGGACCTGGGCGAGGCCATGGTGGGCATCAACGCCGACGAGATCGAAATCATCATGGAGGAGCGCGGACGCTAGTCCGGCAGAAAGGATCGCACATGAGCGATTATGCAGACCAAACGGTCGCCGTGCTGGCGGTCCAAGGCGCTTTTGCCGAGCACGAGGCAAGACTATCCGGGCTTGGCGCACACTGTATTGAGCTGAGGCAGGCGGCTGATTTGAAGCAGGACTTTGACCGTCTGGTATTTCCCGGCGGCGAGTCCACCGTTCAAGGGAAGCTGCTTGCCGAGCTCGGCATGCTCGAGGAGCTTCGTGCCCGTATCGCTGAAGGCATGCCCGTCCTGGGCACCTGCGCCGGCTTGATTCTGCTGGCGCGCGACCTTGCCGCCCACGACGATAAGGGGACGCCGCGCCTGGCAACCATGGATGTGCTCGTCGAGCGCAATGCCTACGGCAGGCAGCTCGGCAGCTTTCGAACCAAGGGGCAGGTAGCCGGCATCGACGGTGAAGTGCCGCTGACGTTTATCCGCGCGCCCCGCATCGTTGAGGTGCACGGCGATGCCGAGGCCCTGGCCGAAGTCGATGGCCGCATCGTCGCCGCCCGCCAAGACAACCAGCTCGGCGTAACCTTCCACCCCGAACTCGACGAAGACGCCCGCCTCCACGAACTGTTCCTACAAATGTAGGCATCGAAATCAACAAACGAAATGAGAGTGGATAATCTCCCACTTTAAGCTTGGATGCAGGCTCAAACCGGGAGATTATCCACTCTCATGCTATGTAGTCGTTGGGTGTTCTTAAACGACTAGTCAAACAAGAACGTCCATTACAGTCGAAATTGTCAGCCCGGGACCGTCTCGGGCTACGATT
>CATVRV010000014.1:0-57880 GCA_958346515.1 uncultured Collinsella sp.
CGGGATTGGTCAAAATAGTTTGACTATTAGCGGCTAAAATCGCCCGGCGCTAACAGCGGCGCGTGCCACGCCTTCTCATGCACCCACTGGGGCAAATGTCATTGGGTTCGCGACCGCAGTGACTGTAAATGAATTTAGCGAAAATAACAAAGTACAGGGTTTATCGACGCCAATCAATACACCCCGTACTCAACTAAGGTTCTTATTTAGACTGCGGCCGCCCAGCGCAGGCCGTTCCGCTCCTCTAGTCCAGCTTAAACAGATCCCTCGTATAGACCTTGTCCGCCACGTCCGCGAACTCGTCGCTCCAGCGGTTGGCGACGATCATGTCGCAGCCGGCCTTGAAGGCCTCAAGGCCGTGGGTCACCTTGGAGCCGAAGAACTCCGGTGCGTCCAGCGCGGGCTCGCAGATCGCCACGGACACGACGTTGGCCTTCGCGCGCTTCATGACGCCATGGATAGAGCACGCGCCCACGACCGGTTCTTTTTTGCCGCCGTAGATGCGACAACGAAATACTTACACGTTCAGTTTAATCCACTTGAACAGTACAGTCTCTTTCATTTCAGACATGGCACATTGGCCAACTTTGATCTGCCTCCAAAGTTGGCCAAGCTCTTCTGCTGCTTTTCGCCCTTGCTCAACTTCATTGCTATCAAGTAGTTTATCGGTCTCAACGCAAACATAATCTGACGCAATAGGAAATGAGGTAATGAATGAACTAACGGGAGAGAACTCATGCGATGTATCAAAACTAGCAAGACGGCAGATGCCCGCGAGCGGAACGTTGACTCCGCCAAGTTGCCCCGCGTAATCACTCATATCTGAAAGGTACAGACCGCCTGACGGTCTAGCCGAATTGCTAAACGCGTCAAGCATGCCTGTTATATGAATGGCGCTACCTTTCTCTGAGAATAGTGCCGTAAATAAAACAGCTGTCGCCTCATATAGAGTTAGCTTATCTAGCTCATCAAGAATGTCTTCAATATGAGATAGATCAATATAGTGCAGGTTTGAGACATTATATGTTGCCTCCTTCAACTGAGGAAATGTTGACTTAATCGCATTCACCCAATTGCGGTAATAATCCGTCTCAATGTAGTGCTTAACAAACTCGTTTCCCAAACAATTATCAATAAAGTTCTGACCGAATTCGAGTGTCATACAATCAGGGAATCTGAATTCGCATTCGGGGTCGCTCAGTAATATGGGGAAAGGATCGACGGCAAGTCGAAAAATTGCACAGACCTTTACAGTAGTCGTGAAATAATCGGTGAAATCCTCTCGAATATGCTTCGTGCTTTCGGGAACCACCTCGTAAGGCTTGGTATAAAAGGATTCGTGGCCTTGTTTGTGAATATACTTGTTCGCCCTCTTATTGAGCTTGCTGATCAGCTCATCAATTTCGGGCATTTGTTCAAGAAGGTCTCGATATTCAATATCTTTTGAACGCAGCATTTTGGACAGTTCGCTAAATGAGGGGAACCTGTCGAGCGAGACCCATTTCTCATATTTAGCCTTGCGCTCAGATTCTTCTAGATTCGAAAACAACGTTCCGACAAGGATGACCTCTCCAGCTTGTCTGACTGAATAAAAGGCAACGTCGAAGTAACCTTGATGAATTAGATCTAGCGAGTTAGCCAAAAGCTGACAGGATTCAAGTAAAAACTGATTGAAAGGTGGAGTAGAGACAATTCCGCTAATGGAATTTGCTAATTGTTCTACGTAATTATAGAGATGACTGAAATTGAGGTCATCTTCCCTTGCCATATATCGCAGTGGATGATGTCTCCAGCTGAACATCTGACTATTTATGTATTCGTCCTTAAAGTTCACCTGAGTCAGCTTCCGAGTCTTATTCCAGCACTGGGTCCTATTCTAATTGGTCGCGTTCTCAAACAGGCAGCAGTAAAAGCTGGTGAGTCTTGCGTTACATTAGAACCGAGGTGTATTTTCTCAATGAGCTAATGCAATTGAGATTTGGTATGGCCTAGACCGCCTTCAAAGCCCAACATTTCACTCATCGCCATATAGGACCAGCTAGTTGTATTTGCCGCTGAATTGCACCCCGCTTGTTTTGCTGACATAGAGTCTTGTATGAAGCGGCAAGAGCGTTTTCTTTCTCAAAGAGATCTTTCCGTTGATCGGGCTCATGTAACTTTTCAGAAGCCTGTTCAAGCGTCCATTGATATTCCCTTGCCTTCTGGAGCATCTTATTAAATAGAATCTGATACTGATACATTGAAAACAAAAGGGAGTGATAAGCTTCTATGAATTCGGCAATTGCCTCTCCACTCTTTCCCTTGAAGCAAAATCTCGCCTCCATGGCGAGCGATCTCATTTCATCAAGTTTTAAATGCAATTTTAGTTGAAGGTCGGTATCTAACACCTTATTAATTGAGGCTGAAATTGATTGCAGGTACGTGGTGTTAGTCAGCCATACAAATAGTAGGTCGATAGCCATTTGCGGTTCGTCATCATGTTTCAAGTTCTTCGAGTTATTTGCGTAAACGCTCATGAGCTTATCGACGGTTATCCAAATATTTAAACGTCGATTGAATAGAGACTGTTTATTGCTGAGACGAGCTTGGTAACAAGAAATGAGCAACGCGATGATTGCCACAATTGCTGAGATGTACTCAGGTAGATTCGTTAGGTCCATTGTCTCCTCCGCTACTAAAAATCAATTTACAATGCCATGATTATCGCTCCGCATTCATGATTCTCTGATTCGGCTCCAGATTGAGTTCAGACCAATGCTGAGGGAGCTGAGGTACGGCAACGTCGACCGTCCTCTGCACCCAGTTCAAGAAGAAGGACAGGCACCCGAGGCTCGTCGGAGGGGTCCACTCGGACGCGACCATAGACAGGATCGCGCGCAAAGCGGTCTGGGCTGACATGGGCGAGGCAAACATGCGGCAGCGCCGCGGGGCGAACCGCTAGCAATAAAATGGCACCGGGGCCGACGCGGGCCCCGGTGCCCACTTGCATTATCAGCGGTTCCGTTTCGCGATAATCAGCAGCACTCAAGCGATCAAATACTCAGTTTTCCGAAAGCCCCCTACAGCTGATAGGTACTTATCAGTAAGCACTACTGAAGCGACCCAGGGCACGATCTGACTTCTTACGCATTGCATGAGAAGAAAGGGATAGAAGAGCATCGGCTCCCCCACCATGAAGTCGCAGGCAACACATGGGGGCCACCGGCATCATATTGCTGCCTATTTAAGCCAGCTCAATCGTGCTTTCCGTAACCTCAATGTCGGATGCGTATTTCTGCACTAACGCATCCAAAATTAATCGGTTCCCCGGCGTCATCTTTGGGGAAGCGACGATCTTCATCGAAGAAAATGCTCCGTCTGAGATAGCCAAATCGTAAAAGGAAGGAATTTCTGGATCGCATCTATCAAGTATGACCTCAGTGGCCCTCTTAACTGCTTCAACATCACCCTTGATTACAGAGGCGATGCCCACAGGAACTGCCGTCAAAACATATCGCCATTCGTTTTGGTATGACCAGGCAGTAGCTTTGTGAATCCCAAGTGTGTTTAAATCGGCTTCTATCCAGCCGTTTTTGCAGTTACGGATCAACTTTGGAAACAGAAGCGACTTATCGTTCGTATACTGGACTTCATGAAGCATCTCAACGCTTCGGGCCATTTCTTTAAAATGATATTTTTTATCCCAAAAGTCTTCGAGCGGCAATTGAAGTCCATCAAACTTGCCACCAGGAGTATTCAAAACTGCGTCACTAGATAGCTTACTTAGGCTCTCGGTAGACACAGAGTAGCGCTTAAACGGATAGCTCTTCATCTGGATTCTTACTCCACATTCAGCTCCAGCATACTCGCGCCACATGGGGATGCTCTCCTCATCAGAAGAGGTCCAACAGCTGACGAGCTTCATTTTTCCAAGATTTTGAGAGTCTGCCGAACGCTGTTCTTGTGGGTCATCAACCTTATCTAACCGGCTGAACCTGATAGTTCGATTATGCAGAATCAAGGCCAGCGTATCTAGGCTTGCATAATGATAGAGAACGGCAGGTGCTTCCATGTTTGGCTCCTAGCTATAACAATGAGTCCATATCACTGTTCATCAAAATCTATAGATATGTTTATGAAAAATCAACCAGTGCCAAACTGTCCCAAGCGCCCTTTCCTTCCCCAACTTTATCCAAAAAGTTCGCTGTTGTTGACTGGTGTTACCGTAAAATTAACCCCACTTACATATACACGGAGTGTCGGCCTGGCGCCGCCTCCGGGTCTTGACGCCCACCTTATCGAGAGGCACCGCTATGAAACGAGTCTTTTACCGCTCGCTCTGCGCAGTTCTTTGCGTATCCATGCTTAGCGCAGCAATACCTGTAAGGGTTATAGCGGAAGAAGAACGGCGGCAAGAAAACACCTTGGAGCAGTCTGAGACTGGCGCAGCGGACAATTCGGGCGGCAGCATGACAGGCGACATCGATACAAGCGAGATCGGCAATGAGTCCATCAAAAATGATTCCTATCTCGCTAATCCAATTTCACATCAGGCGGAACCTCAGGTTTCCCTAGCTTCCGACATGTCTCCTGATTCGGAACAAGCCACAGAGACCGCAGTAAGTGGATATCAGCACAGCGATAGCGCCACCAGCGGCAGTGTCACCCTCACCGTCGAATGGAACGATTCAGTACTTGGACAGCCAACGACTTTCCACGTGAGCGCATTTGGTGGCAGTGGCAGCTATCTCTTCCGCATGGATGCTCCCTCGTACTCCAACCCCAATGAGTACGTTTACGAGTCGGTCGCCGACCCAAGCCGCGGAGAGTGGACAAAGTACACCGACGCGTGCGTTAGCCACGACTTTACGTTCACAATGACGGCTACTGGATCATATAACTTCCGCTTTTACCTCATGGATAAGGCATCGGGCATTTAATACTTGCGCACCAACACATATATCCAGGTTGCAGATGATGCGTATCCCAGTGTTGCGAGTATTGTTAATAAGGCAGTGTCCCAGGCCAAGCAAAACACAAATGGCTTTGAATATGAAATGGCCCTTTATCTTCATGACTGGCTTCTAAATCAGCTTGAGTACGACAACTCGCTGAAGTGGTCATCTGCCGAGAGCGCACTCACGCGCGGCGTGGGCACCTGTCAGGCGTATGAAAGCGCCTATTCCAAGCTGCTCACCGCTGTCGGCATCATTAATTCAGAGACCCGCGATACCTATGACGGCCACACCTGGAATGCGGTTAAGCTCGACGGAAAATGGTACCAGGTCGACTGCACCTGGGACGACACATCCGACAATTTCTATGGCGACCTTGACCAGCGCCACCTGTACTTCTGTATCACCGATGAACTCATGGCAATCGCGCACAAGGGACACGCCAAAATCTACACTGCCGACGGGTACGCCACCCGCTCGACGAGCCTCAAAGACAACTACTTCGTCCACAATGGCAAGGCCGACGAATGGGCCGCCAAGTACGCCGATCGCATCCAGCAGCACCTCGACGCAAAGGAGAACAAGTTCTCTATCGACGCCGACAACCAGTCTTTCCCGCCCAGCATCAGTGGCATCCAGAACGGCATCGTCGCCTTTGCGATGAACCTGCGCGAGTGGAAGACGACCAACGCCAAGGCCGATCTTGCTGCCAATTCTATCGTTGCCATGCAATCCGGGTACAAGTGGATATCAAGGTTCGACTTCTACGCCACCTGGAAGGAGCCCGCATCCTACACGATCCGCTACCACGGGTCGGACGCGGCGCCCGCCGTCGCCAGGACGACGAGGGTCGTCGTGGGCACGCCGACCGCCACGCTGACGTCGTCGGCGCTGGGCTTCTCCTGCGGGCCGATGGCGTTCGCGGGCTGGAAGGCCCACCGCGACTGCGACGACGCGTGGTTCGTCATCGACGCCGCGGGCAACGGCAGGTGGGCGAAGCTGGACGGCGGGGCGCTGCCGGAGGGGCGGAGCTTCTACCGCTACGTCGACGGGGGGAAGGTGTCGGGCACGGCCCCCTCGGGCAGAGTGGACTTCTACGCCACCTGGATAGAAAACAAAGAATACGCCTAGACCATTCCGGTGCCATTTGATCTTATCAGCTATGTCGTTGATAAGATCAGTAAGCAAAAAGCTGGTCTTAGGTCATTTGCTTTAGGTTCTAGCGTTTTATCTAAACTCAGTAGTAAATAACTAATTAAGCAAGGCCCTCTTCAAAGAATCTGGTCGTAATTGTAAGGCTTAGAGTAAACCATGCGACATTTGCCGCTTTTTGCAGCGGGGCTATACGCCACGCATAAGAAAAGCCGCCGTTAACAAGCGGCGGCTTTTTTACTCTCGTCAATTCAATAGCGGCGACTAGAGCGTCTTGAGGTACTCCCCCAGCTCTTCCTCCCAGTCGGGCATGTGGAACCCGACCGACTCGAGCCTGGAAAGGTCGAGCGCGGAGTGGACCGGGCGCGGGGCGATGGGGCCCGCGGCGCTCGCGTAGTAGTCGGCGGTGCTGACCGGCACGACCTTCTCGCCGTTGCCGTTGGCGGCATCGAAGACGGCGCGGGCGATATCAGCCCAGGACTTGACGGCGCCGGAGCCGGTGCAGTCGTAGGTTCCGTAGGGGGCGTGCGTCCCCAGCACGTGGAAGATGGCCTCGGCCATGTCTCGCGTGAAGGTCAGGCGGCCCAGTTGGTCGTCAACGACGGTGATCTGGGTGAGCTTATCCCCCGGGTCGGCGACGCGGTCGGAAAGCCCCTTCATGGTCTTGACGAAGTTGTGGCCCTCGCCGATGACCCAGGAGCTGCGCATGATGTAGTGGCGCGGGCAGCCGGCCACGGCGATGTCGCCGGCGGCCTTGGTCTGGCCGTAGACGGACAGCGGGCTGAGGGGCTCGTCCTCGGTATGGACCTCGGCGGTGCCGTCGAAGACGTAGTCGGAGGACACGTGGACCAGGGTGATCCCGTGCTCGGCGCAGGTGCGGGCGAGCTGCGCCGGCCCCGTCGCGTTGGCCTTCCAGGCGGACACGCGGCCCTCGGGGGTCTCGGCCCTGTCGACCGCCGTGTAGGCGCCACAGTTGATCACGGTGCCGTAGAGCGACCAGTCATACTGTGCGTAGGCATCCGGGTCGGACATGTCGAAGGTGTCGATGTCGCAGAAGTCGAAGTCCTTCGCCACGCCGCGCTCCTCGGCCAGCCTGCGCACCGCATGTCCCAGCTGGCCGTCGCAGCCGGTGACGAGGGTGCGCTTCGGCGCCATGGGGACGACGTCCTTGAGCATCGGGTGGTTGAGGTCGGCCTCGGAGACGGTCGCCTCCGAAAGCGGGATCGGCCACTCGATGGCGAGCTCGGGGTCGGCGAGGTTCACGAACGTGTAGGTCCTCTTGAGCTCGAGCGACCAGTGGGCGTCCACCAGGTAGGTGTAGGCGGTGCCGTCCTCGAGCGCCTGGAAGGAGTTGCCCACGCCGCGCGGGACGTAGATGGCCTTGGAGGGGTCCAGCACGGTCGTGTAGACCTTCCCGTAGGTGGCGCTGCCCTCGCGAAGGTCCACCCAGGCGCCGAAGACCGAGCCGCGCGCCACGGAGATGAACTTGTCCCAGGGCTCGGCGTGGATGCCGCGGGTGACGCCGCGGCTGTCGTTGTAGGAGACGTTGTTCTGGACGACCCTGAGGTCCGGGATGCCCAGCGCGGACATCTTGGCGCGCTGCCAGTTCTCCTTGAACCAGCCGCGCGAGTCGCCGTGGACGGCGAGGTCGACGACCTTCAGGCCCTCGATGCCCGTCTCGGTGACGGAGAGGTCCTTCTCGAATGCGATGTCTGCCATGTCTCTCCTCTCCCTACTGCCCCTGCGCGCGGTAGCGGGCCTCGGTGGCCTCCTTGGCCGGGCGCCACCAGGCCTCGTTGGCGACGTACCAGTCGATGGTGGCCCTGAGGCCCTCGGCGAAGTCGGTGTGCGTCGGGCGCCAGCCGAGCTCGGTCTGCAGCTTGGTGGAGTCGATGGCGTAGCGGCGATCGTGGCCGGGGCGGTCGGCGACCCAGTCGAAGTCCTCGGGGTCGCGTCCCATGGCCGCAAGGATCATGCGCAGCACGGTGATGTTGTTCTTCTCCCCGTCGGCGCCGATGAGGTAGGTCTCCCCCATGCGGCCCTTCGTGAGGATGTCCCAGACGGCCGAGGAGTGGTCCTCGGTGTGGATCCAGTCGCGGACGTTCTCGCCGCGGCCGTAGAGCTTGGGGCGGACTCCGTCGATGATGTTGGTGATCTGCCTGGGGATGAACTTCTCCACGTGCTGGTAGGGGCCGTAGTTGTTGGAGCAGTTGGAGATGGTGGTTCGCAGCCCGTAGGTGCGGGTCCAGGCGCGCACGAGCATGTCGGAGGACGCCTTGGTGGAGCTGTACGGCGAGGACGGGCGGTACGGCGTCTCCTCGGTGAACTTCGCCGGGTCGTCGAGCGCCAGGTCGCCGTAGACCTCGTCGGTGGAGACGTGGTGGTAGCGGATGCCGTGCTTCCTCACGGCCTCCAGCAGGCGGAAGGTGCCCTCGACGTTGGTGCGCAGGAAGGGCTCCGGGTCGGCGATGGAGTTGTCGTTGTGGCTCTCGGCGGCGTAGTGCACGATCGCGTCGTGGCCGGGGACGAGCCTATCCAGCAGCTCGGAGTCGCAGATGTCGCCCACCACGAGCTCGACGCGGTCGGCGGGAAGGCCCGCGATGTTCTCGGGGTTGCCGGCGTAGGTCAGCTTGTCCAGGACGGTGACGTGCACGTCGGGGTGGTTGTTCACGACGTGGTGCACGAAGTTGCTGCCGATGAAGCCGCAGCCGCCCGTGACGATGATGTTCCTGGGCTCGAAGAGCTCTTCAGACATATCTGTATCTCCCATTGAATCGTTTAGTACTCGCGCGGGCTGTTGACGATCTCGCCGGCGGCGACCTTCTTCAGGTGCTGGCCGTAGACCGACTTGCCGTAGGCCGCGGCCGCCTCCTCCAGCCGCGCCGTGTCGATCCAGCCGTTCTCCCAGGCGATCTCCTCGGGCACCGAGACCGGTAGGTCCTGGGAGTGCTCGACGGCGCGGACGAACTCCGCCGCCTCGTGGAGCGACTCCATGGTGCCGGTGTCCAGCCACGCGTAGCCGCGGCCGAGGGTCACCACGGAGAGCGTCCCCTCCTCCAGATACATCTGGTTGAGCGTGGTGATCTCCAGCTCGCCGCGTGCGGAGGGCTTCACCTCGGTGGCGCGGGAGGACACGTCGCCCGGGTAGAAGTACAGGCCGGTGACGGCGTAGGAGCTCTTGGGCTCGGCGGGCTTCTCCTCGATGGAGACGGCCCTCCCCTCGCCGTCGAACTCCACGACGCCGAAGCGCTCGGGGTCGTCCACGTGGTAGCCGAAGACCGTGGCGCGGCCCGACTCGGCGTTCTGGACGGCGCGCGTCAGGTGGCGCGACAGGCCGTTGCCGTAGAAGATGTTGTCGCCCAGCACGAGCGCGCAGGGCTCGCCGCCGATGAACTCCTCGCCGATGGTGAAGGCCTGCGCCAGGCCGTCCGGCGAGGGCTGCTCGGCGTAGGAGAGGTTCACGCCGAAGCGCGAGCCGTCGCCCAGCAGGCGCTGGAAGTTGGGCAGGTCGGTCGGCGTGGAGATGACCAGGATGTCCTTGATGCCCGCCAGCATGAGCGTGGACAGCGGGTAGTAGATCATGGGCTTGTCGTAGACCGGCAGCAGCTGCTTGGAGGTCACGAGAGTGAGCGGGTACAGTCGCGTGCCGGACCCGCCCGCGAGGATGATGCCTTTCATTTAATCTGTCCTCTACAATCGAAATGCGCTTTAGATCGAGTGATAAATAAGACTTGGGTATCCTATTTTGCTAAACCCCCTCATTCTTAACGAAATAGGCAAGGTAATGACTGCGGAATATGGCTACCTGAATTGCCCCTTCCATTTTTCAATGCTCGACCAAGGGAGATTGATTCCGGTTATTTCAGGTTGGTTAATCCAATCAGCCATTTTGAGTAAAAAGTCATCTTCTCGTTCGAAAACAGGAAGTCCGGTATCTTCACCGATGATCGCGTGCCAAATGTTGGTAATGGACTCACTTTGCTTCAACGCTATGAAAAGCGCCAGTATCGAAAATCAATTTATAATCCCACAATGATGTGAATTCGTTCGGTCAAATAACGACCGCAAAGTGATACAAGCGAATAAGATCCGGCAAGAGTTAGCGCCCAAACAGCAAATGTCGAAACACCAAGTGGAATGACGAATAATCCAAGCAGTTTCCAAACGGCCTTGAGAACAAGTATATGGCAGAGGTAGATTCCAAAAGAGGCGTTCCCAAGGTCAACAAGCAAAGTAGAAGATAATCGCGACTTGAATGATCCCGGAACCGCCATAAGAAGCGCGATCACAGCTAAAGAGGTCGCGGCAGAACCGAGCTTAAGCTGAGTTGTGGCCATATTGAAATCGCCAGTCAAATACCACCAGAAGCCTGCGACCTCCTGAATTATTAAAAATATAAAGAGCACTGCAACAAGCTGAGTGGTTCGTCCTTCAATGAGCGCAGCCCAACGCCTCCAGTCGAGACCGAAAACATAAAAGATGAGCCACATGGGGCAGAAAACCTGTATTAGAGGCAATGCGATACCGGCAACGGCAGCGAGCTCCCTTAGAAGCAAGCAAGCCGGTGTCACACAATAGACAAAGAACCTATACCGTGAAAGGAGCCTGAACAGTACCGGAGTAAGCAGCACAAGCTGTGAATGGACCAATAGATAGTACATCTGAGCCGATACGGAGCCCACGGCGAACGCCAGAAACCCAGACGCCCATGAAGGGCGGGAAACGCCGCAAGATAGATAACGCTCCAGAACGCATAAGGTCCGGCAACCTTTCTAATGCGGCGTCGAAGACCCCCCCCCGCATTAAATTTGCGCTCGTCGGTAAGAACACCGGATAAAAACAAGAACAACACAACAGAAAAGTTGAGGAATGGGCGAATGGCGACCGACGCGGCACATTGAGGAAGACAGTGGATAAGCACCACTGCGGAAATCGCAAGCCCACGAAGAGCTTGAAGGTAGCGATCCTTGGCCATCTAGGCTCTCCTTCCAACGAGTCTCTTTAGTCGTCGTTTAATACCACCAAGCTTGCCGCGGACACGCTGCCAGAGAGTGGGACGGAAATCCCACTTGTCCATGAGATCTGGGATGGAAAGCCCGGCAGACACGTCGTTCAAGAACTCGTCGCGCTTTGGATAAGGCGTGACAGAATGGACGAGGCTAGGGTTGCCCGCGATTACCCCATCAAGCGTCGCCGGACCGTTTGCAGTAAGCCCAGAAATAGCCTCGAATGCCCGCACGCCCTTCTCGGTATTGCATAGGACGGCAGATACGCCCTTGGAGTTGTCGACCTCGGGATGGGTATTCTGGAACCCCCAGAAATCACCGAGCGTGATATCGGCGCCGCTGGAGCGCTTTGCTGGACATGCCAGACAGGACGAACGAAGGCTCGCATTGGCCAGAAACGCTTTCATGTACCAGTCTTTGCCGAATATCTGGGACTCGGTGTCCCCGGTGTTGTCTTTCTCCGCTATGTGCTTGTACATAGCGGAGTAAGACAACCATCCGGTTGTCTTACTCCGCATATTGACGTCGCAGACGTCCGACCCGAAGGCCTCACCACGGTAGTCGACCCAGCGCGACCAGAGCTCTGGAGACGGAACACCGTGGCAGATGACGTCGACGCCGAGGAAGAGGTCAGAGTCGGCGAGTTTCCCCAGGTATGAGCGCATGCCAGCCACCTGGCATGCAGTACCGGCAAAGAGCGCCGGCCTGCCTTCACGCAGGGCAGCGCGGACGCCCTCGAAGACGCCGCGGCCAACCGCGCTCTGAACGTATTTCGAGCGCATAACGGCGCCGAGCGCCGGCCTGTCCTCCACGAGCACGTGACGAAGCTCGCGGCAACCGTCCGTCCACGCGGCGCCCGCCACAACACCGCCGCGCGAGAGAGCGTCACCGGCGAGTAGACCGAACACGCCGCCCGACGACGATCTATCGAGCAAGCCGACGTCATGAGCCTTCGCCCAGAGGGCGAACTCGCACCCGTCCTCCCCAGGGGCGTTGAGCGCCGGGCATACGGCGTCGCACGCCCCGCAGCCTACGCACCCGGAGGCGTCGACGGTGGGGTGTAGGAAGCCACAATCATCGGGTTCCATGGAGATGCATGACTTGGGGCAGCGGGCAGCGCACGCGCCGCAGCCGCAGCAACGGTCGCCAAGCGAGACGACCCTCGGGGATTTCTCGGAATCATTCATGATGGACCCTATCTAAGGAACGGGAGACGAGAGACGACCGCGATACGTTCGTCCTTCGTTAGGACGGCGAGCCAAAGGGCTATGGCGAAAAGCGCGCTGTAAACGGCGCCCCACTCGAGGAACGCGGGCCATCCGTTGACGGGCAGGACCGCCGTGCCAGCGAGGCAGGCGACGGTGACGGCAGCCCAGGCGAGCAGCACCGGCAGGTTCCGCTTCCAGAAAAAGAGCATGTCGAGACCGACCCGCTTCTGGTAGTACCAGTTCATCCACAGTCCGTTGCCGAGCACGATGCTGACGACATAGGCGATCGCGGGGGCCCACGGCCCCAGCGCCGGGGCGGCCGCGGCGGTGAAGGCAACGTTCCCGACCGCCATCGCAAGGTAGACGAGACTCCTGGCGTGGTGCATGTTCTTGGCCCTCTGGATCTCGATGCCGACGTTCTGACAGAGGGGCACCATGACAGGTAGCGTCATGGCGAGCACGAGCCAGTAGGCCTCGGCGAAGCCCGGGCCCGCCCACCTCGTCACGAAAAACTTCCCGAGAATAGCGAAACCTCCGTACACCCAGCAAAACAGTACCATCTGGTAGCGGCCCACGCGCGTCATAAGGCGAGTGAGCTCGGCGTTGTCGTCCGAGGTGGCGACGATGCGGTTGACCTTCGGAATGAAGACGTTCGACATCGTGGTGGAGAGCGAGTAGAAGACCTGGCGGATGTTCACGGCCACCGCGAACAGAGATACCGCAGTCGCGCCCGAGATGGCCCCCAGCATGATGTTGGGCACGCTCTGATTGACCATCTCGCAGACCTGGTTACCGAAGATCCAGGCACTGAAGGCGGCGATGCCGCGCATGACGCCCCAGTCAGCACCCCTGAGCTCGAAGCGCATGCCCAGCACGACGATGGCGTAGCGCGCGTTGAGGGCGAGCAGGACGAGGTTCACCGCGAGCTGTGCTAGGGCAACGCCCACGGGCCCCATACCGGCGGCCAGCAGGGCCCAGGCGCACAGCGGCGTCGCAAGCGTGGTGACGAGCTGCCTGGTCTGCTGGTAGACGAAGCGCTCGTGCGCCGTGATGTAGGAATTGAACACGACGGTGAACAACGTCGAGGCGACGTTGAGCGTCATGATGGCGAGCAGCTCCCGGGCGAGCGAGACCTGCGCCTCGGTGAACCCGGCCGAGAACACCGCGCCGGCGTTTGCGGAGAAGCCCATGCCGAGGGCGACCGCCGCGGCTGTGACGGCGACGTAAAGCGTGAGGTACATGCCGTTCAGGTGCCGGATGTCGCGCTCGCCGCCGTGCGCCACCGTCTGCGTGTAGAAGCGCACGTAGGCCTCGGAGAAGCCGAAGGACAGGAGCGTCAGCGAGAAGACAAAGGAGTTCGAGCTCTGGAAGACGCCGTAGTCCGCCTGCCCCACGTAGGACAGTAGCATCGGCGTGTAGACGAGGTTGACGAGGTTCTTTGCGAGGATGTTGGCGTAGCCGAGGAGGGCGCCCGCCTTACGCTGGCTAGCCACGGGCGGCCTCCGAGGGAATGCTCAATCCACATCTATCGAGGAATTCAACAACGATCTTCCTCTGAGCTGCCAACCTGTCATACGCCTTTGAATAGTCACTCTCGAGCAGTTCCGAATTACATACGGAAAGAATTGACCGCTCAACGAAAGAAACACCCAGCTCGCTGGCTAGCGTGTCGAATCGGCTGCTCATGTCTGGACCAGTGGACTCACGAGGGCAATAAATCAGCGGCTTCCCGAACAAGATCGAGAAAATTGATCCGTGATATGAATCTGTCGCTACAAGCTTTGCGTGACGGACGGCATAGAGGAACTCTGAAGGCCCGAGGGCGTAGTAGCGCGCATCCCCTAGTAAATCGACCCTCTTGCAGCTAAGTGAATCACAGATTTCGGCAACCCTCTCTTCGTAAGCTGCACTCCCGAGGAAGTACGTCAATACATAATCATTTGGAAGCCCGCAGTGCGGCTCTTTTTCATACCTTTCCCACCAGGAGCCGTCAAACATCAGTGTTGGGTCAATCAACACCTCGGCCTTTAAGCCGTACAGACTGTTTATAAGCTCGGCGCTCTTCTGCTCACGAACGGACAGCCTATCAAACCCGTCGAAATAGCCGTGGAACAGCTCACGCTTCTCCTCGGGAATCGTCGGAGCTGCCAAGCTTGGCGAAAAAGCAATGCGCTTTTCTCTTGGCGAAAACGTGAGAAACATAGTGGAGTTAGCGTCAGGGGAATACGGAGACCAAACTTGGTCGCTCCCAGCAACGAAAAAGTCATAGGATTTAATGTCACGTGGAGGGTTGGAATCAGATATAACCTCCCGGCTAAAGGAAATGTTACGGGAATTGAAATCCTCAAACGAACGATGCCTCTGGATGTGGGCAACGGCAAGCCCCTTTGGAATGAGCGAAGCCAAAGACTTGAGCTTGTATTTGGCAGATCTCGAGTCCTTCTGTCTGAACGTAAGGACATCTGCACCCGAGAGTTTGAGAGTTTCTTGGACAGCAAGGTTCTGGAGCCTCTGCCCATAGTTGTCCCCATGCGTAAATGTGGAAATGCCTATTTTCATGTTCAAACCTGTTCTTCGTCTCTATCAATAATCAAATAGTCTGCAGCCGAGGAATTCCACGACCAAGCCAGCGCTCCACAGAGCAGCAGTAGGCACAAGCAGCAGTTCACCCTTGTAAAGCACTGCGTATACAGAAAGGTAATAAGAATTGTTAGCAAAAGGAGCAAACGAACAATCCGGCCATTAGATCCTTTTTCCTGCTCCATAAACTCACTAACCACGGAGTGGAAAAACGCTACATACGCTGCCGTCTCCCAAACCCCCATGAGAATCAAGAAAGACCCCATATCCGCTTGACCAAAGTGGTTAAACGACATGAACCCGGACGCGTAGAAGCTTGAGGCTCCAAGACCCTCTCCGAGACTCCATGTAGCCGGTCTCAAGAGAGCGAAGCCGATGATAGCAATCCTCTCGTTACTGCCGTCGGCAGCAGTACCGACGGAAGCTGAACTGCCAACCATATCGAACAGACCAAACACTTGCGTATCCACGAGGATCTGGAACGCAGGCACCAAGGCGTATGCAATTGTCAGGATAAAATACAAGGCGACAAGCCAAAAGAAGGGACCCGAAACATCCGCTTCTCCTCTCATGACTGAAATAAGCCAGAACATCACTAAAACGAGAGGAAGGATTATGAAGAGCGCCTTATTATCGTTGAGTGTCGCAAGATAGAAGGACAGGACGATAAGGCAGACGTTGTAAGCGATGGCAAGGGATGGCCAGAGAGGACCCCGAAGCCTCCTAATCCAGACGAAGTTGTAGAGCACGACGAATGAAGTGTAAAGGGCCACCGCATGGACGGACGCATAAGAGAACAGGCCGGAGATATTGTCCTCGAAGTAACTGATGTCGTTCGTTGTCGCAGCGATCATCCCATGGGTAGAGTACTGGATAAACATGATCGCCATATTGAGAAGCAATATGGCGTTGAAGACCGGAAAACCTGCATCAAAGAGTCCAAGAAGAAAATCCCTCTTGTTAGTGACCAAAAGAAAGAAGTAAAGCGTATAGACAAACGGGTAGAGGAGCAGCAAAATATTCGCCCTAAACGTTTCCATATTGCCACCCAAGAGGGCACCAGACAGCCACCCTGCAACGGTAATCAGCCCAAGTAGTAGCGCTCTACCGCTATATTTCCATCCGGAGAAGAGCGCCCTCACGCAAATCATGCCGGTAATTACCCAGTTGAGGTATCGCCCCAGACCATAGTACTCAAGGAAGAAAACCTGCGCCAAGATACCTATAACGATCGTCGCATCCGCCAGGTCACCCATGCAAACGGTTAGAACGCCTTGCTTATTAGGGAGATACCAACGACCTCTTCGACCAGCCCGCTCCTCCGCTTTATTTATAACGAGCCTCGCATGCCTATGATCTTGCATTGAGTACCTCCAGCAGCACACGTTCAATCAGCCTCGTGTGCATGTGAACTCCCGTGTTGAGACCTACCGAGGAGCATGGAAGCAGGTCTACGATCTCATCTGAATCGACAAGATCGAGCGGACCAGGCTTTCCGCTCCTGAAACGATTGACCTCCCTGATAAGCCGGCTCTTATCCCTAAACAGCCCGATTAGCTCCTCCTCGTTATTCAGCACCAAACCGGACCCATGCTCAACGACAAAGTCGGCGACATTGCCTGCACATGCACTCGAAATCGTATAAGCGTTTGCGGAGTAAGATTCCATACAGGTGTAGCTATAGGTCTCTGGACAAGATGGCCACATGACAACGATGGCAATCTCGCACTCCCTGAGAGAGTCGGTCATGGCATTTGGGTGCTTCTCATCAAATTCGACAAACCGCTTGTTCATCCCTGGATACATATCGTTCGAGCTGTTGAAGACGAAGAACTCGTACTCTTGTTCATCGACCGCAGATACGAGGCGAAGCCAGGTCTCCCAGCCCTTTGTCTTCCTCGGCATCCCCAGAAAGGCAACCCTGATGCGCTCCCCTGCGTTCAGAGGACGTCTGTTGCCCAGATACTCTCCAAGCAGCTTTTGGTGCGGTATTACATCAACAAGGCCCTCGTATTGGGGCCTGAATGAGAGAAACCGATTCTTCGTATAGGTCGAAGGTGCAACAAAACGGAGATTTTTGATGGAGTCAAACAGCCCTTGGATCTTCGACTCCACACGAAGGCTGTTACTGAAGTGGGGGCATTTCTCGCAGGGAGCGTCGCCGAGCCTTGAGCTGTCACAAAAGCCGCTCCTATTTTGGAGGTTATAGCTTGTACAACACAGGTAATAGTCGTGGAGAAAGGCCCTGACCGGTGTTTTGCCTGTAACTTTTAGCAGTTCGGAGACTTTCTCAAGGCTCACGTACAGAAGGTGGTGGATATGAAGCTCAAGAAGGCTGAAGCCGCTTTTTTGCCAGCTGCAAAGGGCCTCGCACACCTGGGCAATACTGAAAACACCAGCCTCCACCCCGTCGACCGTAACCCCGAATTCGCAAAATAGCATCTGGTCGTCCCTGAACAGGGTCTTCTTAACCGAGTGGAGATAGACGTAACTTATGCCGTGCGACGCCATGGCCTGCTGACTCGCCATAATAGCCTTTGGGGTGCCGGTCTTGTCCTTGAGATAGTCGCAAAAGGCAAGCGCTAGGACGTACCCACTATTGTGCGGTTTGGGGATGCTTTTACTCATATCATCGCTTCCCAAACAAGAGGAGAGATCTATTGAAAAGGCCCTCTTGTAGACTGCCGAAATTCAGCCTCGAAGAGAAAGAAACCCTGCACCTAGCCATGAAAGAAGCGTCCATTTTCGATACCAACTCTCCAAGAGCACGCTCTGGAGGAAGAATGCAGTCGGAATAAGTTGAAAGAAGTCCAGCAACTTGCTTTGCAAGAGTAATCTCTCGCGGATGACAAAAACTATTGATTTTCTCAATCACTTTAGATGGTAAATCAGTACTCACACCGACCACATTACGACCATGCTGGCGATATCCCATATGAGGAGAAGCATCGAAAACAATCCGATAACCCAGCAGCACGCATAGATTAGCTATCAGCTTATCATGCATGATGACGGGATGGGGCAGCTCATGCAAGCAAACAACTTCCCAAATACGCCTATCAAATACTTGCGTACATCCCATAGGTGACCCAATGCAAAGCTGGTTGAGAGGGTCGTTATCTCGATAAGATATGCACCTTTGTTGCCCATAGGTTAACCGGCCCATCTCATTACCAGCTGAATCTACAAGTCTTGAATTGCAATGATAAAGAGCCAAATTCTCCTGCTTCTTAAGCTGTTTAATCGCAGTTATCAGTTTATCGCTATCCCAAATATCATCTTGGTCGGAAAACGCATAGTAATCAGCTTCGGGAGCATTCCGCAACAACGTCAAAAACCCTAAAGCAGGTCCTAGGTTTTCTCCTGTTAACAAAGTCAGACTGCCCTCATCTGCATAGCGCTGCAGAAGATCACGAGTACCATCAGATGACCCGTCATCACGGACAAAAAGACGTACGTCAACTTCAGCCTGCGAGAGAATGCTGTCAATTTGTTCTGAAATAAATGGGATGCCGTTGTATGACGCCATTAATACGACGCACTTTGGCACCTTGGAATTACTCAACATATGGATTACCTTATCATTAATGCCTAAAGCAAACGCTCTCGATGTGTTAACCCCTGAGCAAACCCAGTGCAAGCAGTATATCCTTGACCAAGTACTTGGCGCAGTCTTTTGGCCTCGCCCTGAGAACGAGTCGGTTAACCCGTACCCCGTTACGAAAGCCGTCCATAAAGGTATTTCTTTCTATAGGCTTCGTCGAAGGACGTTGAAGCTGTTCATTGTTGGCCACAGCTAGACCAGGATCAACCGGCAAAAGCTCAAGGTCCGTCATTTCTAACAGTTCTCGACCCTTGTCTGTCTGCACAAGTGCGAGGGATATCCCGTTCGCGACCTCATCAGAAAGCTCGCTACCCCATGAATCGCCAAGCGTAATATCGGAGACACGATCACCCTTGGCGTAGCGGCAGGAGTAGCAGCCTTCCGTATACGGTAAACCCGAGAGGAAAGCAATCGAGTAGCGATCGCGGACACCCGTCCTACCCACAGTTTCAGCTCCGCGATAGCGGAGCTGAAACTGGACTTTCTTTCGAAAGTCCAGTATCAGCTCATTAGACAGGTTGTTACCTGTCTCTTCCAAGAATCGGCTCAGGACCTTGGGGGACGGTGAACCATGACAGATAAGGTCGATGGTGTAAAGGGAATCGGCTAAACGGCTTCCAACGAAGTTACGCATCGCAGCAACCTGACAAGGAAGACCGATAAAGAGAACCCTTTGACCACCTTGCAGGGCCTCCCTAACCTCGCGGTACGCACCAAGCGGATTGCTTTTGACGTATTTGGAGCCTTGGGCCCTCCTCAAGTAATCCGCATCAGAAGTGAGGTGGAACCGGAACTCACCGCCCTCCTGTGCACATGAACACACTAATCCATTTGACGCCACAAACGCCTCCGAGATGGCCGTAGCCAGACCCCCGGACGAAGATGACATTCTGAGCGATGTATCTTTCGCCCACCCCTGTAGCCACTCGAGAGGACGCAACGAAGATGGGGATACCATCTGGGGACACGTTTTCTCGCACAGTCCACATCCCACGCACCTTGTAGGATCAATACGGGCGTTATACGCCTCAATCGTATCCTCAATGGCAATCGCTCCATGTCGGCATGAATCGACGCAGGCCATACAGCCAGCGCACATATCCTTCTTGCATACCGTCCTAGTGCCAACGTTTGACAATGCCCTACTCCTCAATCATGCTCTTGAGCTGCGCTAGGGACTTCTCCCTCTCCGCACCCATCACATCGTTGACCCGACCAAAGTCAATCTGCTTGGATGCTAACTCGACATCATCTAGATTCTGAAGCACTCTGTCCGTGAGGTCCGTGAGTCGCAGAATACTCACGTTCCTGCTCGAGGTTCCGTTCTTGGGCAGCACTTCTACCAGCGGCGTATTGAGATTTATGGCAAAAGCCGTACCGTGGAACGAGTCCGTGACTAGGCATGCTGCGTTGTCGACATACGAGAGAAACTCAGCAAGCGTCGGCAGCCACTTGAACTTGCCCTCGCGTGAGGCCTGGTGCAGGCTTGCGGAGATCCGTATCAGGGGCAAGCCAAGCTTTTTGGCAACCTTCACGGCGTACTGCCCCACCGTCGGGTCGCTGTGAATCTGGTAGACGAGGATGTATTCGCCCTTCGGGGCAGGTGCCGCCAT
Organism: uncultured Collinsella sp.; assembly: GCA_958346515.1. Lineage (GTDB taxonomy): Bacteria > Actinomycetota > Coriobacteriia > Coriobacteriales > Coriobacteriaceae > Collinsella. The sequence continues at coordinate 20,098 of CATVRV010000014.1, forward strand.
CCTTCTCCACGCCTCGCCATCAAGCAGCAGCGTGGGATCGACAACCTGTCCGGCCTCTATGCCCCACGAGGCAAGCTGCTCGCGCGCGGCATCCTCGCGTACGAACACGGCCTCATATGCTCGAAGGTCCTCGAGAAACCTGGGGCGCACGCTATCCGGGATATTCTTCTTACCAAAGCTTGCCGCATATGAGATGCGCCTTGCGCCCTCGGGAGCAAACTCAAGCGCGTATGACAGGTCGTATGCGCCCGAGCTGATGGGACCCCACACCTGATCGCTTCCAGTCATATAGACATCGGCCTTGGGCGGATTAGCCTTCAGCTCCTCCAGGGATGCATAGTGAGGGCTCATCTTAAGCAGCTGGGAACGCTCACGCGCAAACCGCTTGCCCGCCACCCTTGTCTCAGGCTCCATCAGAAGTCTGTAGACAGACTTCTTCAACGGGTTCCCGTTCCAGGACGGCTTTGTCGAAAGAAGCGTCCTCACCTGCTGGGATACGTCCTCACAAGCAGGTACATAGTCCATAATCTCGAACTCATGCCCCAAGCTCTCTACCGCTCGTTGTGTCGCATATGCCTGGAGCAGGGAGCCATAATTAGAGATTGCGTGCCTGGTTATGCAGGATACTTTCACGTGTTTCCTCCGATTGATATCGAGCAACCGCTATTTCTGAATTTTTGCATTCGATTTTTCCACCCGGCTGCACTACAGCGCCTCCTCAGTCTCGTACACGTGCGCGTCGGCTCGGCTTGCGTCGGAAAGGCCGTCGTTGATCGCGGCGTGCATGTCGCAGGTGGAAAGAGCGTCCAGCTCCTCCTTCGTCACCTTGCCCGACTCGTAGTCGCGCACGATGGGGAGCTCGTGCATGTCGAACTTCTTGCCGGGCTTGAGCTTGTGCGCCAGCACCCACGACGCGGGTTTCCAGATGTACTTGTGCATGGCAGGAGACACGGAGCCGATCATCCAGCAGTTGCGGTCGCAGTGGCGCACGCAGCCGCGCACTTTCTCGGCCTGGGCGCTCTCCCACAGCTCATCCCAAGACTCGTCGTTAAGGTTGCCCATAACGAGCTTCTCCTTGGTGCCGTTGCAGGGCATGACGTCGCCGTAGGGGTCGATGAAGAACGTGTCGAACGCCATATCGCACGGGAGCAGGCGCTTCTGCCCATAGATGTAGTTGATGAGGCCCATGTTGAAGTACGCGCGGAACCACTTCTTGGGCTCGTTGGACTTGAGGAGCTCGTTTACCAGGTCCTCGAAGTTCTGGGCCACCATGGGACGGTCCTTGATGATGTTCTTCGCCTCGACAAAGTAGAAGCTGTTGTGCAGGCTGGCGGTGGCGAACTCCATGCCGAGCTCGTCGGAAAGCTTGTACAGCGGCACCAAGTCCGCAGCGTTGCGATCCTGCACCGTCATGCCAAAGCCCACGTCCGGGTGCTTCATTTCCACGAGCTTCTTGAGCGTCTCGTAGCCGCGGTTGAAGCCGTTCTGGAGACCGCGGATCTCATCGTTGGTCTGCTGCAGACCCTCGATGGAGATGCGGATTCCCACCTGGGGGAATTCCTCGGCAAGGGCGATGATGCGGTCGGTGAAGAAGCCGTTGGTGGAGATGACGATGCGGTCGGACTTCTTGTACAGCTCGCGCACGATATCCGCAAGGTCGGTCCTGATGAAGGGCTCGCCACCGGTGATGTTGGTGAAGTACATGCGCGGGAGCTTCTTGATCACGTCGAGGGAGAGCTCCTCCTCCGGACGGCTGGGAGCCTTGTAGCGGTTGCACATGGTGCAGCGCGCGTTGCAGCGGTACGTTACGATTACGGTTCCGTTGAGTTTCTTCTCGGCCATGGGTTAGGCCACCACCTTCCGGTCAATTAGTTCTTGATACAGGGAGACGAGATTCCGGATGTATTTCTCTTGATTACAGTTCTCTGCCACGAATGAACGGCAATGCGCGCTCATCGCGGCGTAAGCCGCAGGATCGGCGGCCACCGCCGCACCCCTACGGATTGCATCTGCGAGTCCTGCCTCATCGTGGGCTTCAGCCAGGAAGCCCGTTTCACCCTCACGTACCAGCTCGGGTATTCCGCCCATGTTCGTACCGATAACGGGCTTGCCCGCGGCGAGTGCCTCGAGAACCGCATATGGCGCGTTCTCGAGCCACTCTGACGGCGCAGCCGCCAGAGTGGCTCGATTCACAAGTCCGCGCAGGGCGTCACCGGTTTTATATCCAACCAGCTCAATCCTCGAGCTTATTTCGTTTGGCATTGCGGAAACTTTGACCTTCACAGCATCACATTCAGGGCCATCGCCTGCAATAACAAGACGCCAATCAGGGATCACCGGTGCCGCCTTCTCAAAAGCATGCACGAGCGTTAACACGCCTTTCTCGCGAGAAAGGCGTCCCAGATACAGCATGTAGGGATCTTCATTATTTTGGTTGGCAACTTCCCGTGACATCGAATCGGGATTCAGGAAATTCCGCATGAGGACAAGCTGACGCTCGGGAAGCCCCGCTTCAATAAACTTGTTCCGCATGAACTCACTCGGGCAGATGATGCGATCGAGACGTGAATAGGTTTTGTGCCGTTTAAGCCACTCCGCCTCAGCCACCGCTAACGCGCTTTTTGCGATCGAACCCTTTACGCACTTCTTCTTAAGGCAATTGCCAAAATGACCCCCGAGACACGAATCGCAAACGTTGCCCTCGGAATCAAGCATAAGATAGCTCGGGCAAGCAAGAATCAAGTCGTGCGAGGTATACACAACCGGCGTTGGATGCTGCTTTAGCCAAGGAGCGTCCAAGATGGAAAACGTAATCTGCCTATGAGTGAGATTGAGATGGATTACATCGGGCTGGAATTCACGGCACAGCGCATCGAACTTCTCGCGCGCCTCTTTGGAATACACAAGTGCCTGCGCGGCCTTCGCCTTATCGACAATAGAGCTCGGTCCGTTATAGTCGCGATTCGTTACAAAGTAACGCGACCACTCAGTCGGCTCATTACGCTCATCCTCCATGCTGAAGAAGGCAACTTCATGCCCAAGAGCGCGAAGACCATCGGCAAGAGCAAAGTAGTACGTCTCGCTTCCACCCTTGCGCCAATGAAACTTATTTACAAGAAGGATCTTCATTACGCAACACCCTCATACAAAGCAAGCGTCCTTTGGACGACGCTGTTCCAGTCATAGCCATTAATCGCGCGGTCACGTGCCATGGCGCCCAGCCTCTCCGCTTGGGCAGAATCCGCTATCAGGCCTTCAAGCACGTCGCGCAGCGCCCCCGCGTCTCCGTGTGGGAACGTGAGCCCGCAACCCTGCAGAACATCCGCGCACTCGGGAATATCCGAGGTAACGCATGCCGCACCGTGAGACATGGCCTCCAGCAAGCTCATGGGCAGGCCCTCAACGTCGGAGGGGAGCGCGTAGCAATACGCGTTGGAGTACAGCTCGGAGAGCAGGTTGCCCTCAACGTGGCCGGTAAAGAGCGCGCGGGGGTCGGACGCGGCAGCCTCTTTGAGCGCCACGGCGTAGTCGTCCGTATCGGAGGAGTCGCCCGCGATAACCAGGCGCTTATCCGTCTTTACCTGCTTGTACGCCTCCACCAACAGTTCCGGTCGCTTCTCGGGCACAATGCGACCGAGGTAGAGGACATAGGAGCCCTGGGTGAGCCCCAAGCGCTCGGAGATCTCCTTCGCGGGAAGATCCGCCTCGGGAGTGATGCCGTTGGGAATGAGCGTAGCCTCGCGGCCGTAAGCCTCCTTGAAGTACTCCTGATTGCCCCGGGAAAGCACGATGAGCGCATCCGCGCACTTGGCCGCCGTCGCCTCGCCGAACTTGATGTACTTGGAAGCCAAGCCGCCCCATTTTGCACGCTGCCAGTCCAGGCCGTGGATCGTTGCCACGGTCCTGATGTCCGCGGAACGCGCAAAACGAAGGGGGACACACGGCCCCTCTGCGTGATAGTGAATTACGTCTGCCCCGTCTTTGATGGCGGCCCTTGTTGCGGCAAAGCTGCTCGTGAGCGCAGAGAGCCCCTTGATGTCCAGAGCCTTTACGGGAACGATGCGGTAGCCATCCTTCTCGTAGGGCTCGGAAGGAGCTCCTTCGCCCATACGGTCGTAGCAGGTTACTTGGTGACCAAGGTCTGCCATACGGCGAGCAAGCTCGCCTACCACCACTTCTACGCCGCCCTCGCGCGAACCCGTTCTCTTTTGGCCTATCATGGCGATGCGCATGCTACACGGCACCTTCCCCAGAGAACATCGTCTTCAGCGTGCCGAATATCAACCGCAGGTCCTGGCGCAGGCTGCGATTCTCTATATAGCGAAGATCCAGCTCAACCATTTCGTTGAAGCCCAGGTAGCTGCGGCCCATTACCTGCCAAGGACCGCTGCAGCCGGGTTTTACCGCCAGGCGCTTCATGTCGTGCTCGCTGTACAGGGCAACCTCGCGCGGCAGGCCGGGGCGCGGGCCAATGAGGTTCATTTGGCCCAAGAACACGTTGATGAGCTGGGGCAGCTCGTCGATGCTGTGCTTGCGAATGAAGTTACCCACACCGGGAATAATGCGCGGGTCGTGCTTCATTTTAAACATGGGGCCAATGGCCTCGTTTTGGGCCTGCAAGTCCTTGAGCATTTGGTCTGCGTTGGGAACCATGCTGCGGAACTTGTAGATCTTAAACAGGTAGAACGTGCCGTCTTTGCGCACGCGGCCCACGCGCCACTGTGAATATAGGGGGCTGGCGCCCGGGCTCTTTATGCAAATGACCACGCTCAGAATTACCCCGGGAATAAAGAGCAACACCAGGGCTCCGCCGGCGGCGACAATGTCCACCGTACGCTTAACAACGCGGTAGAGCCTGTGCCCAAGCTCGGGCTTCACGCCGGAGTTGGCACCGCGCAGCATCTTGTACGCTTCTTCGTTTGTAAGGTAATCCCCCGCAGCACCGGCTGCGGCAGTGACGGAATTCGCCGTGGCGGCCGTGCGCGTCTCCCGCGCGCCCTGTGCCATGGTCAGCATCGTAGTCTTCAAGAGCCCGTTCCTCGATACTTTTTGCCTTCGGTCGTCCGCTTGCGAGCTTGCAGCTAGGCGATCGCTCTTCTGTGATTGCGCATAACGCGCTGCTCTTTTGAAAGCACCGCGAGGCCAACGCGGGTGGTTACGCGTCGGCCGCACAGGTCAAGCTCCAAATAAGCAGTGCTCTTGCGTCTGTTAATGGTTTTGATAAGTCCCTCGTGGCCCAGCAGCGGACCTGCCGTCACTACGACCTGGTCGCCGTCTTTTAAGGCCTCACTCATGGGCACTACGCGGTCTCCCCTATGCGTAAAACTGGCAATGAGCAGGGTCTCTTCTTTTGCTAGCGGCACAAACTGACCGTCCTGGGAAAGTACCCGGGCAAAGTCGTCCATGCGCAGCAGATACTGTTGCACAGTACGGGGATCTGCCGTATCGCGGATGAGATATCCAGGAAAGAGCGGCTTGGTCGTATTGACCCATTCGCCGTGAACCTTGATCTCGGTTTGATATTGGGGATAAAAGAGCTCCTGCATAACGCCAGCCGGCACCATGAGCTCGATGCGCTCGCGCATTATGTCTTCGCGACCGTTAATGACCTGGATCACATACCACACGAGCACCACCCCCTTGCTGTCTTACGTGTGGCTCACGGGGTTTGGGTATGGCTTCGCCAGGGCGCTTGTGCGCGAAGGCGCTCCACATTCAAACCCTGAGCCCAGTTAGACAAGCACGTAGCTCTGCCCCACCGTGAACGGTATGTATACGTGCAGTGGCTAGAGACGCGGATGTGTATCGCAAAATGACCGCGACTCCAGCTGGCTGCGTGCGAACCAGTCAAGCGCTCTCCCAGCTGAGCTACGCCCCCGTGACGAGGAGATACTATAGGGGAATGTTTGCGGGGATGCAAGAGGGAATTTTGGATTGATTCTCTGCCTTACGGGTTTTCCTGGGACGGGGCAAAAATAATCACTCTTCGAGCGATTATTTTTATCCACCGTCCCGATAAAACCCTGATGGGACGGTTAAACACTTGCTAGGCGATTATTTCTGCACCGTCCCGATAAAACCCTGATGTTATGGCCCTTACTTGTAGAGGTACGCGATGGCGGTGCCGGTGTGGACCTGGATCTTGGCTGTTGACTTGACGACGTTGCTAATGCCCGTGTCGGCTAACAAGCCTAGGGGGCTGTGATCTAGTTCCCACTCTAGGCCGTGTTCGCTTACCTTGGTGTTGGGGGCTATGGCGATGATGGAAAACGTCTTGCCCTCGGCGCCCTCGATGATCCATGATTCGCCTGCGTGAAGGATGCGTGCAACCACCTTGTCCTCGGCAATCCAGATGGGAGCGTCCTCGTAGCCTGCGAGCAACCCCAGTACGGAAAGCGCCATATCCGGACGGCCGCCGGTGGCGCAGGTCGCAACCACTTCGGCACCCGGCCAGCGACGGCGGACGGAATCGAGCGCCAACGCCAGATCGGTATAGTCCTTATAGGGGTCGTGACGCTCTACCTCAAAGGCTTCGGCGGTATCGACCAACGCGCGACCTGTGTCACTCACCGTGTCGGCATCTCCCACATACACGTCGCAGCAAAGTCCCGCACCAAGCAGCGCGTCGAGCCCGCGGTCCACGGCGACAACGTGGTCGCACTCCCTCGCCAGCTGACGTAGCAGATCCGCGCTCGCCACCACGGGCGAGCCACACACCACTAATACCTTGCAAGCCACAGCTCTCGCCTATCCCTCAAACGCAAGCACGCGGGGCAAATCCAGATCCTCATAGCTATCGATAAAGATCTCGCAGTTATCACGAACCTCGTTGCGCTCCATACGGCCGTGCGGGTCATAAATACCCACACGCTTAAAGCCAGCGACCCCGGAGCTCTTAAGGCCAAAGACGGCGTCCTCAAACACCCACGCGCGCTCAAACTGGTGCCCATGGCGCTTCTCCAGACGACGCAGCGCCAGTTCGTACACGTCAGGGAACTGCTTGGAGCGCCCCGCCTCGCCCGTGGTGGTCACAAACTCCATGTAGGCATCGAGACCAGCGCCCGCAAGCGCAGACGCAACCAGCTCGGCCGGCGTGGACGTGGCCACGCACATGGCAATGCCGGCCTCCTGCGCCTGCTCCAAAAATGCCAGGAGCCCCTCGCGCGGCGGCACCTTGGAGTAGCCATCGATTAGGATGTCGCTCAACTCGCGGTAGAGCTCCTCGCCATTTTCGCCAATGCCCCAGATGTCGTGGTAGGCCTGGCACTCGTCCTCGAGCGACAAATGCTCAAACTGGGCAAAATCGTCGACCGTCACGTCAACTCCGTGGCGGTGCAATAACTCGGGCTGGGCATAGGCCCAAACGGGGGTGCTATTAACCAGCGTGCCGTCGCAATCGAAAATAAAAGCAACACTCGGGGCAGCGATGTGGTCCATAAACGAGCCTTTCGATGTCAAAGGGTAAACAACCTGCTAAAAACGTTTTACCAAACGTAAACCTAACAATCTAGAATCCCTAATTGGTAAACCTGTCAAGAGTTTTACCATCGCAATTCTGCCAGTGGTATAAACATGGCGCTTACCGATTAAACGCCACCACAAATCCACTTTCGTCCATAAAACTAACGTACAGGTGTTATCGTAGTTTTTGCCGAAAGTTCCACCGAGCACGCGAGGTGGAACGAATCATAGAACTGTCGCCGTCCCTTCGATTCGTGCAGCCTTGGACCTTTCGCATCTAGTCACCAAGGCAACACGCTGCCGCGTCATGATGGGATCAAACGTGAGCGATACAAAGCTAAAGCCAGCAACCAAAAAGCCTGCTACCCGTAAACCCGCCCCGCACGCGCCGGAGCTCACCAAAGACGATGTCTATCTGTTTGGCATCGGTACGTGGGAGCGCAGCTGGGAAAAGATGGGCGCGCACCCCGACACGCAGAACCGTACGCGCGGCTGGCGTTTTTGCGTTTGGGCGCCCGACGTAAAGAGCGTCCATGTCATTGGCGAATTTAACGATTGGGATGAGCAAGCCAACCCGCTGGTGCCCATGCATACGAGCGCTATTTGGGAAGGCTTTATTCCTGGCGCCGAGCAGGGTCAGCTCTATAAATACCTTATCGAGACCAACGAGGGCGAAAAGCTCTATAAGGCCGATCCGTACGCCTTTAAGGCCGAGTGCCCTCCGGGTACCGCCAGCGTGCTGTGGACCCTCGACGGCTACCAGTGGAACGACGCCGCATGGCTCAAGCGCCGCGCCGGCCACAACCACATGTCGCAGCCGCTCAACATTTACGAGGTGCATATTGGCTCGTGGAAGCGCCACGGCGACGCGCCGCAGGGCGAGCCCGACGAGTATGGCAACTACCCCGGCCCCATGGATCCTTTCCCCGCGCAGCGCGGCGAGTTCTACACCTACGACGACCTGTCGGTGGAGCTCGTGGACTACGTGCGCGATATGGGCTACACGCATATCGAGGTCATGCCGCTTATGGAGCATCCCTTCGACGGCTCCTGGGGCTACCAGACGACCGGCTACTACGCCGCCACGTCGCGCTACGGCAACCCGCAGCAGCTCATGCACTTTATCGATGCGTGCCACGAGGCAGGCATCGGCGTGATCATGGACTGGGTTCCCGGCGGCTTTTGTGCCGACTCCCACGGCCTTGCCACCTTTAACGGCCACATGCTGTTTGAGCACGAGATTCACCCCAACTGGGGCACTCACAAGTTTGACTTCGCCCGCGGCGAGGTCCGCTCCTTCCTGGTCTCCAACGTGCTGTATTGGCTCGAGAACTTCCACGTGGACGGCATTCGCATGGACGGCGTATCCAGCATGCTGTACCTCAACTTTGGCATCGACGATCCGGGGCAAAAGAAGTTCAACAAGTACGGTACCGAGGAGGACCTGGACGCCAGCGCGTTTATCCGCCAGGTCAACTGCGCCGTGGAGGCCCACTTCCCTGACGTGATGATGATGGCCGAGGAGTCAACCGCGTGGCCGCTCGTGACCTACCCGCCGCAGGACGGCGGCCTGGGCTTCCACTACAAGTGGGACATGGGCTGGATGAACGACACCCTGCACTACATGCAGACCGATTTTCCGTGGCGCCCCGGCAACCATGGCTTGCTGACGTTCTCTATTATGTACGCCTTTACCGAGAACTTTATTTGCCCGCTGAGCCACGATGAGGTCGTGCACGGCAAGTGCTCGCTCATCGGCCGCATGCCGGGCGACTGGTGGCGCCAGTTTGCCGGCCTGCGCACGCTGGCCTTCTACCAGATGACGCACCCCGGTGCCAAACTCAACTTTATGGGCAACGAGATCGGCCAGTTTATTGAGTGGCGCTACTACGAGTCCATTCAGTGGTTCCTGACCGAGGAGTACGAGACCCACAAGCATCATCAGGCGTTTATCAAGGCGCTCAACCACCTGTACACCGCCGAGCCCGCCCTGTACGAGCGCGGCTACACCGACGACGGCTTTACCTGGATCGACGCGGATAACTCCAAGCAGTCCATCGTGAGCTTTGTGCGTCAGGGCGAGGACGTCGATGACGACTTGGTGATCCTGATCAACTTTGACCCGGCGAGCTACGAGAGCTTCCGCGTGGGAGTGCCGCGCGAGGGTGACTGGGAGGTCATCTTCGATTCTGACCGTCCCGAGTTTGGTGGCAGCGGATACGCCGGCGAGGAACCCTACACCTGCTCGAGCGAGCCCTATCCCTGGAACGGGCAGATGGACTCCATTGAGATTAAGGTGCCCGGCCTGTCAGGTGTGGTGCTTAAGCGCCGCGGCCCCAGCAGCTACAAGCCGCCCGTGGTTGAGAAGCCCAAGGCTGCGCCCAAGAAGCGCACGTCCTCGGTGAAGCCCAAGCCTGCGGCTGCCAAGAAGGCTCCGGCTAAGACGAAGGCTGCCAAGTCTGCTGCCAAGGCTTCGGCCAAGTCCAGCACGGCCAAAAAGGCAGCAACTAAAAAGGCTGCTCCCAAGGCCAAGGCAGCTGCTGTTAAGGCTCCTGCCAAGAAAGCGTAACAAAAGCGTTACCACTGCAATTACCCGCCCCGCGGGGGCGTAGGATACAAATCATAACCGTTCCGGGAGAAACATCCCCGGGGGAAAGGAACGTATGAATAAGATCTTCGACAACAAGCAGGAGTTTACCGAGCTCTATCGCGATGCCGTCATGAGCATCAGCGGCAAGAGCGTTGAGGCCGCCAGCGACCTCGACCGCTTTAACGCCCTGGCAAAGCTCGTGGCCGAGAAGGCACGCACCGTTGCCACCAAGAGTGACGCCCGCGTCACCGCCGAGGGCAAGAAGCGCGTGTACTACTTCTCGATCGAGTTTTTGATCGGCCGCCTGCTCGACAACTACCTGCTCAACTTTGGCGTGCGCGACATGGTCGCCGAGGCGCTCGACGACATGGGCTTCGACCTGTCCGTCATCGAGAACCAGGAGCCCGATCCGGCTCTAGGCAACGGTGGCCTGGGCCGTCTGGCCGCATGCTTCCTGGATTCCATGGCAGCCGAGGGCATTGCCGGCTACGGCAACGGCATGCGCTACCGCTACGGCCTGTTTAAACAGGAGATCGTTAACGGCAGCCAGGTCGAGGCCACCGACGAGTGGCTCACCCACGGCTATCCCTGGGAGGTCCGTCGTCAGGACAAGGCCGTGACCATTAAGTTTGGTGGCCATGTTGAGGGCTTTGAGGAGAACGGTCGCACGTTCTACCGCACGGTGGACACGCAGGACATCCTGGCCGTCCCCTATGACATCCCCGTTGTGGGCTATGCCGGCGAGACCGTCAACAAGCTGCGCGTCTGGGCCGCCGAGCCGGTCGAGGAGCACTTCGATCTGGAGGCCTTCAACCGAGGTGACTATGCCCTGGCAGACGCGGAGCGCGCCGAGGCCGAGGCCATCAGCGCCATCCTCTACCCCAATGACGCCGGCGAGCACGGTCGTCTGCTGCGCCTGAAGCAGGAGTACCTGTTTGTCTCGGCCGGCATCTACAGCCTGCTCGACACCTTTGAGAAGGAGCATGGCGAGAACTGGGAGCTGCTGCCGCAGTTTGTTGCCATTCATACCAACGATACCCACCCCGCCATGTGCGGTCCCGAGCTCATGCGTATCCTCATCGACGAAAAGAAGCTCGAGTGGGACGACGCCTGGAACATCGTGACGCAGGTCGTGAGCTACACCAACCACACCATCCTGCCCGAGGCCTTGGAGAAGTGGCCCATCGGCACGTTCTCCAAGCTCCTCCCCCGCGTGTACCAGATTATCGACGAGATCAGCCGTCGTTGGCACGAGTCGTTCGACACCACGCAGGAGGGCTGGCAGGAGCGTCTGCGCCAGACCGCCATTCTGTGGGACGGCGAGATTCGCATGGCCAACCTGTCCGTGATCTGCAGCCACAGCGTCAACGGCGTGGCCAAGATCCACTCCGACATCATCAAGAACATCGTGCTCAAGGACTTCTATGCCTTGACGCCCGAGAAGTTCAACAACAAGACCAACGGCATCTCGCACCGTCGCTTCTTTGCCGAGGCCAACCCCACCTACGCCAAGCTCGTGACCGAGGCTATTGGCGACGGCTGGCTGAAGGACGCCTTTGAGCTGGAGAAGCTTAAAGGTTTTAAGGACGACACCGAGTTCCTGAAGGCCGTGGGTGCCTCCAAGCGCGCCAACAAGGAGCGCCTGGCTGCCTACGTCAAGGCCGAGACCGGTCTGGTCATTGACCCCAACACCGTCTTCGATGTCCAGGTAAAGCGCTTCCACGCCTACAAACGCCAGCTCATGAACATCATGAAGGTGATGGACATCTACAACCGTCGCATCGCCGATCCCAACTTCCACGTAACGCCGACGACCTTCATCTTTAGCGGCAAGGCTGCCTCGAGCTACACCTTCGCCAAGGAGACCATCCGCCTCATTAACTCCGTGGCCGACGTCATCAACAACGACGCCCGCGTCAACGAGGTCATGAAGGTCTGCTTTATCCCCAACTTTCGCGTGAGCAACGCCCAGCTCATCTACCCTGCCGCCGAGATCTCGGAGCAGATCTCCACGGCCGGCAAGGAGGCCTCGGGCACGTCCAACATGAAGCTCATGATGAACGGCGCCATTACGCTGGGCACCCTCGACGGCGCCAACATCGAGATCGCCGACCTGGCCGGCCGCGAGAACGAGGCCATCTTTGGCCTGACCGCCCCCGAGGTCGAGCAGCTCTGGGCATCCAACAGCTACTTTGCGTGGGATACGCTCAACAACGATCGCGAGCGTCTGGGCCGCGTGATGGACGAGCTCAAGGACAACACCTTTGCGGGTCTTTCGGGCAACTTCGAGAGCATCTACAACGAGCTCATGAACAACAACGACCCCGACCTGGTCATGGCCGATTTCCGCAGCTACGTGGACGCCTGGGAGGCGCTCACGAACAGCTACGGCGACAAGGAGACCTGGAACCGCAAGGCGCTGCTCAACACCGCCTCCTCCGGCTGGTTCTCGAGCGACCGCACCATTCGCGAGTACCGCGACGAGATCTGGCACGCGTAAAGGCGCGCGAGCTCCCTTAGCCAACACGGCATTACTCGACGGGCGCGACCGAGCGCCGCGCCCGTCGCTAATGGGTTTAAGAACATCGATGACAGAAGGAGAAATCGATGAGTAAGAAAGAATGCATCGCGATGCTCCTCGCAGGAGGACAGGGCAGCCGATTGGGGGCGCTCACCCAAAAGATCGCTAAGCCGGCGGTTAGCTTTGGTGGCAAGTTCCGCATTATCGACTTTTCGCTGTCCAACTGCTCCAACTCGGGCATCGACACGGTGGGCGTTCTGACGCAGTACCGTCCCTACCTGCTGCATGCCTACGTGGGCTCGGGCGAGGCCTGGGATCTGGACAGCCGTGACGGCGGCGTGTCAATCCTGCCGCCGTACGAGACGCAGACCGGTGGCGCCTGGTATGCGGGCACGGCCGACGCCATTACGCAGAACCTCGACTACATCAAGGCCAACGACCCCAAGTACGTTCTGATTCTTTCGGGCGACCATCTGTATCGCATGGACTACCGCAAGATGCTCAAGACGCACATTGAGAACAACGCCGACCTCACGGTGAGCGTTATGCCCGTGCCGTGGGAGGAGGCCAGCCGCTTTGGCATCCTGACCACCGACCCCGAGGACGGCCGCATCACTAAGTTCACCGAGAAGCCCGAGAAGCCCGATTCGAACCTCGCGTCCATGGGCATCTACATCTTCTCGGCCGACGTGCTGATCGAGGCGCTCGAGGCGGATGCCCTGGACCAGCGCTCGAGCCACGACTTTGGCAAGGACATCATCCCCAAGTTGCTCGGCGAGGGCAAGCGCCTGTACAGCTACGAGTTCCACGGCTTTTGGAAGGACGTCGGCACCATCGCCAGCTTCCACGAGACCTCGATGGACCTGCTGGGCAACAACCCCGAGTTCGACCTGTTTGACAAGAGCTTCCCCATCATGTCCAACATCACCACGCGTCCGCCGCACTACATTGGCCCGGACGGTCGCCTGGACGACTGCCTGGTCTCCAACGGCTGCAAGATCTACGGCACCGCTCGCCACTCGATCCTTTCGACCGATGTCATCATCGAGGAGCGCGCCGTGGTCGAGGACTCCGTGCTGCTGCCGGGTGCGCACGTTAAGAGCGGCGCGCACATCTGCCGCGCTATTTTGGGCGAGAACTCCACGGTCGAAGAGGGCGTGAAGCTCGGCTCTGTCGATACCACCAAGGATACGGCCGTCGTTGGAAATGACGTCGTTATCGGGAAGGGGGAATGATCCGATGATCAATCGCAAGGCCATCGGTTATATCACCGCTAACTACTCTTCGACCTACGGCAGCGTGCTGCTCAAGGACCGCCCCATCGCGTCCGTTCCGTTTTTGGGCCGCTACCGCCTGATCGACTTCCCGCTGTCCAACATGATGAATGCCGGCATTAAGACCGTCGGTGTCGTCATGCCGGGCAACTACCGCTCGCTGATCGACCACGTGGGCTCGGGCAAGGATTGGGGCCTGGACCGCAAGAAGGGCGGCCTGTTCATGGTGCCCGGCAACGCGTATGGCACCACCAAGGGCGGCATGCGCTTCCTGCTGCGCGACATCATCTCCAACAAGACGCTGTTCCAGCGCTCGGACAAGCCCTATGTTGTGATGATGGGCACCAACATCATCTTTAACATGGACCTCAACACCATCATCGATGCGCACGAGAACTCCGGCGCCCAGATGACCGTGGTGTACTGCAAGGCCACGCGCAACGTCGATGACGAGACCAAGCTCGAGATTAACGAGAACGGCCGCCTGACGGGCGTGAGCGCCGGCGTCGTGTACGGCGACAACGCGTCTATGGACTGCTGCATCGTCAACCGCGAGACGCTGCTCGAGATTATCGACCACTACCAGGCCGCCGACTATCTGGACCTACTCGAGGCACTCCAGGGCGACTTTGGCAACATCGACGTGTGCAGCTACGAGTACAAGGGCGAGGTCGTGGGCGTGTTTAGCGAGAAGTCGCTGTATCGCCGCAGCATGGATCTGCTCGACCAGACCGTGGCCGACCAGCTCTTTGACCCCGAGCGCCCGATCCTGACCAAGGCCCACGACGTGCCGCCTTCGCGCTATGCGACCGGCAGCCACGCGTGCAACTCGATTATCTCGGCCGGTTGCATCATCAAGGGCACCGTGCGCAACTCGATTCTGTCGCGCGGCGTCGTGGTCGAGGAGGGCGCCTCGGTGACCAACTCGATCATCAACCAGAGCTGCGTCATCAAGAGCGGCGCCCGCGTTGAGAATGCCATCCTGGACAAGAACAACGTGGTTCCCACCAACACCGAGCTTCGCGGCACGCCCGAGAACATCCTGGTGCTGGGAAAGGCCCCTTTAACTTCTGATATCACCAACGCGAGCTAGCTTTGGCACCGCAACATCGCTCGTAACACGTAGAATAGCCGCCCGGTTAGCGCCAGGCGGCTATTCTCGAATTGCAACATGGGAGACAATATGGCTGATTCCAGCAAAAAGATGCAGATCGTGTTTGCCTCGGCCGAGTGCGCACCGTTTGTTAAGACCGGTGGCCTGGGTGACGTGGCGGGCTCGCTGCCTGCGGCGCTCGTACGCGCCGGCGCCGAAGTCATCGTGATGGTGCCCAAGTACGCCACCATCAAGGACGAGTACAAGGCGCAGATGGAGCACTTTGCCGACTTTTACGTGAGCCTGGGCTGGCGCAACGAGTACTGCGGGCTGGAGAAGCTCGAGCGCGACGGCGTCACCTATATGTTCGTGGACAACGAGCGCTACTTTGCGCGCGACTATCCGTACGGCTTCTTTGACGACGGCGAGCGCTTCGCGTTCTTCTCCAAGGCCATCACCGAGAGCCTGCAGCACCTGCCCGAGGGCTTTGAGTGTGACATCCTGCACTGCAACGACTGGCAGACGGCACTGGCGCCCGTGTTCCTGCGCGAGTTCTACCAGGGCCTGCCGCTGTACGACCGCGTCAAGACCGTGTTCTCGATCCACAATGTGGCGTTCCAGGGCCAGTTTAGCGACACCGTGATGGAGGACATCCTGGGTGTGGCGCATATTCCCGCGGCCGCCACGCAGCTGCGCTGCGACGCCTGCAGCATCAACTACATGCTGGGCGCGCTGCACTATGCCGATGCCATCACCACGGTGAGCCCCACCTATGCGGGCGAGATCCAGACGCCCGAGTTTGGCGAGGGCCTGGACGGCGTGCTGCGCGAGCGCTCCTACGCGCTGCAGGGCATCCTCAACGGCATTGACGTTGCAGGCTTTGACCCGGCAACCGATAAGCGCATTGCCGCCAACTACACCGTAGAGGACCGTTCCGGCAAGGCCGTGTGCAAGGCCAAGCTGCAGGAAGAGCTGGGCCTCGAGGTTCGCGACGACCGCCCGCTTATGGTGATGGTCACGCGCCTGACGCGCCAGAAGGGCATGGACCTGGTCATGTACGCGCTCGACCGAATCCTGTCCGGCGGCGTTCAGGTGGCCGTGCTGGGTACCGGCGACCGCGACTACGAGGACGGCCTGCGCTACTTCCAGGACAAGTACCCCGGCACCATGGCAGCGCGCATCGAGTTCGATCCGGCGCTGTCGCAGCGTATGTACGCCGCCGCCGACATGTTCCTGATGCCTTCGAAGTTTGAGCCCTGCGGCCTGTCGCAGATCATCGCCATGCGCTACGGCACGCTACCGATTGTTCGCGAGACCGGTGGCCTGAAGGACACCGTGCAGCCGTACAACGAGTTTACCGGCGAGGGCACGGGCTTCTCGTTTAGCAACTTTAACGGCGACGAGATGGGCGATGCGGTATTCCGCGCGGCGCGTCTGTTCTGGGATAACCGCGACGCCTGGAACCAGCTGGTCACGCAGGCCATGAGCCAGGACTTTAGCTGGACGCGCTCGGCCGATAAATATCTGGACCTGTACTTCTTTATGCACCCGGAGATTGAGCGCCCGGCGGCGGTTGTCGACGAGCCTGAGGCTGCACCTGATCCGGTGGCCGCAGAGGAGCCCAAGGCCGAGGAGAAGCCGGTTGAAGCTGAGCCCGCAAAGGCCGAGCCTGAGGTGAAGGCTGAGGTTGCTCCTGAGGCAGAGACCGAGGTCAAGCCCGCTGCAAAGCCCGCAGCTAAGAAGACCACGACTCGCAAGACGACGGCCAAGAAGGCTACGACAACCAAGACTGCCGCCACCAAGACCGCCGCAGCAAAGACGACTGCTGCCAAGGCAACGACCACGCGCAAGCGCACGACCGCCGCTGCTAAGAAGGCCGCAGAAGCCGAGGCTGCTCCCGAGGTAAAGTCCGAGGTCGCTGATGCCAAGCCGGCCGCCAAGGCTCCGGTAAAGACCGCTGCCAAGAAGACGACCACGACCAAGACCACGACCGCCAAGAAGGCCACGGCTACGAAGTCGACAACGACCAAGGCCGCTGCGACGAAGGCCGCCGCGAAGACGACCACGAAAGCAGCCACGACCAAGGCAGCCGCAAAGCCGGTCGCCAAAGTCGAGGAGACGCCCGCCGAGTCCAAGGCCGAAGTAACCGTCGAGGCCAAGCCGGCCGCCAAGACCACCACGCGCAAGCGCACTACAACGACGGCCAAGAAGACCACGACCAAGGCTGCTGCTCCTAAGGCAGAGGCTAAGGTCGAGGACAAGCCCGCAGTAAAGGCCAAGCCTGCGCCGAAGACCGCTGAGGTCAAGACCGCTCCGAAGGCTACGGCAAAGACCGAGCCCGCCAAGGCGGCCCCGGTCTCCCCCGCCGCTAAGACTGAGGAAAAGGCTCCGACCAAGAAGACCTCCGTCCGTAAGGCAACGGCCACCCGCAAACGCCGCTAGCCCACAGACGATTCAAAACCTAATCAAACCCTAAGTAAGGGGCGCTCCAACCGGGCGCCCCTTCTCTGTAGATAGTTGGTAAAACGATTTTCTAGGACAACCGTTCGCCGATGGTAAACGGATGTTGTTTATACAGCCTGTGTACAACAGATATACTTACAACTTGTGCGTAAAGCCCATGGCCCGCAGGCCATGATTCTATTGAACTGGACCGTATTATGAGATTGATTCACAACAGCCGTCTGCCGCAGTTTCGCACTCCGTTTGGCGCTGTGACCACAGGAACTACCCTTTCGCTCTCGGTGATTCTAGAGGACGCCGACCCCAACCAGGCAACGCTTACGCTGCGCACCTGGGTCGATGAGATCGGTGAGTCTCTGTATCCCATGACGCACGAGGGCGACGGCATCTTTACCGCCGAGCTGGAGTGCGCCGAGCCCTGTCTTATCTGGTACAGCTTTATCTGCAATATCGAGGGCCAGCCCGAGGTCCGCTTGGGCGCACCACAGGGCCGCACCGGCGGCGAGGGTGTAACCTACGACTACGCCGAGGTGCCGTCATTCCAGGTCACCGTCTACAAGCACCGCGAAGTTCGACCCGAGTGGTACGAGCGCGGAATGGTCTACCAGATCTTCCCCGATCGCTATGCCCGCGACGAGCACTGGCGCGAGCGCACGCTGGCCGAGGTCGAAAAACCGCGCAACGGAATCCAGCGCCGGATGGTCGAGGACTGGAACGAGCCGCCCGTTTACGAGCGCGCCGAGGACGGCTCCATCAAGACCTGGGACTTCTACGGCGGATCGCTCAAGGGTATCCAGGAAGACCTGCCTCGCATCGCCGAGCTGGGCTTTACAGCCATCTACCTCAACCCCATTTTTGAAGCCGCGAGCAACCACCGCTACGACACAGCCGATTACACCAAGATCGATCCGATTCTGGGCACTGAGCAGGACTTTACTGAGCTGTGCGAGGCGGCCGAGAAGCTGGGCATTTCCATCATTCTGGACGGTGTGTTCAACCACACGGGCGACGATTCGATCTACTTCAACCGCTACGGCAACTACCCCGGCGTGGGCGCGTGGCAGAGCGAGGATTCGCCGTGGCGCGATGCGTTTTATTTCCACGAGGACGGCTCATACGACTGCTGGTGGGGCGTGGGCAATATGCCCGCCATTAATGAGAGCTCCGAACTGGTACGCGAGCGGCTCCTGGGCAAGGACGGCGTCATTCGAAAATGGCTGCGCGCCGGCGCTCACGGCTGGCGCCTGGATGTGGCCGACGAGCTTTCCGACGATTTCCTAGCCGAGATCAAAAAGGCCGTGCTCGCCGAGAAGCCCGATGCACTGCTGCTCGGCGAGGTCTGGGAAGACGCCTCCAACAAGATCAGCTACGGCCATCTGCGTCGCTATCTGCAAGGCTCCGAGCTCGACTCGGCCATGGATTACCCCTTCCGCGACATGGTCATCGGCTTTTTGATGGGCTACAAGAACGCCTACCAGGCAGCCGAGGATATCGAGACCCTACGCGAGAACTATCCGCGTGAGGCACTGTCTTGCGCGCTCAATCTGCTTTCGAGCCACGATCGTCCGCGCATTATCTCGGTGCTCGGCGGCGGCCCTGACGAGTCGCAGCTGCCCGAGAGCGAACGCAGCAAGTGGCGCCTGGACGAGAACTCGATGGGCCTGGCCAAGAGCCGATTTTGGCTCGCGACGCTTATGCAGATGACATTCCCGGGCGTTCCCTCAATCTATTACGGTGACGAGTACGGCCTTGAGGGCCTGACCGATCCGGGTAATCGCCGCACCATGCCGACCAAGGAAGACCTGCACGACTTCGATACGTTTGCAATCGTCAAGAACGCATCTGCTGTGCGCCGCGCGCTGCCGTTTATGGTTGACGGCGAGATCAAGGCCTTTGCGCTCAATGACGAGGTGCTGGCCTACAGCCGTACCGGTAAAGACGGCGAGTCCGCGACCGTCATCATCAACCGCAGCCTGCGCAATTCGCATCGCGTGACCATTCCGGCGCTCGGCGAATGTGCGAGCGATGTGATTAGCGGTCACGAGTGCGAGATTCACAACGGCACGGTCACGCTCGACCTGTACCCGCTGGGCTCGTCGATCATCTATCACCACGCCGAGCAGCGCCTGCAGGAGCCGCTCGATCACGGTGCGGGTGTTGTGTGCCATATCACATCGGTGCCGACCGACGACGGCAAGCCCGGTACGATCGGTGCGCCCACGCGTCGCTTTATCGACCATCTGGCCGCCATGGGCATGCGCTACTGGCAGGTTCTCCCCGTCAACCCCACGGACTTCTTCCGCTCCCCTTACGCCGGTCCTTCGGCCTTTGCAGGCAATATCGACCTGCTACCCGAGAGCCACGAGGAGCTGGCCGCCGACTTTGAGACCTGGAAGGCCCGCGGAGGCGAGGATGCCGATCCGCTGTACACCGCGTTTAAACATCGCAATGCCGATTGGCTCGAGAAGTACTGCGTCTACATGGCCGTTAAGAAGTACTTTGAAGGCGATTCGCGCCATGATTGGCCGGCAGATGTCGCGCGCTACAACGAGCATCTGATCGACGACAATCGCTTCCACAACGAGGCCGAGCTTCAGGCGTACATGCAGTACCGCTTTGACCTCGCTTGGTGCGAGCTCATGAACTATGCGCACAAGAAGGGCATCGAGGTTATCGGCGATATTCCTATGTACGTGTCCGACGATTCGGCAGACGCGTGGAGCGAACCCGAGAACTTCTGGCTGTCCGATACCGGCAAGGCGATTGAGATTTCCGGCGCGCCGCCCGACAACTTTGCACCCGAGGGCCAGGTGTGGGGCAACCCGACGTTCCGCTGGGACCACATGAAGCAGAACGGCTATAGCTGGTGGATGGATCGCTTGCGCCGCGCGTTTTCGCTCTACGATCGCGTGCGCTTGGATCACTTCTTGGGATTCCACAGCTACTTTAGTATCCCCGCGGGCAAGGCTTGCGCCGACGGTCGATGGCTGGCGGGCCCGGGCAAGGACCTGTTCCAGACCGCCTACGACGAGCTGGGTCCGCTCAACTTTATCGCTGAGGACTTGGGCTATCTGACGCCCGGTGTTCGCGCCATGGCTTCGACCTGCGGTTTCCCCGGCATGGACGTGCTGGAGTTTAGCGATTACGACGTCCGTTGCGGCGTGCACCCCACGCCCGGCAAGATTCTGTACACGTCGACGCACGACACCTCGACGCTCGCCGGTTGGTGCACGCGTTCCTTTGCCGGCGGCGACGAGCCGAGCGGTGTTGAGTTTGCGGCCAAGCTGATGAGCGACGCGCTGGCAAGCGACGCTCCCCTGGTGATGATGCCGCTGCAGGATGTCCTGGGGCTTGGCGACGACGCGCGTATGAACGTTCCGGGCGTGGCCACGGGCAACTGGACCTGGCAGGCTGACGAGGCGGACATTGCAGCCGCTGAGAATAAAACAGCACAGCTCCTGCGCAACAACCATAGATTCTGGGGCGAAGCGTGATAAAACCCCCGATATAGGGTACAGTTACAGACGTTTGAATTTTTGCGGGCAGAGTAATCTGCCCGCTTTGTGCTGAAAAGGAAGTATTATGGCGCGCTACGATTACAAGTGCTCGAGCTGCGGCAACGTGTTTGAGGTTGAGCATCCCATGTCCGAGACTCCCGAGGTCGTGTGCCCCAGCTGCGGTGCCCCGGCGGCCAAGACGTTCTCGGCCAGCGGCATTAAATTTGAGGGTAGCGGTTTCTACAACACCGACCAGCGAAGCGGTGGCGCCAGCACCAGCGCCACCAGCGGCTGCTGCGCCAACTGCCCGCATAACCACTAGGAACCAAACAGCCCCGCGACCGACACCGATCGCGGGGCTGCTTCTTTAGCTACCCAAGTTTCCTAATGAGTTGCGGTGAAATAAGGACTGTTTGGCGGGTAGAAGCGGCTTTTCAATCCCTATTTCACCGCAACTTAGTAGTTACTTGCGGACCAGTCTGGCGCAGAAGTGACCGTCGTAGGAATCGGCGTTTACCGGCACGCTTTGGAAGAGGCCTCGATCGTTCTGGCGTACGGATACGAGCTTCTTGGCCTGATCGAACTCGGGGAGTTGCAGAATCTGTGCTTCGGAAAGCGGTGCCACGCTAAAGCCAGCACCCTCGGGAGAAGCAAGGAACGCGTCCACGACCTGCGTGTTCTCCTCGTCGAAGACCGAGCACGTTGCATAGATGAGCTCACCGCCGGCAGCCACGCGCGCAGCAGCCTCCTTGAGCATCGTCAGCTGCAACTTGGGCAGCTCAACCGTCACATCCTTTTCGGTTAGGCGCCACGGGATCTCGGGATGACGACGCATGGTTCCGGTGCCAGAGCACGGCGCATCGATAAAGACCGTGTCGAACTTAACCGGCTCGCCAAGCATGGCATCAAACGATGTGAGCACCTCATCAAGCTCGCAGGCATCACCCGAAACCGTACGAACGCCCTGAATACCGGCCTTATGCAGGCGAGCGAGATTCAGATCGCACTTACGGTCATGAAGATCAAGTGCCGTATGCTGACGCTCATAGCCCGCACGCTTGGCCTGGCACATCATCACATAGGTCTTGGTGCCACGACCGGCACCAATCTCAAGGCAGCTTCCAGGGCGGGTGGCGGCTGTTGCGATAAGCTGCGCGTTGAGATCAGATGCCACCGCGGCAGCACGGTCAAACACACCCGAAGCAACGGTAACCTGGGCATCTACCGGGGCATGGCAGCCCGGGAAGACAGGCGCGACGAGCTGCGAGATATACGGATCGGGCTTAGTCACAAAGGCGTTCTCATGCAGGGCCAGCGGCGCGGGGGCCAGATTGCCGGCAAAGTTAAGCGCACCCTCTGGCGTGTCAAACGACGCCATAATGCGAGCGCACAGCCAGCGAGGAAGACCCATCAGGCGCGACAGACGAACCAAGCGTCGCTCAGACTCATCCACATCGGACGCCGTGGCAAAGTCCTCAACATTGTCCGCAACCTTATGCAGTACGGCATTGGCCAAGCCAGCGGCGGACTTAGCGCCGCAGCGGACCAGCTCAACACCCTGACTTACGGCAACGCGGCCAGGCGTATGCAGATAGAGCATCTCGAAGGCCGAGATACGAAGCGCCATGCGAACACGCGGCGCAACCTTTTTAGGCTTATCGAGAAACTGATCGAGCAGCTCGTCCAAAATACCCTGGGTGGCTGCAACTCCAAGTGCCAAACGAGCGGCAAAAGCAGAATCGCGCTGGTCAATGGCCTTGGCCGAAGCACGGGAAGACAGCACGTCGCGCGCGTACATGCCGCGGCGATCGGCCTCCATCAACACATCGAGCGCAAGCTTGCGCGCGGGAGACAACTTGCTCATGACAAAACACCCCAGATAAGATCGGCGCCCTGCAGGCCAGCAGCCCAAGCAGAAGCGGCCATAGCACGCTTGCCATCAGGCTTAACCTCGAGCAACTCAACCGAGCCATCGGAAAGACCCAGATAAACACGCTTGGCCTTAATGAGAACCTGACGCTTGCCAAGCGACACATCAGCCGGCGCAGCATCGAGCACGCGCACGGTCTTGCCGGCAATCACGCAACGAGCAGGCGCGGTATCGGACGAGGCCAGCACATGGCGCACGCAATCAAGCGCTGCCATTTGCGGATCCAGGCGCATCTCATGCTTAGAAATCTTGGCAGCATGCGTGACAAGGGACTCATCCTGCTCGGTCCAAACGGCCGTGTCATCAGCAAGCGAGGGCAGTGTATCGGCCAGCAGCTTACCGCCCAGCTCGCCAAGCTCCATGGTCAGCGCCTCAGCATGCTTATCGGCAACCGAGGTCGAGGCCTGCGCACAATAAGCGCCGGTATCCACGCCATGCCCAATGCGCATAATGGAAACGCCAGCAACCTCATCACCAGCAAGAATGGCACGCTGAATAGGAGCAGCCCCACGCCAACGAGGCAGCAAGGAAGCATGAACATTCACAATGCCGAGCGGTGCCATATGCAGCACGTCATCAGGCAAAATGCAGCCATAAGCAGCCAAACAGAAAATGTCAGCCTGGGCAGCCTTGAGCGCCTCAACAACCTCAGGCGTCATACGATTAGCCTCAACAACCGGCAAACCAAGTTCGAGCGCCTTGGCCTTAACAGGAGAAGGCTCGAGCTTCTTACCACGCCCGCGAACAGCATCGGGACGAGTAACAACAAGCGCAATCTCATTCCCAGCCTCAACAAGCGAAACCAGCGAAGGCACAGCAAAATCAGGCGTACCCATAAACACAATACGCATAAAGAACGTCTCCCCTCAACCAAAGCCGAGACGGCTACAAATAACAGCGCCCAAGTCACAAGCGCACCCGGCCGCAAGAACAGTTCAACAGAAACAAATATACCCAAAACCAAAGAAAGAGCCGCAATAAAAGCAGCTCTCTCTCAACAAAGACTATCAGCGAAGACGCCCATCCCTGACCCGACGGCACCCGGGCGAAGAGGAGCACGAAAACGCAGTCCCCTTCCGCCGCAGGGCTTAGGTTATTGCTCCACGCGCAGTTCCGCACGAGCCGAAGAGCACTTAATGTGCTCTTCGTGCGAGCAGGACTGTTTGAGCATGGAGCAAAACCTAAGCCCTGCGGCGGAAGGGGACGGTGGGACCTACTCCGTCTCGCCCGGTCGAGCGCCGCGGGCCAGGGCGTCCTGGTACTCCTTGACTGCCTTGAGCCTCTGCATCGGCTTCAGTCGCTCGAACATGGTGTTGCCGTGCAGGTGATCGATCTCGTGCTGCAGGCACACGCAGAACAGATCGCCCGAGGCCTCGTAGCGAATCAGGTTGGCGTCCAAGTCGTACGCCTCGACCACGACATGGTCGGGACGCTCAATCTCGCAGCTAATGCCGGGGATGGACAGGCAACCCTCGCTAAAGGGCACCAGACGGTCACTCTGCTCCACGATCACGGGGTTAATGAGCACGTAGGGGTCATAGTCGCTCTTGTCACTGTAATCGCAGTCGATGGTGACGAGCTGAACGAGCTCGCCAATCTGCGGGGCAGCCAGGCCGCAGCCGCCGTTCTCGAACATCATCTTCTTCATCTTCTCGGCAAGCGCCTCGATCGCCGGGGTGATCTCCTCGATGACGGCGCACTCCTGGCGCAGACGAGGGTCGGGCGACAGTACGATTCCGTTGGCTTCCATGGCCATCCTTTCGGGTTGTTACATCAAATCATAGGCGTCGACGTCAACGCTCACGCTCACGCCACGCACGGAGCCCACCTCTTTGAGGCAGGCGTCGATATCATCAGAGACATGGTACCCCACGGGCGACTTCACAAGCAGATGGAAGCGGTAACGGTCCTTGGCTCTCTCGATTACACACGAAGCCGGGCCCAGCACCTGCGGCACCGCGCTGCCCGCCCGCAAAAAGTCGGGCGCGGCGGCATGCCAACGGCGCTTAAGAAGCTTTGCAATGCGCCCGATGTAGTCCTGCGCGTCGTCTCGGTTCGCCGACCACACCAAAATGTTGACCAGGCGAACAAACGGCGGGTACAGCGCGTCGCGGCGCTGATCCAGGTCGTAGTCGGTAAAGATCGAACGGTCGTGCTCAGCGACGGCGCGAATTACCGGGTCATCGGGCAGGTAGGTCTGGATGATCACCTCGCCGGGACGATCGCCGCGACCGGCACGGCCCGCCACCTGTTCCAGCAGGTCGTAGGCGCGCTCCCCTGCGCGGAAGTCCGGCAGCTTGAGGGCGAAGTCGGCATTGACCACGCCCACGAGCGTGACCTCGGGAAAGTCGAGACCCTTTGCGATCATTTGGGTGCCCAGCAAAACGGCGCAATCGGCCGCATCGAATTGCTCGAGCAGCTTTTTGTGCGCATCCTTGCCGCGCGTGGAATCGGCATCCATGCGAATAATGGCGACATCCTCAGGAAGCATCTGGTGCAGCGCGTCCTCGATCTGTTGAGTGCCCAGACCCATTTTTGCCAGGTAGCGACTGCCACATTTGGGGCAACGGCTCGTGGGCGCGGGATACGGCTGCACGCGCCAAGACGAACCGCAGGTGTGGCACTGCAGCGTGTGTGTGCGCTCGTGATACGTAAGCGCGGTGGAGCAGTGGTTGCAGGTGGGCACGCAGCCGCATTCGCGGCACATCAGAAACGGCGCAAAGCCACGGCGGTTATGCAGCAGCACGGCCTTCTCGCGGCGCTCGACCACGCGCTCCAGGCCCTCCATCAGCGGTTTTGAGAACATGGAACGACTGCCGTGCGAGAACTCACGGCGCAGGTCGGCGATCCGAACCGTCGGCAGGACTGCGTGTCCCGGGCGCTCGGGCATCTCGACGCGCGTCCAGGTGGCACCGTTATACGTGCCACGGCGGCAGCGATCGAGGGCCTCAGCAGAAGGCGTGGCGGAGCCCAACACGAGCGGACAGCGGTAGCGCCGCGCCATCTCGGCCGCCACCTCGCGCGCGTGGTAACGCGGGCTGGAGCCTTGCTTATAGCTGGTCTCGTGCTCCTCGTCGATGATGATGAGGCCCAGGTCGTCAAGCGGGCAAAAGAGCGCCGAGCGGGCGCCCACGACCACGCGCGCGGCACCGCTGGCGACCATATCCCACTGGTCCAGGCGCTCGCCGGCCGAAAGGCGCGAATGGAACACGGCGACCGTCTCACCAAAGCGCGAGCGAAAGCGGCCGACGGTTTGGGCCGTCAGCGAGATCTCGGGCACGAGCACGCACGCCGAGCGACCGGCTGCGAGCACGCGCTCGATGGCGGAGAGGTACACCTCGGTTTTGCCGGAGCCGGTGACGCCGTCGACAAGGACCACGTCTCCGTGGGCGTCAAGACGGGCGCGCTCAATCTGCGCGAGCGCCTGCTGCTGGCCGTTGGTAAGTGCGACCGGCGCCTTGCCGCTTGCCGAGGACAGCGTGGTCTGCTCGCTGCATCCACGCCAGGCGCGGCGCTCCTCCACAACCACGACGCCGCGTTTTTCGAGCGCCTTGATGGTCGCCGACATGCTGTTATAGAGAAGGTTGAGGTCGCGCGTCGTGACCGGGCCGCACTGGAGCGCCTCAATGAGCTGACGCTGGCGAACTGCAGTCTTGGGCGGCGTATAGTCGAAACCCTCGGGCGTGAGCATGACCCAGCGGTTTTGGATTGGCTTGACGGCGGGACGTTCAACCGTCCACACGCCGTCGTCACCCTTGACCACGCGCGGGCTGCCGCCCGGAGACAAGAACAGGCGCAGGCACTCGGAAAGCGTTGCGACGTACTCGCGGCTCATCCAGTGTGCGATACGGGCGGCTTCGGCGGTAAAGAGCGGTTTGCTGAGGATGGCCTCGATGGGCTTAATGCGCGCAGGGTCGAGGGCGTTGTTGCCCTGCAGATCGCCCAGCTCAGGAGCAATGTCGACGACATAGCCCGCGGCCGCACGGTTGCCAAAATGAACTAGGACGGTGGAGCCGATCTGGACATCGTTGGCGAGTGGCTGCGGAATGCCGTAAGCAAACGGTTCGGACAGCGCACGGGTGGGGATGTCGAGAACCACGCTCGCGTAGGCAGCGATGGGCTCACGTGCAGGCTTGGGCTTGGCCGGGGCAGCAGCGGATACCGGCGCCGCCGGAGTCTCCTCCGGTTCCGGCGAACCAAACAGCGAAAGTTGCTCGGCCATGGCCCCAGCACCTCCTATCCCAAACGTCTACAGAAACAAGAGCCCCGCTCGGGGTGAACGGGGCTCGGATACATACGTTTGCGCAGCGATTACAGCGCCATCGTGCGGGCGCGGTCGATACGCGCCAGGCAGTCGTCGCGGCCAATGAGCGCCATGGTCTCGCCCAGCGGAGGGCTCACCATGTTGCCGCAGACGGCGACGCGCACGGCCTGGAACACCACGCGCTTCTTGAGGTCCATCTGCTCGGGCAGCGGCTCAAGCGCAGCGTCGATGTTCGCGGCTGTCCACTCGGTAACACCCTCGAGCGCGGCCTTGGCGGCATCCAGAATGGCGCCCATGCCCTCCTTGGCCAGGCCCTTGTTGACGGATTTCTCGTCATACTCGAGCGTCTCGGCCGTGGCAAAGATGGGGGCGGCGACGGTCACGGCGTCGGCCGGCATCTTGGTGCGCGGCTTGACGATGGCAGCGAGTGCATCGATCCAGTCCTCGCCGTACTCGACGTTACCCTCGATGAGGCCCGCCTCGTGCAGTTCGGGGACCATGATCTCGTCGGCAAACTGAGCATCGGACATGCCATTGATGTACTCGGCATTGACCCAGTCGAGCTTCTTGGGGTCGAAGGTCGCCGGGTTCTTGGAGATGCGGTCGAGCGAGAACTTGTTGGCCAGGACATCGCGCGGGATGATCGTGGTCTCGCCGTCGAGCGACCAGCCGAGCAGCGCCAGGTAGTTGACGAAGGCGTCGGACAGGTAGCCGGCGTCGCGGTACTCCTCCACCGAGGTGGCGCCGTGGCGCTTGGAGAGCTTCTTGCCGTCGGCACCCAAGATCATGGAGATGTGGGCGAACGTAGGCACGGGCGCGCCGAGGGCCTCGTAGACCATGACCTGACGCGGGGTGTTGGACAGGTGGTCGTCGCCGCGGATGACATGGGTAATCTTCATCATGGCGTCGTCGACGACGGTCGCGAAGTTGTACGTGGGCGTGCCATCGGAGCGGAAGATGACAAAGTCGTCGAGCTCCTTGGCGTCGAAGGTCACATCGCCGTGGACGGCGTCGTGGATGACGACGTCGCCGCGGTCCTCGGGCACCTTGATACGCAGGACGTAGGACTCGCCGGCCTCGATGCGGCGGCGGGCCTCCTCGGGATCAAGATCGCGGCAACGGCGCTGATAGCCCTGGAAGGGGTCCTTGCGCTCCTGCGCGGCCTTGCGGTCGGCGTCGAGCTGCTCCTTGGTGCAGAAGCAGGGATAGGCCTTGCTCTCGTCCCAAAGCTTCAGGGCGGCCTGTTTGTACAGGTCCAGGCGCTCGGTCTGGGCGTAGGGGCCAAAGTCGCCGCCCACCTCGGGACCCTCGTCCCAGTCCAGGCCCAGCCAACGCATGGCGCGCAGGATGATCTGCGTGTTCTCGTCGGTGGAGCGGGTGGGGTCGGTGTCGTCGATGCGCAGGATGAACGTGCCGCCGTTTGCGCGGGCGAAAGCCCAGTTATAGATAGCGGTGCGGGCGCCGCCGATGTGCAGCTTGCCCGTCGGTGAGGGTGCAAAGCGGACGCGAACGTCTGATGCCATGGAAATCTCCTCGATTGCAGGATGGATGTCTAACCGCATCAGTATAAAGCATCAAAGCAACCTCCGCACAAAGGGCACCGACCTACTCATTGGGGACAGACTTAAATGACCAGTCATTGGGCAACCTGTCGGCACTTAGGAAGGCTGGTCATTTAAGTCTGTCCCCAATGAGTAGGTGCGGAAAGGGTGTGAATGTTTGATTTACGCGCTATGATGTGCCCTTGCATAGAGAGCCCGGCGGAATGGTAACGGTCGCCGGGACACGTTTTTGAAAGGACAATCATGTCAGAAGAACTTCGTTCCATCCCGCCCCAACACGGGTCCTTTGTTTTTACGTCGGAGTCGGTGACCGAAGGTCATCCCGATAAGATCGCTGACCAGATCAGCGACGCCGTCCTCGACGCAATCCTCGCTAAAGAAATAGAGCTCCAGGAGCAGGGCTACATCGCCCCCAACGGCGTGCCCGCCAACGTGGAGAACGTCCGCTGCGCCTGCGAGACCCTCGTGACGACCGGCACCGTCATCGTCGCCGGCGAGATTCGCACCCAGGCCTACGTCGACGTACAGGAAATCGCCCGTGGCGTTATCCGCCGCATTGGCTACAACCGTGCAAAGTTCGGTTTTGACTGCGACACCTGCGGCGTTATGAGCCTCATCCACGAGCAGTCGCCCGATATCGCCCAGGGCGTCGACGAGTCTTTCGAGACCCAGACCGGCGCGACCACCGACCCGATCGACCTGATCGGTGCCGGCGACCAGGGCATGATGTTCGGTTATGCCTCCAACGAGACCAAGACCCTCATGCCCATGCCACACTACCTGGCAAGCCGCCTGGCCGAGCGCCTGGCCGCCGTGCGTCACGACGGCACCCTGCCCTATCTGCGTCCCGACGGCAAGACCCAGGTCACCGTGCGCTACGAGGAAGGCAAGCCCGTCGAGGTCACGACCATCGTCATCTCCACGCAGCACGCCGCCGAGATCGAGGACATGGGCAAGATCAAGGCCGACCTCATCGAGCACGTCATCAGCCCGGTCATGGCTGCCGAGAACATGCCGTGGGACAACGCGGACATCTACGTGAACCCCACCGGTCGCTTTGTCGTGGGCGGCCCCATGGGCGACACGGGCCTGACCGGCCGCAAGATCATCGTCGACACCTACGGCGGCTACGGCCGTCACGGCGGCGGTGCCTTTAGCGGCAAGGACTGCACCAAGGTCGACCGCTCCGCCGCGTATGCCGCGCGCTGGGTCGCCAAGAACGTGGTCGCCGCCGGCCTGGCCGACCGCTGCGAAGTCGAGCTTGCCTACGCCATCGGCGTTTCCAAGCCCCTCTCAATCATGGTCGACACCTTCGGTACCGCACATGTTGCCGAGGACAAGATCGTAGAGGCCGTAGAGAAGACCTTCGACCTGCGCCCGGGCGCAGTCATCCGCGACCTAGACCTGCGTCGCCCCATCTACGAAAAGACGGCAGCCTACGGTCACTTCGGCCGAGAAGACGCCGACTTCACCTGGGAGAAAACCGATCGAGTCAAAGAACTCAAAGCAGCCTGCGGCCTGTAATTAAGAGCCGCTAAGGTCACAACACGCATGCGCTTTCAAAAGAAGCACCGCCCCCAAGCGGTGCTTCTTTTTTATTAATCCGGTGGTGAAGATGCTTCGATATGAGCCTACGCTGCGTCACCAGCTAATGAATTTTGCAGCACACGCGCCTCTACCATGTATCCTTAGTTCCGAGGGCTTTGGTATTTGGTCGGTCGCGAGTTCCGCACGAGCCGGAGGCCACTTAATGTGGCCTCCGTGCGAGCCAGGACTGTAGAGCAGGCGACCAAATACCAAAGTCCTCGGAACGACGGGATAGAACAGGAGCACCCATGGCAGGCAAGCCGCAAACACTAGCTACGACCTCGGCATTCGAGATCTTGGGCCCCGTCATGGTCGGCCCCAGCTCATCACACACCGCCGGCGCCCTGCGCTGCGCCCAAGTTGCCGCCAGCCTGCTAGAAGGCCGCATTACCAAGGTCACCTTTGGCCTGTGGAACTCCTTCGCCCACACCTACCGCGGCCACGGCACCGACCGTGCGCTCGTCGCGGGCATCCTGGGCCTCGACACCGATGACGAGAATATCAAGCAGGCCTTCAACCTCGCACGCGAGCAGGGCCTCGAATATCACTTTGACATCAAAGGCGACGACGTCTCCATCCACCCCAACACCGTCGACATCGAAATGGTCGACGACACGGGCGCCACGGCACAGGTTCGCGGCGAGAGCCTGGGCGGCGGCAAGATGCGCATTAGCCGCATTAACGGCGTCGGCGTCGACATCTCGGGCATGTACTCCACGCTCTTCGTGGCACACAAGGACGTCCCCGGTGTACTCGCCGCGCTCACCAACCTGCTCGCCTACGCCCACGTGAACATCGCCTTCTGCCGCACCTACCGAACCGAAGTGGGCGGCCAGGCCTACTCCGTCTTTGAGACCGACGGCGCGCCCGACGACACCGTCGTCCCCATGCTGCGCAAGCTCGACAATGTCGATTACGCAACGTTTATCGAGCTCCCCGGTTCTGCCTCGTCGCTCTCCCCCGGCGTCTCGGCCAAGGAAATCTTCGACGACGGCGAGCAGCTGCTCGATGCGTGCGAGGAACTGGGGCTCAGCATCGGCGCCGTCATGGCCGTTCGCGAGGCGCGTCTGACCGGCGAGGCCCACGCCGTAGCCGCCATGCGCCGCGTGCTCGACGTCATGCGCGAGGAGACCACGGCCCCCATCGCCAATCCGCAGCGTTCGCTCGGCGGTCTTATCGGCGGCGAGGCCAAACTCGTCGATGCCACCAGCCGCAACGATTTGAGTGCAAGTCTGATGGGCGCCGTCCAGACCGACGCCGTTGCCCGCGCCATGGCCGTGCTCGAGCGCTCCGCTACCATGGGCGTGATTGTCGCCGCCCCCACGGCAGGCTCCGCGGGTGTTGTGCCCGGCTGCGTGCTGGCGCTCGCCGATCGCCTGCAGCTCGACGACGAGCAGGTCATGGACGCGCTCTACTGCGCAGCCGCCATCGGCCTCAACCTCACCACAAGCGCCTGCGTTGCCGGCGCCGAGGGCGGCTGCCAAGCCGAGGTGGGAAGCGCCGCTGCCATGGCAGCCGCCGCGCTGGTGCAGATGCTCGGCGGCACGCCCGAGCAGGCGCTCGACGCCAGTTCCATCGCGCTGAGTAACCTGCTGGGCCTCGTTTGTGACCCCGTCGGTGGCCTCGTGGAGGTGCCCTGCCAAAACCGCAACGCCATTGGCGTGGCAGCGGCCTTTAGCTCGGCACAACTCGCCCTCGCAGGCATTAAGAGCTTGGTGCCGTTTGACCAGATGGCACATGTCATGCTTTCGGTGGGCCACGCGTTGCCGGCCACGCTGCGCGAGACGGCAAAGGGCGGCATCGCGCAGGCTCCGGCCGCACTTTCGGCCTGTGCAAAATGCGGTGTGTGCGGATAGCGGCAAAGAACGACTCAAAGGTGGGACAAATGTCCCACCTCTTTTGAATGCCACCGTTTCCGTACCACAAACAGCAGGGCAATCGCTATAATGCAAGCCCAGTAAAAACACGATGAACCGCAAGGCGAAAATCGAAGGATATGCATACGATGTCGCAAAACGATCGAACTCAACTGATTCCCGATCCGCAGCAGCCGAGCAGGCACACCGGCGGCGTTCAGTCGCCGCGTCCTATCGCGCCGAGCCACGGTCAGCAGCGTAGTGCAGCAAACGCTTCCCAACGCCCGAACCAACAGCGACAGCAGCGTCAACAACGTCAGCAGCGCCAGGCAAACGGCAATGCGCCCAAGCAGCCCCCGACGAACGCTCGAGGCGATCGTGGCCCCGCGCGCAAGTCCGCCGGCAACAATAAGTCGGGCAAAAAGACGACGCTCTTTGTCGTCCTGGGTCTAATCGTCATTGTCTATATCGTAGGCATCGTAGCGTTTTCGCAGCTAGCATACCCCAACACCACCATTGCCGGCGTCGACGTCTCGTTCTCCAACGCTTCGTCTGCCGTCACCAAGGTCAACTCGGCATGGAAGCACTATAAGCTCACCGTGACAGGCGATGACTTTAGCTGGTCCTATCAGCCCGAGTCCGATGAACCCATCGTCGACGGTGAAGCTGCCGCAAAAGAGATCATCAGCCACAACGAAGCCTTTGTATGGCCGGTCCGCCTTGTGGAATCCTTAAGCGGCAAGACCAAAACAACCGCTACCACCAACGAAGTCGATCTTGATCAAGACGTCGACCTGTCCATGCTCTCCGATACCTTTGACCAAAAGAAGTTTGAGAAGGATCTGGGCGCCGCCATCGACGAGTTTAACGAAGGACGTTCGGGCACGTTCGAGGCCAATAGCTCCTATGACGAGCAAGCGGGCAAGTTTACCGTCGAGAAGGCGCGCTCCAACGAAAAACTCAACCGCGAGCATGTCATTAAATATGCCGAGCTCGAGCTCGCCTCGCTGGCCGAGACCGTAGATCTTTCCAAGCTCGGCAACGATGCCTATGAGCCGCTCAATGGAACGCTGACCGATGATCAGATTCAGGCCGCATGCGATGCCGCCAACAACTTCTTGGGCGTCAACGTGACCCTCAAGCTCAACGGCGAGGATGCCGGAAAGGTCGACGGCAGCTCCGTGCTGCAGTGGATCAGCTTTGCCGATCCGGCCAACCCCACGCTCGATACGTCGCAGATCAGCAGCTGGGCAGCCGAGCTCGCCAATGGCTTTAATACCGTTGGCTCCACTCGCTGGTGGACGCGCGCCGATGGCAAGCAGTGCGCCGTCGAAGGCGGCGACTTTGGTTGGTCCATCGACAGCAGCTCGCTCGCCAAGCAGGTCGAGGACGCCATTAACAACAAGCAGACCGGCGAGATTGAGATCAAGTACTCCCAGAAGGCCGACACCTTTACCGCAAAGGGAGAGCCCGACTGGAAGGCATACATCGATGTCGATCTGTCCGAGCAGCACGCGCGCTACTACGACGAGAACGGTAATATCGTTTGGGAGGCCAACTTTATTTCCGGCAAACCGGGCGAAGACGCCACCCCCGAAGGCGTGTGGCAGATCAACAGCAACGACGGCGGCAGCACCCTGATCGGAGCCAAGGACCCCGAGACCGGTAAGCCCAAATACGAGAGCCCGGTGAGCTACTGGATGCCGTTTGAGGGCAACATGATCGGCTTCCACGACGCCACCTGGCAAAACGACAAGAGCTTCGATAATGCCGAGTCGTACAAGTGGTGCGGCAGCCACGGTTGCATCAACCTGCGCCTGGCAGACGCCAAGGCACTTCACGACTGCATCAAAGTCGGCCTGTGCGTGGTTGTCCACTCGTAGTGCAACGCGCGCATTCCTACAACGTGGAACCGCTGCGACCAATCTAACAGTTCCGAAAGAAACCGTCCTATGCGCCCGCCCCAACCGGTGGGCGTATATAATTATCGAGGTTCTTTCTATAAAGGAGACGCTATGCCGAATGTCCCCACGATCACCCCGGGCCCGGATGATGCCGAGCGCACGCCCGAAGGTGCCACCGAAACGATTCCTCTGATTACAGACGTACATGCCAATAAGCAGAACGGACGCACGAACGATACGGCCGAGATTTCCGATTAAGAGGCATATGCCAAGCTCAAAGCAAAACGTGCCGAGCGCCGACGCAAAAAGCTGATTCGACGCGGTATTGCTGCCGGTGTCGTAGGTGCCATCGCGCTCATTGCCATTGTCGCAACCCTGGTTATCAATGCGCAGCCTCAGAGCGCTAGCGGGCCTGTGACCGACATGGTGACCGAGGGCACGTTTACCACAACGGTCGAGGCGAAAGGCCAGCTCAAACCCATTTCGTCCTCAGTGGTCTCCCCTTCTGTCGACGGCACGGTCGATTCGATCAACGTGCAGGCAGGCCAATCCGTCAACGAGGGCGACATGCTTATGACCATTAAAAACGACGAGCTCGATCGCAACGTTGCCGAGGCGCAGCGTGCAGTTGCAGCCGCTCAGGAAGACCTCGCCAACGCGCAGAAAGCCGCAGCTGCCGCGCAGGCCACCCCAACGACGGACGTCGAGGGAGCTACCGCAGCGGCTGGCGTCTCCGCCGCATCAGCGGACACGAACGCCGTATCGGCCGCGCAGCGCAGCCTCGCACAGGCCCAGGCAAACCTCGACCAGGCGAACGCCAAGGCCTCCAGTCGCACGGTCACGGCCCCGAGCTCGGGTAGCATCGTGGAGCTCAATGCCAAAGTGGGCGCCACGGTTACAGGCGGCATGATCATGGGCGAAAGCGATACGAGCGGCGGCAAGCAGTGCATGCAGATCGCCGACCTGTCCAAGATGAAGGTGACCGTGCAGGTGGGCGAAAAGGACATCGCCAAGATCGCCGTTGGGCAGAGCGCCAACGTCACGTATCCCGCGTTTCCCGATATCGTGAGCCAGGGCACCGTCACGGCTATCGCGTCGGTGGCAAACTCCGACGCCGCCAACGGTGGCGGCGGCAGCGTAACCTTTAACGTCGACATTCTCATCGAGGCGCCCGACGCGCGCCTGAAGCCGGGCATGACGGCCGAGGTATCGGTGGTGACCGAGCAGCTCGACGACGTGGTGATGGTGCCGACGATGGCGCTCATGACCGAAGACGGCGAACACTATTACGTCAACGTGGCAACCGATGACGAGGGCAAGCAAACCCATCGCGTGAAGGTGACCGTCGTAACGCAAAACGACAACGAAGCCGCAGTCGGCAAGACACAGGTCAAGCGCGACGACCAGGGCAACGAGATCAACCCCAACGTGCCGGTTACCAAGCTGCGCGATGGCGACACCCTCGTCATGGATACCGGAGCGGACGCAACGGCTGACGGCGGCTACAGCGCGGATTCGGGCAGTATGTCTGCCGACGAGGGCATGTAATGCGTCCCGTTATCGACATCCGCAACGTGCACCGCATCTTTGAGAGCGAGGCTGGTTGCGCCCACATCCTGCACAACGTGAGCCTGGCGGTAGATCCCGGCGAGTTCGTCGCCATTACCGGCCCCTCGGGCTCGCGCAAATCAACGCTCATGAACATCCTAGGCTGCCTGGATAAGCCGACGGCGGGCGACTACTACCTGCAAGGGCTCAACGTGGCCGAGCTTGACGATGACGA
Organism: uncultured Collinsella sp.; assembly: GCA_958346515.1. Classification (GTDB taxonomy): domain Bacteria; phylum Actinomycetota; class Coriobacteriia; order Coriobacteriales; family Coriobacteriaceae; genus Collinsella. The sequence continues at coordinate 55,883 of CATVRV010000014.1, forward strand.
GCTCACCGAAGTTCGTGCCCTGAGCATTGGCTTTGTCTTTCAGAGCTTCAACCTGCTGCCGCGCCTGTCGGTTATCGAAAACGTCATGCTGCCGCTGGCCTACACCAATGTGCCCCGTAGCCAGCGCGAAATGCGCGCCGTGCACGCGCTACAGGCCGTCACGCTGCCGGTCGACCACTGGGACCACCGCATATCAGAGCTCTCGGGCGGACAGATGCAGCGCGTCGCCATCGCGCGCGCTCTCGTCAATGACCCGCCCATCATCCTGGCCGATGAGCCAACGGGAAACCTGGACTCCGCCACTGGGGCGCTTGTAATGGAGACCTTCCATAAGCTCCAGAAGCGCGGCAAAACCATCGTGATTATCACACACGACCCCGGCATCGCCGCTGAGGCAGACCGTGCCGTGACCATCCGCGACGGTCGCATTCACGACGGCGCGTATATTCCACATGCACCGCGGACCCTGCGCAGCGCCGTAGATAGCCTGCCCATGATTTCCGCCTCCGCCAACCCGCCGAAAGGAGTGGTGGCATGAGCGCCCGCGATCTCATCCAGGAAGCCCTTCACTCGCTCGAGGCCAACAAGGGGCGCAGCCTGTTCACCATCCTGGGCATTGTCATCGGCATCGCCTCGGTTATCGCCATGACTTCGCTCATCGGCGGCATCCAAAACAGCCTGGTCAACAGCCTGGGCCTCAACGCAGCTCGTATGGTGCAAATCTATTCGTCGCAAGAACTCACCGAGTCGGACATCGAGAAGCTTCAAAAACTGGTGCCGCAGATTGAGCAGATCGGCATTGTCGACAGCGCGTATACCGAGTACAAGACCGGCGATAAAAGCTATACCGTCATGGCACAGGGTGTCGATAGCAACATGCTCGACGCCGTGGGGGCCAGCAAGCTCGTTGCGGGGCGCACCTATTCCCAGGCCGAGTCCCAATCGGGCTCGCGCGTGGCGCTCATCAGCCGCAACGGCGCCGATCAGCTTTACGGCAACGAACAGGATGCGCTGGGGAAAACCATCAAGATGTCCAACGGCGAGGTGCAGATTGTAGGCGTGATTGATGGCGGCAGCGACTCCATGGGCTCGCTCACGCTGTATATGCCACGCGAAACCATCTCCGGGCTGTTTGGCGACGAGAATCCTTCATTCCCCAGCGTGACGGCACTTGCCGCCGAGGGCACGGACATGGATGAGCTCTGCAAAACCATCGAGTCCAAGGTGCGCGCGATGAAGGGCATCGAGGAGGAGGACGAGTACGACAGTGTATCGGCAACCTCCATGAAAAGCGCTATCGATGCACTCAACTCCTTTATGGGCGCATTCTCGCTCATCATGGGTGCTGTCGCCAGCATCTCGCTGCTTGTCGGCGGTATCGGCATTATGAATATGATGCTCACCAACGTATCTGAACGCATCCGCGAGATCGGCATCCGCCGTGCTCTGGGCGCCAGTCGTCGCGATATCACCGCGCAGTTTTTGGCCGAGTCTTCGGCGCTGTGCGTCACCGGCGGACTGTTGGGTGTCCTGATAGGCTATCTGCTAGCCTGGGGCCTCGCGATGTTTGCCTCCGGATCCGGGATTCTTGGCGAGCTCGGAGCCAGCGGGCAAATCACACCGAGCTTTTCAATCGCCACGGTGCTGCTGGCCTTCGCCGTCTCCGTCGGCATCGGTGTAATCTTTGGCTTCTACCCCGCTCGCCGCGCAGCAAAGCTCGACCCGGTGGAGTGCCTACGCTACCAGTAAGCCACCACCAACAAGTTGCGGTGAATTAGGGACTGAATATGCTATCTAGCAGCAAAAACAGACACTATTTCACCGCAACTTATTGAAGGGCTACTTGCGCCAGTTCCGGGCGTCGTCCTCGAACTTTTGGCGGATGACGGTCTTGTACGGTTCGAGCTTGCTCGAGGCGCTCCTCCTCGCGGGCGGGAGGGAACGCAGGCGCGGCGAGCGCCTAGCGCGCGAACTCCCGTAAGAGCGCGTCTTCCACTT
>CATVRV010000015.1:0-55052 GCA_958346515.1 uncultured Collinsella sp.
AAAGGGCGGAGGCGGGGCATGCCCCGCCTCTTACACCACATCTCTGTGCGCTACCCAATTGTTAGTCCTTATAATGGATATATGTTGCGTAACTTAAGCAAATACTATCTTTTTATATGTTGCAAGCAAAGTAGCAGTACTCATTTTTGCCATTTTTTGACCACGGACCTTGAAATAAGGGGTCCTTAGGGTTCGAATCCAATGCGCTGGGCACAAAAAAGAAAGGCCTCCATCGCTGGAGGCCAAACAAATCAATGGTGGGCGATGAGGGCTGTCCGCGTGCGGCTTCGCCGCCCGCTTCCGCTTCGGGCCTGCGGCCCTCGCGTGCTGCGCTGGAAAACGCTTCGCGTTTCCTCAGCTCCGCACCCTTGCGGGTTCGAATCCCTCTGCGATGGGCCCATACAAAAACGGTCCCCTTTCGAGGACCGTTTCCAATTCGGTGGTGGGCGATGAGGGATGTCCGCGTGCGGCTGGCGCCGCCCGCGCCCCGCTTCGTCGCTCCGCTCCTCGCGTGCTGCGCTGGAAAACGCTTGCGCGTTTCCTCAGCTCCGCACCCTGGCGGGTTCGAATCCCTCTGCACTGGGCCCAAAAAGGAAAGGCCCCCATCGCTGGGAGCCTTTTCAATCAAGTGGTGGGCGATGAGGGATTCGAACCCCCAGCCTTGTGCGTGTAAAGCACCTGCGCTAACCGTTGCGCCAATCGCCCGCAGGGATTGAGTATAGCGGAAACCCCGTGCTGTTCACCGCTAATTCATAACGAAACTTACGCGGCGACTTCGGCGCCCTTGTCCTCGTCGATAAAGAAGCGCTTGTACCAGATGAGGAACGTCAGCGTGGTATAGATCTTGCGCTGGTTGAGCGCGCGGCCCTCAAAGTGATCGTCAAGCAGTTTCATGAGCGCATCGGTGTCAAAGAAATCAGCAGCCCACGGTGCGGTGAAGTATTCCTTTACGTAGTCGTAGTACTTTTGCTCGCGCAGCCAGAACTTGACCGGTACGGGGAAGCCCACCTTCTTGCGCGTTGCCCACTCGTCGGGCAGCGTGCGGTTGGCGGCGTGACGCAGGACGAGCTTGCAGCCTTCTTCGTTAACACGGTAGTTTGCGGGAATGTGCTCGGCAAACTCCATGACCTTCTTGTCCAGGAACGGGACGCGAAGCTCCAGAGAATGCGCCATGCACATCTTATCGGCCTTGAGCAGGATGTCGCCCGGCAGCCACATGTTCATATCCAGATACTGTTTCTTGGAAAGCTCGCAGCAGTTGGGAACCTGCTTGTAGTACTCGGCGCACATTTCGGCGGCGTTCTTGCCGGTGTCATAAGCGGGCTTGAGTACCTCGTCGACCTCGGAGGGATCGAACACCTTTGCCTGACCCACATACCAGCGCTCGGGAACCTCGGCGCATTTCGTCAGGAAGTTGTGGCCCTTAAAGTAGGGGAGATGCTGAACGAGCGAGCCCAGGGCGCGACGTACGCCGAGCGGCACGCGCTTCTTAAAGGAGCGCATCTCGGGGGTGTCCTCGTACCACTCATAGCCGGCAAACAGCTCGTCGGCACCCTCGCCCGAAAGGACGACGGTGACCTCCTCGGAAGCCATCTGCGCCAGATAGTACAGCGGCACGCTGGACAGGTTCGATTGCGGCTCGTCCATGTGGTACTGGATATCGGGCAGTGCATCGAAGAACTCGTCGGCGGTAATCATCTTGCGCACGTTCTTGATGCCCAGCTTGTCGGAAAGCTCGGCAGCGTAGTTGGTCTCGTTGAAGTTCTTGTAATCGAAGCCGACAGAATACGTGGTGTCGGGCATGAGGCAGGCGGCAATGTAGCTGGAGTCAACGCCGCCAGAAAGGAACGAGCCCACCTTAACATCGGCGATACGGTGCGCGGCGACGCTTTCGTGCACGACCTTGTCGCACTCGTCCACGTACTCCTCGAAGGTCTTGGAGTTGTCGTCGGTGAAGTCACAGCTCCAGTAACGCTTGATGTCCATGGTGTTGGTCGACAGGTCATACGTAAAGCAATGCGCCGGGGCAAGCTTGAACACGCCCTTAAAGAAGGTCTCCTCCGTGGCGGGGAATTGCAGCGTCAGGTAGGGGCGCAGCGCGTCGTGGTTGACAGCCTTCTCAAACTTGGGATGGTCCAGGAAGCTCTTGATCTCGGAGCCAAACAGCAGCGAGCCATCGGATGCCTGGTAGTAATAGAACGGCTTGATACCAAAGATGTCACGAGCGCCAAAGAGTTTGTTCTTGTTCTGGTCGTGGATCACGAACGCGTACATGCCACGTAGGCGGTTGACCAGGTCCTCGCCCCACTCCTCGTAGCCGTGTACCAGGACCTCGGTATCGGCGTTGCAGTGGAAGGCGTAGCCGGCTGCCTCCAGCTCGGCGCGAAGCTCCTGGAAGTTGTAGATCTCTCCGTTGAAGACAATCGTGACCTTGCTGTCGTCGCTCGACATGGGCTGAGCTCCAGCTTCGGAAAGATCGAGAATCGAAAGACGACGGAAGCCAAGGGCAACGTTGTCGACGATATGCTGGCCGCCCATATCGGGACCACGGTGGATGATGCGATTCATCATGGCCGTGAGAACCAGCTCACTCTGTTCATTTGTACCGGTAAAACCGACAAAACCGCACATGCAAGATCCTTTCTGCTGACGGCTCAGGTGTACTGCCGCAAGGATCGCGGCAGCTGATGTCAAATAATCTTTACTATCATGCCAATCTTTTGTTTCGTGATAGGGCATAAGCGCCGAGCGAACCGAAAAAACCACGGCGTGGCTCGTCCGGGCTTCCGGTAGCGGTTCCAAGATTTAGCAATCTGTGCCCGATACAAGATTGGGCGGCATATTACGATGGCTGCTAGTATTGAAAGGGTTTTGTTGAATCGGTTTGGTCTCGAGGCAATTGAGGCTGGGCTTAGCGAGAGGGGTCGTTGTATGTCGGATAGCACGCCGCGAGAAAAACTGACACTTAAGCGCTATATAGAATTGCTCGAGGCGGAAGGCGTGGTCGTCTCCAAACCGGCAGTGCCATGCGATTGGCCTATTGAATTTGCGACTGACGATTCGCGCCAAGTGCGTCCGGGCACGCTGTTTGTCTGTAAGGGGCGTGCATTTAAGCGCGAGTATCTGGTGTCGGCGATTGCCGACGGCGCCGTCGCCTATGTGTCCGAGACGGATTACGGCGTCGATGCCCCCGCGATTATCGTCAACGATATCCGTCGTACGCTCGCTGTGGTGGCGGACGCCTATTACGGTCATCCCTCGGGCAAGGTGAAAGTCTGCGCTTTTACGGGCACCAAGGGCAAGTCGACCTGCAGCTTTTATCTGCGCGGCATTCTTGCCAACGAGGCCAAGCTTACGGGCTGTCATCGACCCGCTCTTAATACGGGCATTGAGTTCGACGACGGCATCGAGGCAGGCCCTTCCAAACTGACGACCCCCGAATCCTTCCTGCTGCAGTCTCGCATCGCGCATGCTGCGGAGGCGGGTGCCCCGTGGCTGGTTATGGAGGCATCGAGCCAGGGTCTCAAATACGAGCGCACGGGCAAGATCGCCTTTGAAGTCGGCGCCTTCACCAATATCGGCGAGGATCACATTTCGCCCATCGAGCACCCGACGCTCGAGGATTACTTTGCCAGCAAGCTCAAGATCTTTTCCCAGAGCCGTTTTGCCGTTGTCAATCTAGATATGGACCATGCCGACCGCGTGCTCGATGCGGCATCTGGCTGTGAGCGAACGGTGACCTTTTCATTGAATGACGAGAACGCTGACGTGCTCGCGCTGGCGATTCGAAATGACGACTGCGGCGTGGTGGCAACGGTGCGCACCCCCCGCTTTACGCGCGACATGGTGATTCCCACGCCGGTTAAATTCAATGTGTCCAACGCGCTTGCCGCTATTGCCTGCGCCGAGGCCCTGGACATTTCCGAAGAGGGTATCGTCCATGGGCTCGAGAACGTTTTTGTCCCCGGTCGTATGGAGCTCTACAGGTCGGAATCGGGCAAGATTTTGGGTGTCGTCGATTATGCCCATAACGGCATGAGCCTTGAGACGCTCCTGCGCGATCTGCGAGAGAACTATCCGGAGCGCGAACTCGCGGTGGTGTTTGGCGCCACCGGCGGCAAAGGCGTCGATCGCCGGACCACGATGGGCATCGCTGCCGGTAAGTACGCCGACCGCATCGTGATCACCGAAGACGACCCGGGCCCCGAGAACGTCGAGGACATCTGCGACGAGATCGCACGCAATGTCCGGGAGCAGGGCAACGACAACTGGCAGATTGTGCTCGACCGTTCCGCTGCCATCGAGACCGCCGTGCGCGAGACCGAGCGGCCCGCCGTGGTGATCGTGACGGGCAAGGGCGTTGACGACTACATGCTGCGCAAGAACGGACCCGAGCCTTGTGAGCGCGACGGTTCGATTCTCAAGCGCGCCCTTGCGGCGTACGATGCCTAAGACCAGAAGCCCCTTCTACGTAATGGAGTGACCATGTCCCACAATACCCTGCCGACCGTCGCTGAGCTTTCGGACGAGATGCGCGAGCGTCTTGCCAAGGTTAAGTACGTCTTTACCGACCTGGACGCCACGATGCTCGCACCCGGCTCGTGCGTGCTGCGCGACAACGACGGCAACCCCTCGACCAAGCTCGTCGAGGCTGTCGTGGCACTTGCCCGCGCCGGCATACAGGTGGTTCCCACCTCGGGCCGCAACCGCACCATGATCCACGAGGATGCGCGCGTGCTCGGCCTCAACTCCTACATCGGCGAGATGGGTGGTCTGGTCATGTACGACCTCAAGGCCAACGATTGGGAGTACCTGACCGGCGATATGCCCTACGACCCCGCCTGCGGCCTCACGCCGCATCAGGTGATCGAGCAGACCGGCGTGTGCGAGAAGATCCTCGCCCGCTGGCCGCATAAGATCGAGTACCACAACGACATGTCGACTGGCTACAAGTACCGCGAGGTCACCGTCGGCATGCGCGGCGATGTGCCCGACGATGAGGTCCAGGCCATCCTGGACGAGGCCGGCTGCGGCCTGGTCTGGGCCTGCAACGGTCACCTGACGCATCTGTCCAAGCCGACGACGCTCGAGCTCGAACGCGTCGAGGATGGCCGCGCGTTTAACATCAATCCCGCCGGCCTCAACAAGGGCGTTGCCATCGCACGTTTCTGCGAGCACCTGGGTATCGAGCGCGAGGAGACGCTGGCGCTCGGCGATTCCGAGTCCGACTTCTACATGGCTGACCACGTGGGCACGTTCTGCCTGGTCGAGAACGGTTTGACCAGCGCCGGCGCGCCTGAGTTCCTGGATGCCTGCGATAATGCCTACGTCACGCGAGGCAAGATTGTCGACGGCTGGGCGGCAACGGCCGAGCTGCTGGTCGCGGCTCGTTCGTAGTGCGGTCCTATCGCGCTGAGCCATATCTTTTCGAGAGAGAATCTGGTGAGGTCATGTCCGATATTGAGAATCTGGCTGGTGACACGCGCCCCATTGGCGTATTCGACTCGGGCCTGGGCGGTCTGACGGTTGCGCGTGCGATTGCGACGGCGTTGCCGCACGAGTCCGTCTACTACTTTGGCGACACCAAGCGCTGCCCTTACGGCACCCGCACCGAGGACGAGGTGCGCTCGTTTGCACTGCAGGCGGGCCGTTGGCTGTCGAAGCACGACGTCAAGATCATGGTCATCGCCTGCAATACGGCGACCGCTGCGGCCTTGCGTTTGGCCCAGCAGGTGCTCGACGTCCCCGTCATCGGTGTGATCGCACCGGGCGCACGCGCGGCAATCAACAGCACCCGCACGCGCCGGGTGGGCGTGCTCGCCACCAACCTCACCATTCGCTCAGGCGCTTACACGCGTGCCATTCAGGACCTGGATGCCGGCGTCGACGTATACGGCTGCCCTGCCTCGAGCTTTGTCGAGGTCGTTGAGCACGAGCTCGCCTCGGGCGCGCATCTGCAGGAACAGTGGCTTGAGAACGAGGATATCTTCGATACGCCTGCCGTGCGTGCGCTGGTGGGTGCCACGGTTGAGCCGCTGCGCGACCACGGTATCGATACCGTGGTGCTCGGCTGTACGCATTTCCCGCTGTTGGTGGGACCTATCCGCCATGCGTTGGGGCCTGGGGTGCGCGTCGTGAGCTCCGCCGAGGAGACCACGCGCGAGCTGACCGATATCCTCACGCGCCGCGAGCAGCTGGCGGGCGACGCCGCCGAGCCGCAGCATCGTTTTGCCACGACGGCCGATAACATTGCCGAGTTTGCGGTGGCGGGTAGCTTTATCTTTGGCCAGCCGCTCAAGAGCATTGAGCATATCGATATCGACGAACTGAAATAGATACAAGGTCACCGACCAAAGGCTCACTTTCACCTTTTGCCGAAAGGATATTTCTATGGAGTATATGCAGGTCAACCGCGCCAACGGCCGTGCCGCCAATGAGCTGCGCCCCGTCAAGCTCACTCGTGGCGTCATGAAGCACGCCCACGGCTCGTGTTTGGCCGAGTTCGGTGACACGCGCGTACTGTGCGCCGCCACTATCGAGGAGGGCGTGCCGGGCTGGCGAAAGGGAGCTAAGGCCGGCTGGGTGACCGCGGAATACGCCATGCTGCCGGCGTCGACCGGCAAGCGCTGCAAGCGCGAGCACGCCAACCGCAAGGGCCGCTCCATGGAGATTGAGCGCCTCATCGGTCGCAGCCTGCGTACCGTCGTCAATATGAAGGCACTCGGCGAGTACACCGTTACCGTCGACTGCGACGTGATTCAGGCCGATGGCGGCACGCGTACAGCGAGCATCACCGGCGCCTGGGTGGCGCTGCGCGACGCCCTCGCCATGTGGGTCGAGGCGGGCAAGATCGAGCGCATCCCGCTTATCGGCCAGGTGGCTGCCATCTCCATGGGCGTTGCCGACGGCAATACGCTGCTTGACCTCGATTATTCCGAGGACAGCCATGCCGAGGTCGACATGAACCTCGTCGCCACCGACACCGGCGAGATGATCGAGCTCCAGGGCACCGGCGAGCAGGCGCCCTTTGACCGCAAACGCCTCAACGCCCTGCTCGACCTGGGCGACAAGGGTATCGCCGAGCTCATCGAGCTTCAGCGCCAAGCCATCGCCTAACCTGCCAAAAGGGACAGGTTTATTTTGGTAGGTTTTATCTGCTGAAATGCTGCGTTGAAAGGTCCGATCGCCTGAGAGGGGGAGAGGAGAGGTCAAGTGCCCAAACGCCCCTCACGCGGCTTGCTATAGAGACAAGGAGGCCAGTCATGGCACTTGAGAAGATTGACATCGACACCCTCGACCCGGCGGCGACCATCGTTGTGGCAACGGGCAACGCCCATAAGCTCACCGAGATCGAGGCCATTTTGGGCAAGGTCATGCCCGAGGTGCGCTTTGTGGCGCTCGGCCAGCTGGGTGATTTTGAGGATCCCGAGGAAAACGGCACGACGTTTTTGGAGAACGCCATCATCAAGGCCCAAGCCGCGGTTGAGGAGACGGGCCTAATGGCCATTGCCGACGATTCGGGCTTGGTCGTCGACGCGCTGGACGGTGAGCCCGGTGTGTATAGCGCGCGCTATGCGGGCGTGCACGGCGACGATGCCGCCAACAACGCCAAGCTTCTCGTTAACCTGGAAGGCGTGGCAGATGAGGACCGCACCGCGCGCTTTATGAGCGTCGTCGCGCTCATCGACACGGACGGTTTGGTCACCTATGGCGAGGGCGCCTGCGAGGGCGTTATCGCGCACGAGGGCCGCGGCGATCACGGCTTTGGCTACGACCCGCTGTTCCTGCCGGTCGACACGCCGGGCAAGACCATGGCCGAGCTGACGGCTGACGAGAAGAACGCCATCAGCCATCGTTTCCACGCGCTCGAGCATCTGTCCGCCAAGCTGACGGACGAGGAGTAGACCGTGCGTGCGGTGGTGCAGCGCGTGCTCAACGCCGGCGTGACGGTCGACGGCGAGTGCGTGGGCCGCATTGGACGCGGCTACCTGGTGCTGCTGGGTGTGGGCCATGGCGATACGCGTGCCGAGGCCGACAAGCTGTGGGGCAAGCTCCGCGGGCTGCGTATCAACGAGGACGAGAACGGCAAGACCAACTTGGCGCTTGCCGATGTCGACGGCGAGGTGCTCGTGGTGTCGCAGTTCACGCTGTTCGCCGACTGCCGCCACGGTCGCCGTCCGTCGTTTACGGATGCCGGCGCCCCCGATGTTGCCAACGAGCTCTACGAGTACTTCCTGACGCTCGTTCGCCAAGATGTCGAACACGTGGCGCACGGCATCTTTGGCGCCGATATGAAAGTCGACCTCGTCAACGACGGTCCATTCACCATCGTTCTGGACACAGACAATCTGTAAGTAGTCAATTTGGGACGGGGCTTATTTAGCTACTTGCGTATGGCGGCAGCAGGGTGCTATAGTATTAGAGTTTTGTCTATCTTAGGGGTATTATCCCCTTTTTGAATTGCACCTTCTGGAGGCCCTGTTCATGGAAGAGATGGAAGTCAATCACGTCGACGACATCCACGAGAAGCTGACCGATATGGTGGGCGATCGCGTCAAGGTGAAGGCCAACATGGGCCGCACCCGCGTCGTCGAGCGCATGGGCACCATCAAGAGCGTCCACCCCGCCGTCTTTATCGTCGAGGTTGACGAACGTCGCGGCCGCAAGTCGCGTCAGTCCTACCAGTATATCGATGTCCTCACCGGGCAGGTCGAGCTGTTCGACCCCGAGAGCGGTGAGCACATTTTTACCCCGCTCGGCAATCAGCTCGAGGAGCACTAACGGTGACCGATCGGTCCCTGACTCTTTCCGCGCCGGCAAAGATTAACCTCTACCTGGGGGTTCATACCGAGCGCGATGACCGCGGCTACCACAGGGTCGATTCCCTGATGGCAGCCGTCGGTCTTTCCGATTCCGTGACGGTCGCGCCGGCGCAGGCGCTGACCGTCCAGACGGTTCCGGCATCAGATTTTCCCATGCAAAAGAATACGGCGTATCGGGCTGCGGTTGCTATGGCCGAGCATTATGGTCGCGAGGCAAACATCTGCGTGACGATTGAGAAGTGCATTCCATTGTGCGCTGGCTTGGGCGGCCCCTCGACAGATGCGGCCGCGGTCATTGTCGCCTTGGCGGAGCTCTGGGGAATTGATCGCACCGACCCCGCGCTCGACGACATTGCGCGGGGCATTGGTGCTGACGTCCCGTTCTTTTTGCACGCGAGCCCTGCGTTCTACGTAGGTGGGGGAGACGTGCTGGCAACTGAGTATCCCGCGCTGCCCGCAACGCCCGGCGTGTTGGTCAAGCCGCGCGAGGCAAGCGTTTCGACAATTGAAGCCTATCGACGTTTTGACGAGGCCCCGGTGCCTGCGGACAAGCCCGGCGCGATAGCTTCTGCCTTGCGTGCCGGTGATGCCGAGACGGCATATGCACTCATCCATAACAACCTGGGCGTCATTTCAGCACAGATGGAGCCGCAGATTCAAACGGTTCTCGATTGGCTGCGTAAACAGGACGGCACGGTTGCTGTAGATGTGTGTGGATCGGGCGCCTGCTCGTTTGCCATTTGCGACACCGCCGCCACGGCCGAAAGGCTTGCCGACGCTGCCCTGCAAAACGGCTGGTGGTCCTGCGCGACGGAGCTCATTCCCAACACGGTTCAAATCGACGCGCCAAAGAAATAAAATTTTCTCTAGCACGCGGCGAAAATCTTTGTTACTATAGTCGAGCTAACGGGTTGTGGCTCAGTTTGGTAGAGCACTGCGTTCGGGACGCAGGGGTCGCTGGTTCAAATCCAGTCAACCCGACCAGAGCATGAGGAGGGACCGCTTCTTGCGGTCCCTTTTTTTAGCTATTGTTGTGATACCGCGATACCCGCGGTATACTCATTCGAGCTTGTCTCGCTGTATTGTGGAGGTCTACATGTTTGGACTGAGGGCTCCTGAGCTCATCATTATTCTCGTCGTTGTCCTGATTATCTTCGGGCCCAAGAACTTGCCGAAGCTCGGCAAGTCCCTCGGCTCTACCGTCAAGAATATCCGCGAGGGTATGGAAGGCGACGATAAGGCCGAGACCAAGCAGGCCGAGGAGGTCGTGGTCGAGCAGTCCGAGGAGGACAAGGAGATCGCTGAGCTCGAGGCCAAGCTCGCTGCTGCCAAAAAGAAGCAGGCAGAGGACAGCGACGCGGACGCAGAGTAGTCCCATCCCTTTGGGGTGAGCACCTGACCGGCTTGCCCGCAGGCTAGCCGGTCTTTTTCGTTTTGTTGACAGTTGATTGTTTGATCAGAGTTGGGGAGATATCCGTATGGACGCAAGCCAGATCGTACTGACCGCTGAGGGCCGCCAGAAGCTCGTCGAGGAGCTCGCTTGGCGTGAGGGCGATTACGCCAAGGAGATCGTCGAGGACATCAAGGAAGCCCGCGCGTTCGGCGACCTTTCGGAGAACTCCGAGTACGACGCCGCTAAGGACAAGCAGGCCCAGAACGCCGCTCGTATTGCCGAGATCCAGGCCATCCTCGCCAACGCTCAGGTTGCTGCCACCACGGGCGACCTGACCGTCTCCATCGGTTCCACCGTTTCGCTGATTGATCCCAACGGTGAGGTCATGGAAGTCACGCTCGTCGGTACCACCGAGACCAACTCGCTCGAGCACAAGATTTCCAACGAGTCTCCGGTCGGCCACGCCATCATCGGTCACGGCGAGGGCGACTCCGTCGAGGTCGTTACGCCTTCCGGCAAGACTCGCGTCTACACCATCGCCAAGATCGCACGCTAGACCACGGTCCCGCGTAAAGGTATGTTTTCGCTCCCTGGGACCGAATCCTGGGGAGCGTTTTAGTTTGAGGAGCTAACTTATGGCAGAGAACCAGAACGCCGCCGATCAGGCATCGACGCTCAACGACGAGCGCGCCACCCGCCTGGCCAAGCGCGCCGCCCTGTTCGAGGCGGGCCAGAACCCCTATCCCGAGCACTCTGAGCTTGAGGACTACGTTGCCGATATCGAGGCTAAGTACGCCGAGCTTGCCGATGGCGAGGACACCGAGGACGTCGTGAAGATCGCCGGCCGTGTGGTCGCCAAGCGCGGTCAGGGCAAGATCATGTTCATCGTCGTGCGCGATGCGACCGGCGAGATTCAGCTGTTCTGCCGCATCAACGACATGGACGAGGCTGCCTGGAATACGCTCAAGTCCCTCGACCTGGGCGACATCCTGGGCGTGACCGGCGTGGTCGTGCGCACCCAGCGCGGCCAGCTTTCCGTTGCCCCTAAGAGCGCGACCCTGCTTGCCAAGGCCGTTCGTCCGCTGCCCGAGAAGTTCCACGGTCTTTCCGACAAGGAGACCCGCTATCGCCAGCGCTATGTCGACCTGATCGCCAACGACGACGTTCGCGAGACCTTCCGTAAGCGTTCGCAGATTCTTTCCACCTTCCGTCGCTTTATGGAGTCCGACGGCTACATGGAGGTCGAAACCCCCATCCTGCAGACCATCCAGGGCGGCGCTACTGCCAAGCCGTTCATCACGCACTTCAACGCGCTCGATCAGGAGTGCTACCTGCGTATTGCTACCGAGCTGCACCTCAAGCGCTGCATCGTCGGCGGTTTTGAGCGCGTGTTCGAGATCGGCCGTATCTTCCGTAACGAGGGCATGGACCTTACCCACAATCCCGAGTTCACCACGATGGAGGCCTACCGTGCCTTCTCCGACCTCGAGGGCATGAAGGCGCTCGCCCAGGGTGTCATTAAGGCGGCTAACAAGGCCATCGGCAACCCCGAGGTCATCGAGTACCAGGGCCAGACCATCGACCTTTCTGGTGAGTGGGCCAGCCGTCCCATGACCGACATCGTCTCCGACGTGCTCGGCAAGCAGGTCACCATTGACACGCCGGTCGAGGAGCTTGCTGCCGCCGCGCGCGAGAAGGGCCTGGAGATTAAGCCCGAGTGGACCGCCGGCAAGATTATCGCCGAGATTTACGATGAGCTGGGCGAGGACACCATCGTCAACCCCACGTTCGTGTGCGATTACCCCATCGAGGTCAGCCCGCTTGCCAAGCGCTTTGAGGACGACCCGCGTCTGACGCACCGCTTTGAGCTGGTTATCGCCGGTCACGAGTACGCCAACGCGTTCTCCGAGCTCAACGACCCGGTCGACCAGGCCGAGCGCTTTGCTGCCCAGATGGCCGAGAAGGCCGGCGGCGACGACGAGGCCATGGAGTATGACGAGGACTACGTGCGCGCCCTCGAGTACGGTATGCCTCCCGCGGGCGGCATCGGCATCGGCATCGACCGCGTGGTCATGCTGCTCACCAACCAGGCTTCCATCCGCGACGTGCTGCTGTTCCCGCACATGAAGCCCGAGAAGGGTTTCCAGTCCGGTGCCGCTGCCGCCAAGGCTGCCGAGGCCGGCAACGCCGCGAGCCCGTTCGTTAAGTCGCTTAAGCCCACGCTCGATTACTCCAAGATCGCCGTTGAGCCGCTGTTCGAGGAGTTCGTCGACTTTGATACCTTCTCCAAGAGCGATTTCCGCGCTGTGAAGGTCAAGGCATGCGAGGCCGTCAAGAAGTCCAAGAAGCTGCTGAACTTTACGCTCGACGACGGCACCGGCACCGATCGTACCATCCTCTCCGGCATTCATGGCTACTATGAGCCCGAGGACCTGGTCGGCAAGACCTTGCTCGCCATCACCAATCTGCCGCCGCGCAAGATGATGGGCATTCCCAGCTGCGGCATGCTCATCAGCGCTATCCACGAGGAGGATGGTGAGGAGCGTCTCAACCTGATCCAGCTCGACGCCTCCATCCCCGCCGGCGCAAAGATGTACTAGGGGGTTACGGCGTTTTACCAAACGCCGTAACCGCTCGACGCTGCGCGCCGCCCAGAGCGACAATTTGTCATTCAAAAGGCAAGGCATGACCAGAAGGTCTATGCCTTGCCTTTTTCATGCCAACTTGTTCGCTCTGGACGTCGCTCGCTGTCCGTCCTCTACCTGCGGCGTTGCCCTGGTTGGAATGCGGCCCGCTCGCTGGCGTTGCCAAAACATCGATGTGGTCATTGGGGACGTTCTTAAACGACTACTCAATGGCTATTGAGCACATGGCTCGCATGACAGTTGTCTCTTTTATGTTTCCTTTAGCCGTTGCTGCCTAGGATGGGGGTTAGTCGGTAGGAAGGGAGCGTCTATATGGACGACGCGAGCGAGCGTGCAATCGAAGAGGACATGCTCGATCAGTTCAATTACTTTGACGATGAGGATGAGGAGCTAATCGATCGTCGCGAGCCGGCATCGCTTGACTCATTTGATCTGGTCGATGAAGAGACTGATGAGGTTGAGGACGAATCAACGGAGCCCCCACAGTCTTCGCGCCTTGACTCGCTGCTTTCGAGAGCCCCCATGCACCACGGTGTTCGTGCCGGCGCACTCCATATGAAAACAGACTGGCACCAGATCGTGACGGCAGGCGATGAGCTTGCCGTCGATGCGCCGCTCACCGATAAGTCATCCATCATCTGCCGCACCGGTATGCTTATGCTCGCGAGCGGAACGGGTGCCTGGCGTGTACGCGATACCATGAATCGCGTTGCCGCCGTACTCGGTGTCACCGTCCACGTTGACTTAAGTCTTCTGTCGTTCGAGTGCACCTGCATCGAAGATGGCCACTGCTTTAACGAGGTTGTCAGCCTGCCCACAACGGGAGTCAATACCCATCGCATTTGGATGATGGAGAGTTTCCTCAAGGAAATCGAGACCTATGGTCGTCGCTTCACGGTA
Organism: uncultured Collinsella sp.; assembly: GCA_958346515.1. Taxonomy (GTDB): domain Bacteria; phylum Actinomycetota; class Coriobacteriia; order Coriobacteriales; family Coriobacteriaceae; genus Collinsella. Next base: position 13,761 of record CATVRV010000015.1, read on the forward strand.
CACGAGTATCACGAGATGCTCAGGACCGTTGAGAGCTCAAAGCCCGATTACTCTCCCTGGCAACAGGGCCTTGCGGCAGCCTGTGCTTGCGGCGCCTTCGTCTTTTTGCTCGGCGGCGGTCCTATCGAGATGGCCTGTGCATTCGTAGGCGCTGGTGTCGGCAACTTCGCTCGCTCCCATATTCTCAAGCAGGGTCTTGGCCAGTTTAGCGCGCTGACGACGGGCGTTGCGCTCGCTTGCGTTTCGTATCTGCTGGCATTGCTCGGCCTTGGCCAGGTCGTACCGGGGGCAATGTCGCACCAAGAAGGCTATATCGGCGCCATGCTCTTTGTGATTCCCGGCTTTCCCCTCATTACGGCAGGCCTCGACATCGCTAAGCTCGATATGCGAAGCGGCATTGAGCGTCTTTCGTATGCCGTGTCGATTATTGTGATGGCGACCCTTGTGGGCTGGATGGTTGCCGAGTGTGTGGGGCTGGCACCGGATGATTTTGCCCCGCTCGGCCTTTCGCCGCTTGCCCTTACGCTCTTGCGCATGCTGATGAGCTTCGTTGGCGTATTCGGCTTCTCGGTGATGTTCAACAGCCCGGTAAAGATGGCCGCGGCAGCTGGGCTGATCGGCGCCGTGTCCAATACCTTGCGTCTGACCCTTGTCGATGCGCCGGCGCTGTTTCCCTTCCTGGGCCTGAGCTTAGGTATGCCTCCCGAGGCAGCAGCGTTTATCGGTGCGCTGGTATCGGGCCTGCTCGCGAGCTTAGCCGAAATCAAGCTCACCTACCCACGTATCGCCCTCACGGTGCCATCGATTGTCATTATGGTGCCGGGCTTGTATCTGTATCGCTCGATGTATTACATGTGCACCTTCGACACGGTCAATATGCTCGGCTGGTTTGTGCGTGCAGTGCTCATTGTGGCGTTTCTGCCCGTTGGCCTGGGTGTGGCGAGAACCCTCACCGACCCCCGCTGGCGCCACACCAGCTAATTGGTGCAAGGGGGACAGGTTACTTTGCACCAAATGAGTTGCGGTGAAATAGGGACTGAATTGCTGCTTAAAGGGTCAAAACAGTCCGTATTCCACCGCAACTTATGGGGTCGGGGGTTTTGGTGCCCTGCATCTCCACAAACTCAACGCTTACGAAGCGCGCGCCGTTCGTGTTAGGGTAGTTCCACCACATAAGTAGTCGCAGACGCGCGTACCACGGGCGGGCGAGATGAAGTTCCAACAGCTCCATCTTGCCCGCCCGTTTTTGTTGCGTGGCGCCGCGGTACAACACAGAGAGGAATCTGCCCTTTATGCCTATCAACAAACGAGAGAGCCTGCTGTTCACCTTTATCATGTGCTTTTGCATGGTGCTCTGGATGAGCATCTACAACGTTGCCCTGCAGCACGGGGCCATCAACGGCGAGGTCGTTGCCACTGCGTGGCTCGGCTTCCCCGTTGCCTACATTTTTGCCATGTGCTGCGACTGGTTCGTCGCCAGCCCGCTCGCCAAGGGTTTCGCCTTTAAGTACTTGGTCACGCCGGGCAAGAGCTCGCCACTTGCCATGACGCTCGCCGTCAGCTCCTGCATGGTCGTTCCCATGGTCATCATCATGTCGCTGTACGGTGCCTGTGAGGGTCTGACGCACATGCCCGGCGGCATCCTTGCGAACCTGTATTCCGTGCCCGCGATCTGGATGATCAACATCCCGCATAATTTTGTGATGGCGCTGCCGTGGAACCTTTTGGTAGCCGGTCCGATTTCCCGCTTCGTCTTCCGTCGCGCCTTCCCTGTGGGGACGGTTTTCGAGGAGGAGCATGCCGAGCTCTTGGAGCAGGCTATGGCTCCTGAGTGCGAGTAGCTCGCTTAGGGATCTGCTGAGCGCGGGCGACTTGCTTGGTTGGAGCCCTAAGCGTGGATAGCTCTCTCGGCGACATCGCGGGCGTGAGCGGTGCGCATGACCGGAGGGCCCGTGCTGCTCCGTTGCCCGACGTGCTAGCGCGCAGAACAATCTGTTGGTGCATTCGGCGGCTGCTGAAGCGTTTCGGCAGCCGCTTTTTATACGGAGTTTAAATACAACAGTCTGTTGTATTACGTAGAGTGGTATATCTCTAGCGGGAAAAATGCGAGAGACGGAGCATTATGGCGTTGCTAGTAGGACTGGACGTAGGGTCGACGACGACCAAAGTTTACGCGATGCACGAGGATATGACCGAGGCGTGGTGGGGATATCGCCGCCACGGGGCGTGTCAGACAGCGAGCGTGCGCGCCATGCTCGGCGAGCTCGCCGAGCGCTTTCCCCATGAGTCGCTGCGCGTTGCGGTGACCGGCTCGGGTGCGCGCGATATCGCGACCGCGCTGGGCGCCTCGTACGTTCAGGAGGTGGTCGCCAACGCGCTCGCGATCAGCAGGTTCTATCCGCAGACGCGCTGCGCCATCGAGCTGGGCGGCCAAGACGCCAAGATGATCTTCTTCCGCACCAACGATAAGGGAGACATCGAGGTTGCCGACATGCGCATGAACGGCTCGTGCGCAGGCGGTACCGGTGCATTTATCGACGAGATGGCAAAGCTCATGGGGGTCGGCACCGAATCGGGCGAGTTCGAGCAGCTCGCAAGCCGGGGAACGACCGTCCACGAGGTCTCGGGCCGCTGCGGCGTGTACGCAAAGACCGATATCCAGCCGCTGCTCAACGAGGGCATTCCTACCACCGACCTGGCGCTTTCGGCGCTTCACGCGGTCGCCCGCCAAACGATCGGCGGTCTGGCCCAGGGTATCGACATCGAGCCGCCGGTAATCTTCGAGGGCGGTACGCTCGCCTACAACCCCACGCTGGTCCGCGTGTTCCGGGAGCAACTGAATCTATCGGACGATCAGGTTATCGTCCCGCGCGATCCGCAGATCATGGTCGCGCGCGGTGCCGCCCTGTCGCTGACCGACATGTTCGCATCGTCCCAACCGATCGACCTTCCCGACGCTTTTGTCCGGCTGGATAAGCTCGAGACGGTCGCGCCCGCAAGCGGGGAGGGACGTCTTGCCCAGCCCTTTTTTGCCACACCTGCCGAGCAGGCGGATTTTACGGCACGCCATGGCAAAGAGACGCCGGCAAAGGGTCCGGATGCGTATGCGCCCGGAGAGACGGTGCGTGTGGCGCTCGGTATCGATTCGGGGAGCACGACGACCAAGTTCGCCCTGGTCGATGAGGCGGGTGAGCTTGTCGATTCGTTCTACGCGTCTAATAACGGCAGACCGCTCGACGTCGCCCAACAGGGTCTTGTCAGCTTGAAGAACCGCTGGGAGACAGCGGGAGTCACGCTTGCGATCGATGCCGTGGGCACCACGGGATACGGCGAGGAGCTTTTCGCGCGCGCGTTCCACGCCGACTACCATACGGTCGAGACGGTCGCGCACGCCCGCGCCGCGTGCGCATGCGTTCCAGATGCGACCTTCGTGCTCGACATCGGCGGACAGGATATGAAGGCCATCTGGCTCAACCACGGCGTGCTGACCGATATCGTCGTCAACGAGGCGTGCTCTGCGGGCTGCGGCTCGTTCCTCGAGGGTTTTGCCAAAAACCTCGGAATAGCCGTTGAGGATATCGCGACCGAGGCATTTTCGTCCAAAGCCCCCGCCGTTCTCGGCAGCCGCTGCACGGTGTTCATGAACAGCAGCGTCGTTTCCGAGCAGCGGCGCGGTAAGGGTCCGGGCGACATCATGGCCGGTCTCTGCCGTTCGATTATCGAGAACGTGTTCACCAAGGTCATTCGCGTTTCAAATCTCAACCGTCTGGGCGACAAAGTCGTCGTCCAGGGCGGCACGTTCCGAAACGACGCGGTGCTGCGCGCATTCGAGCAGTATCTGGGCAAACCCGTCACGCGTGCGCCCCACCCGGGGCTGATGGGCGCTATCGGTATCGCCCTGCTCGCGCGCGAGGAATGCCGCAAGGGCGACGCCGGCACGTCGTTTATCGGGCTCGATGCCGTGGAGCGCTTCGAGCATCGCGAGTTCGGCGGCGTTACCTGCCGTCGGTGCAACAACCGCTGCCAGCGCGCGGTCGTGGCATTTGGCGACGGCTCGCTTTACGTCACGGGCAATCGCTGCCCGCGCGGCGGCGCCATCTCATGGGATGAGCTCGTGCGCGAGGTTCCCGCGGCGGAGGAGCTGCGTCCGCAGGGTGCTTGCGAGGCACAGGCACCCGGCACGGGGCGCGACCGGACCGCGGCTGCCCCCAATCTCTTTGTCGACCGCGAGAAGCTGCTGTTCGAGTCGTGCCCCACGGTTCCCGTCTGCGGGGGGCGCGATGTCACGATCGGCATTCCCCGTGTGCTCGAGTTCTGGGACACCATGCCGTTCTGGTCGACGTTCTTCAGCACGCTCGGCTTTAAGGTGCGCGTCTCGGGACGCAGCACCAAGGCGATGTACGAGCGCGGTCTGGCGCACGTCACATCCGACACCGTGTGCTTCCCGGCCAAGCTCGTCCACGGGCACATCCGCAATCTCGTCGACGCCGGCGTCGACCGCATCTTCATGCCCATCATCACGACGGTGCCCACCGAAAACACCGCCTCTACCAGCGAGTGGATGTGCGCCGTCGTAAAGGGATACCCCTACGTGATGCGCAATTCCGATAACCCGGAGGAGCGTTTCGGCGTTCCGTTCGATACGCCGCTGTTCCACTGGTACGACGAGGGCGACCGAAACCGCCAGCTCAAGGCGTGGTGCAAGGAGACCTTCGATATCGATGCCGACCTGGTTGCCAAGGCGACCGAGCAGGCGGACCGCGCGCAGCAGACGTTTGAGAACCAGCTGCAGCTGCGCGGCAGGCAGGTGCTCGAGAACGTGCGCGAGGACGGCGGCTACGCGGTGGTGATCGCTTCGCGCCCGTACCACAACGACCCGCTGGTCAACCACGGGCTGCCCAAGCTCTTCTCTGAGCGCGGCATCCCCGTGCTGACGCCCGATGCGGTGCCGGGGGTCTGCAACGTCGATCTTTCCAACAGCCGCATCGACATCGTGAACAACTACCATGCGCGCATGCTGTCGTGCGCGGTCATCGTCGCATCGACGCCCGAGCTCGAGCTCGTGCAGATGGGCAGCTTCGGCTGCGGCCACGATGCGTATCTCACCGACGAGATCGCGCGCATGATGGGCGAGATGGGCTCCAAGGTTCCGATGATGATCAAGCTCGATGAGAGCGACGTCGCCGGTCCCATGGGCATTCGCGTGCGTTCGTTTATCGAGTCGGTCAACCGTCGTCGCGCGGAGGAGCGTGCCGAGGGCGCCCGGGTGCACGCGGTCCATCCGCTCGACGACCCGTATAAGGTCAAGTACACCAAGCGCGACCGGCACGACAAGATCGCGCTGGTCCCCAACACCTCCCATGCGTTCTGCAGGCTCATGACCGCGGCGATGCGCAATCAGGGCGTGCGCGCCGAGGCCCTTGATATCGGGCGCGAGGATGCCATCCGCCTGGGCAAACGCTATGTGCACAACGACATCTGCTTCCCCGCGCAAATCGTGATCGGCGAGGCGCTCGCGGCACTCGAGAGCGGTAAGTACGACCCGCACGACGTCGCCGTGGTGACTGGCAAGTATATCGGCGACTGCCGCCTGACGCACTACATGCCCCTGCTGCGCCGCGCGCTCGACGACGCGGGATACGACTATGTCCCGGTGCTCACCAACGACGACGTCGATGCCCACAATGCGCATCCGGGCTTCAAGCTCGGCCTTGGCCCGAGCATCCAGATCGCCTACGGTCTTCCCATGATCGATGCCCTCGAGGCCATGCTTAGGCGCATCCGTCCCTACGAGCTCGAGAAGGGCGCGGCGGACGCTGCGTTCGACCGCGCGCTCGATGAGGTTATCGAGGGCATGGAGCGCTCCGGGCTGAGAGGCCAGGCGACGGGCTTCAAACGCGCGCTTGCGATCATGGACGCTGTTCCGTACGACCGCTCGAACCCGCATCCGACCGTTCTCATCGTGGGCGAGTACCTGCTCAATTTCCATCTCGGCGCCAACCACGAGATCGAGCGCTACCTCGAGGACAACGGGCTCGAGGTCATCGAGGCGCGCATGACCGACGTGATCCGCAAGACCTATTTCTACAAGCATGCGCAGTCGCGCGAGTTCCACGTCGACCTGTCGCTGCCCGAAAAGGCCTGGTACGCCACGGCGGACAACCTGTTCGAGCTCGCGCACGACCGTTGCGACCGCCTGGGCGCGGCGAGCCCGCTCTACGAGCCGCCGACGCGCATGCCCGAGCTCGTGCGCGCGAGCGATAAGATCCTGCACCATACGTTCGATGCGGGCGAGGGCGTGCTGATTCCGGCGGAGATCCTCGAGCACGCCAAGCGCGGCTGCCGCAACTTCGTGATCCTGCAGCCGTTCGGGTGTCTGCCCAACCATGTCGTGGGGCGCGGGCTCATCCATGCGCTCAAGGAGCAGTATCCCACGGCGCAGTTCCTGCCGCTCGACTACGATCCCGACGTGAGCTTCGCCAACGTGGAGAACCGTCTTCAGATGCTCATCATGAACGCCAAGGCGCAGGGGTGCGGTGAGGCGCATGGCGAGACCGCGTAAGGACGCCGATGTGCCCGATGCACGCACCCGTATCATCGAGGCGTTTTGGGAGCTCATCGAGAACAACAGCATCTTCGAGCTGTCGGTTGGCGAGGTGACCCGCGCCGCCCAGTGCAATCGCGGAACGTTTTACTACTATTTTCACGATTTCGATGAACTCGTCGCCATCGCCATAGCCCAGCTGCTGCAGGATAACGAGCTCATCACCGATGCCCTCTGGCATTTTTCGAGCGAGGGCGACCTTTCGGCGTTCGACCGGCGCGACGTCCGCTGCCTGCTGCGGCGCATCGTCATCACCATGAGGGCGGGTGCCGCCGAGCAGGTCGTGCAGGGCATCCATACGATCATCATCGACCGCGTGAGAGAGATCGTCCACCCCGACGGAGAAGAGCTCAAGGCTGATTCGAGCTTTGCGGTGGGCTTTCTGGTCTCGGGCATCATGGGCTTTGTGATGGCGGTCGGCTTTGCCCGGGAGGGCGGCGAGGAGATAGACCTCGAGCAGCTGGGGGACAGCGCGTGCGCGTACCTGAGGGCGGTCGCCATGCAGACGGTGGAAACGGTCGCGCAAGTCGAGGGCGTCGATACATCCGAGCTGCTCGAACGCGTCTCCAAGGAGGCCGATGCCTATCGCGCATCGCGTGCGACGAGTCCCGACGTGGTGAAAGACGCCTAGGGTTTCTCTTGCGGGGCGCCTGTCGCGCATCGCGCGGTGAGTCCCGCGATGCGGTCATAACCTGCATTCATGTGAGCCGGGTTTATAGATATTCCTCCAGCTGTTAACATAGACAACCTGTGGGTAAAGAGACAAAAGCGCCGCCGACGGGCGGGCGTTTTGATTTCGATGAACTCATGTAAGGAAACGAGCATGTTAGATAGATTTACCGATCGAGCGCGTAAGGTCATGTCCATGGCCAAGCAGGAGGCGCTCGATCTTCATTCAAGTAAGGTGGGCACCGAGCACCTGCTGCTCGCACTCGCCAAGGAGGACGAGGGTATCGCTGCCGAGGCGCTGCGCTCACTTGATATCTCCTACGACGACATCATGGACACCCTCAAGGAGGTCCAGACCACGGTTCCCGAGCCCTGTGAGGAGACCGAGGCGGCCAAGCTCGCCTTTACGCCGCTCGTCATTAGCGTGATGGAGCGTTCATTCCGCGTGGCGCGTGAGAACAACCAGACCTACGTGTCGACCGAGCACTTGCTGATCGGCATCGTCGAAGAGGGCAACGGCATGGCCATGGACATTCTCATGCGCCTGGGCGTGTCGTCCGCTTCCATTAAAAAGGCCATCGAAAAGCTTACCGCCAAGGATCAGGACAAGAAGCGTCCGCTCGCCGGAGCCGGCGCCGGTCGTCCCGGTGCGGGCCTGCCGTTCTTTAGCGGCTCGGACGCCTCGCAGCAAAAGGGGAGCGGCACCGACACGCTTAAGCAGTTCGCCACCAACCTCACGCAGAAGGCGCGCGATGGCGAGCTCGACCCTGTAATTGGTCGCGAAAAGGAAGTCCAGCGTATGATGGAGATCCTTTCGCGCCGCACCAAGAACAACCCGCTTATCCTGGGCGATCCCGGCGTGGGCAAGACGGCCATCGTCGAGGGCCTGGCGCAGCAGATCGCTGCCGGCAACGTGCCCGAGAACCTCATGAACCAGAACATCTGGACGCTCGACCTGCCGGGCCTCGTTGCGGGCGCCAAGTATCGCGGTGAGTTTGAGGAGCGCCTCAAGAACGTGATCCAGGAGGCCACCGAGGCTGACGACGTCATCCTGTTTATTGACGAGATGCACACCATCATCGGTGCCGGTTCTGCCGAGGGCTCCATCGACGCGAGCTCCATGCTCAAGCCCGTGCTTGCGCGCGGTGCCTTCCAGATTATCGGCGCCACCACGGCCGAGGAATTCCGTAAGTACCTCACCAAGGATCCGGCCTTTGAGCGTCGCTTCCAGACCATCGATGTCGAGGAGCCGAGCGTCGAGGACACGGTCAAGATCCTGACCGCGCTCAAGCCGCGCTACGAGGAGCACCACCATGTGCGCTATACGCAGGGTGCTATCGAGGCCGCCGCGAACCTTTCCAACCGCTACATTCAGGACCGCTTCCTGCCTGATAAGGCCATCGACCTCATTGACGAGGCCGGCGCCCGCGCCCGCATCGCCGCCAACCGCGCGCCCGAGCCGGTGCGCGAGGCCGAGCATCGCGTGGAGGAGCTCAAGGCCGCCGCACAGGAGGCCACCGAGAGCGACGACATGAACAAGGCCGCCGAGATCACCGAGCAGCAGAAGGCCGCTGAGATTGAGCTCGCCGAGGCCAAGGCCGCCTGGACCGCCGAGCTCGACGCCAGCCCGCTCACCATCGACGTGAGTCAGATTGCCGACATCGTGTCCGTGACCTCTGGCGTGCCGGTTTCCTCGCTCACCGAGAGCGAGAGCCGGCGCCTGCTGCAGACCGAAAGCGTGCTCAAGACGCGCATCATCGGCCAGGATGAGGCAGTCGAGGCCGTCGCCAAGGCCGTGCGCCGCAGCCGCTCGCCGCTCAAGGACCCGCGTCGTCCCGGTGGCAGCTTTATCTTCCTTGGTCCCACCGGCACAGGCAAGACCGAGCTCGCCAAGACGCTCGCCGAGTACCTCTTTGGCAGCAAGGATGCGCTCATCAGCTTCGATATGTCCGAGTTCGGCAGCGAGTTCGAGGTCTCCAAGCTCATCGGTAGCCCTCCGGGTTACGTGGGCCACGACGAGGGCGGTCAGCTTACCAAGGCCGTTCGTCGTCACCCGTACTCGGTCGTGCTGTTCGACGAGATCGAGAAGGCGCACCCCGACATCTTCAACATTTTGTTGCAGGTGCTGGAGGAGGGTCGCCTGACTGATAGCCAGGGTAAGACGGTCGACTTCCGCAACACCGTGATTATCATGACGTCCAACGTGGGCGCCCGCGAGATCGCGCAGGATGCGAGTGTCGGTTTTGGCACCACCGGCGAGCAGGGCCTCACCTCGAGTGAAATCAAGGGCCGTGCGATGGGCGAGCTCAAGCGCCTGTTCCGCCCCGAGCTGCTCAACCGTATCGACGACATTGTGGTGTTCCAGAAGCTCTCGGGCGAGAACCTGACCAAGATCGCGCACCTGCTGGTGGACGACCTGCGTCAGCGCCTGATTGCCAACGGCATGAACATCAAGCTCACCGATGCGGCCTACGACAAGATTGTGGCGGAGGGTACCGACCTCACCAACGGCGCGCGTCCGCTGCGTCGTGCCATCCAAAAGCTCATCGAGGATCCGCTGTCCGAGGAACTGCTGGCTGGCGAGTGGGGCGAGGGCGATACCGTCCTGTGCGACGTGGCCGACGGCAAGTTTGTCTTTAGCCACGGCACGGGTGAGATCCCGGCGCCGCGTCCGGCGGGTGCGCTCGGGGGCGATACCGCTCCGGCGGCGCCGCACACCGGAAACGCCGCGCCTGTGAGCAGCGGCGTGAGCTCGGGCCCCGGTGGCATGATGCAAGCCGGCTCTGGCGCGCTGTAGGGCATGGCGACAATTTGATACGCGCAATCGAGGCGCTCTGGCAAGGGCGCCTCGATTTGTAGAGCTGCGGTAACTGTGACCGTTACGCTATACGGTCCGCCGTTAGCCGATGATGCGAGGGCGCTCGGCGTTTTCGACTGGTTTATGCACGCAAAGTCTGGGAATATACAAGGCGCATGTCTTACTGTCTAACCAGTTGCGCCAAGGAGGCACCATGGATTACAAGATTACCGGCTACGAGCCCGCCCAGCTGTTCCATTTCTTTGAGGAGGTCAGCGCGATCCCCCGTGGGTCTGGCAACGAGAAGGGCATCAGCGATTTCCTGGTTGCGTTTGCTAAGGAGCGCGGCCTCGATGTGTACCAGGACGAGGTCTACAACGTCATCATTCGCAAGCCCGCTTCTGCCGGCGCCGAGAATGCTCCGACCGTGATGCTGCAGGGCCACATCGACATGGTGTGCGACAAGTTGGGCTCTGTTGAGCACGACTTTACGACCGACGGTATCGACCTGGTCGTCAAGGACGGCGTCCTCACCGCTAACGGCACCACCCTGGGCGCCGACAACGGTATCGCCGTCGCTCTGATGCTCACTGTTCTCGATAACGATTCGATCGTTCACCCCGCCCTCGAGTGCGTATTCACCACCGACGAGGAGACTGGCCTGGTCGGCGCCGAGACGCTCGACAAGTCCCAGATTAGCGCCCGCACCATGATTAACCTTGACTCCGAGGAAGAGGGCGTTGCCACCGTCAGCTGCGCCGGCGGCGTCGTTGTTACCTACACTTGCCCCATCGTGCGCGAGCACAAGACCGGCAGCACCCTCACGCTCGACATCTCCGGCCTACTGGGTGGTCATTCCGGCAACGATATCAACCTGGAGCGCGGCAACGGCAACCTCATCATGGCCCGCATCATCGACCGCCTGATGGTCGCCGGCGAGCCCGCCATCGTTAGCTTTAACGGCGGCACTAAGGACAACGCCATCAACCGTGAGTGCAAGGCCGAGCTGGTTTACGCCGACCACGCTGCCGCCGAGGCCGCGGCCCAGATCGCAAAGGGCATCATCGCCGACGTCACTGCCGAGCTCGAGGTCTTCGACCCCGGCTTTACCTGCACCGTCGAGATTGCCGACGACGCCGAGGTCGAGGCCATGGATCAGAAGTCCGCGCTTGCCCTCATCCGCGCCCTGCGTCTTGCCCCTAACGGCGTGATTCGCCGCAACGTCGCCACCGACGGCTCCGTCGAGGTTTCCTCCAACATCGGCGTGGTCGCTACTTCCGACGACCAGGTCAAGATCATGCTGTCCCCGCGCTCCTCGATCACCTCGCTGCAGAACGAGTTCAAGGACCGCCTGCAGACGCTGGCCGATGTCTTGGGCTTCGACGCCAAGTTCGAGTTCGAGTATCCCGGCTGGAGCTATGCCGAGCATTCGCCGGTCCGCGACGTTTTTGTCGAGAGCTATCGCGAGCTCTTTGGCTCCGAGCTGCGCATCGAGTCCATTCACGCTGGCCTTGAGTGCGGCCTGTTTGCCGAGGCCCTGCACGGCCTGGACGCCATCGCCGTGGGCCCGACGCTCTCCGATGTCCACACCCCGGACGAGAGCATGGAGCTCGCTTCTGCCGAGCGCTTCTACGAGCTGCTCATCGACGTCCTCAAGCGCCTCGCTGCGTAAAGGTCGCGCTAGCAGCAGTTCGAGCCACGTGCTAGCGGATTGCAAATGACATTACGAGAGGGGGCATCCGAACTTTTGCGACGGGTGCCCCCTCTTCTTTTAAGAAATGTGGATTGATTGGCGCCTAGCCCATATCCGCCTTGATGAGGTCGAGGGTGTGCTGGCAGTTTTCGCGGACGGGGCCGAGCATGTGCTCGCGCAGGTCCGCCATGCCGGGCAGGTCGGCGTATTCGTCCATGATCTCTTCCATGCAAATGGGCACCTCGTAGGCGAGGTCCATCATGGTCGCAAAGCAAAACTTCTCGGATAGCCCGGCATCGGTGAGCGCCGCCTCCAGCGCGGGGTCGCCCATACCGTGGTATCGGCGGATAGCGCCTGGACCGATGCGCCCCACTCGATTTTCGCCGCCAACGCTCATGGCAAGGCGCGCCCGGCGGCGCATACGCTCGTACGCCAAGCCCGATGCGACATCGTACATGGGTGCGAGCGCTGCGTTTGTGCCTTTGCCTAGGATGAGCGAGTAGTTTTTAGCGTGTGCGTCAGGCGCTCCGATAATGGCGTTATAGAACAACATATAGGTAAAAAGCACAAGATTCATGTGGTGGGGGACTGTGTTAATCAGTCGTTCTTGGATGTCTCGTGTGGTTGGTCCTCCGTCGGCGGTGTATTTCTGGCTTGGCAATACACCGAGCGCCTGGCAAAAGTCCTCCTGATGCAGCCTTTCGATATTTCCGCTGCTATTGACCATTCTGTCGTACCGTTCAACGACGAGCGCGGCTTCGTCTTCAAATGTGCAATAGGAGACGTTGGCAGTTGGAATGCCAACACGCCGAGCCGTTTTCATGCAGACGAATTCGTTTAAGGCCTGATGTTTGAACCCAACGACACCATTTTTGAAGATATGGGTAGTGGGGGATGACCCTAGACATTCGCACCATTGGCCATCATGCCAAGCTAGTGCAAATTTGCCTTGGTTGCCGCCCAGGGACCAGCTTTCGTTGGAGCCCATCCATGTCTCTCTTTCGTCATCGCGAATTGCTTTGAGCTTGTGAGCGATTTGAGAATTGGTAAGCGGGCGGTATGCCGAGACCCTGCCGCGGGCGGCGCCTAATTGATCGGTTCGACAAAACTGAACGGCCCCCGCGCAGTCAAGACCGATATGGCACAAGAGGGCGACGGGGTTGTTGGATGCAACGTCATGCTCGGCGGCAATAGCGCGACGCTGCTCTTGGCTGTCGGGCAAAAGGCCAAATAGGAACGGGCGGACGATGTTATGGCCATACGTGCGATTGGAAAGCGGCATTGTAAGCGATAGTGGTGCTCCGCGATAGGTTGGGGCGTATACAAAGCTGCAGAGTCCATGCTCGTCTTGCCGGAGAGTGCCTGCGATTTCGCCACAAATGAGGGTCGCAAGCTCCATCTCTGCCATTTATTTCACAACCTTACAGCCAAAGGAGAGGTCTGAAGTGTCGGAAAGGCCTTGCTCGGCTGCGATTTGGGCCAGCAGGGCACCATAGGAAGATGGCGTTCCTTGTCGGGCGGGTCGTCTGCCTACGCTTGGCTTTGGCAGGGCATTCGAGTTCGCGATAGGGAAGTCCGCTATCGTCGTCGGAAGTTCGGAGGGCGATGCGATGGAGTCGTTATCGCTTTGCGCAAAGAGACCTATGCCGAGTGCGTTAAAGACGGTCAGTAACTTGTCGAGCCGAATACCCGTGGCGTCTCCTAGCTCGAGCGATGCGAGCAGGCGCTCCGAAACGCCGGCTTTTTTAGCGAGGGCCGCACGGGTGATTTCCTGCGACTCGCGTGCCTGACGCACATAGATGCCAGCTTGGCGTGGTGTGGTGATGGGAAGGGTATCCATGGCGATCTCCAACATGCAGACTTTTGCATATCAGTATGACATGCAAAAGTCTGCACGAAAAGGCCTCATGCAAAACTCTGCATGAGGCCTTGTACTGGCGTTGAGTTTTGAGCGATTGTGTTTGGCGTTACAGCGCCAAAATCCCCAGATGCTCAAGCAAGATCTTAAGTCCGATGAGGATGAGCACGATGCCGCCCACGATGGTGGCAGGTTTTTCGTAGCGCGCGCCAAAGGTGTGGCCGATCGCTACGCCGGCGACGGAGAAGATAAACGTTGTGACGCCGATAAGCGATACAGCGGGAACGATGTCAACCGAGAGCGCCGCAAATGAGATGCCTACGGCTAGGGCGTCGATTGAGGTGGCGATGGCGAGGATCAGGTACTCGCCCAGGTCAATCTTTTCGGTATCCTTGCCGTCGCCTTCATTCTCGTCCTCGGTAAAGGCTTCCCACAGCATTTTGCCGCCGATAAAGGCCAAAAGGATAAAGGCGATCCAATGGTCGATGGGTCCGATGATGCCCATGAATTGACTGCCAAGCGCCCATCCGATTACGGGCATGCCGGCCTGAAAGCCGCCAAAGAACAGGCCGAGCACCACGGCGACTTTAAGGTTGATCTTCTTCATGCCAAGGCCCTTGCAGATGGATACGGCAAAGGCATCCATCGAAAGGCCAACGGCGAGCAGTACGAGCTCTGCGAGTCCCATAGTCTGGCTCCCTCTCTGCGGGCGGGCCCGCGTGTACCTCTTGGGGGAGTAACAAAAAAGACCCGTGGCGTACGCGTTGCGCGCACAGCCACGAGTCTCGTTCATTAAGGCAAGCCAGGCCGCATCGGCCAGTGTGTTGACTTGCCGCGCCACCGGAGGCGAACCCGATCACGCGACTACTCCCTCATTTATGCGAATCCCGATGCTACCACATAAGCAGCTCATTTGGATTGGGGCTCTCAGCTGTGTTCGCTCATTCTGTAAGCATCGGATTTTGCGGGCGTCACAGGGGCAAACCGTGAGAAACTTATTGACGTTTATGGAGCGTATACGATGGGAGCGATGCCTTGGATAAGAACGAGCTGCAAAAGCGTATGGAACAGGCCATTCGCCTGACGGCACCTGGCCAGCCGATCCGCACCGCCCTCGACATGATCATTGCTGGTCACCTGGGCGCCCTTATCTGTGTCGGCGACACCGAAAACGTGCTCGCCGCCGGTAACGACGGCTTCCCGCTCAACATTTCGTTTACCTCGAACCGCCTGTTCGAGCTTTCCAAGATGGACGGCGCCATCGTTATCGATGGCGACCTCACCCAGATCCTGCGCGCCAACTTCCACCTCAATCCCGATCCCTCGCTCGCCACGAGTGAGACGGGCATGCGTCACCGTACTGCCGCTCGCATGTCGGTGCTCACCGATGCCATCGTGATCTCGGTTTCGGCTCGCCGTGCCGTCGTTAACGTGTACGTTCACGGCAAGAGCTACGAGATTCAGCCCGTCACCACCATCATGAGCTCGGTCAACCAGCTCGTCGCCACGCTTCAGACCACCCGTCAGTCGCTCGATCGCTCCTTGCTGCGCCTGACGGCCCTTGAGCTCGACGACTACGTTACGCTCGCCGACATCACCGGCATTTTCTCGAGTTTCGAGATCATGCAGCAGGCAAAGACTGAGCTTAAGGATTGCATTGTCAAGCTGGGCAACCAGGGCAAGCTCGTGCAGATGCAGCTCGAGCAGCTCGCGGGCTCCAGCATGGATACCGAGTACGACCTGATGATCCGCGACTACGCAAGTGATTCTTCCGAGGCAAACGCCGAGAAGATTCGCGCTGAGCTTGCCCGTATGACGCCCAAGGACTTGTCCGACCCGCAGCATGTGGCGGCGGTTCTGGGTTACGACGACCTGGACGAGGACTCCGTCATGACACCGCTGGGCCTGCGCACGCTTTCGCGCGTGTCCGTCGTGCGCGACGGCGTGGCCGAGAAGATCGTCGACGAGTATGGATCGCTGCAGGAGCTCATGGACGACATCAGCGAGGATCCGGAGCGCTTGGGCGACTTTGGCGTCAACAACCCTGCCATTCTTGCGGACTCGCTGTACCGCATGAAGGGCACCAAACAGGGGAACGCATAATGGCGCCCGTATGCGCCGTGGTCGTTGCCGGCGGCAGCGGCCAGCGCTTTGGAAATCCCGGCGGCAAGCAGCTCGTTAACGTGGCGGGCCGTCCGCTCATGAGCTGGTCCATCCGCGCGTTCGATCGTAGCGATAAGGTCGGCCACATCGTCGTGGTTTGTCCTGCCGAGCGCCGTGCCGAGATGCGCCGCCTGGCCATCGACCCGTTTGACTATGACACGCCCATCAGCTTTGCCGATGCCGGCGATACCCGTCAGGATTCCACCCGTGCCGGCGTGCATGCGGCTCCGGCGGGCTTTGAATACGTTGCCATTCACGATGGCGCTCGTCCGCTCATTACGACCGAGGCCATCGACCACGCTATCGACGTGCTCGTGAGCGACCGTGCCCTCGATGGTGTCGTGTGCGGCCAGCCTGCCATCGACACGCTCAAGATCGTCGATGGCGACAACATCGTCGAGACGCCGCCGCGTGAGCTGTACTGGGCCGCGCAGACGCCGCAGATCTTTAGTGTCGACGCCATGAAGCGCGCTCACGCCGCTGCTATCGCCGAGGGTTTTATCGGTACCGACGATTCATCGCTGGTCGAGCGCATGGGTGGGTGCGTCCGCTGCGTCCAGAGCCCACGCGACAACCTTAAGGTGACGGTGCCCGAGGACCTGCGTCCCGTAACCGCGATTCTGCTCGGTCGCATGGCCGAGGGAGAGGACCTTCCCCATGTTCAGTAACCTGCGCATTGGCCACGGCTACGACGTCCACCGTTTGGTGGAGGGGCGTCGATGTATCATCGGCGGGGTCGACATTCCCTACGAGCGCGGCCTGCTGGGCCACTCGGATGCCGATGTGCTCGCGCACGCCTTGGCCGATGCCATTCTGGGCGCCTGCCGCGGGGGAGACATCGGCAAGCTATTCCCCGACACCGATCCTGCCTACGAGGGTGCTGATTCGATGGTGCTGCTCGCTCGCGTGATGGACTACGCGCGCGAGCTGGGCTTTGAGTTTGTCGATGCCGATTGCACCATTGCCTGTCAGCAACCCAAGATCACCCCGCACCGCGATGCCATGCGCGCCAACCTTGCCCATGCCTTGGGCGTTGACGTCGAAAATGTGGGCGTCGCCGCCACTACGACCGAAAAGCTCGGTTGGGAAGGCCAGGGCGAGGGAATCGGCGCCTGGGCCGTCTGCCTGCTACAGAAAACCGTTAAGGAGTAACGAATGCGTATCTACAACAGCGCTACCCATAAAAAGGAAGAGTTCCAGCCCATCGAGTCCGGCAAGGTCCGCATGTACGTGTGCGGCCCCACGGTCTACGACAACATCCACATCGGCAATGCCCGCACGTTCATCAGCTTCGATGTGATTCGACGCTGGCTCATCGCGAGCGGCTACGAGGTCACGTTCGCCCAGAACCTCACCGATGTCGACGACAAGATCATCAAGCGCGCCAACGAGCAGGGCCGTACGGCTGCCGAGGTCGCGACGGAGTTCTCCAACAAGTTCATCGGCGTCATGCGCGCCGCCAACGTGCTCGATCCCGATGTGCGCCCCCGCGCCACCAAGGAGATCGGCCCCATGATCGCCATGATCAAGACGCTTATCGAGCAGGGCCACGCTTACGCAGCCGATAACGGCGATGTGTACTTTGCCGTGCGCAGCGATCCCAACTATGGTCAGGTCTCGGGCCGCAACATCGACGACCTTATGGTTGGTGCGCGCATCGAGGAGAACGAGGACAAGAACGACCCGCTCGACTTTGCCCTGTGGAAGGCCGCCAAGCCCGGCGAGCCCAGCTGGCCGAGCCCCTGGGGCGAGGGCCGTCCCGGTTGGCACACCGAGTGCGCCGCCATGGTGCATCGCTACCTGGGTACCCCGATCGATATCCACGGCGGTGGCTCCGATCTTGCTTTCCCGCATCACGAGAACGAGTGCGCCCAGGCCACCTGCGCCTGGCACCAGGGCTTCTCCAACACCTGGATGCACACGGGCATGCTGCTGGTTGACGGCGAGAAGATGTCCAAGTCACTCGGCAACTTCTTTACGCTGGCCGAGGTCCTCGAACAGCACTCCGCTGCCGCCCTGCGCCTGCTGATGCTGCAGACGAGCTATCGCTCGCCGCTCGACTTTTCTTGGGAGCGCCTGGAGGGTGCCGAGAACTCGCTCACGCGTATCGCCGGTACGGTCGAGAACCTGCGCTGGGCCGCGAACCATGCGACGGCCGATGCCGATGCGGCTGCCGCCGAGGCGTTTGCCGCCAAGGCCGCCGAGACCCGTGCCGCCTTTAAGGAGTGCATGGACGACGACTTTAACACCGCTGGTGCCATGGGTGCCGTCTTTGGCTTTGTGACCGAGTGCAACCAGTACCTGGAGCAGGCGGGCGACGCTGCCGACAAGGCCGCCGCGCTTGCCGCCGCCGACACGCTGGCCGAGCTGCTCGATACGCTTGGCGTTGAGCTCCCCGAGCCCAAGGTCGAGTTGCCGCTGGGCCTGCTGGGCGTTGCCGCCGGTTTGGTTGCCTACACGGGTGACGACGTGGACGAGGCCGCTGCCAAGATTCTCGAGGCCCGCGCCGAGGCCCGCGCCGCCAAGAACTGGGATCTGGCCGACGCCATCCGCGACCAGCTCAAGGACCTGGGCCTGACGATCGAGGATACGACCGCCGGCACCCGTATTAAGACTCTCTAGTATTTGTCGACCGTTCGAGGTGCGGCAGATTGCCTTGAAAGAGGAGGGCATAGACCTGGTGGTCATGCCCGACGATTGAAAGGCAAGGTGCCGTGGCTCGGACGGTCGATTCTTGTTCGTTATCTATTTAAGGAGGCCGCTTTATGGCCGACAATCGCAAGCGTGCACCGCGTGGAGGCAAGCAGGCTGCTTCTGGCTCGCGTCCGATTCGCCGCAACGACCGCGCTGCCACTCCCAAGGGCCAGCGCGAGCGCTCCCAAGCCCAGGCTGCGCGTCCGCAGCGAGATCGCAACCGCGACAACTTTCAGGTCCCCAAGGGCGAGTTTATCGAAGGTCGCCGTGCTGCCGCCGAGGCGCTGCGTACCGGCTTTCCCGTCAAGTGCGCGCTCATCGCCGAGGGCGGGGAGCGCGATGCCGCTCTGTCTCGTCTGGTCGATGATCTCAACGCCGCGGGCGTCCGCATTAAGTATGTGCCGCGCGCGCAACTCGATGCGCTGTCGAGCCATGGCGCTCACCAGGGCATCGCGCTCGAGGTGGGCAACTTCCCCTACGCCGATGTTGCCGATATCCTCGACCGCGCGGGCGACGGTCCGGCGCTTGTCGTCGTGCTCGACCATGTGACCGACGACGGCAACTTTGGTGCCATCGTGCGCTCTGCCGAGGTCGTGGGCGCGGCCGGTGTCATCATTGCCAACAAGCGCGCCGCCGGTGTGACCGTCGGCAGCTACAAGACTTCTGCCGGCGCCGTCATGCACCTGCCTATCGCACAGGTTCCCAATATCGCCCGTGTGCTCGATGACCTCAAGGCCGCTGGCTTTTGGGTGGGCGGTGCCTCCGAGCACGCCGAGGGCAGCTGCTGGGATGCTCCCTTCGAGGGCCGCGTGGCGCTCGTCATGGGCTCCGAGGGCGACGGCATCTCGCGCCTGGTGCTCGAGAATTGCGACTATTTGACCAAGCTTCCCCAGCGTGGCATGACCGAGAGCCTCAACGTTGCCCAGGCGACCACCGCGCTGTGCTTTGAGTGGCTGCGCCGCAATGCCGGCGAGCTCATGGGGGAGGAGTAGCGCATGTCCAAGAAGAACCGCGCTAAGTCCAAGGCCAAGCGCTTTGGCGAGGGCTCGGCCAAGCCGATTGTTTCGGCCGCGACCTATGGCGTGGGCGGCAATGCGTTTGCGCAGGCCATCGCCGATCCGGTCTCGACGGTGCACTCCAATAAGCCCGAGCTGCTGGTGGTCGACGGCTACAACGTGATCCACTGCACGCCGCGCTACGAAAAGCTCGTCTACGACCATTCCGACGATCCATACTCCAGCGACGTTCACGATATGGCGCGCACCGCCCTCATCAACGACGTTGCCGCGTTTGCCCAGGGCCGCTACGAGGCCGTAATCGTGTTTGACGGTGCGGGCAATATCTCTAGCGAGCGCCCCAACCTGCCGGCCCGTGGCGTGCGCATCGAGTTTTCGCCGACGGGCGTCTCGGCCGATACCGTGGTACAGAAGCTCTGCATCGAGGCACGCGAGGAAGGCCGCGCGTGCTCCGTGGTGTCGAGTGACGGCACGATCCAGGCCGTCGTCATGGGCAAGGGCGTCACGCGCATCTCGAGCCGCATGCTGGTGGACGAGATCAAACAGATCGACAACGACGTGCATGAGGCCGAGGAAGCACCCCAGATCAAGATGACCCTGGGCAGCCGCCTGAGCCCCGAGGCCCTGGCCAAGCTCAAGGCGTTGCGTGGGAGATAGGGGAGCTGACGGGCAATGCTGCCTCGCTAACTCCATTCAGCGATGTTGATCATTCTTTCGAGGCGCCACGTTAGCGCCTCTTTTAGATAAGGCAGTCTCGCTGCTAGGGCATCGTTTTTAGACAGAATCTCGATCGCCTCGTCGACAAAACCTTCGAGTTTGTCTCCGTCAAACCAGTTCATATCCTCAACAAGCAACATTTGTTTCGCGGGACTTGAATGGAACTGCGCGCTGGCAAAACTGTGCTCTCCTGCCCGAAGCTCCTCTAGAGATATGTTGCACCAGAGCGATGAACCCGAATCGAAGATGGGAGCTGGTCTGCAGGCCAGTGAGTTGACGTTTCGCACGAGGCCGAAGTTGCGCCAATGACGATCGTAGTTGGCGATGATGTCGTCGCACACGATCATGCGGTCAAGGGCATCCTTGACGCCTGTTACCCCGAGCTCCTCGCAGTTTGCTACGTATCGCTCGTAGTCGGTTAGTCGTTCATCTGCGTTTGCGTGCTGGTTTACATAGAACGCAGGGACATACTCTTCTTCATCAGTTAAGAAGACATCGCATGTGCTCAGGGCGGAAGTGCCCGTGCCCTCGAGCGAGTAAGGCACATAATCGCAGGCGTTTAGGATGCGACGGTGGAGCGCGGTCGCCACCAGCTCGTTATAAGGTTCCTGGTCCAGGTGCGCTCCTGCCTTATGCAGAATTCGACGTTCGCCCTCGCACGTCCAGTACTTTTGAAGATTGCCGTCCGAGGTGTTATCGGGCTTTGCGGCAGCCGCTTTTCCCTCTGGGGCAAAGGGTGCAATGGTTAGCGAGACGTCATCAAAGGCGTTATTGAAGAAGTTGATATCCTCCCACGCGAGGCCGGAGTCTTGGGGCCTAATCCAATACTGGTCGGATAAGGAGAGGCCGAGATTTCGCTGGACGAGTTCATCGGGAACATCGACTGCGGCTTCTGCAAGCAGGGAGGCTAGCCCAATGCGTGCGAGCGGGATACCGCGGCCGCGCCACCAGATGCGGAAGGAGTCTAGCGATATGGGGCTATTAGGGCCAAATACTCCAATAGGGGCGTGGGCGTAATCGATGTCGGCACCGATGTGGGTAAAGTCTTTTCGCGATGTGCTGTAGACCAGCTGAGCGACTTCGTACGTGCGGTTCATGAGGGTGAACGCGATCTCGCTCTTACCGTGGCCGCGGCGGGGACGTCCCCCCGTTTTGGTCACAGAGCGGAGTCGCGTGTCGACGCTGTCTTTGTCGATGAGCCATACACCAGAAGCCTTGCGGGCCTCAAGTGCTCCGTTTTTTATGAGCTCCTGCACCCTGCGCGGGCTGATGCCGAGCAGCTCGGCTGCTTCCTTGGTAGTCAACATCGCGAAACCCTTCGCCAGAACGAATAGTTTTATATAGCCAATTGTAATTAAAACTATTCGTTCTGGCGAATGGTTTTAAGATTGAGGGCGCACTGACAGAAATGAACGGGCCTGGTACGCGCTGTTGCTGGATTTTGCATATTTATATAACGCCGTGCGGCCTGTTGCGCCCCGTCCGCAATTCCATTATTCTTAACAGGCTTCGCGCGAAAGCGCCAAGTGTGCCAGTGTGGCGCAACGGTAGCGCAACTGATTTGTAATCAGTGGGTTGCAGGTTCGATTCCTGTCACTGGCTCCATGAAAGAAAAAGCAGGTCAGATGGTATTTTCCTCTGGCCTGCTTTCTTTTATATCGCCGCCGTGTGCAATAGGCTGTGCAACGAAATGTGCAATAAAAGCCGTTTTGGGCTGATTATTAATTCTCGTTGATTTCACAAACTCATCACGTAATTACAATTGCGCTTTTCGACATTTTTTGGAGTCGAGTTCGTGCAGCTTTCGATCAATCTTGCGCTGATCGCGCTTTTCGGCCTGAACTTTGCGGCGTTCACGCTCCTCGTGAGTCTTCGTACAAAAGGAGTTCTGCTTATTAGTCTCTCGCCTTGGCTTTGAGAGTTCTTTCTGAGCAGCTTCTGCGCTTGTCAGCGCGTGCATCGTTTGCTGACGAATTTTGTAGGGACGCTTGCAGAGGTCGCAGATACGCCAAGACTGATCGCTTTGAAGGTACTCAAGAAGTTGGATGCTAAACGCTCTAGTCAAACTTCCTACGGGCTGTTTTCTGGACTCTAAGCTAATACTGGCTATTCTTCGGAGTGTTGGATTCTGGATGAGATGGGTCTCCTCCGGATACGGTGAGATAGAGAGATCCAAAAAAGCGGCAAGCTGCTTTTCGATGGATTCAAGGTTATGGGATGCCGAAACTCTTGCTGCAAGAATACCCAGAGGCAGCTCGCTTTCGTTGGTGTCCAAATATATCTTTGTGGGCATTTGGAAGGTAGTGAAAAGCTGACCGACTTTTTTCTTGATCTTGTCACTGTTCGGCAGCTTCTTTAGAAGTGGGATTGCCTTGTCATATGCCTTTGGACCAAAGGCGGCCTTGCATGAAAAAAGAAGGGCAGCGACTTGCATGATTGTTAGGGTTGTGGTCAGATCTTCGGTCAAGATGATCTGCTCGCCCTTCTTCCGGATGCCTTTTATCAGATTTGCGATTTCTGTGCCAGCCGAACTGTCTTTCCCTTTGTAATGGTTAAACAAGGAAAACCCGAGAGTCTCTATAATATCGGAGCTTCGCGTTGAAGCATTCAATGAGTCGCTCCAACAATCAAGTCCGTCACCCACCGGGTCGTTGGAGAACTTGTCATTTGATATAAACCGCTTTTCAACAAGCTCGAACTGATTGGCGTAGGGCGACACTGGAAGACCGTATGCCTCAATAAACCGTTTGACTTCTCCGAGATCCTCCGTATTCAAATTGAGCAAAGCTCCTGTCGCAAAACCATCCGGTAAGCCATAGGCTTTATTACCTGCCTTGCATAGGAACGCATCATGTTCTGATCCGTTGATATTAACGCAAATCAGTTTTGTCCTAGGAAGCGTCCATGGAGTCGGGCTGTCAATGCTTGTGGGAACTTTTACTTTGACGGTTGCCATACCTGCTCCTTTAACTGCTGGAATACTATAAACCGCATTCTGGTAAAAACATAAATTAACACCAACCAGCATGTCAAGTATTGTGTTCTGTATGTACTACATAAACGAAAGGAGTAGATATGGAAGACAAGGACATCAAAAAAATGAACGCTATCTCTCGCAAGGCGTGGTGTCGTGATTTGCACGCGCTGCCGTCCGCATACGTTAGTTCGCGCGATATCGTCAAGCTGCTGAACGTCTGCAAGACCAAGGCTATTCAGATTCTTAAGGCGGCCGGCGGCGTGAAGATTGCCGGCGTCTGGCGCGTGGACAAGGCCGATCTGATCTTATACCTGGCCTCTATGGAAGAAGGCAACGATGTGCTCTAAGACAATCGCCGAGGCCTTGGCAGATGCGTTGCCCGTCGACGGTACGCTCGGTTACACGGCGCGCGCCGACGGCGTGCGCAGCGCAACCGAGCGTACCGTCGACCGTGGCGACACTGCAACTATCTCAAGCGAGGAGGACCGGATGGACGTGACGAACAATATGAATGTTGATCCATCCTCGATATCAAGACGGTCATTAGTGCTGAGGAGTACAAGCGACTGGCGGGTAAACACGATGTTTAAGTTAGATATCTGAGGTGGGATGCTTTGACGTTGCACTGGCCGACCATTGCGTACCTTAATGTGGTATCTATTTTTATGGCCAAGGAGCACCTGGACTTGTTCGATGGGCATGCCTTTGTCGATTGCCTTTGTGGCAAGCGTTCTTCTGAACTTATGAGGGTGGACCCTTCTTAAATCAAGCTCGCGCTCCAGTTTTCTAAGCAACGCCTCGACACCGCCAATTTACAGCCTCTCGTGTGGCGCCTTGCTCGACACGAAGAGGGCTTCCGAGCTGCCCATTCGGGTGGGCAGGTAATTCTCAATATGGTCTTTAGTCTTTGCATCAAAATAGACGATGCGGTTCTTATTGCCCTTGCCGTGTACGATGCACTCCCGACTGATGGTGTCGATGGAGTTCCTGTCTAACGAGACGAGTTCGCCTACACACATGCCGGTAGAGCGCAACAGGTCGATCGGGGCAAGGTTTCGGGGACCTACAGTTATCGCAAAGAATCTCGCGACTTCGTCGCCATACGTTTCCCTTATGGGTTGCGGAGCCTTGACTCTTTTAATGCGTCTGACCGGGCTTTTGATGATATGGTCTCCGTCTTCGAGCCATGAGTAGAAGCTTGAGATGATTCTTCGGACGTTGTCGACGGTGACGTGAGTGACGCCGGCTTTTTGCTGATAGTTGGAAAGATAGGACCTAATTTCTTCGGTTTCCAAGTCGCAAACTGGCGCATCGAAAGATTCAAGCTTTTTTTGATGGTGGCTTCGTAGTAGCAGATGGTTCTATCCGAACAGCCTTCGAGGCGTTTTGCAGACATAAATAGATCTAGGAATGATTCGCTTTCAAACTCGCAGCCGTCTTCAGCTAGCTGGCTTTCATCGAAAGGGCAGTGCGATATAACTTTTTCGAGTTGGCGGCTCTGCCGTGTGGTCAGGTAGGGGAGCATGAAGCGGGTAATTTCTCTGGCTGTTTTCGCGAGATCCATAGAGACGTCCTCCCTCGCACGGTGTGTGATGCTATTTTCCTTTGTTCACTCGTGCGTTACGGAGGGAATGCCGGGTGGCACCTCCGCTACGCCGCGTCAAGGGGGCCCATGAGACCCCGCACAAACCTCCGCTCCGCTCCGGTTGGTGGAGGTCGTCATGGACCTCCCTTGACCCGCCTTCGCTCCGGTGCGGCTTTGCCCGCAGGGGCGAGATACTAAGGGCCATGTGCCCGGAACGGAGGAAGACATGTGAGAACAGATGATGAGGGAGATTGCGGAGGGGCTGCCGTCCGCATAGGGTTCGGCGACGTGGAGAGCATCGACTGCGAGGGCGGCCGGGCCGTGTATATCACCGGAGGGGAGTGGGCTTCACCAAAAGAGTGTGGGCGTATCAATGGCACGTACACACCGGTTTTTTGGACGCCTCGCATCATCCTCGCACCCTTGCGTTCCAAGGGGCTGCTGCCCCTTGGAACCTTGCCTGAGACGGCTCGGGGGCGACGGGTTTTTGAGATTTATGCGCTTGCCGCCGCCGGATTTCAGTCTGGCATATAAGCGCTCTGACTCGGAATTCGGTGGCGGACGCTACTTCGTGGCACCGCAGGAAGAGCACTTGTACCCGGTGGTCACGGTCTCGTCCCATGCCTTGCTCACCAGCACTTGCTCGTCCCATGCTGCTTCGTCGGTCACAGTTTCAGAATACCCTTGCTTTACAGTCACATAGATAGAGTGATAGCTTCCGCAATTACCACCATTCATAAGAGAGTTGTTAATATGTCCCCATGGGTCTGACGTAATATCCGCACCGCACTGGTTGCAGATATAGTGTTCCTCCGTTACCGGGTCATGCCATACCTGATGCGTCACCGCGTCATGGTGGACGGTCTTGTACTGAGCGTCGTGATGGACGGTCTTTGTCTGGGCTACCCAGTTGTGCTGATGCGCCGGGGCGTCATCCTTTTTCGATGAGCCGCCTGAATTGGTGTTCGAGCCGGAGTTGCTGCTGTTGCCGCCGGTCGGCTTGCTGTCGGTCTTCCCATCGTCCCCCTTGCCGCCGGTGGTCTCCGGTGTCTTCGCATCGGACTTTTCCTTCTTGGCGGTCTCCTCGGCCTTCCCGGTCTCCTTCTCGACGGCATCGGTATCGGCGTTCGGATTGCTGCCGATATTGGTCTGGAAGATGTTGACCACCCTCACGCCGCGCTCTCCGGTCAGGGTAGAATCGCCCTTCTTCACGGCTTCCGCGACATCCTTGGCGATGGCTGTCAGTTCATCCTCCGTCACCTTGTCCGCATCTACCTTCTCAAGCGCGATGACGGTGCCGCCCGCCTTCCCATCGGTCTTCACGGCAGCGATCTCACCGGACGCGGCCTTGTAGGTGGAGCCGTCGGCGTTCACCGGCGGGATGAGCGAGACATTGTAGGTACCGGTCTCGCCGACCGTTACGCTCACCTTCTCGTTGGCGGCGAAGGCGGTGTAGAAGTCCACCTTGCCGTCCGCGCCCTCGATATGCGCGATGACGGGCGTGGATGTGTCGGCATCCCATCCCTCGGCCTTCACCTCAAGGGAGAGTGCCATGTCCTGCTTCTCATCGCCTGCCTTCTGGGACACCGCAGGAGTGTTCGACCTTACTCCCCATCCGGCATGTGCAAGCGCATAGCCGCCGCCACCGATGAGGAGCGCGGCGCAGACAAGCCCGGCACCAGCCGCGCAGACCTGCTTGCGGGAGAACTCGCGTCCGAAGAGCATAAGCGGTTTCTTGGCGTTCTCTTCTTCTGTCGAATCCACAACCTTCGGGATTTCGGCGGTCTTGTCCGCCGGGGCACCCTCAGTCTCGATGTTGTTGTCGTTAAACATATTGCTGTCATTCTTCATTGCAGTAATCGTGATGTATATCTGTAAGCATGAACCAGCCTATTTGCGAGCACCACAGGAGCAGGTGTAGTAAGCAGGCGAATCCGTTACAGTGACTGTCTCATCCCATGCTTTGGAATCCGTAATCGTAACCGTTTCATCCCATGCTGCGGAATCCGTCACGGTACGCGGCTCACTATGGCATGACCCACATGCATAGTTTCCTGCCAAGGCTGCGGCTTTTGCATGACTCCGCTCGTTACCCGTAATATCCTCACCGCATCCATTGCAGATAGAACGAGACTCCGTATGAGTCACCGCCGGATGATGCACGGTTTCCGTATGAGTCACCGCCGGATGATGCACGGTCTCCGTATGAGTCACCGCCGGATGGTAGATATCATACTTATGAACATGTGTCGAGGTTTCATCCTTCTTCGAGGAGCTACCGGAGTTGCTATTGTTGCTTCCACTCGGCTTGCTGTCGGAACCGCTGTTCCCATTATCCTTCTTGGAGCCGTTGGATGAGCCTGAATCGTTCTTCTTGTTGTCGGAGGTCTCTGGTGTCTTCGCATCGGACTTGTCCTCCTTGGCGGTCTCCTCGGCCTTCCCGGTCTCCTTCTCGACGGCATCCGTATCGGCGTTCGGATTGCTGCCGATATTGGTCTGGAAGATGTTAACCACCTTCACGCCGCGCTCTCCGGTCAGCGTTGAATCTCCCATCCTCACGGCTTCCGCAACATCCTTGGCAATGGCCGTCAGGTCATCCTCCGTCACCTTGTCCGCATCCACCTTCTCAAGCGTGATTATAGTGCCATCCGTCTTCTCATCGGTCTTCACGGCATCAACCTCACTGGGCGCGGCCTTATAGGTAGAGCCGTCCGCGTTCACCGGCGGGATGAGGGTGACGGTGTAGGTGCCGGACTTGCCGACCTTCACGGTCACCTGCTTGTTCGCGGCGATGGCGGTGTAGAAGTCCACCTTCCCGTTCGCATCCTCTATATGGGCGATAACGGGCGTGGAAGTGTCCGCATCCCAGCCGTCAGCCTTTACCTCAAGGGTAAGTACCATGTCCTGCTTCTCATCGTCCTTTGACTGGGACACCGCAGGAGTGTTCGACCCTACTCCCCATCCGGCATGTGCAAGCGCATAGCCGCCGCCACCGATGAGGAGCGCGGCGCAGACAAGCCCGGCACCAGCCGCGCAGACCTGCTTGCGGGAGAACTCGCGTCCGAAGAGCATAAGCGGTTTCCTTTCTTCTTTTCCTCTGCACCCCCGCTATGCGTTCGCGTCAAGCTGACGCTTGAGATTCGATACCTTCAACCACTGGAGAAGGAAGGCAAAGGGCGCAAATGCAGCCGGGATGGAAAGAAAAAGCGTCGCTATGAGGAGCAGTCCGAGAGCGTTGCCCCAAACGAACAGCCTTGAGCGCTTGATTGCACGCCATGCGGCGATGTAGCCAGCAGGTACCGTGCCGACATAGAACCCGGTAAAGGCTGTTGCAGCCAGCAGGACGGGAACGAGTGCAACGATTCCAATTGCACCCGTCTGAGTTATCAGGGCAGGGGAATTAACGAGAAGCAAAAGGAAAACAATTACCGCCGTTATCGCCCCGACGATATAGAGGAACTTCTTCATCAAATCGAAGACTCGTTTTTCCTCATCATATTCGGCGCGAATCGCCATAGTGTTGTCTTGGTATATCGGGTGTTGATAGGTTCGCATGGTATGACCTTCTTTCTAATGTTCTGTATGCAAGTTCTTTAGAAGTTGCAGTTGCCTGTCCGGGCGGAGTCCTCGACCAAAGGGTTTTGCGATATATGCATAGTCGCTGGGGAAGTCCAATGAGAGCATATCGTCCGTCACTTTCGGAATCTCCGTATCCACCATGGTTCCTTTCTGGTTGCAATGCCCCAATATTTGCATTGTATTTCAAATTGTCACTTATATAGGTGTGACTTATATAGGGTTGGCCTGAATCATTGACACCGGTGGATAGGAGGTGCCGATGACTGAGCTTGACCCCAAGATGCGCGTGGGGCTTCACATTAAGGAGCTGAGGGGCGAGCTCGGCATGAGCCAAGAGGCCTTCGCATACTCCATCGAGATGTCTCGCACCTATTTCGCCGAAGTCGAGACAGGCAAGCGAAACGTGTCTATCGAGAATATCGAGCGCATCGCAGGCGGGCTTGGCGTCTCTCTGAGAGGGTTTTTCGATTCAGATCTGTTCGATGGTTAGTTCGGCTGCCGGCTTCTGACGTCATTTAAAAGTGCCCCGGTGGTAATCGCCGGGGCACTTTTCTAAAGAGGGGATTCGGCGGCGGCCGCTTCAGCGCGGATGCGCTGTTCGGCCTCTTCGAGGTCCCTGATAATCCTTCTCAGCGCCATGCAGCAAAAGAGCATCGACTCATGAAGGCAGGCGAGCTCGTAGACGATATCCTCGAGTTCCATGCGACTCCTTTCAAAAAGTAAATAGGGCCTTAAATGGTATCGATGCTGGACGTGGGCTGCCGGCGTCCGCCGTGAATCGGCCACGGCTCCGCGGCCGGGTGGCACCTCCGCTACGCCGCGTCAAGGGGGCCCATGAGACCCCGCACAAACCTCCGCTCCGCTCCGGTTGGTGGAGGTCGTCATGGACCTCCCTTGACCCGTCTTCGCTCCGGTGCGGCTTTGCAGGGAGCAAAGCCGACGACGACGCGCGGCGTCGCCATTCGGCTTTGCCCGCAGGGGCGAGATGTTGAGGGCCACGTGCCCGGAACGGAGGAAGATATGCAGCAGCTGATGACCGAGGAAATCGCCAAGACGGCGCCGAGGCTCTATGGGCAGGACGGGGCGGAGGACCCCACGGTCTACGCCCACTACTTCTCGTGCGTGAACGGATGGGACTGGTGGCTGCTCGAGTTCGACGGAACGGACGAGGCGTTCGGCCTCGTCGAGGGCTACGACGACGAGCTCGGCTACTTCAGCATCAAGGAGATGGCCGAGTTGAACCGCCAGATGGGGTTTGCCGCCGTCGAGCGCGACGAGCACTTCTCCCCGAAGCCGCTCAGCGCCGTCAGGAGGAGGTAGCCGCATGGTCACGGTCGAGTTCGACTCCATGGGCGAGGCGGTCTGCCTCGCCGTCCTGCCCGAGACCCTCGAGGAGGCTCTCGGCTCGACAGTCGTCGTCGAGTACGAGTCGGGCGGCGACGGCGGCGCGTTCGAGGTGGGGACCGCGCCGGCCGGATCGGCCGAGCT
Source organism: uncultured Collinsella sp. (assembly GCA_958346515.1). Classification (GTDB taxonomy): domain Bacteria; phylum Actinomycetota; class Coriobacteriia; order Coriobacteriales; family Coriobacteriaceae; genus Collinsella. The sequence goes on from CATVRV010000015.1 coordinate 43,601, forward strand.
CGAGCGACTCATCGCCGCCGCGAGGTCCGAGGCCGACGCGTTGGCGGGCGCTAGCGGATGGGCTGCCGTCCGGGTTGGGTTCGGGGATGCCGAGACCATCGACTGCGAGACGGGCCGGACGGTCTACGTCGCGGGGTGAAATGGGAGGAGGGCGCGGGCGCGGTCCGGATGGGCCGCGCTTTTCCTTTCCCGGGGATGCGGAGCTCCCACCGTCCAAGTGCCTTGGACGGTGGGAGCTGGATACGACGACATACTGCGCGTGCAACGGGGACACGCGCCTCCTTTTCGGTTGACTCCACCAGTTCGTACAGAGACTTTTCGATTTCCCGCTTTGATTTGGAGGTCTGTAATTCCATATTTCTGGAATACGGCACGAGGCTGAGCTTCGAAATCGCGTCTTGCGTCGGTAGATTGTTCCGCGTCCGCGACCAGTTTTTCAAGGGTGCTAAATATGCATTCAAGTTTTTATTTAAACTTGATTTAAGGCGGAGTGGAATGTGAGCGCGCAAGGAGATGCGGAATCGATGAGAGCCTCAAAAAAAATTACTGCAGTGTTATCATCTTTCATCCTCTCTATTCTTCCATTTCTGATTCTATGGGCGGCTTGGTCAGCCCTCCCTGATACAATTCCCGCTCATTGGAGTGGGGGTGTGGTTGATCGATGGGGTAATAAGCTTGAATTGCTGGTTGTTCCGCTGTTTTCTCTGATTGGTTCTATTGCAATTTCTGTGTACCTTATTGTTTCCACGCGGCGAAGAGAGTTCGCGGATTTCTCTGTTCGAATGCGACGGGACTTTGTTGCGTGCTATATTTCTAGCCTTCTTTTATCGACAACCTGCTCAGTGATAATTGCCGTTTGGGTTCAGTTGATTCTTACGCAAAACACTGCGGTTGATGGGGGGCTTGGACTATCGATCCTGTATTCCCTTCCCGGGCTATATGTGATCTTGTGCGCTTTGCCGCCTTTTTATGCGAGCGGCGAGAGCAAAAAGGCAGAGCGCCTGATAACAGTTCTTATTGGCGGCGCGGAGATTGTTCTTTGTGGAATAGTGCTTGAAGGTTCGGCTGCCTCTTATGCGATGATTGGACTGATGATTCTGTTCTGTGCGTTTGAGATTGTGTCACAGGTAAGGGATAGCCGGTCCTTATGAGTTGAATTACGCGCGTGCGGATATAAAGGGTGGCATGTTAGGCTGGTCGTTTTCTCGTTCTGGGACATTTGCAGTAGGATGAGTGGGACTAGGCGCGCTGCGGTGTGATGGTGACGGTTGAGACTTGTATCGCTGCAAATCCGCTGATGCACATTTTGCTATTGGGCTTGAAGGTGGGACCGACAGGCCTTTGTTTGGGATGTTCTGGTCGTCCAACGCGTGTTGCACGGCTTTATATTGTTACGCTCGTTCGGCGCTCCGTTGGAGCATTTCCGGGCTTGTCGGCATCATGACTTGGCCAAGTGACACGCTTGCCGGGACGGTTGTAACGCCGCGCCGGTTCCGTGTGCTCCTTCGTTGTTGGCCTGTCCAGCCGGGGGCGGATTCGGCCTCATGTTGTGGCGCACGGCCTTCAGGGGCTTCCCCTGGCGAGTTATGTTCGTCCGTATGGGTAAGGGTCGGGTTGAGCTGACAATCCCGTGTCGGAAGGGGCTTGCACCATGCGCGCGATGACAGAGATTGAGTGGCTGGACGGCCGTGTGACGAAGGCGCCGGAGCTCGCCCTGGGCGATGCGTTCGGCGAGAGCGTCCAGGCGGAGCTCGATTTCGGGTTCGACGACGTGTTGGAGGGCCTTTGGGTCGAGGTGCGCCATCATGAGCCGGATGAGGACTCGGACGGCGACCCGCGCGGGAGGGGCTGCGCACTGTACGCGGACTGCCGGCACAGCCTGGTCGAACCGTCGGACCTCGACCGTGTCTTCTGCATCCTTTACGAGGGGCAGCCGAGGGTCTGCCGCGCCGCGGGAGAGCTAGGGCCCCCGTGTCGGCGGTGAACGCGGCCGCTGCGTGGGAATTCGGGATGGGGACGGGTTCCGAAACGCCTGCGGAGGGGAGAACCCCGTTGGGCGGGGACTATTCGTGATGCTTGATATCGCATCGCAGCATGGAAGCACGGATCATCTTCGCGATGGTCCGACCGGTTGATGGGCTAGGACGCGCATTCAGCAGAGAAGGGGATGGCTTTTAATGCCGCTTTTGGCTTATGTGTGCCGCGCTCCGCGTATGGCCATCCTGCGGTGCTAAAGCATTCTTGAAGTCTGCTAAGTGAATTCGTTTTAATCGCGCACGTGACCGTTTGCCCATATCGCACAACAGGATTCAGTGTTGATTGCCCGTGTGATGACAGTGCGAGTTTCGGGGAGTGTGGCGTGAGCGGAGTCGCCGCGTTGTATAAGTCTGGCCGGCCCGACTGATGTGTCGCTCTGTCGGGCCGGCCGAGAATGGTGAAGAGATCTCGCTGTTGAATGAGCGAATGTTACAAGCAGCTCTTCAAGGCGCTTTGGGCGTTGGCTGGGGCTGCGCAGTCAATCGCATGCAGTGATAGGCGAGGTGATTGCTCGATGAGCCGGCGACTAGTTCTGTGCAACGCTCGCCCCGGTGCCGTCGTTGTCTGCCGAGTACCAGAATGCGTAGGCCGCAACGACGGCATCATAGACGGCTGCGACTACGTTATTCACGACGGCTGCAAAGTTGACCACAACGGGAACGGGGCCGGTTTTGGAATCCATCTTCTCTACTTCTGGGGTCTCGTGCATGGGAACATCTCCTTAGAATTGGGACAGGACGCCCAGGTCGCCTAGATCATCGTCGATCAGGTCGATATAGAGGTCGCCGTCCATATTGATGTCTGCAATCAACGATGAGATCTCTTCCATCTCGTCAATCGAGTGCATGCGATTGGCCAACGCTGTAACAACGGGCTTATCCCAAACGGTTGCCATTCCGGCATCGTAGTATTCCTGAAGGCTGTGTTTGCGAACGTTTCCGATGATGAGAGGTATATAGGGGGATGCGACGATATCGCCATTGGCGTGGATGGCCACTTGGTCAAATTGCATTTGCAGTTGAGGGAATCTGACCAAGTGGTCGATAGGGTCGCCCCACTCAAACATGAAGTAGCCTCGATCGTCCGGATCGTATCGAAGATCGTTGATCGTGTTGACTAGCCGACGGTATTGATTATTCGAAGGGTGAATTGTGCGGTTTCTTCGGGCTCTACCGAGGAGCATGAGTGGCTGAACCCGAACGTCAATTCGGTCAGTTCTACCCGACGATTTCAGCTTGTCTCGAAGCATCGTATAATCTGGCTTGAAATCGTCGACATTGAACGATGCCGGACACAAGGCAATTGAAAAGTGCAGTGAGGTTTCGTTCAGCGTGATATCGATGGCGTCGAGCACCCGGTTGTAAAGCCCCGGGAGCCCCCGCATATGTTCGTGAGAATCGCGTAGGCCATCGAGGCTAAACTGTATGCCGTTTAAACCGGCGCGTTCGAGCTCATGCAAAGTATTTGAGCTTGCGAGCAGACCGTTTGACACGAGATTGCATTTGACGCCAGATGCGTTGAGCCGCCGCAAGGATTCGATGACAAGGAATGGACTGGAGTGATGGCGATGTCGGACGTTGTGGTTCCAATGGTTGAGTCATGCCTGCTGCTGGTGTTCGGAATAATGATGTATCGAGGCAAGCTCACGGGATTGCTTGCCGGAATGCCATTGCTATCGGGAGAGCGTTTAGAGGAGGCAAAGCGGACGGCCGAGTCTCTAGGTGCAAACCGAGTGGTGGGGGCGGCTATAGTTTTCTCCGCAATATGCCTTTTTCTCTCGTCCCTTTTTCCGGACAAAAGGGCTATTCTCGGATTGATGGCGGCTGCCGTTATAGTCGCCGCGCTTGCCTATGCAAATAGGGGGCCTATCCGTATGTATATAAAGGCGAAATGGAATCCTGGGCACCGCAACCCGCGATAATGTCTTGAGCAAGGATTAACAACAAGGGATATATGGGAGCGATTAAGCAGGATAAGGGCGCACTACGGGCGCCCGGTATTTTGCGGCGCAACTCGGCGTGCCGAGTTCGTTTCCGCTGATAGCGTGGCCGGTTAACCCGGAGGGCGGCCACGGCCCGCCGTTATACGCGCCTCGCGCGCCGTATGACGGCGGGCGGTTTTCGCAGGCGGGGCCGTATGACGCGTCAGAACCCGTCGGGCGCGGCGGACACCTTGCGCTTCCTGCCGCCGGACGGCGACCCCTTGGGCTTTTTCGGCTTCTCCGGGATGCGCCATACCGGTGCCGGACCGGCGTTGCGGACCTCCCCCTCGAGCGCCCGCGCGAGCAGCGCGCCCTCGGCCTCCGGCGACGTCAGGCCCAGCAGCGGCCCCAGGAACGTCTCGGTGATGTCGCGGCTGGCGAGCGCCATCGGTCCCTCCGCGTCGATCACGAGCGCGCCGTTCTCGCGCGCGCTCCAGGCCATGAGCTCCGACGGTGTGATCAGCGGGCGACGCGCCACGGAGAACGACTTGCCGGACGAGGAGCTCTGCGTCCCCTTGGTGGAGCTCTGCCCGGTCGTCTTGACGCTGTAGTCGCCGAGACGCTTGCTGATCTCCTCCGCCTCGCCGACGGACTCAACCGAGAGGACGACCTGGGTGCCGAGCAGCGCCAGCAGCGCGTCCGACTCGGCCCTGGAGTAGCCGCACCGCGCCTCGAGCAGATGGGTGTTCTGGAGCACGAAGACGACGTGCAGGCCGATGCTCCGGACCTCGGCGAGGTCGCCGAGGAGGCGGGGGATCTTGGGGATCCCGGACCCCTCGTCGATGGCGAGCAGGGTCTCCGCCGGCAGCCTGCCGCCGGACAGGCGCGCTGTCTCGCGCAGCGCCGACAGCGCCTGCGAGAAGATACACGAGACGAGCGCGCCGCGGTCGCCCCGGTCCGTCGCGCTGGCGATGTAGAGGATGGTCGGCTTGCGCCCGACCGATGCGAGGTCGACCTCGCCGTCCCAGAGCATGCGGCTGACGTCGTCGTCGCAGAAGGACATGAGGTAGTTGCGCGCGGTGGAGACGAGGGCCTCGCCTCCGCCGCCGTTCGACGAGGCGACGAGGAGGAACTGGCGCGCCGGGTTTCCCGCCGGCAGGTCCGCGGCGAGCTCCTCCAGCGACTTGACCGCGCTCTTCCCGTCGCGGGGCTCCAGGAGTGCGAGCACGGTCGAGAGGTTCCGCGCGCCGTCGGGGATCCGCCTGTCCGTAATCGCGAGCAGGCAGAGGCCGGTCAGCAGGTTGCGGCTGGCGTCCGTGAAGAACCTCTGGCCGGAGGAGAAGGCGTCGGGCACGATGGCCGCCGACAGCTCGCGGAGCTCGGCCACGGCACCTGCGACGCCCTCGGTCCCGAGTGCCGCGATGGCGCGGTCAAGGGGGTTGAACCTCGCCGACTTGACGGGCTCGTCGAGCCGGATGGCGACGACCTCCATCCCGGCCCTCCTGGCGAGCGGCTCGGTCCATGCGCGAATCTCGGACTTCGGGTCGTGGACGATGACGGACGTCGGGATCCCGTGGGCGTTGCGGTCGATCGCCGCGACGATCGAGGGTGCCGTCGCGCGTCTGCTTTTGCCGGCGCCGCTGCCCGCCCTTATGAGGCAGTGGACGGCGGGGACCATCGCGATCTCGCCGCCGATGCAGCCGGCCGCCACGAGCCCCTCCGCGGCGGCCTTCCCGTCCCAGGGAGGGCAGCGCCTCGCGACCCTGGAGGGCCTCGACTCGAGCCAGGCGTCCCCGTGCGTGCGCGTGGGCGCGCGATCGCCGGCGAACGTCCCGTCGTGGAGTCTCGCCCATGAACGGCCCCAAGAAACGGATCCGAGCGCGAGGACGGAGGCCGCGACGAGGGCGAGCGCCGCGAGCAGCTCGCCCGCCTGGCCCGACGCCGCCGCATCGGCGGCCGCCTCGAGGGGACCGCGGAAGACGTAGGCGGGCTCGGGGCCCGGGTCGGCCGTGGGCAGCCGCAGCAGGACGGAGAGGCCCGAGATGAGGGATAGAGTCCACCACCTGGCGTAGTCCCAGGCGCCGGCGGTCGCGGCGCAGGCTATGACGGCGGCGACGCCGTGGGCCGCGAGCGTGCCGGCGAGTTCCCTTTTCATGTCGCGGTTGAAGGATTTCGGTTTCATCTCGTGATCGTCCTCTCTATCCTGTTGGCTATCTTCAGCGCGGGAACGTTCGTCGACCCGGTGCCGCCGGAGGCGAGGATCCGCAGGGTCGCGGCAATGAACCGCAGCGTCCTCTCCCCGGCCTCGTCCCCCATGTCGCGCCCGCTGGCGTCCCGTGTGGCTTCCCTGGCGACCAGTGCCGCCATCGCGGCGGCGCGTCCGAGGGCCGGACCGGGCGACGGCGCATGCCTGAAGGCCCGGTCTGCCGTGGGGCACCCCCTGAGGTCTGCCGGCTCGAGGCCCCGGCCGCTCGAGACCTTCCGTACTAGCCTTTCGAGGCGCGCCTTCGGGATGCAGGCCCGGGCCTCGGTGGCGAGCCCGGCCTCCCGCCGCCTCTCCGTCGCGGGGCCGGTTTGGGGCGCGTCGCGTCGCGTCGGCATCTCCTCACGGGTCGGCGTTCTGTCCGGGACCATGACCCGCAGCGCCGCGTTCTCGCACCGGAGGCCGAGGTCGGCGGCCGCCTTGCGGATGTAGACATCCCGCGCCTCACCGGTCAGGCACTTGAGGTCGGCGCACCTCTCGACCGCCTTCCTGTGGCGCTCCAGTGCGCCGGCGAGCGCGGGGGAGTCGGATGCCGCCCGGTCGAGGGCCTCCTCCAGCGCGGCGGAGGCCTCCGGGTGGAAACGTCTGAGGTGGGCGGCCTCGATCCTCCCGCTCGGCGGCAGCTCGATATCGAAATGGTTACGGTCGATTCGCGCAACTGCTTCCAGGGCCGCCTTCCTCGCGAGGTCGCGCTCGATGTAGGCCTCCCGCAGCAGCGGTGCCATGGCCTTCGAGGAGATCTCGAGCCGCGCCGCCTCCATCTTCCCCTTGGGCAGCAGGGAGTCCCAGTCGCCCTCGCGGTCGACCGTGAGGATGTGGACGTGGTGGCTCGTGCCGTTGATGTGCATCGCCGCGTAGAACTCCACGCGGCTCTCGGGCACGCCGGTCATCTCGGAGAAGAGCCTCGGCCACTCGGACCGCACCAGCGCCTGCCAGGCGTCCAGGCGGTCGAGGCCGGCATCTGGGGCGATGCCGTTCGGGACCGTGACGACGGTGGTGAGCACCGCGCCGCCGTTTTGGACGATGGCGCGCCTGGCCTCCGCCACGGGGACCGGGCCGTCCGCGCCCCAGAGGCCGCCGGTCGAGCCGGTCCTGTTCGCGGCGTAGGCGGCCAGGCCGTCCACGCCGAGCCTCCTGCCGTCGGCCTCGCTGACCTCGATGACGACGCCGCGGCGTGTGCCGGCGTATGCCGCCAGGCCCGCGGCGGACGCCCTCGCGGACGTCCCCGCGCGGACGACGGAGTGGTTGACGATGACGGGCGGGCTAGCCATCGGCGCGCTCGCGCGCGTGGAGCTTCACCTCGTCGATGCGGCCGAGGCCGGCGCGGCTGAGCTCGCCGGCCTGCGCGAGGTAGTTCTTCCAGATGTCCGCGACGGGGACGTCGTCGAGCGAGGCGTATGAGGCCTTGAGGATGTCGGCAGACATGAGGCCCGCCATGATGGCGGCGGTCATGGGGCGCGAGAGGACCGCGGCGATGCGGTCCTCGGCGGCGTCGAGCTTGCGCTCGATGTCGAGCGCGGCGACGTCCATCCGCGCGTCGACGACGCCGCGGATGAAGCCCGCGACCTCGTTGCCGTAGAGGTCGAGCCCCTCCGCGGCGAGCGCCGAGCGCAGGAGCGAGCGGATCTCGTCGCTGACGTTGGAGTCGTCGAGCTCCGCCCGCGTCTTGAGGGCGGTGTAGAGCTTGTGGTCGATTTTTACGCTGATGGTTTTGGTTTCGGCCATAGGGTCTCCTCATAAAACAGGGGGCCGTTTGGCCCCCTGTGGTGTCTATTCGTCTTCCGTGTGTGTAATCGGATAGCCTTTTGGCGCTTTAGCCGCCGGCAAGGGCGTATATGCGATGAGCTCGTTTTTGATTCGGACGGCATCGAAATCAATCAACCCTGCAATTAGTTCAATGGGTCCGGCGCTGGATTTGTTAATGCCCATGTTTGCTCCGAGCTCAGTTGGTCTTAGCCGGCGCTCGCTACATTCAGTTGGCGCCGATGTAGCTAAGAACGCTGTCGCGATTGATGCGCCACAGCTTCCCGCACTTCACGGCTTTGAACGTTCCGTTCTGGCAGAGCCTGTAGACGGAGCGGTCGCTGATACCGAGCAGGTGGGCGACAGGCATCGGATCAACGATGTCTGGCATCGTGCGAAAAGCATCAAGAGTGATGCGTTTGCTCTCAACTTCCATTTCGACCTCCTTTCTGTCTGCTGCCGTCTCTTTGAGATCTAGTCTGGAGCGTCTTGGGCGACGGATTCAAAAACGCGGTCATGGCGGACGATACGGACCCGATGGACTGAAATGACTTACTACGGGAAGGTATAGGAAAGGCCGCGATGCAGTATCGCGGCCTTCGATTAGGTCCTATCCGGCTTTTGGATACAATGAGGCGCTCTTATAAAGGCGTCCTAGGGCGTTCATTGCCGATGCAGTTGCCTTCGGGTCGGCGCTGGCGTATCTATCTAGGGTCATGGAGGCTTTGGAGTGACCCATCAGACTTGCGAGCGTTCTTGGGTCTACGCCGTTGGCGACAGCGTATGTTGCGAAGCTGTGCCTTAGGTCATGGAAGGTCACTGTGTTCCTATTTAATACTCCATGAAGGTTCAGCGCCTTAGACAGCGCACGCCAAGCGTCATTGACCCTGGGCGGCTTGAGGAACGAACCGTCGGGAAAGCCCAGCACGAACATCTCCCCGCTGAATTCAGTCCCAAGCCTGGTGCATTCTTCTTCCATGTTTCGCTTGCGCGCGGCTAGATCGTGCATGAGGTCCTCCGGGCAATTCGGAATTGTCCGTCTACTGCTGACGCTTTTGGGACCTTTGATGTAGAACTCGGTGTCGGTGTGCCCGATTGCGGCTTCCACGCGAATCGAGGAATGGGAAAAGTCGACACATTTCCACTTCAGGGCGCAAAGTTCACCTCGACGGAGTCCTGTATACAGGGCGATTTTCGCGGCTAGAATTGCCGGGACATCTATGGATGCGTTGAGGGTGTTTAGGACGCGCACTCTTTCCCTTCCGGTAAGTGAATTCGGTCGTCCGTAGTTGGCATCCTCGTTCTTGGGAACCTTGGCCCATGCGGCAACATTTTCCGAGACTAGCTTTTTCCTTAGCCCGTATTTCAATGAGCCCCTCAACAGCCTAAGGGAATTGCATGCAGTTGATCTCGCATGCTTCTTTGCCATTACGCTGACCCATTCCTGAACGTCTTCTTCAGTCAGATCCTCTAGGGGGATGCTGCCAATATAAGGTTCGATGTTTCGGCGGAGCATGCCTGAATAGCCGGTTGCGGTTGAACGTGCGATGTCGGCGCACTCCATTGTTATATAGCTAGACACTAGTTCGGCGACTGAAATCGAGCTCGTTGGTTTCATTGCCTCGGCTTCCGCTTCTGCATTCAGGTGAGCGCGGATGGCCTCGGCTTCCACCATTGCAGCATCACGATGTTTATGGCTTCGACCTTTATCGCGGCCTCGATGCTCAAGAAGTTGGGTCTTCTTGCGCCAGGCTCCATCCTCGAAGTAGGGGAACTGCGCGCGCCAGCGGTCGCTCATGTACTTATATATAGATGAGGTAGCGTATTTCTCTTCCATTGTTCCTCCGTGTGCAATCACGTGTGCAATGACTGTGCAATTTGACAGTTTCGGAGACGTCTCAAGTGAGACTATAGGCGGAAAATGAAAGAAAAACGCGAGGTCACGGTCGGCATAGTCGCAGATGAACGCTAATAAACGATAAGGACACCGATGTAATCAGTGGGTTGCAGGTTCGATTCCTGTCACTGGCTCCATGAGAGTTTCGGGCTCTGTTCCCTTGTGGGACAGGGCCCGTTTCTATTTATGTCGATAAGTCAGCGGGTTTGGCACCGGCCAAGCTTCAGATTTGTCTCGATCTGTAACACGAAGGGGCGGAAAACCGTTCGTACTGTTACAGAATGAGACGTAAGCTGGGGTCTCTGTGTAATATCTCAACCTGTAACAGATAGGGGAGAAAATGTTCTCTATATGTTACAGATCGAGACAAAAGCCGTGTCGAGCTCGGTTGCCCCCCCCCTGAGCGTGGATTATCGGATGAACGAACGTGGATAATCTGCCACTTTGGCCATGGGGACACGCCAAAAGTGGCAGATTATCCACGCTCGATTTCAAACGGAAGAAAATCCACGCTCGATTTTGCCTGGGAAGAGCAATCTTCTGTCTGGGAAGCCCCGATCTCGACCTATATATAGGTGCAAATAAGCCGGTATCGAAGTTCGATACTGAAGGTGTACTCCACTACACCAAAGTGTTACCTCGGGAAACGTCACCTCAGTATCCAAAACCACCGTCCTTCATATCCAAACTCAACAAAACCGCAGGTCACAGCTATATAGATACGCCCGGCACCGTGTATCTAGAGGTTTTCGTTGACAGCCCCCAAGGTTGCATCGTATTATTTTTTTCGTTCGCGGGGGCGGCGGTCCAAAAGACCAAAGGACCTGCGGATACTTGAACGATTGGGAGTTTGCCCGAGTGGTTAATGGGGACGGGCTGTAAACCCGTTGGCTCTGCCTACATAGGTTCGAATCCTATAGCTCCCACCCGTCAAGTGCCTGTATAGCTCAGTCGGTAGAGCACTTCGTTGGTAACGAAGAGGTCACCAGTTCAAGTCTGGTTGCAGGCTCCATCCGGCGGTGTAGCTCAGTTGGTTAGAGCACACGGTTCATACCCGTGGCGTCACTGGTTCGAATCCAGTCACCGCTACCATAGGTAACACGGTGGCTTCTCAATAGTATGTTGAGAGGCCACTATGGTATAAAGGCAAAGTCCCGTCCGGGGACGACCTGTTTAGAGGAGGGCTTTATGGCCAAAGAGAAGTTTGAGCGCACTAAGCCGCATGTTAACATCGGCACCATTGGTCACGTCGACCACGGCAAGACCACGCTGACCGCTGCCATCACCAAGGTTCTCTCCGAGACCGAGGGCTGCAAGGCTGACTTCACTGCGTTCGAGAACATCGACAAGGCTCCCGAGGAGCGCGAGCGCGGCATTACGATTTCCGTCTCCCACGTTGAGTACGAGACCGCTGCCCGTCACTACGCTCACGTTGACTGCCCGGGCCACGCTGACTACGTCAAGAACATGATCTCCGGTGCTGCTCAGATGGACGGCGCTATCCTGGTCATCGCCGCTACCGACGGCCCCATGGCTCAGACCCGCGAGCACATCCTGCTCGCCCGTCAGGTCGGCGTTCCCTACATCGTCG
>CATVRV010000016.1:0-54035 GCA_958346515.1 uncultured Collinsella sp.
GAAAGGACTTGAACCTTCATGGGGTTGCCCCCATACGGACCTGAACCGTACGCGTCTGCCAATTCCGCCACGCCCGCGTGCAGGAATTAGAATAACGGAGCGCCATCGCGAACGCAAGAACTATTTTTGAAAAAGTTTACAGGCATTTTCCCAAGCTGCTCGCGCGATTGCCTCAGCATCCTCGCCGGTACGATCGACACGGTCGTTGACCAGCGTGTTTGCCGTAATGGAGATCATTGCGGGCTCGCATTCAAGACCGCGGATGGGCTCTGGAGCCATATACGGGCAATCCGTCTCGAACAAAATTCGATCGAGTGGGGTTGCCGCAAATGCCTCGCGCACGTCGTCGTTGCGCTTAAAGGTGGCCGCACCACCATAGGCGATATAGCAGCCCAGCTCCACAAAGCGCTCCATCGTGGCGCGGTCCTCGCCAAAACAGTGCAGCACACAACCGGCCTGGGGCACGCCCACCTCACGAAGCACGTTGTACGCATCAACGTGCGAGGTGCGCTCCCCATCCGAGTCCTCGTGACGCAGGTGCAGCTCCACCGGCACATTGCGGCGCACGGCAAGCTCGAGCTGGCGCGCCATGCAATCAATCTGCACGTTATGGGGTGCCGGCGCGATATCGTCGTCATAGTCCATGTGGTAGTCCAGGCCGATTTCGCCAATACCGGCGCATAAGGGGTCATCAAGTGCCGCAACGACCTGTGCATGAACGTCGTCGGTATAGTCCGGCGCGCCATACGGATGCACGCCGGCAAGATACTTGATCTGCGGGATATCCTGCATCGGAAGAATCTCGCGCACCAGCCAGTCGCTATAGTCCGCCACGCTGCGCTTGTCGGCAATGGGGTCGAACATCGTCACCAACAGGTCGACGCCCGCGGCTTTGGCGCGCACGAGCGTCTCGGGCACATCCTTGCCCCAAAACGAAAGCAGATGTGCATGCGTGTCGGCAAGCGGCGCCAAGGGCACGGGACAAGCAACCGTCTTCTTTTTCTTGGTAAACGTCACGCGTTCGGCATTAGGCGTCATGGATTAGCTCCCGGGCCAGACGGACAAAGTCGGCAACATCGAGCGTCTCGGCGCGCGTGGTGGGTGCGATACCGCAAACCTCAAAAGCGGCATCGAGCACGTCCTTGGCAAAACCGTTGGCGCTCATGGAATTTCGGACGGTCTTGCGCCGCTGAGCAAATGCAGCGTCGATCACACGAGCCACGAACTCGCGATCGAGCCCCTCGGGCACCACGCCGTCAACACGGTCGATACGCACGACGGCCGAGTCCACGTGCGGCGCTGGCATAAAGCAACGCGGCGGCACCTCAAAGCGACCCGTCACCTGCGCATACAGGCCGAGCTTTGCCGTATAGCCGCCATAGGTCTTGTTGCCCGGCACTGCGGCAATGCGATCGGCAACCTCCTTTTGCACCATGACCACGGCACGCTTGAGCGCGGGCATCGTCTGAAAAAACTGCAAGATGATCGTCGCCGCCACGTTATAGGGCAAGTTCGCGACAAATACCGTCGGCTCACCGCCGGCGGCCTGCTCAATCTGCTCCGGCGTCACCTTAAGCGCGTCGCCCATGATAAAGCGGAAGTTGGCGTAGTCGGCGGCGTGAGCATCGAGCACCGGCTCGAGCTCGGGATCGGCCTCGATCGACGTGACGCACGCCGCCTCCTGCAACAGCGCAAGCGTGAGCGTACCAACGCCCGGACCAACCTCGAGCACGCGCTCATCGCCTGCAAGCTCGGCAAGCTCGCAAATGCGCTCAATTACATGGTTGTCGATCAGGAAATTCTGGCCCAGGCGATGCTTGGTCGCAAGGCCAAACTCCTCCAGCAGCTCCCTGGTGGCCGTGGGGTTTGCCAAAGGCGAAGTTGTCATGGTTGCCTCCTCAGCATGATGGCGGCGTCTTGAAACAAAAGGGCATGGACCGTGGCGGCCATGCCCTTACAGCTAAACAGCAAATTGCCGATATGGCGCGCTGCGTCTTAGCCCAGACGCGGGAACAGCGGCTCGCCCTTCTCGACAGGCTGACCGCCGGCAAGCAGGCCCCAAGCGCAAATGCCCTTGAGGTCGTCGGTCGCGGCCTCGTCCTCGCAGGACAGGCGGCGCAGGGCCTCGGCAGAGGTCTGAGGCATGAGCGGCATCAGCAGGTGGGCGGCAATGCGGATGGCCTCGAGCAGGTTGTAGATCACAAACGCCAGCTCGTCAGCCTTGGCCTCGTCCTTGGCAAGTGCCCAAGGCTCGGAGTCCTCGATGTAGTGGTTGGCGGCATGGATGAGCTCCATGACCTCGTCCTTGGCTCCGCCGTAATCGAGCACGTCCATCTTGGCCATGTAGCGCTCGACCAGACCATCGGCGATCTTTGCCAGCGGGTTGTCGAACGCATCGAACGATGCGGGCTTGGCGGGCGCGCAACCATCAAAGTACTTGCCGCTCATGTTGAGCGAACGCGAGATGAGGTTGCCCCAGCTGTTGGCCAGGTCGGCGTTGTAGACCTGCTCCATGCGATCGAAGCTGATGGCGCCGTCGGTACCGGGAACGACGTCGGTCATGAAGTAGTAGCGATAGCCCTCGACGCCCAGCATGTCGATAACGTCCTGCGGAGCGATGGCGTTGCCGCGGCTCTTGGACATCTTCTCGGCCTTGCCAGTCTCGGCATTGCGCACGGTCAGGAAGCCGTGGGCAAAGACGTGCTCGGGCAGGGCCTCGCCGATGGCCATGAGCATAGCAGGCCAAATGACGCAGTGGAAGCGGATGATGTCCTTACCCACGATGTGGAACTGCGCGGGCCAGCGATAGGCCAGCTCGGCACGTGCCTCGTCGGTGTCCACACCGTAGCCGACGGCCGTCATGTAGTTGAGCAGCGCATCGAACCACACGTACGTCACGTGGCCCTCGTCAAACGGGACCTGAATGCCCCAGTCAAAGCTCGTGCGGCTCACGGAAAGGTCGTTAAGGCCGCCCTCGACAAAGCTGCGTACCTCGTTCATACGGAACGCAGGCTCGACAAAGTCGGGGTGCTCGTCATAGAGCTTGAGCAGCTTGTCCTGGAAGGCGGAAAGCTTAAAGAAGTAGGACTCCTCCTGCACGCGCTCAAGCGGACGGTGGCAGTCGGGGCACAGGTGCTGGCCGACGCTGCCGTACTCCTCGTCGCCCTTCTGGACCTGCGTATCGGTGAAGTAGGTCTCGTCAGGCACGCAATACCAACCGTCGTAGCTGCCCTTATACAGGTAGCCGGACTCCTTCATGCGCTCCCACAGGTACTGCACGGCATGATGCTGGCGCGGCTCGGTGGTGCGGATGAAGTCGTCGTTGGAGATCTCGAGCTTGCTCCAAAGCTCCTTGAAGTGCGGAGCCTGGCTGTCGGTCCACTCCTGCGGCGTCATGTTGTGCTTGGCTGCGGCCTCGGCGACCTTCTCGCCGTGCTCGTCCATGCCGGTCAGGAACTTGACGTTATAGCCGGCGGAGCGACGATAACGGGCCTGAACGTCGGCGATGATGGTGGAATAAGCCGTGCCCAGGTGCGGATCGGCGTTGACGTAGTAGATGGGCGTCGTGATAAAGAACGAAGGCTTGCTTTGATCCATGGGGTTTGTCCTCCAGAAAAACGTTGCATACAGGGGATGATTCTAGCGCAAGGGCTGGATATCCTCCATCTATTGCATATCGAGCACCATGGCATAGACATCGCGCTTGCGGCGCGAATACTTCTGAGACAGGCGCTTGGCCACCGCAGAGGCGGGCTCTCCCTCCTCGAGCGCGGCGCGGATATCCTCGCGCAGGGCCTCGTCGGGATCCGCTGCCGCTGCGCCAACCGGCACGATACCGGCCTCCTCGTCCTCGCTCGGCGGCGCGATGACCAGCGCAATCTCGCCCTTTACCTCGCCGCGAGCACGCAGCTCCTCGGCGAGCTGGGCGGCGGGCCCGCGCAAGACTTCCTCGTGCAGCTTGGTGAGCTCGCGGCAGACGGCAACCTCACGCTGGGGAAAGACCTCCACCACGGCCTCGAGCGTCGCCACGATGCGATGTGGAGACTCGTAGAAGATGAGCGCGCCGGGCACCACGGCAAGGCGCTGCAAACGGCGCACACGGTCGCCGTGCTTTCGACCCAAAAAGCCCTCGAAGAAAAAATGCTCGCAGGGAATGCCGGACGAAACGAGCGCCGTGACGCAAGCAGAGGGCCCGGGAATAACTTCTACGGGCACATCGGCCTCACGTGCCGCCTCGACCAGCGCCTGGCCGGGATCGGACACGCTCGGCATGCCGGCGTCCGAGGCAAAGGCGAGGGTCTCCCCCGCCAGCAGACGGTCGACTAGGCCGGCGGCGCGGCTGGCGATCACATTCTCGTCGCAACGGACAAGCGGCTTGGAAATGCCCAGGTGCATCAGCAGCTTTGACGTCACACGCGTGTCTTCGCAGCAGATGGCATCGGCGGCGGCAAACGCCTCGCCAACGCGCGGGGACAGGTCGCCCAGGTTGCCGATGGGCGTGCCGACCACATAGAGTTTGCCCGTATGGGCGCTGTTTTGCGTCATATCAACCTATTCAATCATGCCACGCTCGAGCGTACCGAGCGCCGCGCGGGCGTCCCATGCTGCAATGCGCTTCTCGGTCTTCCACGTTTGGAAGAACCAACCGGCAGCCGGTGCAAACGAAGCCAGTTGGTTGGCGATAAACACGCGCTCGTAGGCATTGCGGCCCTCGGGCGTAACCGACGAGTTGGCAAAGATCGCCGCGCCCGACCATTCGCCCACCAGCACGGGGAACCCAGTCGAAATCGCTTCTTTAAGCTCGCGCTTGTTACGCGAAATCGCCGTCGTCAGCCCGCGGGGGCTCGTGATATCGAGCGCATACTCGTCGCGGTAATGGTACAGGTGAAGGTCCATGTAGACGTTCTTGTACTTAGCGCCGCGCATAAAATGCTTCCACTCGCTGGGATGTCCCGAAGACGAAAAGACGACGATCTTATCCTCGGGCATATACGAACGGACGAGCTCATAGGCATCGCGATAGAAGTTGCGCAGGTAGTGCGCAGGAATGCCATCCGTCATGGTGAAGAGGCTCTTGCGGACACTCATCTGCGGCGTATCCAGCAGCTCAATGCCCAGCAGGCTCTCGGCCTCGCCGTAGCGATCGGCCAGGCGCTCGAGCACGTCGAGTGCGACATGACGACCGTTGGTGGACGAATGCCACTCGGCAACAGCCTCCGGCGTGGCGGGCGAATCGTTGGAATCGCCCTGGCCACCGGGCACAGTTGCTAGATCAAGCAGCACGCGGATGTCGTACTTGGCAGCCCACTCAATTGCACGGTCGATGTAGTCGACAACCGAGATGTAGGACGCATCGGACTCCTGCGAGCCAAAGGCATACCAGGGTACCGGCAGACGCACGGCATTGAGGCCAATCTGCGCCATGCGGCGGAAATCGTCCTCGCTCACAAACGTCTCGTAATGACGGCGCATGCGCTCGTTATAGGCGGCGGTGCCCATGGCCTCCTGCAGCTCGGCCGCGTTGGATGCACCGGTCGCCGCGTATAGCGACGGGGTCACCCAAGGCTCGGGAATAAACCAGCCAGAGAGATTAACGCCGAGTATCCTCTCCATCACTGCCCCCTTCGGATCGTGCAGGCTGAGCCTGCATCGTATTGCACAGGAAAAGTATCGTTTTGAGTATACCCGCGCGTGCGGACAGACGACCGAACGGTCTGTAAAGTGGCGCAAAAGCGGGAGGAATATCTGGGCGGGCCCGAGATGGCGCGTCGAGATGTACATATGCGCCGGAAGTAGGCGGCCGAAAAGCGCATCCCGTTCTGAGCGCGGGATCTGGGACGCAGTTTCCGCCAAAGACCGCAAAAGGAAAGCACATCCCATTCTGACGCCGGATTCCGGGTCGCGCTTTCCCAAGCGGCCTCAAAGCGGAAAACGCATCCCACTCTGAAGCCAAATTCCGGGACGCAATTTCCGCAGAGCCCTCAATAAAAGAAAAGGACCCCTTTGCAGAGGTCCTAGTCAATTCAAGGTGGCGGGGAAGGGAATCGAACCCCTGACACGAGGATTTTCAGTCCTCTGCTCTACCAACTGAGCTACCCAGCCATTTGAGGTGTGCCTTGTTTCAAGGCTTGATTAGTATAACCAAGGACGCGTTCCGGTCAACCGAGAATTTTAAAAAAGTTTTTGGGCACAGCCTCGGTTCTATAAATCGGCACGTCAGAGGCATCAGCCGGCAGCAAGAAGTTTTTCACTCAGAGCCGCACGGGCAAACTCACTTGGCGTCATCCCCTCGGCAGCCGCCCGTCGACGAATGGCCTCCTTCATTCCCAGAGGAATCTTGACCGACAGCGTTGCCGTCCCCTCACCTGAGAGCGGGGGCCGTCCATGCACGATCCCACCAACGGTGTGTTCGCCATCCGGAAACTCTCCGCGCTCGTACGACTCGCACCACGCGTCAATCATTTCATCCGTTACAACCTGACCATTAGCGGCCGTATACGTCTTGCCCATCATCGACCCCTTTGCCGAGCCTGTTCAATCTCCTGCCAAAATTTCTTCTGGACTGGAGACAAGGCATGAATGATAAGCCACCCACGGACAAGCTCGACCGCGACAAGCTCCACGCTTCGTCCGTCTGAGAGCCATCCAATTGCAAGCCATCTCGGCGGCTCGTCCTTCGGCTCGCGACGAATGCACTCAGTAACCGCAAGCCAAGCGCTAAGCACCTGCTTTTCCGTCAGGTGCTTTTTAGCGTTGGGATGGATCTCAACATCCATGCATCTTCTCCTCCATCTTACCCAATTTCGTATGACGAAAGTCCACTGTCGCCAATTCTTAAGCCGGCACGCGTTGGAGAGCAGGAGTCGAAACAATGATTGAAGGACGCTCTAGTACGGCCCAGGCGCCGAGGCAGGAGCACATGCGCCAAGGACGAACGTTTTCGTAGCGCGCGAGGATATTGCCGTCGCGATCGATGAAGGCGATGTCGATGGGATAGGCCATAAAACACGTATGGACCGAAGAGCAGCGTGGAAACGCCATGACGAGCGACAGGCCGTTGGCGGCAACCGGACGCCGTCCCAGCATGCCGCGCAGGCGCACGACAAACGACTCCGCCACCACAAACTCGGCCGGCGTCCAACCCAGCCTATTGAGTGCCCGCGCGTAGGCGATGTAGGACGAGACCGCGGTCACATGACCACCCCCGGATGCCATGGATCGACCGTCACCGCGCGCTCGTGCGACAACGTTGTCGGCGCCCCCAGCGGAACGCCAGCGATGCTGAGAGAAGTCGGCCACGGCTCATAGTGCATGGTGCAGGTGTAGGTCCTAAACGTACCGGATAGGGAGAGCAGGCCACCATCTGATGCCTTCGCGCCTTGCTCGCTCGACACTTCGATCTGCAAGTCATAGCCTTCCATGGCATTCAGAATTTGAGTCTGGACCGTCGCCGAGGCATCGGCAGAGCTTTCGTCGCCCTCCCCCTCCGACGCCACGGCATGCGCTAGCACGATGTCGGGCACCACGCGGTCGAAGCGCGCGACAGCGCCGGCAAAGATCATGACGTTGTACACGATGAGTGCCAGCACCAGCAAAACGGGCGTAACCACTGCCATCTCCACCGTCGCTTGGGCGCGCTCCTCGCGCAGACGCATGCGGATACTCATTACGACCCACCGCCCAGAGCGCCAACCAGCGTGGCGACATCGACGGTGAGCGGGATGGAGCCGCCGCCGGGCAGAGGAATCTCCGCAAGTGTGAACACCGTACCGCTAATGGTGCGTTCGACTTGATATTCCAACGCCTCGCAAAGCGCCTTGGGATCGGTCACGCCCAACGGAATACTTCGCAGTTTGTCTTGCGCTTGAGAGAGACCCGCAATGTCAGACCCCGGACTCTTAATGACGTTGGCAGAATCGGTCAGCACCGGCTTTCGCAGGCGCAAGTCGCACGGTTCCAAACCCAGCGCCGCCACGGACGCCGAAACGGTATCGCCGAGCCACGATGCGATGGAGCCCAACGCGCCGCTGCCCCCTCCTAGGCCTTTAATCATCTCGTCCATAAGTTCGTCGGCCGAACCTTGAATATCACCGTATCCTACGAGCAGCCGTCCCCAAACATCCATGACGCCGTCGAGCACGCCGGCAACGCCGCCCGAGCGTTCCTTCAATGTCGAGAAAAATCGCGAAAGCACGTTGTTTTGCGCCGTCGCGTCATCGGGTGCCAGCACCGCGCCAGAGATAGCACCGCGATTGCCAAGCCTGACTGCCGTGTTAAACGAAGAGTTGAGCTCGTCGGGGCTCGAGATGGCACCCGTAACCGCAAAGGCGACCACGCCGTTGCGACCGGGCGGAGCGATACGCGGACGCTCGCCCGAAAGCTCCTTGATGGCCTGGTCAAACGTATTGCCCGCACGATCGGCCTCGTCTTCGGTCTGACGCTCGAGCTCGAGCTCTTTGTTGCGGCATTCGACGTAGTCTTCCAGAGCCTCTTTGAACTTGTCAAAGTGGTACTCGAAGCCGTTTTCGATGAACGATGGCGGCATGAGGGCGCTTCCAAGCGTAACCACGCCGAAGCCGCACGCTTCGCATGTATCACGACCATCATAATCAGCAACAGATGCCAGCCCACTCGGAGTCCCTTTCTGATAGACGGGGCATTCGACTCCATAATGCAGGTATGTTCTGCCGTCGTTGTTGCTTACAGGCCATGCGGCATCGGTGTAAAGTTCGGTCGGCCGCACCTCGTTTGGGACACGCGGCAATAGTGGGATATAGGCAGAAAACCGTTCGCCATCATCTTTTATGTATGCTCGATCGACCTCTTCAATCGCATAGGCATAGAACGCTTTTCGAGCGGCTGACTGCGCTTTCATCTCGACGCTCGATCCCTGAGGTTTTTCATTCGCCAAGCGCTGTCGGTAATAGGTTTTCGCGCGATCGAGCGCTATTTGCGGCTCCCATGTGATGCTCGACTTTTCATGACGGTTCTGGCTGTCAGATAGTTCTGCTAGTTTTTTCGCACGCTCCCACATACACGAGTACTTGCCAATCGAACTCTCGTCCGACCCGCCACAATCCGCCAGCCAAGCGCGCTCTTTAGCCTTCGCCGTGTCCTCAGAAGCCTTCCGCAGCTCCTCGGCCGCACGCTCTAAATCATCCGATGTGTCTTTAATGGCATCGGTCGAGATCTCGGACCCCTCGAGCGCAGCGAAGTCCGACTCGGATGTCCTGGGCACGGCAAGCGCCGTACCGGTATAGGTCACATTATCGGTATCCTGCGCCGAGACCGCCTGCGTGGCACGCGCGGCGATCAGATACGGCAGAGCCGTCTCGATTTTCTGTAAGCCTTCCGATGCGCTTTTGGCAAACTTGTTGCGCGTTTTAATAATCTCAATCCCGGTGTCGACCATATTGCCGGCAACTGGTTCGGCGCCCGGGATGAGGATGGCGACCAGGCCCGTCCCGATCGTGGCAAACCCCGCCAGGCCCAAACTCAAAATGCTCGCATCCACCACCGTGGCAGCCGTGTGATAGGACGACACCACATTGGCGCCTGCCAGCGCGCCGCTATCGGCAGCCACCTGGGTGTCCCCCGCGCGCGACATGCTCCATATCGCCGCCGTCGACGAAAACAGCAGCGTGAGCACCACCAAGATGACCACCGCAGAGGAAAGCGTGGTGTAGGCACCGTCTTCGATAAACAGGTCGATACCGGCTCGACCCATAAAGCCGCCTCGCTTGCGATGGCAGCTCGGACGGCGCGTCAAAACGCGTCTAGACCAGAAACGCTTAATCCCATGCAGCAATCCACGAATCATAATCTCCCTCCAGCCATTCGGGACGTGATTGATACGAGACATCGACCTTGAGCTCAACGTAGCCGCCCTCGGCGGTACCACCCATAACCTGCGCAAACGCACCGATCACAGGCAACGGCTTGACCTCGCCGGAAACGGACACGGACGAGACGCCGCCCGCATCGGCCCGGCTAAGCTCGACATCCCACGACAACGGCCCGCCGGCATGAAAGATCGAAACGTTGGGCACTGCGGCAAGCCGGCGGAGGGTGAACTCCTTAAGATCGTCGTCCTCCGCCGTCGTCGTGGTCATGAGCCGCGCGGTCTCGGCGGCGGCAGACTCCATGACCGCGCGCGTATAAAGCAGGCACACCGGTTGCAGTGCGAGAAGGATGAGCGTCAGAAACGTCGGCAGCAAAAAAGCGGCCTCGACCGTAGACTGCGCCCGGTCCTCGCGCGCGATATCAATACAACGCGATGTCCTTAGCGCCCGCAGCGGCGTCGATAACCGACGTCGAGGCAACGCCATGGGATGCCGCCCGCTCAACCAGCGCCGCCAAGCGTCCATCGGTGCCAGCACGCCAAAGTCCCACAATCGCCAGCACGATCGATAACAGCGCCACCGTGACGATGGCGTATTCGACCGTCGCCTGGGCAGATTCCTCACGCAGAATGCCATGCATTTCACGATCCCTCCTTTGAGCTTATTGTTTGCGGGACCAGACGCACGGCGCGCAGACGACACGAAGCATCGCCAGCATCCGCGGCAACCGTCACCATATCGACCCAGCCGCGCCCATCGCGCACGATGGCGCCCCATACGTTGCCCTTAATATCGAGATAGCCACTCAGGGCGAGCTGGGCCGTTGGCACCTCGCGGTAGGCGCGTAACATATCCGCCGCTGCCTCGGTCATCGGTCGGTCCTCGGACCATGCAAGCCGGACCGCAATCGCGTTGTCCTCAGGTGAATCCGTCGCAGTGCCAGACCGCTTGTCGAGCGTCCGCAGAAAGGTTTGCGCCGTGACAGCGACATCCGAATCGTCCGCATCTCGCATCTCATCTTTTTGAGACGCCACCGCCGAATCTGAGCCCGAATCGAAGGCGGCCCCAGGACGCTGCTGCCGCGCGGCGTTAAGCCCCCAAAGCACCGCCGCTATCGCCACGGTCAGGCAAGCAAACACCAGCAGCACCCCGATGGGGCGCTCGCCCTCTACAGGCTGTTGATGCCCTCGCTGATAGCGTTCCATAGATCTTGGACCTTGCCCTTAAATGCGACAATGGCAATGATGGCGATCACCGCGAGCACGCCGACCAAGATGGCGTATTCGGTGGTGCCCTGCGCACTCTCCTCCTGCAGTAGCTCCCCGGCATGCTGGCGAGCGCGAATTGACTGGCAAACAGCCCAGCTCCAGACCTTGCCAGCAACGTCAGTCATCGTGTTCATGTATTCCTCCCTACATCATCCCGCCTGCTCCCAACAGCGGGCCCAATATGGACAGAAGCAACGCCGGCAAGATGAGTGTGCCGGTGGGAATCAGCAGCTTGACGGGCGCACGCTCGATCTCGCGCTCGACCGCGGCGCGATGAGCCGCACGGATCTCGCGACTTTGAGCGGCCAGCGTCTCGGCAAGTGGGGCACCCAGGGCGAGCGCCTGCCCCACCGTGATGGCAAAGGTCTCGAGCGCTCGCACGTCCAGGTCGCGCGCGGCGGCCAACAACTCGTCCTCACGCGTGCCCACGCCCACCTGCCACGCCATGCAGGCCCGCTCAAGTCGAAGAGCCAGCACTGACCGGCGGTTGGCACAGAAAATCTCAAGCGCCGCATCAAACGAAAGACCGGCCGAAAGACCCAAGCGCACAACATCGATCATCTCGGACACTTCGCCGAGCGAAACTCGCGCCGGGCCGCCCGCTCCAACCGCGCCCTTCACTCGCGCGGTCAGGGCATCGACCACCGAGCGACCCGCGGTAGCGACCAGCACCGCCTCGCGCTTGCAGGCCCCTGCGATCTTGCGCGCATCCGCCCGATCCAAACCCGTCGCGACAAATACACTCAGGGCACACAGGCAAGCCACAACTGCAACCAGGGCGCTCATAGCTCCACCCGCATAATGCGCCGGATAACCACCAGGGCAACGACGTTGAGGGCTAGACCCAGCACCACAGCGCCCGCACCGGCAGGCGTCGCAAGACCGCGACGAAAATCTGCCGAAAGCAGCGCCAACACCGCGCACATGCCCGCCGGCATCGCCGCGACCATGTGTGCCGACATACGCGCCTGTGACGTCTTAACATCCAGGTGGCGCTTGAGCTCAATGCGCTCCCCCACCATGCTCGACGCCTCGGACAGTAAGTCGGCAAGCGGAGCGCCAGTGCGCTGTGACACCTTAAGCGCCAAGGTCACAAGCGAAAGACCGGGGGCGTCGATGCGCACGAGCAAGTCATCGAGCGCGTCGGTCGCCGAGATGCCGCAATCGATCGCCGCCGCTACCCGCAAAAACTCGGTATGTACCGGCTCTTGCGCATGAGCGCCCACAAAGCGCATGCCCTGGGCCAGCGAATGTCCCGAGGCAAGCGACATGGAAAGCGCGGTAAACGCCTCGGGCATGGCCTCTTCTGCATCGTGTTGCTCGCGCCGGCTCTCAAAGCCATCCCGAGCGGCGCCAACGGCAATCGGAGCAACAAGTCCCAAGGCAAATCCGAGGGGCGATAACGACACCATCGTTAGTAAAACGCAGCAGACACCGCTCGATAGCAGCAGAAACGCCAAACGCCCCGAAGCATCTTCAATCACGAGGCCAAGGCGATGCGCCGGAGCCAGCGATGCCCACGAACGGGCAATCTTTTTCAGCAGATCGTTTTCCACCAGCTCACGCGGCAACTTCTCTGCCACCGTCTCGAGCGCCTGACGCGCCAGCTCCGCCGGCGGCACCCGCGGCACACGAGGTTCCGCCCCGCACGCCGTCGCAACAGAAAACCCTGCCAAACCCCCTACGACGAGGGGCACAGCGACCTCCATTCGTCCACCTCCTCTTGTGTGAGCGTCCCCGACCGCAGGCCTTCTGCGATAAACGGCGGCTCGCGGTCAAGCGTCCAGGTGCGCTCGGCGGCATCGAAAGTCACATAGCGCTCGAGTTCTACGCCGCCCGACGCGGCGCGACGCACCCCCGAATACGAGGAGACGAAACGCCTGCCATCGGCATGGCGCTCGGACATCACGATGCCGTCGAGCGCCATGGCAATCTGCTCCTCGATGAGCTCGCTCGGCAGATCGATGCCATAACGTGCAAGCAACGTCAGACGCACCACGGCCTCCTGTTCTGAGCCCGCATGAAGTGTGGTGAGCGACCCGTCGTGGCCCGTGTTCATGGCCTGCAACATGTCGCAGCACTCGGCACCACGCACCTCGCCCACCACGATGCGGTCGGGGCGCATGCGCAGGGCATTAGTTACTAGGTCGCGAATCGTCACCGCACCCTCACCCTCAATTGAAGCCTCGCGCGCCTCTAGGCGCACCACGTGCGGATGATGCGCAAACTTGAGCTCGGCAGAGTCCTCGATCGTCACGATGCGCTCGCCGGTGGAAATCTCGCATGACAACGCGTTGAGCAGGGTGGTCTTACCAGATCCCGTGCCTCCCGCAACCGCCAGGTCCTGTCGCAGCGACACCGCGCACGACAGCAGCTGCGCATACCAAAGCGGCAGCGACCCCAGCCCCACAAGCTCGTCCAGCGAGCAGATGCGGTCCGAGAACTTTCGGATGGTGAGAATCGGTCCGTCAATCGCCACAGGCGGGATCACCGCGTTGACGCGATAGCCCGTTTTGAGGCGGGCGTTGACGATGGGGCTGCGCTCGTCGATACGACGGCCAAGTGGCGAGATGATGCGGTCGATAAGCACACGGATCTGCTCATCATCCTCAAACGCATGCTCGATGGGGTACAAGACGCCGCCACGTTCAAAGAAAGCCGAGCGGCAGCCGTTGATCATGATCTCGGTAACGGTGTCATCCTCGATGAGCGGCTGCAACGGTCCCAAGCCCACCACGTCATCCAAAATCTCGTCGATGATGGTCTCGCGCTCGGGCGTCGCCAGGTCGGTCGCTTCCTCCACGTTGAGCGCCGCCTCCACCGCGGGACGCAATTCCGAGCGGGCAAGTGCCGGGTCGATATAGGCGCTGATACGCGCCACTTCGTCGTAACCCATGCGGTCCATCACGGCGCGCTTGGTACGTCGTTTCACCGCGCGGCGACGCCCCGCATCTACAGGCGCTGCCGCCGCTGCAGCGCCGGCAGCCTTAATCCTTGTTTGCAGGCTCATCGCTGATCACCCTCGCGCGACCAGGGAAGGCGGATACGCGGACGCTCGGCACGCGTTGCACGGTCGGCGACCATATCGCTCCAAGGGCCGACGGCACACCCCAGTTCCACGAGCATCTCGCGCGTGGCCTCGCGCACGCTGGTCGCGAAAGCGCTGGTCTGCCCCACCGCCTCGTCAGCGCGCCCAAACGCCATGAGCGCGGCGAGATCCTGCCCGCCATCGGCGATACGAATCTTGGAGCTCAACGCGCAGGCAATCTCAAAGCGCATGGCGACGTCCTCGTCTGCCCCGCGCGCACCGAACCGGTTGAACACAGCGCTCATGCGCGTGCGCGGCACACCTACTCGACTTGCCAGTTCAATGACGCGCGATGCCGATGTCGCGGACGACACCGCCGCATCGCCAACGACCAGGCAACGGTCGCTCGCCGCCACCGCAGCCGCCACGGCATCGCCCCAAAAGACCGAGGTATCGATAAAGACCACGTCGGATTCGCGACGCAGAACATCAAGCAGTAGCTCCACCGGACGTGCCATGAGCTCGGCTTGCTCGGGCGCCGCGACGGGACCCCAGAGCGTAACGCCCGGCGCCACGCGCATCGATGCGGCCACGATATCCGGCTCGGCAAGCGCGCCCGCCGCCGACGGCTCGATAAGTGCCGCCATATCTCGCGGAGCATCGACGCCTAACAAGTCGTAAAGGTTTCCAAACATCAGGTCCAGGTCGAGCACGGCGGCACGCAAGCCCAACAGCGACGATGCGTGTGCCATGGTGGCAACGATCGTCGACTTGCCGCAACCGCCCGAACCCGAAATGGCGCAGATGACCGGAGCTCGATGCGGCGAAGCGGCAGCGTCTGCCGGCGGCATCGGAGACGGCGGGGCGGGCGTCGGTGACAGCGTCCCCGTCTCCCCCGCCGCAACCACGCGCTGCGTCCAAGCCGGCATGGCAGCCTGTTCGGTCTGCGAGGCAGGCTCGTTCTGTGTAATCTGCTCATGCTGCATCAGCGACAACTCGCCGCACCCGGCAAAGCCCTCAACTTCGTCGAGTTCATCCGCCAGATTCACGCCGTGCACGTATCCCATATCTACAGCCGGGGAGTCGCCAGCATGCTGTGCCGGCCCTCCAGCGTCATCGTATACAAGGGGGTTCCGGGGGCGCCGACCATGCTCGGCTTCCGCTTTTCCATAATCATCAACACGCGGGCCTCTTGTAGCGCGAGGCGCCCCGGGTTCCCTATCAACAAAAGCATCGGGCTCAATCGTCATGCGCCGATCGGAATCAACCGCTCCCTCGCCCGCGCGCCCGTTGCCGCATATGCTGTGCGCAGCGATGACCTCGGTCGCCCCCGCGCGAAACAGTCCCTCGATATCCGACGGATCGAGTGCTTCTATCAACACGACCACGCGACTCACGCGGCCTTCGGCCGTCAGGCGCGCAACAGTCTTGCGCACATCTTCGATATCAAACAGAGACGCCGCGATGATGGCAGCCCCGCGGCGCGACGGAAACGCCCGCGCCATGGAAATCAGCCCGTCCAGGTCACCCACGCGAAGCACCTGTGCACCCGCATCACGGCCCTCGACTTCCCGCTGCAACAGCCCGTAATCGCCGCACGCGCAGCACGCAAGCCAGATCGCCTTCATCACTCGTCGCCTCCGCTCTTTTTGCCGCGCGCCGTGGCGGGAATCGTCAAGCTGACCGTTCCCTTGCCCGAGGCTCCCAGCAGTTCCTTGACGTCTTCGGGGTCAGCCGCCAGCGTCACCCATTCGATCTTGCCCTCGCGCGTGGCACCGGAATCCTCACTGGTATCGATCACGTGCGCGCCGCACAGTCGATCGGTTACGCCGTCTTTTTGCACATACACATCCACGTAGCTGCCCACGCCTGTAGCACCGCCGACCGAGTGCTCGGCATCGACCGCCACCGAAACGGCAACCTTGCCCTTAGGCACCTCGAGCTTGTGGCTCTCGGCCTTGGTGTAGACATTGCAGATCACGGCGTTTTTGGGAATACGCGAAGTCGTCACGTCGCCGCGCACCTGGCGCAGCTCGGTCGCCGCGTCACGCGGCAACAGGCTCGTCAGCCATTCCTGGGTTATGACATTGGTCTCATCGAGGGTCTCGCCCACATCGATATCGCGCGCCGCGACGCATACCTCGACGCGATCGCCACCGTACTTGGCCAAGGTCTCAGCCTGGACCCGTTCGGCTTGCGAGCGGATCGACGAGCCGTAAACCATGCAGAGCAGAGCAGCGAGCACGCCCGCGACCAGACTGATGGCGATGCGCTTGCTCTTGTTCACGGCCGCTCCTCTCATGGCAGTGCCGGGCGAATGCCCGTACCACCATTGTCTGGGCGGTCAGAGTGCAAAGCGGCGCAATCGCGATCTTGGTTTTCGATGTCAAACCAATCGCCGACCAAAAGCTGACCAGCCCGTCAAGCTCATGGCAAGGTTTTGGTCAGCACGTCAGCAAACTGCATGCTTCAAGGCTTTTCCGCAGCAAAAAAGCCGTCTCCCGAACAGTTGGGAGACGGCTGTCATAGGAAAAATCAATTACAGATGGACATCGGGATCGAGCATTTGGGCGCTCACGCGCATGGATGACGCCAGGTTTTGGAACGTTTCCAGACGCAGGCTGTCGATCTGCCCGGCGTCCTCGGCCTCGCGAACGGCGCAACCCGGCTCATGGGTATGCGTGCAATCGCCAAATCGGCACGCGCGCGATGCCTCGACAATCTCGGGGAAGGCGCGCGCCAGACCCCGCTCGTGACCCACGAGCGGTAGGCTGCGCAGGCCCGGGGCATCGGCGATCACGCCGGCGTCGCCCGGCAGTGCCACCATCACGCGCGCAACCGTAGTGTGGCGGCCCTGGTCATCACGCTCGCGCACGCCGCCAGTGGCCAGCGCATCGTGGCCCAGTAGCGCGTTGAGCAGCGTCGACTTGCCGGCGCCCGACTCGCCCAAGATCATGGCACAGCTCCCAGCCGGCACGCAGGCGCGCACCTCGTCCAGGCCGAGGCCCTCAGCAGAAGACGTCACGATCACGCGCACGCCCGGACCCACCAGACGGCGCACGCGGTCCAGATCGCGCTCGAGCTCATCGGCCTCGCAGCGGTCGGCCTTGGTGAGCACCACCACCGGCTCGGCATCGCAATCGAGCGCCAACACCAGTGAGCGCGCCACACGATCGAGCAGCACCTCGCCGGCGCCGAGCGCCTGCACGATCAGCACGCTGTCAACGTTGGAGCAGAGCACCTGGCGCTCACCGCGGGCACGGCCACGCCAACGTTCAAAGCTCGTACGGCGCGGCAGTACGCACTCGATCACGCCCATGTCGTGCCCGGGAGCACGGCGAACCGCCACGCGGTCGCCCACGGCGGGCAGCAAGACCTCGTCCTCGCCACGCGACTTGGCAAACCCTACGGCATGCTCGGCACGAAACGTGTCGTCGGCAGTTGCCACCAGCGGAAACCCGCGGTCCAGGCGCACCACGGCACCGAGCTGCATCTGCTCGGGCTCCTCGGCCTGTGCGCAAAAGTCGTCAAATGCAGCCTGCTGAGCCGCATCGACCGGCAGGTCATCGAACGCCGGAACATCCTGTAACGCGTCAAGCCCCGGTACGCTTGCCAGCAGCTCCTCAGCAGATGCAGGGGCTTCGGTCGCGAGCTTCCGACGACGGTCGCGCTTAGCCCGCGCCCCCGTCGTCTTTTTCTTCGCCTTAGCCTTAGCCTTGCCCACAAATGCCTCCCAGCACCCAAAATCACAACTGAGCAGGTATTTTACCCACAAAAAAGAGTCGGTCGAGCAACCGCTCGACCGACTCACACACTTTCCCTCAGCCCTTTTTCATCCGCGCGGGAGAAAAGCAGCAAGGACACCGCAGGGCCCGCCCGCCGGGAGGGGTTTCCTAAGGGCACATCCCGCAGCCGCAAAGCGGCGAGGACGTGCCCGTGGAAACCCCGCAGGCGGTCGGGCCCGGACAGGAACGTTACTCCTTCTCGACCGCGCGCATGATCGCCTTGTAGATCTCCATCAGCGGAATGATCAGGAAGGCAAGGCCCAGGGCGGCGACAACGCCCTTGAGCTCAAGCGTCACGGGGCCAAAGAACATCTCGGCAAGCGTCGGCTGCACGGTCACGATAACCGTCAGCACCAGCGCCAGCGCAGCCGAAGCCCAAAGCCACTTGTTCTGCTTCTTCATGCTAAACAGCGACGCACGACGGCTGCGCATATTGAAGCAGTGGAAGATCTCGACCATGTTGAGCGTGATGAACGCCATCATCACGCCTTCCTCGTCGGCATTGCCGGCGATCATATCGGCGATGTGGATGTAGCCCATGTCAAAGTACACGCCCACAAAGAAGCTCGCCAGCACCAGCACGGTGATGATCAGGCCCTGGACAACGCAGTCCAGACCCATATTGCCGGCAAAGACGCCGTCCTTGGCGTTGCGCGGCTTGCGCTTCATGATGTCGCCCTCGGCATCCTCCATGCCCAGCGCGAGCGCGGGGAAGCAGTCGGTGACCAGGTTCACCCACAGCAGCTGCACCGGCTGGAAGATGGTAAAGCCGATGAGCGTGGCGATAAACACCGAGAAGACCTCGGCAAGGTTGGCCGAAAGCAGGAACTGGATGACCTTGCGGATGTTGTCGTAGATGCGACGGCCCTCTTCGCAGGCACCGATGATGGTGGCGAAGTTGTCGTCGGCAAGCACCATGTCGGCGACGTTCTTGGTGACATCGGTACCGGTGATGCCCATGCCAACGCCGATGTCGGCGCGCTTGATGGACGGGGCGTCGTTGACGCCGTCGCCCGTCATGGCCACGATCTGGTCGCGCGACTTCCAGGCCTCGACGATGCGGGTCTTGTGCTCGGGCTGAACGCGAGCGTACACGCCGTAGTCCTCGATGTGCGCGTCGAGCTCCTCGTCGCTCATGCGGTCGAGGTCGGCACCGGTGATGGCCTGGCTGCGATCGGCGACGATGCCCAGCTGCTTGGCGATGGCCACGGCGGTGTCGATGTGGTCGCCCGTAATCATGACAGTGCGGATGCCGGCGTCGTGCGCCTCGCGGATAGCGTCGGCCACCTCGGGGCGGACCGGGTCAATCATGCCGGACAGGCCGCAGAAGACCATGTCATGCTCGAGCGCAGCGGGGCTGCAGTCGGCGGGAACCTCGGTGTAGGTACGGCTCGCCAGTGCCAGCACGCGCAGGGCCTCGTCGGCCATGGCCTTGTTGGCTGCCACGAGCTCGGCGCGACGCTCCTCGGTCAGGGGGACGACCTTATCGCCCTCGTAGATATGGGTGCACAGGCCGATCACCACGTCGGGCGCGCCCTTGGTGTACTGCTCGTACTCGCCGTCCAGGGTCTCGACGACCACGGACATCATCTTACGGCCCGAGTCGAACGGGGCCTCGCCCACGCGCGGGTGCTCGGCAGTCAGGCCAGTAAGACCAGCCTTGCCGGCATCGTTGACGAGCGCGCACTCGGTCGGCTCGCCCACGGCCTCGCCCAGTTCCTCGTCCCACTGGGCATCGGAGCACAGCGCCATGCCGGCCAAGAACTTCTCCTTGGGCGCAGCAAGTTCGTGCTTGACGACGGTCATCTTGTTCTGGGTGAGCGTGCCGGTCTTGTCCGAGCAGATGGTCTGCGTGCAGCCGAGCGTCTCGACAGCAGAAAGCTTGCGGATAATCGCCTGGCGCTTGGCCATCTTGGTCACGCCGAGCGAAAGGACGATGGTCACGACGGCGACCAGGCCCTCGGGGATGGCGGCGACGGCGAGCGAGACGGCGACCATAAAGGTGTCGAGCAGGGCAGTCGGGTCGGTAAGGACGTTACCCACGCCGTGACGGATGATGTCGACGCCAAAGATCACGACGCAGATGACGATAACCATAATGGTAAGAATACGGCTGAGCTCGGCGAGCTTCACCTGCAGCGGCGTGAGCTCTTCCTTGGCCTCGGCCAGGGCGCCAGCGATCTTGCCCATCTCGGTGTTCATGCCGGTACCGACCACGACGGCGCGACCGCGGCCGTACACCACGGTGGAGCCCATGTAGCACATGTTCTTGCGGTCGCCGAGCGGCACGTCGTCGGTGCCCGCGGCAAGCTCAATCACGTTGGCGTGCTTCTCGACCGGCACGGACTCGCCGGTCAGTGCGGCCTCTTCGATCTTCATCGTGGCGCTCTCGAGGACGCGGCAGTCGGCCGGGACGGAGTCGCCCGCCTCGAGCATGAGGACGTCGCCGGGCACGAGCTCGGCGCTCGGCAGATGCACGAGCTTGCCGTCGCGCAGCACCTTGGACTGCGCCGCGCTCATTTCCTGCAGGGCCTCGAGGGCCTCCTCGCTCTTGGCTTCCTGGACCACGCCCAGCACCGAGTTGACGATAACGACGAACATGATAATGGCGACATCGGCAAAGTCCGCCTCGCCCTTGACCATGCCCGTGAGCGCGCTGATGACGGCGGCAACGATCAGCATGATGACCATAGGGTCGGCCATCTGCTCAAAGAAACGCTTCCACAGCGGCGTCTTCTCGGCTTCCTCGAGCTTGTTAGGGCCTGTCTTGGCAAGGCGCGCCGACGCCTCGCCGTTGCTCAGGCCGAGGTTCTCATCGACACCTTGGTCGCTGAGCACCTCCGCCGCGGCGGACAGGTATTCCTTTTGCATATAGAGTCCCCTCCTGGGATTCGGGCCACTCAGCAGATTGATGCCCGATCATAATTCCCAGGAGAAGGGCAAGGGCTCATCAAGGCTGCCGTGCTGAGCGGCAGTTGATAGTGGAGCTATGGTACCCCAAAGCGACGCGTCTAGCCAAAACATTCCATCTGGAAACACGGCACAGGCGCAACGGTGCAGACAGTGTGATGCTCAACATTGATAAAACGTTTTTTCTTCGGCGCATCGTCAGACTGAAATATCGCCCAGATAGCAGCGGTTAGAACGGTTGGTAAAGTTTTTGCGTATACCGTTTTTCCGCAAAAAATGAACTTCTAATTCGGCATACGGTCGATTTTTTGGGGTATTCGGTCGGCATTTCGTTATAATCATCTCAGTTTTATTTCTTATGGTTTATCTATCAGCGCAAGACGATGTCAGATGGAGGTCTGAATGTACAAGCGCACCAAGATTGTATGCAC
This sequence comes from uncultured Collinsella sp., assembly GCA_958346515.1. Taxonomy (GTDB): domain Bacteria; phylum Actinomycetota; class Coriobacteriia; order Coriobacteriales; family Coriobacteriaceae; genus Collinsella. The sequence continues at coordinate 21,265 of CATVRV010000016.1, forward strand.
CATGGGTCCCGCCTGCGATAGCGACGAGACCATCCGCGAGATGATCAAGGCGGGCATGAACGTCGCCCGTTTTAACTTCTCGCACGGCTCCTACGACGAGCACCACGGTCGCATCGAGCGCGTCCGCCGTATTTCCAAGGAGCTCGGCATGCCCGTCGGCATCCTGCTCGACACCAAGGGCCCCGAGGTCCGCACCGGCCTTTTGGTCGATGGCAAGAAGGTTGCCGTCAAGACCGGCGACAAGATCGTCGTCACCGCTCAGCCCACGTCCGAGGATTTCCACGGCACCGCTGAGCACATCTCCCTCGATTACCTGGCTCTGCCCTCCGAGGTCGAGAAGGGCTCCCTCATCCTGATCGATGACGGCCTGGTTGCCCTCGAGGTCGAGTCCGTCGACGGCCAGGACATGACCTGCGTCGTTAAGAACGACGGCCTGATCGGCGAGCGCAAGGGCGTCAACATGCCCAACGTCAACATCTCGCTGCCCGCCATCACCGAGCGCGATCGTCAGGACATCCTCTTTGGCCTGACCGAGAACATCGACTACATCGCCGCTTCCTTCATCCGTGACGGCGAGTCCGTCCGCGGCATCCGCGAGCTTTGCCGCGAGAACGGCGGCGAGCACGTGACGATCTTCCCGAAGATCGAGTGCGCCCTGGGCGTCGAGAACTTCGACGAGATCCTCGAGGCTTCCGACGGCATCATGGTCGCCCGTGGCGACCTGGGCATCGAGATCAAGCCCGAGCTCGTTCCCCACATCCAGAAGGAGATCATCGCCAAGTGCAACGCGGCCTACAAGCCCGTTATCACCGCTACGCAGATGCTCGACTCCATGCAGCAGAACCCGCGCCCGACGCGCGCCGAGGTTGCCGACGTTGCTAACGCCATTTACGACGGCACCGACGCCGTTATGCTGTCCGGCGAGTCCGCTGCCGGTAAGTACCCGGTCGAGGCCGTTAAGATGCAGGCCAGCATCGCTCTCGAGACCGAGAAGTACCTCCCGGCCCACGCTCCGCTCGAGGTTCCGGCTGACGCTCACGGCACCCGCGTCGTCAACAACGTTGTGGGTATGTCCGCTGTGAACATGGCTACCACCGTTGGCGCCAAGTGCATCACCGTGCCGACGACCACCGGTCGTACCGCTCGCCTGATCTCGCACTTCCGTCCCAACATGCCGATCTGCGCATTCTCCCGCCACGAGTGGGCCGTCCAGCAGATGATCATGTACTGGGGCGTTATCCCGCACCAGGCCGAGATTACCCAGGGCACCGTCAACGGCACGATCGTCAAGGCGATCGAGACCGCCAAGGAGCTCGGCTACGTCGAGGCCGGCGACCTGACCGTCGCTACCGCCGGCGATCCCCGCATGAGCGTCCAGCTCGAGGACAAGGTCTCCTCGACCAACGTCGCTTACGTCGCTCAGGTGCGCTAAATCGCACTTGCAAGCAGATTTGCATTGCAAAGGGCCCGGAAGGCATTGCCTTCCGGGCTTTTTTAAGACCTTCTTCATATGCCGCCTCATCGATTTGCGTTCAGTCGCAAGCCTCTCCGATGCCGAGCGCACCACCGAAGACGCCTGCGACGGGAGCTGTTGGTCAATTGGGATGAACTGTTCTCCGTAAAGCCGGCCGGCTAGCAGCTAGCGATCAGGGGGACTGCCGGAACGTCAGAAGCAGCAACGCGAGCCGCAAAGCCTGCCTCGGTCAGCTCGATGACCTCGGTAAACGTTGAGTCGAAGAACTCCTCAGTTAGCAGGCGATACGGCGGATGATCGGGCTCGCCGGGGTTTTCGCGTACAATCTCGTGCATAACGCCGATGGTCTTGAGCACATATTCTTTATGGATGGGATACTGCCCAAAACGCGTCGCGGCGGTATACAGGCGATCGGTCGCACGCGGGATGGAAACAATGCCGAGCGTCTTGCCAAACCAGTCAAAGTCGCCTTGCTTTTTAATGCGGAACTCCTCACATGGCTTGCCGCCGTGCGCCTCCAGGTACTGATTCACGCGCGTATTCCATACGGTATCGGCCACCAGATGCGACCAGACGCCCAGTGTTAAATCGAGCAGCGACTGCGCCACATCTTCGGACGCAAGCGAGAACTCACAGGTGCCGGGACCGGCAACCGGCTCGGCATCCTTGTAACGCTGGGGATAGTGCACGCGGTTCAGTCGCTCGCGTTCCTCGATAATCGAGGTCGCTGCGGCCGGCGCACCGGTGGGCGAACTATTAAGCAACGGTGCCACATAGGTATCCCAGAACTCATGCTCACGAGGCTTAGGGATGGGCTCAGGCTTGGCAAAGTGCGTAATGCGGTACGGGATGGGATCGGCGATGCCAGGGACCATATAGCCCACGAAGATATCCGGAACCACGCAGCCAAACAAAAAGGCATTGCGGTCGCGCACGCTATTGGCAAGCGCACCGGTGCGCTCCAGCAAACGCTCCGTCTGAGCGATATGAATGTTCCAGCTTGGCATAGCCACCCCCATAAAAACCTGGATAACTATACCATCACGGCAAAGCCGCGCGGGCGGCTACGCACGCTCTACGCAGCAACTAGTCCGTAGCACCGCTTTCGGTTCCATACGACGGCGAAGGTGCCTCGACCACATGGTGGTATCGATCGATATAGATGGCGCGGGCACCCAGGCGTCGCACCAAATCCTGATGATGTGTACTCATCAAGACCGTCTTACCGGCAGCAACATAGGCCAGCAGGAAGTTGACCACGATGTCGCAAGAGTCCTCGTCAAGTCCATTGGTAGGCTCGTCGAGCACCAGGATATCGGGGTTCATCGACACGACGGCAGCCAGCGCAACACGCTTCTTTTGCCCGCCCGAAAGCTGATAAGGCGAGGCATCGACCAGATCGGTAACCTGGAACAGTTCCATGGCATCGCGCACGCGGCGCTCGAGCTCGTCTGCCGGCAGCCCCATCTGCGCGGGACCAAAAGCAACTTCCTCGCCCACCGTAGCGCAAAAGAGCTGGGCATCGGCATTCTGGAACACAAAGCCCACGCGCTGATGAAAACGCTGAGCAGCCGCGGAATCCTTTAGAAACGCCGCATCGATCACATGCCCGTCGAACAGGTATGCCCCTGCGTCCGCGAGCTCAAGGCCGTTGATAAGGCGCATGATCGTCGTCTTGCCGCAGCCGTTGGGACCGAGCAGGGCAACGAGTTCACCACGATCGACCTGCAGCGACACACCATCGACAACCGTATGCCCCGCATAGGAGAACACCACGTCGCGCAGCTCGATGAGCGGCATGGCCTCGGCGCGCGCGCCGTTCGTGCCCGCCGCACTATTCATATCGATCGTCAAAACGTCGCCCTTCCCTATTTGCATCCCCAGTCGAAACCAGCAGCGTCTACAGCACGGCGCACAACACTGCCAGCAGCGCCACGCCGGCCGCATAGACCGCATCGCGCCAGCCAAACCCGACACGCGCGGGCGCCGGATACGCACCGGCAAAGCCGCGGCAAAGCATAGCCTCGTCCATCGCGCGGCTGCATTCCATCGCCTTGATAAACGTCATGCCCATGATACCCGCCAGCGAGTCGGTGCGCGAAAAACCCGCAGGCGCACGACCCACGCTGCGCAGCATGACCGATTCGCACAGATTGTGCGCCGTGCGACCCAGCACCTCGATGTGCTTGAGCGCCATATCAAACGTAAAGATAACTTCGTCGGGTAGATGCAGCATCTTGAGCGACGCCGACATGCGGCTCCACGTGAGGGTCCACGAAACGCCCAGCACTAGCGACACATTAATGAAGGTCTTGAGCGCAATCTTGAGCATGGCGCCCGCGGCAGAAGCGTCCAGCAGCAAGGCGGGCAGCGCCAGAACCACCGCGAGCCCCGCAGCGCCAAGCGCCGGCACAAAGGTTGCCCGCAGTCCGCGTACGGGGCGCACGGCAACGAGCACCAGTGCGATAGCCGCCATCAGCATGAGGTACAGCGGGCTCTGCGTCAGACACACGCACAGGACGCAAACGAACATCCCCACCAGGCGCACCGGAGCCGAAACGCAAGAAAGGGCGCGGTCGACCATCGACCCGCCCTCGTGCGCGCCTCCACCCAGGCGAACCCGCTCAAGCAGGCTCGCCAGGTGCAGGACATTCTTTTGCATCACTCGATGCCGAACCCCCGCGGGCTCGTATCGCTCCTCGGCCGCAAGCCAGCTAGGCAGCTTGGCTATTGCCATGAGCACCGCTTTCCTTGACCGTCAGCGAAATCAGACGGAATGCGATGGTGAGCACCGCCACGCCAATCACGCCCGAAAGAATATACATCGCGGCCTGGCCGGCAAAGCCAAGACCCTGCTCCTCGGAATAGGCCTGCAGATAATCGCCCGTGGGCAGAGCGTCGGCAAAGGTCGGGGTATCGAGGCCGACCGAAGTCTGCAGACTGTTGTCACCAGCCTCCTGAACGGCGGTCGCGGCGCCCTCGGCGTCCCACTCACCCCAGGCGTCACCCGTGGCCAGCAGGCCCAGCGGCGTGGCCACGACAAGCACGGCAACCAGGATGAGTGTGGGGACCAGCGAGGTCTTCTTGGCAGCAGCGCCCTCGGCAGCAAGCTGGCCATCGACGGCCTCGGGCCCGACGATAACGCTCGGCGCCGTCTTCTTAATGAAACCGTAAATCGCAGCCGTCGCCACGCCCTCGACCACGCCGGCAACCAGCATATGCGGGATCATCATGGCAGGAATGGCAATAGACAACGGGAAGGGGCAGTACAGCGGCGCGCCCGAAGCGTTGGTAAAGAGCATCGGCTGAATACCAAACTCGATTGCCGCGCACAGGGCCGCCAGGCACAGGCCGACCCAGCCGCTTACGATGGCCGAAACCGAGGTGCCCCAGCTCTTGTCGTGCAGACGGCTGTTGAGCGCACGGAACACGATAGCAGCGGCAAACGGCAGCACGAAGGCCATGTTAAAGCAGTTGGCGCCAAAGGACAGGATGCCGCCGTCGCCAAACAGTAGTGCCTGTAGCGCCAGCGCGACCGAGACAGCAATGGCCGCGGCCTCCGGGCCCAGCAGCAGCGCGATGAGCGCGCCGCCGACGGCGTGACCCGTGGTGCCGCCGGGCAGCGGCACGTTGAACATCATGAGCAAGAAGGAAAATGCGGCGCAGATGCCCAGGAAAGCCATGTGCTCGCGATCGAGCGTGGCACGCACCTTTTTGATGCAGTGGACCCAAACGGGCACCATTGCCACTGCCATGACGGCATCCGTCTGCGGGGACAGATAATTATCTGGAATGTGCATGGGCGCCTCCCGGTTATCGGCGCACAGAATTGCAACGCCGCTTAAATCACCTTGTCAGTGTTACGCATTGTAAGATTCGTAACACGCCGCGGGCTATCATAGCAAAACGGCGCACTGCCGACAAAGCAGCACGCCGTTATGTAATGCGCGTGTCATATATGAAGGCTCAACGGTGCCTTATATCGAGCATAGCGGTCACGTAAGACTCGGCGGCAACCACCGCTGACCCATACCCCAGCGCAAGCCCTATCCGCGGACCTCGCCGTTTACGCCCTTGCATACCTTGGTGACGATCTTCTGGTGCGCCTTCTCGACCTCTTCGCTGGTGAGCGTGTGGTCGTCGGAGCGATACGTAAGCGCAAAGGCCATGGACTTCTTGCCCGCTCCGATGCGGATGGGATCGCGGTAGACGTCGAACAGGCGCACGCCCTCGAGCAGCTTGCCGCCGGCGCTGGTAATGCGGCGCTCAAGATCCTCGCAGGTCACAGCATTGTCGACCACGATAGCAAGGTCATGCTCAACAGCCGGGTACTGCGAGAACTCGCGGTAGTTCTCCTGATTGCGGGCGCCCTTGATCAGCTTGTCCAGATCGAGCTCAAAGGCAACGACGACCTCATCGATGCCCATCGCCTCGCGCGCCTCGGGGTGAATCTCGCCGACCCAGCCCAGTACGGTGCCGCCGGACAGAACCTCGGCCGCACGACCCGGCTGCAAGAAAGCGTAGCCCTCGCCCTCGACGGGACGGAAGCGAACCTTCTCGATGCGCAGCTGGGCGAGCAGCTCCTCGACAATGCCCTTGCCAAAGAAGAAACGCAGCTTGCGGTACTTCATGTTCCAGGACTGCTCGCTCCACTGGCCCGAGAGCACGCCCGCCACGGACTTGGTCTCCTTGGGCAGGCTGGCGTTCTCGCGACCGTGGAACAGGCTGCCGACCTCGTACAGGTGCACGTTGGGCGTGCCGTGGGCCTCGTTATAGGCCACGGACTGCAGCAGGCCCGGCAACAGCGAACGACGCATCTCGGTCTGCTCGGCTACCAGCGGGTTCATGAGCACCACGGGGCAACCGCGACCCTCGGTGGACATACCGATCTTCTCCAGGTCGCCCGGGGCGGCAAAGCCGAAAGTCGTGGTCTCGTTGAGGCCGCAGGCGCGCAGGATCTCGCCGACCTTGCGGGTGAGCTTCTGCTCGCGGGTCAGGCCGCCGATGTGGTTCTTGGCAGCCGGGATGGTCGCCGTCACACGGCCCATGCCCCACAGGCGCAGGACCTCCTCGATCAGGTCGATCTCGCGCGGCAGGTCGGGACGGAAGCTCGGCGGGGTGACCATGAAGTCATCGCCGTCGCGCTCGACGGTGCAGCCCAGGCGGGTGAGCGAACGCTCGATAAACTCGGGCTCGATGTCGGCACCGCAGATGGCATGCACGCGGGCCAGGCGCAGCTTGATGCTGTCGATAGTCTTGGGCGCAGGGAAAACGTCGACATAGCCGGGAGCAACCTCGCCGCCGGCGATCTCCTCGATGAGCGCGCAGGCAACGTTGGCGACGTCCACGCAGCCGGTCTCGTCAACCTGGCGCTCAAAGCGAATGGAGGCGTCGGAGATCAGGGACAGGTCGCGGCTGGTGTGCGAGGTGCGACCGGCGTTGAAGCAGGCACTCTCGACCATCACATCGACGGTGTCGTCCTCGATCTCGGAATCCATGCCGCCCATAACGCCGGCCAGCGCCACGGGGCGCTCGCCGTCGGTGATGAGACCCATGCCGGCGTCGAGCGTGCGCTCCTCGCCGTCGAGCGTCGTGAACTTCTCATCCTGCTGGGCGGCGCGGACCACCACACGACGGCGGCCATCGCGCTCGGCAAAGGTGTCCAGGTCAAAGGCGTGCAGCGGCTGACCGGTGAGCATCATCACGTAGTTGGTGATATCGACAATGTTGTTGTGCGGGCGCACGCCCAGGGCGTTGAGGCGCTTGACCATCCAGTCGGGCGAGGGGCCGACCTTCACGTTGCGCACGATGCGGGCGACGTAGCGGTCGCACAGGCCCTCGTCGGCAATCTCGACCGAAAGCTCGTCGTCGGTCGCGCGGCCGGTCTCGGCCTTGATGGCAGGCAGCTCAACGTGGAAATCGCGGTCGAAGATGGCGCCGGTCTCGCGGGCCATGCCGATCATGGACAGGCAATCGGGACGGTTGGGCGTGATCTCGCAGTCAAGCACGGTATCGCTCGAGCCCACGTACTCGGCAAACGGCATGCCGCAGGGCGTATCCTCGGGCAGGATCATGATGCCGGAGTGGTCGCCGCCCAGGCCGAGCTCGCGCGCGGAGCAGTTCATGCCCATGGACACGACGCCGCGAAGCTTGCTCTTCTTGATCTTGACGTCGCCGGGCAGGACAGCGCCAATCATGGCCGTGACGATGTGGTCGCCGGCCTCGAAGTTCTGCGCGCCGCAGACGATCTGCAGCGGAGCGGGGTTGCCGTCGGCGTCGAGGTTCTTGTCGCCCACGTCGACCGAGCACACATACATATGGTCGCTATCGGGGTGCGGGGTCTTGGTGAGCACCTTGGCGGTCACCACGTGGTCGAAGGACTCGCCCACGGTGTCGATCGCCTCGACCTCGGTGCCGGTACGGATATATTCGTCCGAAAGGGTCTTGGGATCCTCCGGAATATCGATCATGGTCTTGAGCCAGTCGTAAGAAACACGCATCTAGCTCTCCTTTCATACTGAAAGCCTGCGAAGAGATGCAGGTGGAAACTTCAACTTTGTGAACATTCCTTACAAAGCGAGGGTTGTCCAAGTGCGGCAGATCGGCCCGAAAGAGGAGCGCCGCGTACTTTGGTACGCAAGCGACGAATGAGCGCCGAGGTGCCGTGCTTGGGCAAGCCGCAGCCTAAAATTGGTTCAGGAAGCGCATATCGCCTGTCATGAGCGTGCGCAGGTCGGGCAGGTCGTAGCGCAGGGCCGCGACGCGCTCGGCGCCAATACCAAAGGCGAAGCCGGTGTACTTCTCGGGGTCGATGCCGCAGTTAATCAGGACGTTGGGGTCGACCATGCCGCAGCCCAGAATCTCGATCCAGCCGCTGTGCTTGCAGAAGTTGCAGCCCTTGCCGCCGCACACGTGGCAGCTCACGTCTACCTCGCAGCTCGGCTCGGTGAAGGGGAAGAAGTGCGGGCGGTAACGCGTCTTGCGGTCCTCGCCAAACATGCACTTAACAAAGTAGTCGAGCGTGCCCTTAAGATCGCCAAAGGTGATGCCCTCGTCGACGACCAGGCCCTCGATCTGGTTGAACTGCGGCAGGTGGCAGGCGTCGGCCGTGTCGGGACGGTAGACGGTGCCCGGGCAGATCATGTAGATGGGCGGCTTCTGCGACTCCATGGTGTGGATCTGCACGCCCGAGGTCTGGGTGCGCAGCAGCACGTCGGACTCGCCGTGGGCGTGAGCCTCGGGGTGCGCGACGCTGCCGGGGTTGTTGTCGACCACATAGAAGGTATCGCGGGCCGAGCGGCTCGGGTGATCCATGGGGGCGTTGAGCGCGGTGAAGTTGTAATAGGAGGTGTCGACCATGGGGCCAGACTCGACGGTGTAGCCGATGCCGCAGAAGATGTCCTCGGCCTCCTCGATGATCTGCTTGATCAGGTGCTGGTGGCCGATCTGCGGACGGATACCCGGTAACGTGATGTCGACGGCCTCGTGCTCGAGTGCGTGCTTGAGGGCGGCGGCCTTCATCTCGGTGGTGCGCTCGTCGAGCATGCCCTCGATCAGCTGGCGCATCTCGTTGGCGCGCTTGCCCATCACGGGACGATCCTCGGGGGCGAGCTTGCCCATCATGCGCATCAGGCCGGTGATGCGGCCCTTGCGGCCGAGCAGCTCAACGCGCGCGGCCTCGAGCTTTGCGGCGTCGTCGGCGCCTGCGACGAGCTCCTTGGCCTCTTCCTCGAGTTTGACCAGATCATCAATCAGACTCATGTCTTCCCTTTCGTCTCTCGCGCTCCCCGCTTGCCGAGGCGGCTGCCGCCGTCTGACGTTGCGAAAACGCGGCCCGGTCCGGTAACAAAAAACCGTCCTCGGGCATGTGCATTGCCCAAGGACGGTTGAATTCCGCGGTACCACCTTGTTTGACCCGGCGGATGTCTGGCCCGCCGCGCCCACTCTTTGCCCCTTGTCGCGAGGCTCACGGCTTCCCTACTGGGGACATCGCCGCCGCCGGCCGCGTGCCCGTTGAGGTCGCTGCTCGGGAGTGAACGCTTGGCCCTTGCCACCGCAGGAAGGCTTACAGCCCATGACCTTCCCTCTCTTGCCGGCGACGCGGCGGGCAAAACCCTCTCCGTCAACGCATTGGGCTACAGGATACCACATTGTTTGGGCATATCGCCGCGTTCCGTTTTGTTCGTGCTGGGTACAAGGCAGGTAGCTGTGTAAACTGGCCGTGCGCCCATCCGTGGCGCTCGGTTCGCGAGATCAAGGATATGGTATGGGAAAGAAGCACGATAAGAAGGCCGAGCCCGCAGCGGGCAAGACGCCCAAAAGCGTGAAGGTCGATAAGGCCGTCAAAAAATTCCGCAAGCTCGAGGGCAAGCTGTGGACCCGCGAGTACCTGCTCAAGATTGCCGAGTTTGACGGCGCGACCATTGCCCCCGCCAACGGCGCCGCAGCGCGCGCCGACGCCATGGGCACCCTTGCCGGCGAGCATCATAAGCTCCTGACCAGCGAAAAGTCTGTCGAACTTGTGCGCTCGCTGGCACGCGAAACCGTCGCCGGCGGCAAGATCGACGACCCGCAGCTGCTCGACGAGATCCGCGTACTCGGCCGCGACCAGCGCGAAGCGAGCGTCATTCCCACCGAGGAGGCCGAGGCCTGGACCAGGCTCACCTGCGAGGCCGACGCCGTGTGGCACAAGGCCAAGACGGCCAATGACTGGGCGAGCTTTGAGCCCTATGTGGATAGAATCGTCGCCCAACTTAAGCATCAGGCCGAGCTCATGGACCCCAAGCGCGACCCATACGATGTTTGGCTCGACCAGTACGAGCGCGGCCTTTCCGCCAAGAGCTTCGATGCGTTTTGCGATGAGGTCAAGGCGACGGTCGTGCCGCTCGTGCACGCCATCGGCGAGCGCGGCCAGCAGCCCGCTGCCGACTTTTTGCACGCCCGCGTGCCCGAGGCCGCCCAGCGCGCCATGAGCTTCGACCTTATGAAGCTCGTCGGCCTGGACCTGAACGACACCACGCTTGCCTTTACCGAGCACCCGTTTAGCGAGGGCTTTGCCGTGGGCGACGCGCGCATCGCGACGCACATCTACGAGGACGACTGCATCTCCAACGTCTACAGCATCATCCACGAGGCGGGACACGCCATGTACGAGCTGGGCGTCAATCCTGCCTATGCGCGCACCCGCCTGGAGGGCGGCACTTCCATGGGCATCCACGAGAGCCAGAGCCGCTTTTTCGAGAACACCGTGGGTCGCAGCCGCGCCTTTATGGGCCCGCTGCTCGAGGTGCTGCGCCGTCACGCGCCCGAGGTCTATGGCAGTGTGGACGAGGATACGCTCTACCATGCCGTGAACATCGCACGGCCGTCGCTGATCCGCACCGAGGCGGACGAGCTCACTTATCCGCTGCACGTTATGGTGCGCTACGAGATCGAGCGCATGCTGTTTGCCGGCGAGGCCACGGCCAAGGACATCCCCGCGCTTTGGAATCGCTTTATGGATGAGTACCTGGGCATTCCCGTTCCCGACGACACGCACGGCTGCCTGCAGGATACGCACTGGAGCGGTGGCTCGTTTGGCTACTTCCCCACGTATGCGCTGGGTAGCGCCTACGACGCTATGTTTGTGCCGGCCATGTGCCGCGACGGCGTCGACCTTACCGGTGCCTGTGCGAGCGGCGATTTGGCGCCCGTCCGTGCCTGGCTGGGCGAGCACATTTGGCAGTGGGGCCGTGCCAAGGACGCACCGGAGCTCATCAAGGGCGCGTGCGGCATGGACTTTGACGCCCGCTACTACTGCAGCTACCTGCAGGACAAGTTCACCACGCTGTACGAGCTGTAAGGCATAACCGACACGCCAACGCAAAGGGGACGCCGCGGAACCAATCCGCAGCGCCCCCTTTCCACCTAGTTGTTTAAGAACGTCCCCAATGACTACCTTACAGAGCTTCCAGCGCGGCGGCGATGCGCTTCATGGCGGCATCGGCGGATGCTTGGTCGGGCGCCTCGGCCAGCACGCGGATAACCGACTCGGTTCCGCTCTTGCGCACGAGCACGCGGCCCTCGCCTGCCAGCGCAGCCTCGGCCTCGGCGATGGCGTTCTGCACGCCTATGTTCTCGAGCGCGGCGTCCTTGTCCGCCACGTGCACGGCCACCTGCGCCTGCGGCAGCAGCTTGCACGGAGCCGTGAGCTGCGAGAGCGTCTCGCGCTCGGCACGAATCACTTCCATCACGCGCAGCGAGGTCATAATGCCGTCGCCCGTGCGCTCGATATCGCCAAAGATCGTATGGCCCGTCTGCTCGCCGCCCAGGCTGTAGCCGCCCTCGCGCATCTTGGCATACACGTGACGGTCGCCCACGCCACTGGTCACGACGCTCAGACCGGCAAGCTCCAGCGACTTGACCAGGCCAAAGTTGCTGGCAATCGTCGGCACCACAGTACCGCCCGAGAGACGCCCGTGCTTGTTCAGATACACGCCGCACACGTACAGAATCTGGTCGCCGTCTACCACGCGACCGCGCTCGTCCACGGCCAGGCAGCGGTCGGCATCGCCGTCATAGGCAAAGCCGACGTCCAGGCCCTGCTCCACCACATGGCGCTGCAGGCGCTCCATATGCGTGGAGCCGCAGTCGACGTTGATGTTAAAGCCATCGGGCGCTGCATTGATTACACGCACATCGGCGCCCAGCGCATCGAACACCGGCTTGGCCACCGAGGATGCCGAGCCATTGGCGCAGTCGATGCCGATCTTGACGCCCTGCAGCGAAAAGTTCGCGCTGGCGATGAGCGAAGCAATGTAGCGATTGCGGCCCTGCATGTAGTCCACCGTGGCGCCGATGTGGTTGCCCGTGGCCAGCGGCACCTCGCTCTTGCCATCGATGTAATCCTCGATGAGCTCCAGTACGTCCTCGTCCATCTTAAAGCCGTCGCTGTTGACGAGCTTAATGCCGTTATCGCAAAACGGGTTGTGGCTCGCGCTGATCATGATGCCACAATCGAAGCAGCCTTCCACGGTCTGATGCGCTACGCCCGGCGTGGGGATCACGTGCAGCATATAGGCGTCCGCACCGCTCGCGACCAGACCGCTCACCAGCGCCGCCTCGAACATATAACTCGAGCGACGCGTGTCCTTGCCCACGATCACGCGCGCCTTAGCACTGCGGTTGGCGCCGTAATACCAGCCCACAAAGCGGCCGATCTTATAAGCGTGCTCTACCGTCAGCCCAACGTTGGCCTCACCGCGAAAGCCGTCGGTGCCAAAGTACTTCATGCGCTCTCCTTACAAAATAGGGGCGGACAGATTGCCTGTCCGCCCCAAAATGGTACTCGATTATCTGCACTACCAGAAAAACCCTACGCCGACGCGCTGTCGCGAGCCGCCTGGCATGTAGGAGTCTGACGCAGCGTAAGCGGCTTGTCCCCCGCCTCGGCCGACGTGGTCAGCGTATACGTGATCGTCGTCGTCTCGCCAGCATGCAGGTCAACGGTTCCTGAATAGCAGGGAACTCCGTGCCAAGTGGCAGCGAACAGTCCAAACTGAGTCCCCTCGACGGTTAGATCGGTAATGCTGCCGCCTGTCGGCGCAAACAGTGATACATACAAGCGCTCATCGTCACGCGAGGTCCCAGGCGCACTGGCCGCTACGTAGTCGGGCAGCTTACCTGCCTCCTCCTGCGTCATGATGTTCGTCAGGGTAACGGTGATGCGATACGAGCAAGCGCCGTCACCGTTCTTCACGCCCTGACCAATCTGCGTATCGGCGTTCAGATACCAGTCGAGCTTGGAGAAGCTCAGGTTGTTAAAGTAGACACCAGCAACGGGATCTTCACTCGGGTCATCCGGATCGGGCAGTGAGGCGTCGATGTTCATCTCCTTGATAGCGTTCTGCTCGTCATCGTTTTTCATCCACGCGATCAGGCGGCCCTCTTCGGCACCGCGCTCAACGGCGCTGACAAGGTTCGCAACATCGACGTCGCCGATACCGCCAAGGATCTTGTCAAAGGCAGCGCTGGCGACGGATGCAAAGATGCCGTCCGACTCCTCGACCGGATAGTTCCAGTACACATCATGCATAAGCACCTTCGCCGCGTTAGTACCGTCAACGACTGTACCGTCGGGCAGTGAAACATTACCCACGAGGCCCAACAGATACTGCAGGAATACCGGATCGATACCAATGACGCCATCGACGTCCTGACCATATTCAGACTTCCACAGCGCGGCGACACGCTGCGAATTACGGGGCCAGTCGGGCGAATAGGTGTTGCCCGAGATGTATAGGTTGCTGTGGTCACCAAACAGCGTCTCATCTTCTTCGTCGACGCTCTCAACCGCCTCGTCTTTGCTGCGCGCAATGCAGGGAACAAACTCGCCAATCGACATCTGGCCGTCAGTGACCGAAATCAGGCCCTGCGAACCGCCAAAGCCGCCGCAAGCACGAATCTCGACGTTGTTCATGGCGTACACAAGGTAGTTGCGCGTCTGGCCGTTGGCGCCGAGCATCTGGGGAAGGACGGGGGCGACCTTCTCCGCCGCGTCAACCGCGCCGTTGAGGGTGGCAAAGCCGTCCTTGGCCTTATCGACCAGCTCGGTCACCTGGGAAATATGAGTATCGCCAATGCCCTGGATCTTCTCATTGGCGCTCTTGAACACCTTCGAGCTGCTGGAAAGCGAATCGGCGACCGCCTGCAGCGCGGACACGTTAATCATGCCGTCCTGGAACAGCTTGCCGGGCGTGGCCTGCGAAAGGTTATCGGCCATGGGAACCAGCGCATTGCTCGAGACATCGGACAGGGCATCAATCATGGTGCGGGCTGCGTTGATGTCGCTGCCATACACCGGGATAAACGAAGCCGCCGCCCACAGCGGGCTCGAGGTCTCCGCCTTCATGCTGTTACAGAGCTCATCGATCTTCTTCGCGTCGTCAGGCAGCGTCGAAAAATCGCCCGACGTGACCTTGTCCTTAAGGCCACCGACGATCTCGACAGCCTCCTTCGCTTCGCTCTTTACGGTCTTTGCCGAGTTAAGCAACATAAAGCCACTTGCGCCAAGCGCAACGAGAAGCACCGCGACTACAGCGGCAATAATGGCGCCGGTGTGACGCTTTTTGCGCTCGCCCTTGCGATGGCGATGACGGACCAGGCCGTCAGAGGTCGAACTCGACGAAGCGTCGCTACCGTAGTTCAAGCCAAAATCGTAATAATCTTCCTTGGATCCCGAGCCCGCAAACTCGGCACCGCTATCATCCAGGCGGGCGAACGTGCCAGTCTCGGAGGCGCCGGTGTAAATCGTGCCAAGGTTACCCGTAAGCCCCGCGCCACCGGCAGAGGAAGTATTGTTGGCGGCCTTGCCGGCATTAACGTTGCCGGCGGCATTCGCGGCGTTGGCAGCGCCCGCGTTGTTCGCAGGTACCGAAGGAGCCCCGCTCGGCTGCGGCGTGGAGGTTGCACCGCCCGCAAAGACATTCCCTCTTGCACGGCCGGTCTTTTTTGCCTTTTGAGACTGCTCGTACAGAGCGGTAAACATCGCCGTCTCGCCCGGGGACACGCGCTTACCGGAACCGCCCTGTCCAGCGCCGCCCGGCGTGCCGGCCTTACCAGCCCCGTTCGGACGCGGCGGAACTGCAGGGCGGCCGCTATCGCTGCCCTTAAAGTGATTACCAGCCATAAAGAAATCCTCGCAATTGAGTCGCAATGAAAAAGTCCATAACGTTACTAGTTTATGGCATTTTGAGCATCGACAGCTAAACTCCAGACACGGACGTCAATTGGCGAAAATGCGGCACAACACCTTTTCCGTCTTGGCAGCGGCGCCAGCTACACCGTGAGGAACATCATCACGATGATCATGACAAAGCCGATAAGGTCGGTCGGCAAAAACACCGTCCCCAGCATAACGGCGCTGGTGATGGTCGCCGAAACCGGCTCCACAGTTCCGATGAGGCTCGCGCGCACCGAGCCGATGTCCTTAACGCCCTGCATATAAAGCATGTAAGCAAAAAACGAGCCGATAACCACGAACACCGCGAGCGCCTCGATGCCGGCAGCGTCGAGCGCCGGCATATGCGCCCAGGGCTGCACGAAGACGCACGAGACCACGCCCGCCGTGAGCATTGCCGAGCCCGTGACGATGGGGCTGCCGTATTCGGGCAGGATCTTGGCGGGAATCACCGCCATACACGCGGCGCTGACCGCACACATAAGACCTGCTGCCAGGCCAAGCGGCGAGATATTCAGGCTGGTGGGGTCGCCGCCGGTGGCGATTAAAAAGGTTCCACCCAGAGCCAGGCCAATGCCGATGACTTCGCGAGTACGCGGCATGCGGCGATCGGTCACGCAGGCGTAGCCCATGATGATAACGAGCTGCAGGCACTGGAGCACCGTTGCGGTTCCGGCGTTCGTCAGGCGCACGGCCGAAAGATAGCAAAACTGGTTGAACAGCAGGCCAAAAGCGGTAAAGAGCAGCAGCTGCTTGCGATCAGCGGGCGTCGTCCAAAGCTTGACCAGGCGTGCACGGTCGCGCGTGACAACCACGGCCATAAAGAGTAGACCGGCGAGAATCTGACGCACGCTCATAAGCCACAGCGTATCGACATGGTAGGTATCGAACAAAAAACTCGCGCTGGTGCCCGAGAAGCCCCAAAACGAACCGCCCACCAGCGTAGCCAAGACGCCCGTGATCATCTTGCGCGTCGAAGCGCTGTTCAGGCGGTCGCGCCATGCGCGACGGGTGTTGCGGCTGAGCTCGTCGGTGCCCTCGGGCACATCAATGTTCGATATATCGGTCATCGGCACCGAAGCCCCTGCGCCTTCGACCTGCTCGACACACTCTTTGCTCATTCCACTCCCCCGAAACAGCCTGGAAACAATTCGGCTTACCTTACCACGGCGAAGTCACCAGCTGGAGGCTTGTCCGCTTATCGGTAGGACAATTCCGCAGGCGTCTTTCCATAGCTCGATACCGCAATGGCCTTGCATTATGCGACAGCCAAATCGCGGCAGCAGGCACTTTTGAGATGGATATGACAAAGCCCCCGAATTCCACAATGTAAGCGATTTTTAAAAATGTTCTTGCCACCGAGTTCAGGCTCCGTTATATTATCCCTTGCGCGCTTGCGCACCCTTGATCGGGCGTTTAGCTCAGGGGGAGAGCGCTTCCCTGACACGGAAGAGGTCAGAAGTTCAAATCTTCTAACGCCCACCAAATGTTCGCAGCTCAGAGGCTATGTCCTCTGGGCTGTTTTGTTTTATGTCGCCAAATCAGCTGGCAGCTCCAACCGCCCAACTAGCCAAAAGCCGACCATCTACTTGCCGATCTATCCATCGGCATAACCAATCAGTCCGCACCGCAACTTCTCAGCAAAACGCCGCGATGTCTGCGCCCTGCGGTATCCTTGAGCCACTTGCACCTGCAGCACCAAGGAGCCGCCATGCGCACCGAGCTCGATGTCCCCTTTTCGCACAAAGAAGAAGCCAAGGCGCTGGGCGCCAAATGGGACCGGACCAAAAAGATCTGGTATGTACCCAGCGGCGTCAACCCCGAGCCCTTTGCCGAGTGGCTGCCCGGTGTTGACCGATCCGACCCCTCAGCACCGTATATATATCTAGTACTGGGCAAGCGCGAGTGCTGGAAGTGTCACAAAGAGACCTCGGTCGCGGCCTTCGGCATTCCCTATCGAGCCGATAACGACGAGAGCATCGCCATCGCGCAAGCGCCCAACGAAGCCGGGCACATTGCCATCGACACGGCCAACGCCAACGCACTCGCCATCGTGCCCGCTCTTGGCTGCGTGCCGGGCGAGATCCGCGACTACCTTCATAAGCGCTGCGGCTACAAGCCCGTAGGCGCGCGAGCCTCCAAAGCCCCGTCGCTCGGCAACACGTGCACCAGTTGCGACGCGCTGCAAGGCAACCGCTATCTGTTCGAGGAGCCCTCGTCCCCGTTTGCCCTCACTGCCATCAACAAGCTGCCGGCACTGGAGTTTATACGCGTCGAAGTTGCCGGCGTCTTTGGCGTCCCAGCCACGCGTACCGACTTTGACCAGGCGCTCTTTACCTGGGCACGCGACCATCACGCCGAGTTCCACAAGCAACTCGGTGAGGGGATTTATTTGTAGAGGCAAAAGGCACTCACAGCCAACTCCTCCGCATCACCTATCCCTCGTCGCCGGCGTCGTACACGATATCGAGGCCACAAACAGGGCATTTCTCCGGATACACCGGCATATGAACGCCTGTCCGTTTTCTCACTTCGTCGCTGAGTCTGTCGCGCGCATCGATAAACCGAATGTCGAGACACGGTATTTGCGAGCCGCAGCAAGGGCAGGTGACGACAAACGACCCGCAATCAACCTCTACGCTCGGAAACATATTGTTGTCTATAAGGGCACACGGCAGTTTTCCGTACTTCCCCATCGCAATATCGCCTCGCCAGCTCATACGCGCTCCCCTCTCGCTATACAAATCAGGAAGAGCATGCACCGGCGGGCGGGCGCGAGATTGCATCGCCACGCGATCCGATCAAACAACACGATCGTCAAGGAATGCCAAAGCCAAATACGCTAATACGGCAGAAGCCCCGCCTTTTCACGCTTCTTTTCCGAGCGATCGAACTCAATGCGATGGGCCTCAAGAAACACCGTATCGGGTCGCCACTGACGCTCATTCGGCTGCCTTAGCGTCGCACCTGCAAAGGAAGCGTAGTCGGTCTTATCCAGCAGGTACGATCCGCACAGCCGATATTCGCCGCAAACAGGCTCAAACGAAATCAGGTGAGCATCAAATAGGGAATGAAGATCGCGCCGAAGCAGAATGCCGTTGCTGGCAACCTGCGATTTGGGTCCCGAGTAATTCTCGATATGTGCAGCTTCCAGAGCCTCGCTGACGCCGCAGTCCGACACCGCGCAACGGCCATCATAGGCGGCAACGAGCTGCTTGCGGAACCATTGCTGCCCCAATCGCTCGCGCCTTAACGCATAGCGGACCTTTTCGTCGTCGGTCGTACCCTGTCCGGCAAACTCAATATCGACGGGCATGTGCTTCAGATAACTCATGTCGGGCGCAAAACGAGGGTCCGGTCCGCCTTTATGAACAGGACCGTGCAGAACAAACCATCCGTTTTCGGACTCGAATCGTTCAACAAACGCAAGGCCGAGCACCTTGTAGCCCACCTCGGTTGCAAATATGACTCCGACTGGAACGCCACATTCCATGCAGTTGAGCATTTTACGGTTGTAATTCTGGTCTCGAAAACCAACGGTACCCGGCGCTTGAACCGAGTACTTAATGACCCACGTACCATCGTCCAAATAGAGCGGAGGCACATCGGTGTAGAAGCTCTTTTTAGAGTTATGGACCGAAAGCGCAAAGATCTTATTGGGATCTTGCTTCACCCGATCCTGGCCCGGCCAGAAGATCCCTGAATCCCGCGTTACGGGAAAGAAGTCCGAGCCAATTCTCAAACGATACTGATACTGAGGGCTATCTTCCTTGGTGTGGTGCGGAAGGCCGGTCCAAACGCCGCCGCGCTGTTCCTCACCCAGAAACCACTCCCATGCCTCAACGTATTCGGAAGGCACGAGACTGCAGGCGCGGTCATAGCTTGGTCCATCTATCAACGGAACAGCAAGGTCAATGTCGTTCATCGTCAGCACCTACAACCATACGAACGCGAGTCATACCCCTCAATAATATGGTCGAGAGTCAATTATTACGAGATCTCATTCCGCGATCGGCACATCGTTGATGCTCTCGGTTTGCCGCTGGCGCGCTTGTACCCCGCTACCCCACTTCCCTGTATACTGATGTAGCATGTGTTTCATCCGGGCTTGTTGGGCCGGGTCGTTCATGGGAGGTTCTTGTGGCTGTTTCGAATCCGCCTAAGGGAAGCGTTTCTTCTTCGTCCATCAAGCCGGTTACGCGCAAGGCCGTGCGTTGCCAGCGCGAGGTCGCTTGGCTTGTCACGCAGGCGGCGGGCAGGCTTGTGGCGACCACTCAGGACGTCAATGCGCCTACGCCGAGCTTTGTGTTAGCGGCGGCGCTGGGTTTTGTGCGCCAATTGGAGCTTGCCGCGCAGGATGCCAACGGCCACCTCGACTACCAGAACGTTATGGCGCCCGACCTGCAAACGTTCTGTCACATGGCCAAGTTGCCTGCCGCGCCCAATGCGCTTTCGGACGCAGGCTACATGTTTACGCTCTCGGGCGCGGACCTTATCCGCGACATCTATGCATACTGCAGCGAGCTCGCCGAGCGCCACGTCTTTGACGCGGCAGAAGTCAAACCGGGAAATGTCATCAAGCTGGTTCTTAGGCTGTTCTTGATGGACGGGTTCGGGGCCATGCCGGCGTAAGCCGAGTCTTTAGCATCACCGTCGACTGGGCAACGACCGCTTTACCTTAATGGACGCCAATCGAGAGTCGATTATTGGGTCGCCTCGTCCACTAACGCATCTATCCCACGCGCTCCGACAGTCGATACTTGCGGTTGCGGCTCGTCGCCGGCGCCGTGGGCTCAAGCTCGCCTTGAGCAATGAGCGCGTTGACGCGCGACCTAACCTGGGAAATTGTGAGCCCTGTGTGCTCTGCCAGCTCGCGCGTCCCCAGCTCGCCGTAGTGTTTGAGTGCCGTCACAATTAAGCCCCCGCCATGATCGACCGGCTCGATCTTTGAACGGTAAAGTACGACCTTGAACCGATCGAATCCGGGGCAGAACAGGGGCTCGGCCAGACCATGCGCGCGCATAGCATCGATCATCATCGGGATGCCCGAGCCATTGCCCTCAGCCGGCGAACCTGCGCCATCCGGCAGCGGGACAATCGACATGAGCTTCACAAGCGTCGCGTTACGGCATCGGGAGCTGCCGTCAAACAAGTTCTCGCGAGTCTTTCCCCCGTAAAGGCCGCCAGGATTCGTCACCTCGACACGATCGTCAAAGACGTCGACGGCAATCGATTGTCCACAGAACCGATCCCCGTATTCTCGATGGATTACGGCGTTGGCGATTGCCTCGCGCAGAACCTCCTCGGGAATCTCCAGCGAGTCGATACACGAGATGCCTTGGACGGTCGAGGTTCGCCGCAAATTCTTGGCGACGGCCACGACAGCATCCGAGATCATCTCGCCCGACGTTCCCTCACAGATTGTGCGGTCCATGAACCTCAACGAACCCGCGGCGCCCTTCTGCGTTCCGGCATGGACCGCCACATCGATAAAGAGCTTGGGATAAAACTGCTGAGGGTAGGTGCCCGCAGCCAGGAGCCCGGCCTTAGTCACATTACCCTGGGAGTCGAGGAAACTCAGGCGCTCCAGCTTTGTTTTCTTGTCCGTCGCGCCGCGCATAGCTCGGGGCGTCAGCGAGAAAGCACGCTCTATCGTGCGGTCAATCAGGGCCTCGTCGAGGTCGCCCACGCCCGCGCCCGGCACTGCATCGCGATCACTGGGGCTCGTTCGTTCATACGACGACAAGGACAGGACTTCGGTCGATGAAAGCGGCACATCTTTGTCATCGATGCGCTTGTAGCTGCCGCCCTGGGCGCCCCGCTCTATGACATAGCAGGGCTTGCTCGACGGATCGAGCTCCTCAATGGTAATGACGAGAACGATGGCGCCCTGAAGCTCCACTCGCTCGATCGTGTACTTGGGCGGATTGGCCAGCTTTCCTCGACCTCCCGCATCACCCATGCCTGCCACAAATTGGTTGAGCACTTTCTCGGTCTCGAAGTTCTCAACCGGGACAAAACCTGCGCGCTCACTCACTCCGAGCACGATGATTCCGCCGGCAGTGTTCGCGAATGCGCTCACCGTTTCCCACACGTCGCGGGAAAGCGTCGTGGCGCTCTCCTTCACTTCGACGTTAAGATCATCCGAGCCCATACGCCTTAAAGACTCAAGCAGACCGGTCAGCTCGTTTTCGTTCATCTGCACGTCCTTTCGCTCGGTCCCGCGGAGAATGCCGCGGATAGATTTCCCTCGTCTCTCAGTTATCTCTCGTAATTATCTCTCATCTTTCTGTTATCTCTCATATTAGAAATGAGTGAGAGATAACAGATAAGATGTCTGCCATCTGTTTCATATAAACATGTTTTTGCTGGTAGAACAATCGGTATTGAGATAATACCATGATTGCTTGTCTCTTTGCTGCTCAGTTATCTCTCATATTTATCTCTCGTCTTTCTGTTATCTCTCGTATTCGTGACGAATGAGAGATGTGCGGGCGGCGGATGAGTGTGGATTTTGGACGGTCGGGAAATGAGGGTGGATATTTGGACGGTATTTGGGCGTTTTGAGGCTGATTCCGTCCGAAAATCCACTCTCATTCGATAGGCGTCCAAGTTTCCACGCTCGCGCGGCGGGCACGCGGGGCCTTTACCCAATCCGCTGGCATCGTCTTCAGTTCGCCGCAGAGCCGTGGCCCCATATGGGTATACTCTCGAGGATTCGACTCGATTCGCCCCCGCTGGGGCGTCAAAGGAGACTGCATATGCCCACCACCTCAACCGACCCGCGCGCCGCTGCCGCCGCGCTGCTGGTGCCCGGTACCACCTGCCACGGTTTTGCCGTCGAGCGCTGCGAGACCGTGCCCGAGCTCGATTCGGACGCCTACGTGCTGCGCCACACCGTATCGGGCGCTCGCCTGCTGTACCTGGCGTGCGACGACGAAAACAAGGCCTTTGCCATTGGCTTTAAGACGCCGCCGGCCGATTCCACCGGCGTGTTCCATATTCTTGAGCACTCGGTGCTGTGCGGATCGGCAAAGTTCCCCGTCAAGGAGCCATTTGTCGACCTGATCAAGAGCTCCATGCAGACGTTCCTCAACGCCATGACCTACCCCGACAAGACCATCTACCCCGTTGCCACCACCAACGAGCAGGATCTGTACAACCTGATGGACGTGTACCTGGACGCGGTGTTCAACCCGGCCATCTATACCAAGCCCACCATTTTTGAGCAGGAGGGCTGGCACTACGAGCTGGACCTGCCGCAGGGCGCCGAAGGCGAGGGCGACGGCAGCGCCGCCAGACTGCGCGAGGGCACGCTGCGCTATAACGGCGTGGTGTTCAACGAGATGAAGGGTGCGCTGTCCGATCCCATGAGCGTGTTGGACGACGCCGTCAACGCCGCGCTCTATCCCGACACCGCCTATGCGCACGAAAGCGGTGGCGACCCGCGCGCGATTCCCGCGCTCACCTACGAGCAGTTCCTGGACACGCACGCGCGCCACTACAATCCTTCCAACTCCTACATCACGCTTTACGGCGACCTGGACGTGGACCGCGCCCTGGCCTTTTTGGACGAGCGCTATCTGTCGCAGCCGAGTGCCGCGAGCCGCCGCATGGACGCTGCCGTCGCCGCCGGCGAGGACCCGTCCACGCTGGCGCCCAATCCGCTGGGCGTGCAGGCGCCCGTGACCTGCGAGTACAAGCGCATCGAGATGGCTACCACGCCCGAGAACGCCCTGGTGGGCCTGGGCCTTGTGCTGGGCAGCGCGCTCGACCGCAAGCGCACGATCGCAGCGGATATCCTGTTCGAGGCGCTGCTGGGCTCCAACGAAGCGCCGGTTAAGAAGGCCATTCTGTCCGCCGGCCTGGGCGGCAACGTGGCGAGCTACACCGCGGCCGAGAGCCTGCAGCCCTACGAGCTCATCATGCTGCAAAACGCGCAGCCCGGCGTGGCGCGCGAGCTGCGCCGCGTGTTCCAGGACGCCTGCCGCGACCTATGCGAGCATGGCGTTCCGCGCGGGCGCCTGGAAGCCATCATCAGCAGCAACGAATACGACCTGCGCCAGCGCGACTACGGTATCGCCGACGGCGTGGCCATTGCGTGCGACGCGCTAAGCACCTGGCTCTACGATGACGACGCCGCGACGCTGGCGCTCAAGTACGGCCCGGTGTACGAGGAGCTGCGTGGCGAGCTGGACGGCAGCTATTTTGAGGACCTGCTGCGCGAACTGGTGCTGCAGAACGATCACATGGCACTGGTCGAGCTGGTGCCGGTGGACGCCACCGAGGGTTCGGAGGGTGCCGAGGCCGCCGAGCTGGCAGCCAAGCGGGACGCCATGACCGATGCCGAGCTGGCCGACGTGGTCGAGCGCACGGCAGCACTGCGTGCCGCACAGGAGGCGGAAGACACACCCGAGGCCAAGGCCACACTGCCGCGTCTGCGCGTGTCCGACATTGGCGAGGCGCGCCCCGAGCCGCCGCTGGTCGTGGACACGACCGCGCCCATCCCCTGCCTGCGCCACGGCATCCCCACCAACCGTCTGGACTACGCCATGCAGTATTTCGACCTGAGCTGCGTCGCGTTTGAGGATCTGCCCTATGTGACGCTGCTCTGCCGCCTGCTCAAGCAGCTGCCCACACGCGAGCATTCGGCCGAGGAGCTCGACAATTTACTTGCCGGCAAACTGGGCTTTTTGAGCTTTACGACCGAGGTCATGACGCAGCCCGAAGTGGACGGCGTGCGCCCCTACTTGCTGGTGAGCGCCGGCGCCCTGTCCGAAAAGATCGACGCGCTGGCGAGCCTACCGCGCGAGGTGTGGTCGAGCACATTGCTGGCGGACGCCGATGCCGACCGCGTGCGCGACGTGCTCACGCAGATTCGTATTGGGCTTGAGCAGGGCTTTATCAACAACGGCCACTCGGCGGCGCTCGGTCGCGCGATGAGCTACAGCTCGCCTTCGGCCGTGGTGCGTGAGCAGCTCTCGGGCGTAGACTTCTACCTGTTCCTGCGCGATTTGCTCGACCACTTTGACGAGCGCCTGGACGGCCTGCGTGCCAAGCTTGCCGAGCTGGCAGGCCGCATCTTTGTGGCCGACGGCTGCCTGGCGAGCTTTACCGGCAGCGATGAGGACTTTAACGCGTACTGGGCCGCCGCGGGCGACTTGGGACTGGGAGCTGGCGACGGCGCCGATGCCGGCCGCGACGCGCTCGTGGTGCCGACGCCGTGCGACCGCCACGAGGCTTTTGTCATCCCCAGCGACATCTGCTTTGCCGCGCGTGCGTGCGATCCGCGTCGCCTGGGCATTGACGTGACGGGCGCCTGGGCCGTGGCTGCCAACGCGCTCTCCTACGATTACCTGTGGAACGAGATTCGCGTGAAGGGCGGTGCGTACGGCTGCGGATTCCGCGCAGCCGGCGAGCGCCAGGCGGCGTTCTACACCTACCGCGACCCGGCAATCGATCCTTCGATTGAGCGCGTGGAGCGCGCAGGCGAATGGCTCGGCAGCTTTGAGCCCGACGAGGCCGCCTTTGAGGGCTTTATCGTGAGCTGCGTGAGCGGCATGGACGCGCCCGTGAAGCCGTACGCGCTCACCAAGCGCCGCAACACGACCTACCTGGCCGGGCTCGATCCGCACGCACGCGAGGAGCGCCGCGCCCAGATGCTCGCCGCCACGCCCGGTGAGCTTCGCTCGCTCGGCGCCGACGTAACGCGCATCGCAGCCGAGTCACCCACCTGCGTCTTTGGCGGCCGCGACGTCATCGCCAAGAGCAACGCCGGCTTCAACGTCATCGACCTGCTGGGCTAAGGCACGGCAAGCAAAACTACC
Source organism: uncultured Collinsella sp. (assembly GCA_958346515.1). Classification (GTDB taxonomy): domain Bacteria; phylum Actinomycetota; class Coriobacteriia; order Coriobacteriales; family Coriobacteriaceae; genus Collinsella. The sequence continues at coordinate 46,283 of CATVRV010000016.1, forward strand.
ACGAAGGGCGCAGTTCACAGGCGCCCTTCGTGGTAGTTCGAACACTTGTTCTATACGCACACATGTTCTATAGTAGAGGTGCTTGCATCGAACTGAAATTGCAACTAGAATATAGTTGCAGAATGTGAGGCGGGATGACTCGATCCGATAAACTCATCGCCCAGCTGCTTAGCTGTCCTTCAACGTATAGATTTGCTGACTTTCTTAAAGTTATGGCTTCATATGGCTTTGAAATGGACAGCAAAGGCAAGACGTCCGGATCGCGCGTTCGCTTCTACAGGCCATCAGATGGCAGGATGTTCGTAATGCACGCGCCTCATCCATCTGACGAATTGACAGCGGGGACCATTCGAAACATCGTTCGCTTTCTGCAAGATGTCGGAGGTAGTCATGAGTAACGTTTTGGCATACAAGGGTTATTTCGCCCCGGTCGAGTTCGATGCCGAACAGCATGTGCTAACAGGTATGGTCGCCGGCATTAGGGACGCAATCGTATTTGAAGGCTCCACGGCTGAAGAAGTGGAGCAATGCTTCCACGACGCCGTCGACGATTACCTTGAGTTTTGCGCCGAGAAGGGCAAGGAACCCGAGCGGGCTTTTAAGGGCTCGTTCAACGTAAGAACGGGCTCTGAGCTCCACAAGCAAGCAGCGCTGGCAGCGGCAAAGAAGGGTGAGTCACTCAATAAGTTTGTGACTGAAGCGATCGCTGCGGCGCTGTGAAGCCAACGTCGAGTCGAAGCCGCCACACAGGGCGCCTTTGTGGCGGCTTCGACGTTTGCCCAGATAAAACCAGCCAAAATAAGCCTGTCACTTTTTGGCAGGTTTGCTAGAGGAGGTTGGGATGGACAAGGCTGAGTTGCGGCGGGCGGTGATTGCCCAGCGCGATGCTCTTGATTTGGACTTGCGGGCGGCGAAGTCTGCTGATATCTGTGCGCGGCTGGTTGAGCTGCTGGGCCGCTTAGATGCCGCGGCGCCGCGCATCGTTGCCGTCTATGCCGCGATGGGTTCCGAAGTCAATCCTGCCGCGTTTGCCGCGGCGGCCGCCAAACGCGACTGGCGCGTGGCCTATCCGTGCATGCTCTCGGCAGCCGAAGCCACAGCTTGTGGCCAGCGCATGTGCATGCGGGCAGTTGCTGTCGACGATGCGTCCGCGGCCCCGTTTATCGCCCACCCTACGCGGGCCTTCGCGGCCACGGACATCGACAGCAACCGCTTCCCTATCGTGCCTGCCAAAGCTCTCGACATGATTGTCGTGCCGCTCGTGGCCTTCGATCAAACCGGCGCGCGCCTGGGCTACGGCGGCGGTTGCTACGACCGCTACCTACCCACGCTTTCGGCCACATGCCAGATCATCGGCATCGCCTTTGACGAGCAGCGCGTCGACCACATCCCCACCGATGCCCACGACATGCCGCTGCCCAACATCATCAGCGCCTAACCGCCGCCACATCAGCCACGGATATAGCAGTACCATCGCAGCCTAATGCTCCTCGCCGGCGCGGGCCAGGTCGTAGGGCGTGGTCTGGTAGACGTAGTAGTTGAGCCAGTTGGTGTAGAACAGCTGAGCCTGGCTGCGCCAGACGTTACGCGGCTCGGCGGTGGGGTCGTCACCTGGGAAGTAATGCGCCGGCACCTGGGGGTTGAGCCCGCGCTTCACGTCGCGCTCGTACTCCAAGCGCAACGTGTCGGTATCGTACTCGGGATGGCCAAAGACAAAGAAGCGGCGGCTGTCGGTCGACTTGACGATGTACAAGCCCACCTCGTCGGACACGGCCACGACCTCAAGCTGCGGCTCGGCCTCCACGTCCTCGCGGCGCACATCGGTGTTGCGCGAATGCACGGCATAGAAACGGTCGTCGAAGCCGCGGACCAGCGGGCTTTGCGGCTTCACCAGATAATGCTCGAACACACCGCTCGCCTTTGCCGGCAGGTCGTACTTCTGGATACCGTAATGATGGTACAGGCCAGCCTGCGCGCCCCAACAAATGTGCAGCGTAGAGTGCACGTGCGTGGTGGACCAATCCATGATCTGGCAGAGCTCGGGCCAGTAGTCGACCTCTTCGAACGGCATCTGCTCCACCGGCGCGCCCGTGATGATCAGGCCGTCGTAGTGGATGTCGCGGATGTCGTCGAACGTGCGGTAGAACGTCTCCAAGTGGCCGGCGCTCACGTGCGTGGCCTCGTGCGTCTTGGTGCGCAGCAGGTCCACCTCCACCTGCAGCGGCGTGTTGGAGAGCTTGCGCATGATCTGCGTCTCGGTGGCAATCTTGGTGGGCATGAGGTTGAGGATGAGCACGCGCAGCGGACGGATGTCCTGGTGCAGCGCGCGGTACTCGGTCATGACAAAGATGTTCTCGCTCTCGAGCTGCGCGGCGGCAGGGAGGGCGTCGGGGATGCGAATGGGCATGGATGCTCCTTACGAGTCAGTTGCAGCTATGGTACAACGACCGGCCCCATCCGCGCGAGCACATCGCCCAGCGATGCCGTCAGCGGCCCAAATCACTCCAAAAGTAGAGATTAAGGCATGTCCAAAAATCTACGGCGCTTTAGCCTAGCAAAGTGGCAGCAGGACGCTACAATGGTTCGACGCGAAAAACTCGGCCGAAAGGATACGTATATGTACCAGACGCGTAAGATCGGTGTGGTCGGCCAGGGCCACGTAGGAGCACATGTCGCCAACAGCCTGCTCATGCAGGGCATTGCCGATGAGCTGTACCTGTGCGATATCAACGAGGCCAAAGTGACGTCCGAGGTCCAGGACCTGCGCGACTCCCTTTCGTTTGTCCCGTACAACACCAAGATCGTCAACTGCTACGACCACTACGAGGAGCTTGCCTGCTGCGACGTCATCGTCAACGCCGCCGGCAAGGTCGCACTGGCCGCCGGCAACCGCGACGGCGAGCTGTTCTTTACCACCGACGCCGCCCGCACCTTTGCCAAGCGCATCGTCGACGCCGGCTTTGACGGCATCTTCGTGAGCATCTCCAACCCCTGCGACGTCGTGTGCACCGAGCTGTGGCACCTGACCGGCTATGATCCCAAGAAGATCATCGGCTCGGGCTGCGGCCTGGACTCCGCCCGCCTTCGCACCGAGATCTCCAAGAAGGTCGGCGTGAGCCCCAAGTCCATCGACGCCTACATGATCGGCGAGCACGGTTTTAGCCAGCTTGCCGCCTTTAAAGCCGCAACCATCGCCGGTAAGAGCCTCAACGAACTTCAGGCCGAGAACCCCGACAAGTACGCCTTCGACCACATGGAGATCGAGGAGCTTGCACGCAAGGGCGGCTATGTGACCTACCAGGGCAAGCAGTGCACCGAGTACGCCGTCGCCAACTCCGCCGCGCGCGTCTGCGCCGCCGTGCTGCACAACGAGCACGCCGTGCTTTCGGCATCCACGCTCATGACCGGCCATTATGGCGAGAAGGGTATCTTTACCTCCCTGCCGTGCGTGATCGGCGCCGAGGGCGTCGAGGAGGTCTACACGCTCGACCTGTCCGAGCACGAGCTCGAGGGCTTCCACAAGAGCTGCCAGCACATTCGCGACAACATCGCCCAGCTCGACTGGTGGGATGCCGAGGCCTACGACGCCAAGTAAGCGTCGGTTGCCGCGACACCTCGCGAATCTAAGCGCAATACCAAGCGGGCCGCGCCGGAAATCCCCGGCGCGGCCCGCTTTTTACGCACGCTGTTCACTTGCGAATCGAAGGTGAATGCTTTTCCCGTTACCTAGTACTGCTCGATGCCCATGTAGCGACGAACCTCGGGGCTGTGGTCAAACACCTTGCCGCGGGCGGCGCGCAGCTCGCAGCTCATGTTGTAGAAGAAGATCGGCTCCAAGAACGAACGCACGCTGGCGGGCACCTCGCCTACGCCGTACTCGAGTGCATCGAGCACCATGACTGTATCGGTGTGCGTGTTGAGGAACGCGAGCGCGCGCTCCTCCATGGGGCGGCACTCGCCCGATCCGAGCTGCACAAAGTAGAACACGCCGGGCTCGGTGGCCTCAAACGGGCCGTGGAAATACTCGCCGGAGTGGATATAGCAGCAGTGCTGCCACTGCATCTCCATGAGCGAGCAGATGGCCATGGCGTAGGTCTGGCTAAAGTTGGGGCCGGAACCCAGGATATAGAAGAACTTATGCTGCTGGCAGAGCTCGGCAAAGCGATCGCCCAGCTCGGCGTTGACCTTCTCACGGGCAGCGGGCAACAGCGCATCCATCTGCTTAAGGCCGGCGTACATGTCGGCGAGTGCCTCGTAACCCTCCTGCTGGTCGAGCAGCTCGGCAGCCATCAGGACGCCGATGCCTTGCGGAACCTCGGCCTGCGGCACGCCTTCGCCCCACGGATAGACCCAGGTGGTCCACTTGCCGTTATCAATCTTGGAGCCCTCGCAGTCGGTCATGGCCACGACCTCGGCGCCGGCTGCCAGCGCCATCTCGCAACCGTCGACGACCTCCTGCGTATTGCCGCTGTGGCTGCAGGCGATGACGAGTGATTTCTCGCCAAGACTCTTGGGAGCCATCAGGCAAAACTCGCGCGCCGTGTAGACCGTCGAGGCAAACGTGGTGGCCTCGCGCTTGAGCAGCTCGTTGGCCGGCATCAGGTCGATCATCGAACCGCCGCAGGCGATCCAAAAGACGTTCTCAATCTTGCCCTTGCGCTCGATAATTTCCTGAACCAGATCGCGTGCGTTCACGGTGATGCTCCTCCTTGTGTGGCGGCTTTGAACGACGGCAGCTCGTACCTGCTGTCATTCTATGTTGTTCTATATATACCACGCAAGCAGCCACGGTGGAAGCCATTGCGACAAATTTGTTCCATGTTGTTCTATCTGTGGACGTTAGATGTCGAACACGTAGCGCGAGCCCACGATCTTTTGGCGTCCGAGCAGCAAGGGCCGCTCGTCCTCATCGGTAAAGTACGCCTCCATATAAAACAGCGGCTCGCCGACCGGCACCTCCAGCAGTGAGGCCGCCTGAACATCGGCAAGCGCAATCTCCACGGTACAAGGGTCGGACTTGAGCGGCGCGCGGCCCGAATGCTCGGCAACGAGTGCAAAGATGGAATTGTCCGTGAGGTCCTTGTCGGCAAGCGTCTGCAGGTAGGGATGGTCGGCCAGCACAAAGGCGTTGTTCTCGAGCATGACGGGCACGCCGTCTGCCGTGCGCACGCGCTCGACAACGATGAGCTCGCAGCCGGGTTCCACCCCAAAAAACGCCGCGTCCTCGCGCGTCGCCGCAACCACCGTGCGCGACACCAGGTGTGCTCCGGCCACCATGTCGTTGGCAGCGCAACCCTCGGAAAAGCTCTGAACGTCACCCTTTTGGACAATCTTGCGCTTGAGCTTGGGCGCGCACACAAACGTGCCCCTCCCCTGCTGGCGGTTGAGATACCCCGCGCGCGACAGCTCCTCGATGGCGCGGCGCACGGTGATGCGTCCCACGCCGTAGGACTTCGCGAGCTCCATCTCGGAAGGAATGCGCGAGCCGGATGCGTACACGCCGCGCGCGATCTCGCCCTTTAGGTCGTCCATAACCTGCTGGTACAGCGGCACGGCGGATACCTCAGTGCGCTCGGTTTTATCGTCGAATGCCATCGTTACGCTCCATCCCGCGCATGCTCGGACTCAAACTCTTCGATCGCCGTCATAAACTGCTCGCCAAAGGCGTCGGCCTTTTTCTCGCCAATGCCGTTGACCTGAATCAGCTCGTCGCGCGTCTGGGGGCGCAGACGGCACAGGCCGCGCAGGGCCTTGTCGGAGAAGACCATGTACGGCGCCATCTCCAGCTCGGTCGAAATCTCCTTGCGCAGGGCACGCAGGCGCTCGAACAGCTCGGCATCGTCACCCACGCGCGGGCGCTGATCCAGCTCGGCCTCCTCGCGCAGCAGATCCACCGCACGGCGGGCGCGGGCCGAGGCCTTGCGCTTGGACGCGCGACGCTTAACGGTAAAGGCGAACGCCTCATCCTCGACCTCGGCGGCACGCGGGCCCAGCCCCACGACCGGGTACTGTCCCTGCGAGGTAGCCAGATAACCGCGGCCGCACAGCTGGCCGATGATGTCCTTGATGCGCCCGACCGATTCGCTCGACAGCTCACCGTAGCCGCGGTCCTCGTCCAAATGCATCTGGCGAATGCGCTCGGTGTTGCCGCCGTGGAGCACGTCGGCGATGAGCGACTTGCCGAAGCGCATGGGCCGCATGGCCACATAGCGCACGGCAGCGCGGGCCATATCGGTGACGTCCTCGACCTCGAACTGCGTGAGGCAGTTGCTGCAGTTGCCGCAGCCCTCGACGTCGTCCGTGGCGACGCCGCCCGTACCGGCCGCGGCATGCTCGACCGCGGCCTCGTCGCCAAAGTAGCGCAGCGTGTATTCGCGCAAGCAGCCGGTGGTATTGCAGTAGCCCTCCATCTGGCTGAGCAGACGATATCGATTCTGGAGCGCCCACGCACGCTGCTCGTCGTCGAGTGCCTCATCGGCAGCATCGCCGCGATCGATCAGAAAGCGGCGCATGCGAAAATCGTTGCCGTTCCACAGCAGATGGCAGCTGGCCGGGTCGCCATCGCGGCCGGCGCGGCCCGCCTCCTGGTAGTAGGCCTCAATGCTCTCGGGCACGTTGTTGTGGATCACGTAGCGCACGTTGGGCTTGTCGATGCCCATGCCAAAGGCGTTGGTGGCAACCATCACCTGGATATCGTCGTCGATAAAGGCGCGCTGGCTTTGGCGACGGGCGTCGTTGCCCATGCCTGCATGGTAGCGGCCAACGCGAATGCCGCTGGGGCCCAGAGCCTCGGCAAGCTCCGCGGCCAGCGCGTCGACCGTCTTGCGGGTCGAGCAATACACGATGCCGCTCTCGCTCGAATGCGCAATCACGTAGTCGCGCACCCACGCGGTCTTGGCCTTGTCGCCCATCTCCTCGCAACCAAAGTAGAGGTTCTTGCGATCAAAACCCGTCACCACCGTCGCGGGGTTTTGCAGGCCGAGCATCTGCTGAATGTCCGCACGCACGCGCTCGGTCGCCGTGGCGGTAAACGCCGCCACGATGGGGCGCTGCGGCAGCGAATCGATGAACTCGCGAATCTGCAGGTAGGCGGGGCGGAAATCCTGCCCCCACTGGCTCACGCAGTGGGCCTCGTCAATAGCTACGAGTGGCACGCCAATGCCGCCTTCGGCCGCAGCTTCCTGCGCAAAGGCCAGAAAGCGTGGCTCGAGCAGGCGCTCGGGTGCCACATACATTAGCTGGTAGCGCCCCTCACGAGCACGCTTGAGCACGGTATTTTGCTGAGCCAGCGTAAGGCTGGAGTTGAGATAGCTGGGGCGCGCACCCGCCGCGAGCAGTGCGCGGGTCTGGTCCTCCATAAGCGACAGCAACGGACTCACCACAAAGGTGATGCCGGGCAGCATGAGCGCGGGCACCTGGTAGCAAATGGACTTTCCGGCGCCCGTGGGCATAACACCCAGCGCATCGCGACCGGCAAGGATCGCATCGACCATGCGGTCCTGTCCCGGGCGAAACGAGGTGTAGCCAAAATAGGCGCCGAGCGTGTCGAGCGCCATCTGCTGCATGTTATCGGTCATGGTTTCCTAACGTCCAAGTCATCTGCCGCCGATTATACGCCGCCACGCGGACAGCAGCACACGGCCGCCGCCCAGACTAGTCGTTTAAGAACGCCCCCAACGGCTAAGGAGTGTCCCCAGGTGCCGGCAGAGACGATATGAGCAGGACATAAAAACATTGAGAGCCCCTGCTGCAT
>CATVRV010000017.1:0-52183 GCA_958346515.1 uncultured Collinsella sp.
CCGCACATGTGCGGATGAATGTGGGAGGTGTTCGGATAAAGTCGATAATCAAGGGATTTCCGTCCAGTCCAAACCAAATCTCTCAGTCTTCCTGCAATTTCGAACATGTGGCCTATAATGTTGCTTTAGTTACGCTATATATTGCGCAGCCATTTAATACGTCGCCCACCGGGGGCCATTAATTCCTATCGCCATATTGGCTAGGAAGCAATCAAAGGAGGTATCCGTGGCAGCAGAGACGCCTTGCTCGGTCCTCTATAACGATATTCGCTCGTTCGGCGGTCTTAAACATCTCGAGATCGCCCGAATGCTCATCAATGGAAACTCTTATCTCGGCAGTACCCTGCTCGAGAAATGCTCTTCCAACCGCTCGTATCTCACCCGTTACATCGTCCATCGCAAGCCTGACCAGTGCGCGCCCTCCATCTACAGCGACTTTACCGTCACCACGCTCAACCTTTCCTCGGCAATCTGCAGCAAGCTCGGCGGCGGCGAGTCCGCCTATCGGGCAATCGCCGAGCACTATCGCGGTCCGGCCGCCAACGAAATGATGTCGGCTCTCGCCAGCTACAAGCTGGACAGCCGCCTATATGCAAATGCCCTCAATCGCATCGACAACTTTGACGGCAATGCCGTGCGCGAGAAAAGCACGCTTTACCTTATGCTCTTTGTGGCAACGGGGGCGCTCGCCGATCCCGTTCAGGGCGTGGCCACCGTCGAGCGCTTTTGCGACAGCAAGACGGGCGAGCACTTTGGCACCACCGAAACTACCGTCGGACGTGGCTTTATGAGCAGCCTGGAGCAGCCGCGCACCGTCGCCCCCAACCTCGGTCTGCTCAGAACCCATGCCGACAACTGCGCCGGCATGCAAATCCATCCCCTCACACGCGATCCGCGCGGCACCGTGATTGGTTCTTTGCCCAAAACCTCGCCCAGCATCACCGATGTGGGCGCCGACGCATCGCGCGAGCATCTTCGCATTTGGCTTGAGGGTGAGCACTGGTACGCCCAGGGCCTTGGGTCGACCAACGGCACAGTGCTCGAATCGGGCGCGGGTGACGGCGATATTGTGATTGAGCCGCCGCGCGACCAACGCGAGCCTGGCAAGATCTATCCCCCAGTGGAAATCGAAAACAGCGACAGGCTCCATCTGGGTCTCTACACGACATTCCTTGTCATTGTGGACTAGCGCGGACGGCGATCGGAAGACGGTCGCCGTCCGTCTTTCGTCTTCTACCTTCTGCGTCGTAAACGACAATGCTCAGCGGTATACGTGGGCAGTGCGGCTATCATGGTACTTTACCGATATCCGCACTGCTCGCGTATACGTGCGGCAACCCATGCCAGACAAAGGAACGCCATGGATACTACCGATAGCGCCTATGGCGACAAACTCATCCGTCTCGATACGTTCGATACCGCCGTGGCGGTCGACCCCAGCGCCGAGGACGACGCCAAACGTCGGTTTATGACGCTTATTCTCCAGACGGCCCACCGCAACAACGGCAACATCGGGCACGTGCTGCGCGCGACCAACACGAGCGGCGAGGTCTTTGCCGTCAAGCTGCTCAAGGACAACGCTATCCTTTCCGGCCAAGCCCCCGACCGCTCCGCCGAGCAATCGGCAGCGCACCTGGCCAGCACCGCCGCGCTGTTCGAGGAGTACCGTCATCTGTGTACCGTCTCGCACCTGCGCGGATTTCCGCGCGTCTATGGCTACGGATCGTGCGAGGATGACCCTCTCATCCTCATGGAGTGGGTCGAGGGCACCTCGCTCAAGCAGGCGCTGCCCCTGCTTCCGCACGACGCCTCGGGCGGGCTGACCACCCAGATGGTCGCCGCCGTCGGAAACGCCGTGCTTCGTGCGCTCTTGATGACCCAAGGCCTCGTGAATCCGGTCATCCATCGCGACCTGTCGCCTGCCAATATCATGTTCCGCACCACCAGCCGAACGCTCGAGCAGCAGATTGCTGATTGTTCCTTTGACCCCTGCCTCATCGACATGGGCTCCGCGACCATGGCTCTCGGCGACGACACGATCACCCGGCGCGCCGACATCTGGCGTTTTGCCACGCCCGCATACGCCGCGCCCGAGATGCTCACGCAGGATATCGAAGGCATCGCGGCCCTTCGCCGTTCGCCGGCAATCGACGTCTATGCGCTTTCGAGCATTCTGTACCAGCTCTACAGCGGTCGCAAACCGTTTGACTTTGAGTCGACGGACGCCGCTGCAACTGGCTCGTTCTATCTCGTAAAGACCAAGACCAAGCCGGCACCGCTCGAGCCACGCTGCGAGGGCGATGAGGCGCTCGTCCAGATCATCATGAAGGGTCTCTCAGTCGAGCAGTGCGATCGTCCCACCGAGCAGCAGATGCTCGAGGTGCTCTCGGCATACCTCACCGACGCCGAATCCGAAGGCCGCGAAGGTGCAGGAGACGAGGCCGCAATTGATATCGATTCTGGCACGCACCTTAAGGTCGACGTCGCCGGCGAGCGCGCACGAGAGATCCTGAATCAGGCCCGCCACGATGCCATGACCCGCCGCCGCTTTATTATCGGCGGCGCTATCGCAGCCGTTGCGGGGCTCAGCGTTATCGGGGCGGCAACCCATGGCTTTGGCATCCCCGACTACCTCGACGGCATCCGCGGTTCACTTGACGACTACACCTGGGATCAGCTGCAGGAGATTTCGCTCAAGATTAAGGCCGCCGAGACCCGTAGCGAGGCACGCGAGATTGCCAAGCGCTATCACCTGCTCGATGCCGATGGGCATATCCCCTATCCGTGTACCAAGCGCGTGAAACTCACCAACGGGCTGGAGGTCGGCGCGCAGCTTGTGGGCATCCGTCACGATGAGCTTCTGGACGGGACGGGCAAGGCCGGACTGACGTTTATGTTCGACGCGGGTATTGCCGAGCGCAACGCTGCGGCTGAACCGCCGAGCGCCGGCTGGGCAGTTTGCGAGCTGCGGGAATGGCTCGACGGCGACGGCCTTAAGCTGCTGCCCAACAAGTTGCGCGCGCTCATTAAAGGTGTCAAGAAGGTCTCGAATAACGCTGGCGCCGCCAACAGTGCATCGTGTCTGAGCGAGTTGCCCGCAACCCTTTGGCTGCCCGCCATGGTCGAGCTGTGCGGTACGCAACCGCCCGATTCGTTTGCCAAGGACTATCACTACCTGGCAGAAATCTACAACGGCGAGGGCAAGGAGTATCAGCTCTTCCGCGAGCTCAAGGTGAGCCCGTATTCCACGAACGAGACGATGGTCCGCCAGTGGAAGGGCAAGGACACCTGCTGGTGGGAGCGCACGGTGAGCCCCGACTCATCGGAGACCGAAGGCACGCTCTATTTGAATCGCGTTGGACACGACGGCGACGTCTTTACGTACGCAACGCCTGCGGACAAGCCAAACAAGCTAACCTGTGTGATCCCCGGGTTCTGTATCTAGGCGGCGGGCGTCTTGCCATGACGGGACCCCCTCCCCGGCAATTGTCTCGATCTGCAACACTAGCTCGGCAGATACAGGTCTAGTTGTTACAGAACGAGACAAACCCCAGCCCCGCGAGACAACATCTCAATCTGTAACAGTAAGGGGTCAAAATCCTCTCTAGATGTTACAGATCAAGACATTTGAGTTGACCCCGGGCAGTCTGTCTCGATCTGTAACAGTTAGAGGTTATATCTCCCGCTAGATGTTACAGATTGAGACATTGAGTTTGCTGCCAACTGTTTGTCTTGATCTGTAACAAATACTCGGTAAAACGGGGTCTGGTTGTTACAGATCGAGACGTTAGCTTTCGGCTGAAATGTTTGTCTAAATCTGTAACAGTTACGGCTCAAAAAACGGTCCAGATGTTACAGATTGAGATGATTGATTGGGACGGTCCATCGGCCAACCATCCATCCTCATCTGTAACGAAATCTCATATATTATTTCTGTACTGGACACCCCCAGGGGGTATGGGTGTATAGTATCGGCAGGTTAACAATTCCAACACCGAACCACAGAAAGGAGAAGCCATGGCTCAAGATAAGTTCGACGTGGGCGGCATGACATGCGCCGCCTGCCAGGCGCATGTGGACCGTGCCGTGAGCAAACTCGACGGCGTCCAAAGCGTCGCGGTCAACCTACTCGCCGGTTCCATGATGGTCGACTACGACCCTGCGCAGGTCTCCCCCGACGATATCTGCACCGCCGTCGACCGTGCCGGCTACTCGGCCTCGCCCGTCGATGCGGGCACCGGTGCCGCCGGCTCAAACGGCAGTGCGCAAGTCAGGTCCGTCGCCGCCCACATGGAGTCGCCCACCAAAAAGTTGGAGGCCGCCGCCTCTGCCATGCGCACCCGCCTCATCATCTCGATCATCTTCCTCATCCCACTGTTCTACATAGGCATGGGGCACATGCTCGGTTGGCCACTGCCCGGCGTCTTCACCGACCACACCCACAGCATGACGCTCGCGCTCACCGAGCTCGTCCTGCTCATTCCCATCGCCTACGTCAACGACGCATACTTTATCAACGGGTTTAAATCGCTTACGCACGGCGCGCCTACCATGGACGCCCTTATTGCCGTGGGCGCCACTGCTTCCATCGCCTGGTCGCTCTACGCCATGTTCATCATGGCCGACCAGCTAGCCGCGGGTCAGGTCCACGAGGCCATGATGACGGGCATGGACAACCTGTATTTTGAGAGCGCCGGCACAATCCTGTCGCTCGTCACCGTGGGCAAATATCTCGAGACACGCAGCAAATCCAAGACCGGCGGCGCCATCGAGGCGCTCATCGACTTGGCGCCCAAGACCGCGACCGTCGTGGCAGAGGACGGCACCGAAACCACCGTCGATGTCGACGCCATCCTTCCCGGCCAGGTCCTGCGCGTGCGCCCCGGCGAGTCCATCCCCGTCGATGGCGTGGTGCTCGAGGGCAGCTCGGCCGTGGACGAGAGCGCGCTCACCGGCGAGTCCATCCCCGTGGAGAAGACCGCCGGCGACACTGTCAATGCGGCCACGGTCAACCGCACGGGCTCGTTTACCTTCCGCGCCACGTGTGTGGGCGCCGACACGTCGCTCGCCAAGATTATCCAGCTCGTCGAGGACGCCAACGCCACCAAGGCGCCCATCGCCCGCATGGCCGACAAGGTCGCCGGCGTGTTCGTGCCCGTAGTATTCGTGATCTCGGCCGTGACCTTTGTGGTGTGGATGGCACTGACCAGCGACGTGAATGAGGCGCTTACCTCCGCCGTCGCCGTGCTGGTGATCAGCTGCCCGTGTGCGCTGGGCCTGGCCACGCCCGTCGCTATTATGGTCGGCACCGGCAAGGGCGCCGAGACAGGCATTCTCTTTAAGAGCGCCGAGGCGCTGGAGAACCTGCGCAGCGTGGGCACCGTGGTGCTCGACAAGACGGGCACCGTCACCCGCGGCAAGCCTGCCGTGACCGATATCGTGGTAGCCACGCGCGCTGACGGCTCGCCCGCCATGAGCGAAAAGGCGCTGCTCAAGTTGGCCGCCGCGCTGGAACGCTCAAGCGAGCACCCGCTGGCCGAGGCGATTATGGCCGAGTGCGAGACACGCGGGATCGTCGCGCGCATGGTCGAGGACTTTGCCGCCGTGCCCGGACGAGGCGTTACGGCGCGCGAGGGGCAAAACGCCATTGCAGCCGGCAACGTACGCCTGATGGACGAGCTGGGCGTTACCGTGCCCGCGGGTCTTGCCGAACAATTTGCCGCCGAGGGCAAGACGCCGCTGTTCTTTGCCAAGAACGGCGAGCTTGCTGGCACCATTGCCGTGGCTGACGAGGTCAAGGAGACGAGCGCCGGGGCCATCGCCGCACTGCGCTCACTTGGCGTCGATGTACGCATGCTCACCGGCGACAACCGCGTGACGGCCGAGGCCATCGCCCGACGCGTGGGACTGACCAGCGAGCAGGTCATCGCCGACGTGCTTCCCGCCGACAAGGAGCGCCACGTGCGCGAGCTGCAGGATGCGGGCAGTAAGGTCGCCATGGTGGGCGACGGCATCAACGACTCCCCCGCCCTGGCGCGCGCCGACGTGGGCCTTGCTATCGGCACCGGCGCCGACATCGCCAAGGAGGGCGCCGACGTGGTACTCATGCGCAGCGACCTCATGGACGTCGCCCGCGCCATCGAGCTTTCGCGCGCCACGATCCGCAACATCAAGCAGGACCTGTTCTGGGCGCTGTTCTACAACGGCATCGGCATTCCGCTGGCGGCGGGCGTGTTCTTCCCGCTCACCGGATGGCAGCTTTCGCCGATGTTTGGCGCCGCGGCCATGAGCCTGTCGAGCGTATGTGTCGTAAGCAACGCTCTGCGCCTAAAATCCTTTAAGCCCAAAGTGACAAAATAGGATCACCATTAAGTCCATTTAGAACGGGTTTTCCAGGTGCCCGAGATTGACCTGAAAGAGGAGCGACGCGTACTTTAGTACGCGAGCGACGGCTTGAAGGTCAAGGTCGGGCGCCCGGGAAAGCCGACACAACAGAGAGGAATACCCATGCGTTTCACAATTAAGACTTCCGGCCTTATGTGCGGCCACTGCGATGCCACCGTCGAGACGGCGTTGCTCAACGTGGCCGGCGTGACCGACGCCGACGCCGATCACGAGACCCAGACCGTCCAGGTGGAGTGCGCCGACACCGTGACCGCCGAGCAGCTCGCCGCCGCCGTCGAGGGCGCCGGCGAGAAGTTCCACGCCCTGTCCGTAACCGCCGCGTAACGACTCACGCGCACCCCGACCAGAAACGAGGACCCGCCATGATGGCAGACCACAAATCGGTGACCCGCATGCTCAAGACGGCACGCGGTCAGATCGACGGCATCTTGCGGATGGTCGAGGAGGACCGCTATTGCGTCGATATTTCCACGCAGCTCATGGCCACACAGGCACTCCTCGCGCGCATTAACGCCGACGTGCTTAAGGCGCATATCGAGGGCTGTGTGACTTCGGCGATCGAATCGGGCGACGAAGACCTCAAGGCCGCCAAGCTCGCCGAGATCGAACGCGTCGTCGACAAGCTCTCCAAGTAATTGGGGCATCGGGGGCAGGTACGTTTGCACCACATTGGCGCAGATTGACCTGTCCCCCTTGCTCTAAATCGGGTATAAAGGCGTGCAGCATATCGAACGAAAGGCAATTTGCATGAATGACTTTATGAAAGGCCGCAATGGCGCCGACGAACTCACCATCGTGATGGGTTTTGCCGGCATCGTCATCGCGATGATCGGATCGATAGCCCGCATCCAGTGGCTCAGCTGGATCGCCATCGCCGTTATCGTGATTGGCGTGCTGCGCGGCCTGTCCAAAAATATCGATGCACGTCGCAAGGAGAACGAGGCCTTTGTCGCCACGACCGCCAATGTTCCCGGCTTGGGCAAGTTCGTCGCCAGCTTGGGCGGCGGCGCTGCAGCGGCCAGCACCTCACGCGCGGCCGGCACCAGCAAGGAAGACTTTGAGCGCGCCAAGCGCACGGCCAAGAAGATGTGGAAGGGTCGCAAGACCACGGCATACCTCAAGTGCCCCAACTGCGGTCAGATGCTCTCCGTCCCCAAGGGCAAGGGCAAGATCCGCGTCACCTGCCCCAAGTGCCACGCCAAGATGGAGACGCGCTCCTAGCCGCTACACCATAGGACAAAATAAAAGCCGAGGCCTCGCGCTGAGACCTCGGCTTTTTTGATTATGACAAAGGGACCGTCCCTTTGTCACACCTATGCTACGCCATCGCGGGCAAGCTCCTCGGCCAACGCCTCGGCAGGCATGGCCATAATCGCGTCGAGCTCGGCGTCCACCTCGGGAATACGCTTCACCTTGAGCTTGCGCACCAGATCACCGCGACACATCACGTGCGTCGGCTCACGCAGTGCGCACAGGTCATCGAGCGGGTTCTTGCGCGTCACCAGGATATCGGCGGCCTTGCCGCACTCGATCGTGCCAGTATCGCCGCCCAGCCCCAGCAGCTCGGCATTAACCTGCGTGGCTGTATGCAGTGCGAAGGCGTTGCTCACGCCGACATACTTGGCAAAATAGGCGACCTCGCGCCACATGTCATACTGCGTCACGAACGGGCAGCTTGAGTCCGTGCCAAGGCCCACCTTAACGCCAGCTTCCAGTGCGGCACGGGCGCTCTCGATGATGCCCGAGCACACGATGTCGCCGTTCTTCTTTTGCGTATCGGTAGAATGGGTCTTTTCCGGGTCGAGCAATACAAACGGCAGCGCCGGGCTGATAGTGCAGGTCACACTCGGAGCACGCCCCTCGAGCTGCGTGCCCGCGGCGCCACGGTACAGCTCCAAGATTTCGGGTGTCAACGGAGCGCCGTGCTCAATCGTGTCAACGCCGGCCTCAAGCGCGGCCTTCACGCCCTCGGTACTCTCGACATGGGCCATAACCGGAAGGCCCATATCGTGCGCCGCCTTGCATGCCGCCGCGGCAACCTCCACTGGCATACGCAGCACGCCCGGCTCGCCCACCTCGGTCGCATCGAACACGCCGCCCGTCACGAACAGCTTAATGACGTCGGCACCACGCGCATACAGGTCGCGCACCTGTTCGGCTGCCTCGGCGGGACTGTTGGCCACCTGGGCGAACAGGCCCGCACCATGGCCGCCCGGCACCGTGATGCCCGTTCCCGGCGCCACCAGGCGAGGACCCTGATACTTGCCGGCATCGATAGCATCGCGCACGGCCAGATCGGCAAACAGCGGGTCGCCCGCGCCGCGCACCGTGGTCACGCCGCTTGCCAGTTGTTGTTGGGCGCTGCCCTTGAGAATATGGCGCACGATGGCGCGCCCCACGGGATTATCGAGATTCTTCATCAGCGCGCCCGCATCGCCCGCCGAAACCGGCTTGCCCGAACCGCACAGATGCACATGCATATTGATGAGGCCTGGCATGAGATACGCACCTGCCAGTTCGATGACCTCGGCACCCGCAGGCGCCTGCGCCACAGCACTCGGCCCCATCCACGTGATGACGCCGCGCTCAACAGTCACAGCCATATCGGGTTGCGGCTCCATATGCTCCGAACCATCCAGAATGGTCGCATTGATAAACAGCGTAGAACGATCAGCAGACGCCATATCGAGCTCCTCCCTCACGATTAACATGAACATTTGTCCATTATCACCTAATGCAGCGATCTAAAGTCGAACATATCGGTTAACGGAAGGACGAGGGGATGTGGGGGACGGAATACGTTGCAGCCCCACCCCAGCAACATCAGGGGAATGTCTCGATCTGTAACAGTTACGGGCCCAAACAGCCGCCAAACGTTACAGATTGAGACAAAGTCAGGGCAGCAGGGCGACACCAGCCACATCCCCTACTCCCACTCCTGCTCGTAGATGTTGAGCGACTTTACGTAGCGCCCCTGGGCGCCCATGATGTCGCGGACCAGACGCAAGAAGAAGCTGATGCACGAGGTGTCAAAGCCGTCCTGCAGGTCCTCCGGATGCACCGCGCCCGGCCCGTCGACCGCCGTGTCACTCAGGCGCGCGATGTCATACAGGTAGAGCTGCCCCGCCGTCAGCCAGACATCGTCGACGCACGCGAGCCGCACCGCGATCGCGCCGTCGCTCCAATGCTCCTTTTGCACGATATGCGGGTCGTAGACATCAAAGCGAAGGTCGGTGCGCGTATCCTTCAGCACAACCATGCCGTTCGCAGGATCCTTGTCCAAAATGCCAAAGCGCGAGAAATACTGCGTGTCGCGCACCTGCTCGAGCCGCTTGAGCGAGGCAGGCGAAAGCGATGCCGGCGGCTCGTCAACATACAGCTCGAGCAGCGTCTTGCCATGGCGATAGGGGCGCTCGAAGAGCAGCCAATCGGTAAATGCCATGTTGTAGGCCATGATTTCGTTTTGCGAAGGCTCGGTGCAATAGCTGAGCCACGGGTCGACAATGATCTCGAACTGTTCGCGCGCCGGCTCCAAAAACTGGAACTTCCGCAGCATCCAAAAATGGGCCATGTCGGCAATATCGTTGCCGACGGCTCCGGCTAGCTGCGCTCGGTCTAAAGCGTGGTCAGTCATGGCATCCTCCTCAAACCGATGGACCTCAATTTGAGCTTACGAGGAGGGTGGGCAGCCACGACCAGCGCGGGCAAAATAGGCCTCCGGCCGCAAACCAGATGCTGACCAAACACTTGACGGGATGCTTGACCGAAAATGCGCACCGCAACAAAACCGCAGGTAAACATAGACGGCCAACCCGCCCTTTTGAGCCAAGCGCCCCCGGCCACCACAGAAACAGCAGAGCACCGCAACTCAAGAAGACGCCGAATGGACACTCGCGCGTCGACAAACGGACAAATCGGTCGCAAACCCGCAAGGAGTGTCCCCGGGTGCCGGCCCAAAAGGAACGTCCCCAACTGCCGGCACTTTAAAATGACCAGTCATTGGGGACGTTCTTAAATGACTACTTTACAGCTCCAGCGCCTCGGCGACTTCGGCAGCGCAGGCCAGGGCGTCGGCCATAGCGTTCACCACAAGCGAGCTGCCGTTGCGAGCGTCACCGGCAACATACACCGGCACGGCATCCGCGGAGACGCCGTCGACACGTGCCGCAAGATGCGAGCCCTCGGCGGCCATCACAGGCAGCGGACGACCAGCGGTGGCAACAGGTACGCCTACCGCATCGAACACGCCATGCTCAGGACCCGTAAAGCCGCAGGCGATGAGCACCAGCTGCGCCGGTACCTCGTGCTCGGAGCCCGCGATGCGCTCGGGCTTGCCAGCCGACCAATCCAGATCGACCACGCGCAGGCCCGCGGCCGCGCCCTTCTTGTCCAGCAGCACCTCGAGCGTATCCACGCCCCAAGCGCGCATCTCGCCGCCCATGGCAGCGATGGCCTCCTGCTGGCCGTAATCGGTCTTCTTCACGTTGGGCCACTGCGGCCAGGGGTTGCTCGCCGCGCGCGCATCAGGCGCCGCCGGCAAGAACTCAAACTGGCGCACGCTGCGCGCACCCTGACGTACCGCGGTGCCCACGCAGTCGTTACCGGTATCGCCGCCGCCAATGACCACGACGTCCAGGCCGCGTGCATCGACGACAGGCTCGCCGCCATCGAGCACCGAGACGGTCGAGGCCGTCAGGTAGTCCACGGCATACACCACGCCGGGTGCGTCAATATTCTCAGCAGCCAGTCCACGCGGGGCGCGAGCACCGGCAGCCACCACAACGGCGTCAAAGCCATTGAGCTTGGCCGCCACCGCAGGGTTCGTAACGTCAGCACCCAGCTCGAACACGATGCCCAGCTCGCGCATAAGTGCCACGCGACGCTCGACAACGGACTTCTCGAGCTTCATGTTGGGAATGCCGTACATGAGCAGGCCGCCCGGGCGGTCGTCACGCTCAAACACCGTCACGCGGGCACCGCGACGCGCAAGCTCCCATGCTGCCACCAGACCAGCAGGACCGGAGCCCACCACGGCAACCGTGGGCGCGCCCTCCCCTGCCGGCTCAAAGCGGCGCGGACCGCCGTTGGCCCACTCATGGTCGCTGATCGCACGCTCGTTGTCATGGATCGTCGTGGGCTGGCCATCGACCGAGCCCAGGTTGCATGCGGCCTCGCACAGCGCCGGGCACACGCGACTCGTGAACTCGGGCATGGGCGAGGTGAGTGACAGGCGCTCGGCGGCCTCGTCCCAACGGCCGCGGTACACCAGCTCGTTCCACTCGGGAATCAGGTTGTGCAGCGGACAACCGCTCGGACGTGCCTCGCCAAAGCTCGCGCCCATCTGACAAAACGCCACACCGCACATCATGCAGCGGCTCGCCTGGGCACGGCGCGCGTCGTCGTCGAGCTCCACGTACAGCGGATCGAAATCGCGGCTGCGCTCCTCCACGGGGCGCAGCTCATGGGTCACGCGATCGATATCAAGAAAAGCACCGGGCTTGCCCATGGCACTTACGCCTCCTTCTTGGTCGAAGCAACAGAGCTGGCAGCCACGGACGCAGCACCCGCAGCACCGCCCGCAACATCGAAGCGAGCGACATCCGCGTCACTCGCGCGACCGGTCACAATGTCAAACGCCAGCTCCTCGGCCTGCGCATGCGTCTTGCCGACGGCCTCGGCGGCGGCGACAATCGCCAGCACGCGCTCGTACTCGGTCGGAATGACCTTCACAAAGTGCTTGCTCATCGTCTCAAAGCTGTAGAGCAGCTTAATGCCGCGCGGGCTCTGCGTCGCGTCTACGTGCTCCTGGATGAGCTCGCGAATCTGCGCCAGCTCGCCGGCCGTCGGGGCCTTGAGCTCAACGCTCTCGTGGTTCACACGGGCATCGAGCGTGCCGTACTGATCGAAGACATAGGCCACGCCACCCGTCATGCCGGCGGCGAAGTTCTGCCCGACCTCGCCCAGGATGAGCGCCAGACCGCCCGTCATGTACTCGCAGCCATGGTTGCCGCAGCCCTCGACCACCACGGTGGCACCGGAGTTGCGTACGCCAAAGCGCTGGCCGGCCAGACCGTTGATGAAGCCGCGGCCGCTCGTAGCGCCAAAGAACGCAACGTTGCCCACGATGATGTTCTCGTCGAACTTATAGGTCGCATGCGGGTTGGGGCGCACCGACACCTCGCCGCCCGAAAGGCCCTTGCCAAAGTAGTCGTTGGCGTCGCCGCACACGTTGAGCGTAATGCCACGCGGAAGGAACGCGCCAAAGCTCTGACCGGCCGAACCATCGCAATCGATGGTAATGGAGCCGGCGGGCAGGCCCTCGGGATGCGCCTTGGTCACCGCGTTGCCCAAAATGGTGCCCACGCAGCGGTTGACGTTGGCGATGTCGGCGCGGAAGCGAATCGGACGCAGGTGCGCACGGGCATCGGCCGTATAGGGCACAAACAACGTGGAGTCGAGCGTCTTGTCGAGCTCGCTGTCCGCAGCCATCTGGGGCAGGAAGTGACGGCCGTCGGCACCCGGGATGTGGGCACCAAACTCACAGGTCGCGCTCGCCAGCACGGGCGACAGATCCAGCAGGTTAGCCTTGCGGTTGCCCGGGACCTCGATCTGGCGCAGGCACTCGGGATGGCCGACCATCTCGTCGACCGTGCGGAAGCCCAGGCTCGCCATGACCTCGCGCAGCTGCTCGGCAACAAAGAGCATAAAGTGCTCGACGTGCTCTGGCTTGCCGCGGAAGCCGCGACGCAGGCGGCAGTTTTGCGTAGCGATGCCGGCCGGGCAGGTATCCTGCTGGCAGTCGCGCTGCATGAGGCAGCCCATGGAGATGAGCGGCATGGTCGCAAAGCCAAACTCCTCGGCGCCCAACAGGCAGGCGACAGCGACGTCGGTGCCGTCCATGAGCTTGCCGTCGGCTTCGAGCACCACGCGTGAGCGCAGGCCGTTTTGCAGCAGCGTCTGCTGGGCCTCGGCAAGACCGAGCTCCAGCGGCAGGCCGGCGTGCCAAATGGAGTCGCGCGCCGCGGCACCCGAGCCGCCGTTGTGGCCGCTGATCAAGATCTTGTCGGCAGCACCCTTGGCCACACCGGTGGCGATGGTGCCGACGCCGGCCTCGCTGACCAGCTTGACCGACACGCGCGCACCGGGGTTGGCGTTCTTAAGATCGAAGATCAGCTCCGCCAAGTCCTCGATGGAGTAGATGTCGTGGTGCGGCGGAGGCGAGATCAGGCCGATGCCGGGCGTGGACTGACGAACCTCGGCGATCCAGGGGTAGACCTTCTTGCCGGGCAGGTGTCCGCCCTCGCCGGGCTTGGCGCCCTGGGCCATCTTGATCTGAATCTCGAAGGCGCTGCACAGGTAGCGGCTCGTCACGCCAAAGCGCGCGCTTGCCACCTGCTTGATGGCGGAGTTCTTGGAGTCACCGTTGGCCAGCGGGGTCTCGCGGCGCGGGTCCTCGCCGCCCTCGCCCGAGTTGGAGCGGCCGTGCAGGCGGTTCATGGCGATGGCCATGCACTCGTGTGCCTCTTTGCTTATGGAACCGTACGACATGGCGCCGGTGTTAAAGCGGCGGACGATATTGAGCGCGGGCTCCACCTCGTCGAGCGAAACCGGGGTGCGGCCGCTGGCATCAAAGTCCAGCAGGTCGCGCAGGCGCACGGCACGGCCGGTGCGGTGCAGGCGGGCGCTGTACTCCTTAAAGGTGTCGTAGCTGTCCTCGCGGCAGGCGGTCTGCAGCAAGTAGACAGTCTGCGGATCGATGAGGTGATCCTCGCCGCCGAGCGGGCGCCACTTGGTCAGGCCCAACGTGGGCAGCTGATCGGGAGCCGGGCTCTTAAGGATAGCGAGCGCGGCGTCGTAACGCTCGTTTTGCTCGCGCTCAACGTCCTCGACACCCATACCGCCCACACGGCTCACCGTGCCGGCGAAGTACGCGTTGACGAACTCCGGCGTAAAGCCAACGGCCTCGAAGATCTGCGCGGAGTGGTAGCTCTGCACCGTGGAGATGCCCATCTTGGACATGATGGAGACGATGCCCGCCGTCGCGGCCTTGTTGTAGTTGGCGATGCCCTGCTCGGTCGTCACGTCCAGGTCGCCGCGTGTCGCCAGATTGCGGATGCACGCATGCGCGTTGTACGGGTAGATGCCGCTTGCGGAGTAGCCCACCAGCGCCGCAAAGTCGTGCGGAGACACGGCATCGCCGCACTCCACCACGATATCGGCAAAGGTGCGCACGCCGGCACGGATCAGGTGGTTGTGCACGCAGCCCACGGCGAGCAGCGACGGCACGGGCACCTCGCCCGCAGCGGCACGGTCGCTCAGCACCACGATGTTCACGCCGTCGCGGACCGCAGCCTCAACGTCCTCGGCAAGCTGCTTGAGCGCAGCCTGCAGTGCGCCCTCGCCGGCGTCGCGGCGGTAGACGGCACGGAAGCGGCGAGTCTTAAAGCCCACGCGGTCGATGGCGCAGATGCGGTCAAACTCCTCCTCGTTGAGCAACGGACGCTCCAAGCGCACCAGCTGGCAGGCCGTACGGGAATCCTCGAGCAAGTTGCCGTGGTTGCCCAGGTAGAGCGTGGTCGAAGTCACCATGTGCTCGCGCAGGGCATCAATCGGCGGATTCGTGACCTGGGCGAACAGCTGATAGAAGTAATCGAAGAACGAGCGCGTCTTCTTGGACAGGCAGGCCAGCGGCGCATCGATGCCCATCGAAGCGAGCGGTGCCTTGCCCTGCTGGGCCATGGGGCGCACGACCTCGTCAACATCATCCCAGTGATAGCCGAGCTTGGCCATGCGCACGGCGGCGGGCACCTCGGCATCCTCAGCAGGCGCGGGCGCGGCGGGCTTGTCGAGTGCGTCGACGGTCAGCGTCTCCTCGGCGATCCAGTCGCGATAGGGCTTTTCCTTGGCGTAACGGGCGCGCAGCTCGTCGTTGTAGATGACGCGGCCGCGGGCAAAATCGACCTCGAGCATCTGGCCCGGTCCCAGGCAGCCGCTCGTCAGGATGTTCTCGGGGCTCACCTCGATGGTGCCCACCTCGCTTGCCAGCATAAAGCGACCGTCGCGCGTCACATAGTAGCGGGCGGGACGCAAGCCGTTACGGTCGAGGGCGGCACCCAGCGTGCGACCGTCGGTAAAGGCGATGGCCGCCGGGCCATCCCACGGCTCCATGAGCATGGACTGGTAGGCATCGTAGGCGCGGCGCTCCTCGCTCAGACTGTCGTTGTGGTCCCACGGCTCGGGCAGCAGCATGGATGCGGCGCGCGTGAGCGGACGGCCGTTCATGACCAAAAACTCGAGCACGTTGTCCAGAATCGCGGAGTCGGAACCCTCACGGTTGATGATGGGCATCACGCGCTCAAGATCGTGCTGCAGCACGGGGCTGTACAGGTTGGGTTCGCGGGCGCGAATCCAGTTGACGTTGCCCTTGAGGGTGTTGATCTCGCCGTTGTGGATGATAAAACGGTTGGGGTGCGCACGCTCCCAGCTGGGCGTGGTGTTGGTGGAGTAGCGCGAGTGAACGAGCGCCACGGCCGTTTTGACGGCGGCGTCGTTGAGGTCGATGAAGAAGCGGCGCATCTGCGTGGCGACCAGCATGCCCTTGTACACGATGGTGCGCGAGCTCATGGAGCACACATAGAAGATCTTGTCGCGCAGAGCAAACTCAGCGTCGGCCTTCTTCTCGATGGTGCGGCGGCACACGTATAGGCGGCGCTCAAAGGCATCACCGGCGGGTGTGTCGTCCGGACGGCCCAGGAAGGCCTGCAGGATGGTAGGCATGCAGGCGCGGGCTGTCTCGCCCAGATCGTGCGGGTCGACCGGCACCTCACGCCAAAAGAGCAGCGGAACGCCGGCTTCGGCGCAGCCCTCCTCAAACACGCGGCGGGCATCCTCTACGCCCTTGCCGTCCTGCGGGAAGAACAGCATGGCCACGCCATAGTCGCCCTCTGCCGGCAGAATCTGGCCGCACTTTTGGGCCTCTTTACGGAAAAAGTGATGCGGAACCTGGAACAGGATGCCGGCGCCGTCGCCGGTGTTCTTCTCGAGTCCCGTACCGCCGCGGTGCTCCAAGTTGACCAGAATGGACAGCGCGTCGTCCAGAATCTGGTGATGGCGCTCACCGTTGATATCGGCGAGCGCGCCGATGCCACACGCATCGTGGTCGAATTCGGGGCGATAAAGGCCCTGCTGCTGAGCGGAATCTGCCTGCATCGCGATCCTCCCCTAGATATTTAGACAGTCAGTTGACTAGGCATACTAGGAGCATCGCCGGCCCGTTGTGTTTCCCACCCGTTTCGAAACAATCGCGTAACGCGCGCCCTGCGAGTGGACACCGCCGAGCTCAAGGGCGGCAGCAAGGGCCCCCAAGTTCGGCCTGTAAGCTCGCCGCTTCAAACATCTCAATCTGTAACAGGAAGACCCAATTACGACGACTAACTGTTACAGATTAAGATGTTTTTGAGAGACGGATCCGAATGTCTCAATCTGTAACACAAAGGGCCGGTTTTGGCGGTCAGCTGTTACAGATCGAGATTTTCCATAGGACCATTTCTTCCTGTCTCGATCTGTAACACCTAGGCCCAATTTCCATCCTTAGTTGTTACGGATCAAGACATTTCGGCAACTCCTTTCCCCATCCTATTCAAATACAACAATTTTGTTAGTCTCGGTTAACCTTTAAGCCTAAAACGGGTACCCTTTACGGCGTCAAACAAACGGCACGCAGGAGTGCACCATGCTCAACCATCTCAAACAACACTTTGGTTCCCGGCGCACCGGTGGTCACGGAGGCCTAGACATTGCGCGGCATATCGGCCCCGGGTTGCTCGTCACCGTCGGCTTTATCGACCCGGGCAACTGGGCCTCCAATATGGCCGCGGGCTCGCAGTTTGGCTACGCGCTGCTGTGGATCGTCACGCTGTCCACGATCATGCTCATCGTGCTGCAGCACAACGCGGCGCACCTGGGCATCGCCACGGGCATGTGTCTTGCCGAGGCCACGACGCGCCACCTACCCCGCCTCGTCGGGCGTGCGATACTCGGCAGCGCGTATCTAGCCACGGTCGCCACCGCCATGGCCGAAGTCCTGGGCGGTGCGATCGCGCTCCAGATGCTCTTTGGACTGCCCGTGCGCGCCGGCTGCGTCATCGTGGCCGCGGCATCGATGGCAATGCTCATGACGAACTCCTACAAGCGTGCCGAGCGCTGGATCATCGCCTTCGTCGGCGTGGTAGGACTCTCGTTTTTGGCCGAGCTTGCGCTAGTCAAGGTCGACTGGCCGCAAGCCGCCGCAAGCTGGATCACGCCCAGTATGCCCACCGGCTCTGCCGCGATTATCGTGAGTGTCCTGGGTGCGGTCGTTATGCCCCACAACCTTTTTCTGCACTCCGAGGTCATCCAATCCATGCACTTCGAAGGCCAAGGCGAGCAAGTTATCGAGGAACGTCTGCGCTACGAGCTCTTCGACACGCTCTTTTCGATGGGTGTGGGCTGGGCAATCAACTCGGCCATGGTCATCCTGGCCGCAACGACCTTCTTTGCGCACGGCATTGTCGTAGACGACCTCGCCGTCGCAGCGGCCACGCTCTCCCCCATTCTGGGCCCGGCAAGCTCGACCATCTTTGCAGTGGCACTGCTGTTCGCGGGCCTATCGAGCAGTGTGACGGCGGGCATGGCAGCGGGCACCATCACCGCGGGCATGTTCGATGAGGAATACGACATCCACGACCGACATTCCTCAATCGGGGTGGCGACCTGTTTCGTCGGCGCAGTGGCGGCGTGCCTGGTCGTCCCGAATCCTTTTGAGGGTCTCATTTGGAGTCAGGCACTGCTGTCGCTTCAGCTGCCGATTACGGTCTTTGTGCTCATACGACTCACCAGTTCGCCCCGCGTCATGGGCAAATACGCCAACTCGCGCCCGCTCAACGCGCTGCTCGTAGGGATCGGCGTCATCGTGACGATTCTCGATGTCGTGTTGTTGACAGGGATGTAATTGGGATGGCGTGACTGTCCAGATATAACGTCTCAATCTGTAACACGTAAGGCCGTTTTAAACCGTCAGATAAATCAAAAGGGTCCCGGCCGGAATATCCGGCCGGGGCCCTTGGACAGAGCTCTGTATAGCTAATCGCCGTGTGTCTACGAGTTACTCCTCGACGAGCTCAAACTCATCGGGGCCGACGCCGCAGACCGGGCATACGTAATCCTCGGGCAGCTCGGGCGTGTCGACCTCAACCTCGTAACCGCAAACGGTGCACACGAACTTATACGTCTTCTTCTCCTCAGCCATGATGTTCTCCTCTCGAACGCGACTGGTGATGTACTTCACTTATTAGTATAGATTCTCAATAATATAATGCAAGTATTTTTAGAACATTTCTAGCCTTGATACGACGAAGCCTTGGGCGGCGTCTTGCCCTTCAAGACCTTGTGATAGTAGTCATAGGTCAGCGGGGCCTCGCCGCTCAAGCGCTCGGCGTCCTCCACCTCGCCGATAAAGAGCAGGTGCGTGCCCACATCCACGGTATCAATCAGACGGCAGCTGAACAGCGCCGCCGCGTGCTCGGGCACATAGGGCATGCCCAGAGTGGTCTCGTGGGTCTCGTACTTGGCAAACTTGTCGTAATCGCTGCTGGTGCGGAAGCCAAAGTTGCCAATGTAGAGCATATCGGCCGTCTGATCGATCACGGTCAGCGCAAAGGCCTTAGCCGATACGATTACGCCGGACGTGACATTTTCCTTGTTCACGGCAATCGAGATGCGCGGCGGGGCGGATGTCACCTGCACTGCTGTGTTGATAACGCAGCCGGCACGCAGCCCGTCCGCCGCGGCGCTCACCACGTACAGGCCACTCGGCATCGTAAAGAACGCAGTTTTGTCCATAACGATCACTCCCCTAACCCAGGATTGAACCTCATGGATGTATGTACCCACAAAAAAGGCGACGCCCATAACGGACGCCGCCTTTGAGACATATGTGTCAGAACAGTAAGAAAGATGAGACGCCCGCAGTTGCGGTGAAATAGGGACTGAATAGTCCCTCAATCAGGCAAAACAGTCCGTATTCCACCGCAACTTATGAAGGGTGGTCAGCGATTGCGCTCTTTGAGGGCGCGGTCGATCTCGCGTTGGACATCACGCTTGGCCATGTCCTCGCGCTTGTCATAGAGCTTCTTGCCGCGACCCAGACCCAGCAGCAGCTTTACGCGGCCGTCGGTATTAAAGTAGAGCTCCAACGGAACCAGCGCATAACCACGGTTGCGAAGTTTGCCGTCAAGAAAGTCGATCTCCTTGCGGTGCAGCAGCAGACGACGCCGACGGTCGGGATCGCGATTCCACACGCCACCATGGCTATAAGGGTGGATATGCAGGCCGACGAGCCAGCACTCCCCGCCGCGGATCAGCGCGAAGGTATCGGTAATCTGGCAGGCGCGCTCGCGAATCGACTTGACCTCGGTGCCACTCAGTTCGATACCGCATTCGAACGTCTCATCGATAAAGTACTCGTGATGTGCCGAGCGATTCTTGGAAATGAGCTTGCGCTCGCGCTTACTGGGCATCGCCGGCCTCCTTGGCGCCATCGGCGTTTGAGCCCGCAGCCTCGCGCTTTGCCTTGCGCTCGGCATTGAGCTCAGCATCGCTCTCGCGCACCAGTTTGATAATCGCCGCGCAGGCTTCCTCGCCCACCAAGTCGCGAGCACGCACCGTCAGGCGCGTCGCCTCCTGCTTGTCGCCGTCGCTTGCAGCATCGGTCGCGCACATAATCAGGCAGATGGCAATCTCGGCCGAAGGTGAGGTCGGAACGCCCTGCAACGCCAGCTCGCCCATCACGTGCTCGTCGCTCTCCTCGGCGGCATCCGGATAGGTGGTATGGATCTTGTTGAGCAGGCGCGTCGTATGCGCATCGTTGGGCGCCAGGCGCAGTGCCAGACGCGCGCAGCCCACGGCAGCCGAAACGTTCTCGGTCTCGGGCTCCAAGAAGTACTGACCTAGATTGGCGTAAGCGCGGGCGGCGCACTTGCCATCGCTTGCACGCTCCAGCACCGAGAACGAGAGCGATGCCCATTCCTGCTTGTCCTCGAGAGCGCGGAACAGCTCGGCCAAATCCAAGCGATAGTTGCAGTTCATGGGGTCCCAACGCACAGCCTGCATCAGGGCATTACGAGCGCTCACATAATCCTGCTGGCGAATGTAGGCAAACGCCATATCAGAGTACAGGCGGTCAAACGGCACCTCGACCTGCACGAGCTCGCGCGGATCCTTCTCCACGCGGCGATAGGCCAAGCGCTCAAACTTGCTATCGAAGCTAAAGTATTGGCGCTTCTCCTCCGTCCTGCACTCGGCGTCGATATACTCCTCGGCGAGCTCCACCAGGCGCTCCAGCAGCGGCGTCGCCGTAGCCAGGTCGCCCTGCGCCAGATAGTTCTCGGCATACGTGATGTCTTGCAAGCTGATGGGCAGATCCATGGCTACTCCTCGATCTGAGCGAAACACGGCAGGCGCCGTATATACGGTCAATACACAAAACCCGGGTCTCTTACGAGGCCCGGGCGTTCAATTTTGGTAGCCCGTACCAGATTCGAACTGGTGATCTCCGCCTTGAGAGGGCGGCGTCCTAAACCGCTAGACGAACGGGCCATATGTAGCAAATGCAATGGCTGGGATGGAGGGAGTCGAACCCCCATTGACGGAACCAGAATCCGCTGTCCTGCCATTAGACGACATCCCAATGACTGCATCGCTGCGCTCGGCTGTGCCTTTGCGCAAGAAAGAAATATACGGGAAGTCCCGCCGTGACGCAAGCCCCAATTTTGACTTTTTTGAAATTCAGTCAAATTGGCCTAATTTAGTCCAACCCGTGAAGGACCTGTGAAGCCGACCGCTGTACACGAAGGACAAAACGCCGCGAGCGGTAGCCGTCAACCGTTGGCAGATTCTACCGCGAAAACGATAGCACCAGGCAACACAATCGAGGTATCAATGATCGCGTAGATATCGAGGCGCCATGGACGAAGAGCTTGATTACCTATGGGAGACCCTGGGCCTCGAGATCACTGCTGACCTTTGGCCCGAACGGGACAAAATTCACCCCACGTTACGCCCCGCCATTACTGTGGTGCAGGCAAAATACCGCCGTGCATCCTTTTTGATCATGCGGATGTCATGGCACGCGGGACTCCCCGACCTTAAGCGAATCCAGGCAAGCCTCGTCGAGTTGTCCGGCATGCCAACCGTCATATCCGAGGCGCACCTGGAGCAGCGCCAGCGCGAGCGACTGCAACAGCAGCGGATTCCCTTTATCTGCCCTGGCGTTCAGGCATATCTGCCCTTTATGGACGAGGAGTACTGGAGCGGCAAGCCCAACAAACACGTAAAGGTCTACGATCCGCACGAATGGGCACAGCTGGCGGACTGACTGGGGCAGGCCCGCCGGCGGAAAGTGCGTCCCAGATTTCAAGCTCAAACTGGTCCCCACTTTCCCGTCGAGCCCTCAACCGGAAACCGTGTCCCACAATCGAAGCTCAGAATGGGACGTGCTTTCCGCAACCGGCCACTTTGGGAAAGCGCATCCCATTCTGGAAGCGAATTCCGGGTCGCACTTTCCGCAGCCGCTACAGCAACGCCTCGGCCCAAGCCGCTTCCCTAAAGCCGGGAATCGCAAAGTCGTCGCCCACCAGCAGCGGACGCTTGACCAGCATGCCGTCGGTCGCCAGCAGCTCGTAGCACTCCCGATCCGTCATGCCCGCATCCAGACGCGCCTTCAGGCCCAGCTCTCGATATTTCATGCCCGATGAATTAAAGAAGCGCCGCACCGGCAGCCCCGAACGAGCAATCCAGGTCGCAAGCTCATCAGCCGTGGGATTGTCCAAAACGATATCGCGATCGATATACTCTACCCCATGTTCGTCCAGCCATGCCTTGGCCTTCTTACAGGTCGAGCACTTGGGATATTCAACAAACAGTACAGTCATGGGAATCCTCCGAATATAGATCGGCCAACGCAGGCACACGCCACACGAGGCGCCTTCGTATGATGGGCCAATTGTAGCCCGCGGGTCACACGTTAAACGAACCGTACCCCGAATCCGCGCTTGATAAACGGCAGCAGTTCCATTGCCTCGGGCGTGATATGGCCCGCAACGTTCATGCGCTCGTCACCGGGAAGATCGACCCGCGCAATCTCAAGCTCGCCTTCGTAGCGCCCATATCCGCTATTGCTCACAGCGATCGACCCCGCCTTTCGCGGCAGGCCGGCTCCGGCATCCGTCGGCACGGAATCCGGCTTAAGCTTCGTACGTGACTCCTGAGACCTAAAGATGAGGACACTCGAGTCGGGCCGGTCGTGATGAATCTGCCCGCGCACATAGGCATAACCGGGCTCAAGCTCGCATTGCAGGTCCACGTATCCGGCGGAAACTTGAGCAAACTGCGCCCAGCCCGCATCGGAAAGATCGGGGTCGCCGACCAACACAATGTCGCAATCGGCGCCATGTGCAAGCTCAAGCATATTGAGAGCAACCTTTGACGCGCGACCGCGCTGCGCCTCGACCGTCGGCAGTCCCTCGAATACCGGCCCGCGAACGTTAGCATCACCCGGCACAAAAGCCATGATTTCGAATCCAAGCGCCGCAAGACGAAGATTCGTCCGAGCAACATCTTCAAGAGCTAAACCGGTATAAGGCTTGGGGTAAAAATTGTGGCAGGCGGCAAAACGAGTCACATCGGCGCCGGCTTCACGCCACGATGCGATTTCATCAGAACTCACCGTCGATGCATTGACCACAATGCGAAATACACCGGACAGCTCCGCGACCCGCTGGGCGCTAAAGCCATAGTCCAAACGAAGGTATTCCAACCCCAGATCGCGCAGGTCCTCGATACGCTCAAGCCCGAGCAAATCGCACGTACGCGGCCCCACATCGGCAATGAGCGCAATGCCGCGGGCGGAAAGCAGCGACAGCACATGACGGACCTTATCGGCATACGCCGCTCCCCCATCCTCGGGAATATGCAGCGAGGTGAACGCATAGCGCGCACCCGCCGCGGCACCACGCTCAATCGTCCGCTCAATATCCTGCAGAGGGCTGGAAAGATAAATCGAAATACCCGTTTTCACGCTTCAACGCTCCTTTAAAAAAGGCCGGCGGAGCAGTTAGCCCCGCCGGCACAACCATAGCATCAAGAAATCTGCCGCGCACCGCGAGCCCCGAGCAACACGGCTCGCGATATCAAACTACTCGCCAAAGAACTCGTTGATCTTCTGCTCGTCGACGCCAAAGAACCACGTCAGGACAAAGCCGGCGGCATAGGCAAGCAGCATAGCGGCAACGTAGCCGAGCTGCTGGCCAGGAACAACGATCAGTAGGCCAAACAGACCGGAAACGCCCTGAGAAACCGTGCCGATGTGAAGCAGCGCCGCGAGCGCGCCGCCAAATCCGGCACCCAGGCAGGCCGTCACAAACGGACGAACGAGCGGCAGCGTAACAGCATACATCAGAGGCTCGCCCACACCCAGGATTCCAACGGGAATGGACTCTGCGACGTACTTCTTGAGCTTGGCGTTCTTGGTCTTAAAGTACAGCGCCAAACCGGCACCGACCTGGCCGCCGCCAGCCATCATAAGGATGGGAAGCAGGTAATTGATACCCTTGGTAGCGCCGTCGGGATCGTTGAGCATAGCGTGGATCGGCGTGAGCGCCTGATGCAGGCCGACGGACACCAGCGGCAAGAAGCCTGCCGACAGGATATAGCCGCCCAGGACGCCCAGTTTCTCGAAGATAAAGGTCAAAACGCTAAAGATGGCAGTCGTCAGCCATGCGCCAACCGGCTGGATGACGAGCATCAGAGCAAAGGCGCCGATGATGAGCACCAGCAGCGGGGACAAGAACGTGTCGAGTGCGTTGGGCATAACCTTGCGAATCTGACGCTCCATCCAGGCAAAAAATGCACCAGCGATGAGAGCCGCGATCATGCCACCCGCCGCGGGGTTGTACTGCGCATTGGTGAGCGGCAGCAGAATGGCAGTGGCAGGATCAGCCGCGCCAGGCGCAAGCAGGGGCATGGCACTGTTGGCGATACACATCATGCCGGCGATGCCGCCCAGCGCAGCGGAGCCACCAAACTCACGTGCCGCGTTATAGCCCACCAAGATGGGCAGATAGGCAAACAGGGCCCAGCCCATGGAACGAATGCCCTGGTACCACCACTCGCCTGCAAGCGCGCCTGCCGTCGAGACGTTAATGACGTTGCAGATACCGTTGATGAGGCCAGCCGCAATGATGCCGGGAAGCAGGGCGACGAAGACATTGGAAATCTTCTTGAGGAAGGCCTGAACCGGCTTGGACTCGTACTTGGCTTTCTGCGCGGCCTTGTTTGTGGCCGCAGCGTCAACCACGCTCTCGTCGGCAACGCCTTTCGCAAGGCCGGTGAGCTTGGAGAACTCCTCGAGCACCTTATTCACCTTGCCCGGACCCAGCACGATCTGCATCGTGTCGTCCTCGACCAGGCCCATCACGCCGTCGAGCGCCTTAATACCCTCCGTGTCGACGTTGCCCGTGTCTTTGACGGTCACGCGCAGGCGCGTCATGCACGCCGCGTTTGCGAGCACGTTGTCTTTACCGCCCAAAAGGTCCAGCAGCTTTTGAGCCAGCTCTTTGTTCGTCATAACTCCTCCTTGTATTGGGTATCTCGTCTAGATGTCATATCAGCTCACGCCGTGCACCTATTGGACATCGGCATTGCTCTTCTCATGGCCACTCACCGCAGTACGGACATGGCCGTGCGCCCGTTCAAGAGCTACCGCAGCCTGCTCGGCATCGCAGTCCAACAGCACCGAGACAATAGCGGTTTTTACGTGGCCGCCGGCATCCGCAAGCGCCTGAACAGCGCGCTCGCGCGTGCATCCGGTCGCCTCCATCACGATGTTCTGGCCGCGCACCACTAACTTCTCGTTCGTCTGCTGCACATCGACCATCAGGTTTTGGTATACCTTGCCGATCTTGACCATGGCACCGGTCGAAATCATGTTGAGAATGAGCTTTTGAACCGTTCCCGCCTTGAGCCTCGTTGAGCCGGTCAGCACCTCGGGACCGGGCACGGGCTCAATGGCAAGATCTGCGCTCTCCCCGATCTTCGACCCTTGGTTGCAGGCAATTGCAATGGTCTTGCACCCAGTTGCCTTGGCGTACGCAAGGCCGCCCACCACATAAGGAGTACGGCCGCTTGCCGCCAGGCCAACGACAAGATCCTTGTCCGAGAGTCCACGCTCCCGCAGGTCGCTCGCGCCAAGCACCTCGCTGTCTTCGGCACCTTCGACAGCCTTGATAAACGCCGTCTCGCCTCCGGCAATGAGCCCGACAATCAGATCGGGTGACACGCCAAACGTGGGCGGACACTCCGAAGCGTCGAGTACGCCCAGACGACCGCTGGTGCCTGCGCCCATGTAAAAGACGCGCCCGCCGCGCTCGAGTGTCTCAGCAGCCCAGTCGATTGCCATGGCAACCTGGGGCAACACTTTCGTGACCGACTGGACGGCACGAAGATCCTCATCGTTCATCGTCGTGACGATTTGCAGCGATGTCATCGTATCGAGGTCCATTGACCTTTGATTACGCTGTTCGGTCGTGAATTTTGTTAAATCGAGCATTTCATTCACCTCATCTTTCCTGTTTCTCGATGTAGTTTTGCTTTATGACATGCGTCGCCCGTTCGTAGTCGCTGGCAACGTAAGCAGCGTACAGGGCATCGACAACCATAAGCTGGGCCATACGCGAAGCCATGGCACCGCTGCGGACCAAGGGTTCACTCGCGGCGACGCCGAGCACGGCATCGGCCATGGTGGCAAGCTTGGATGATCCATCTACTTTGGTAACGGCCACGACGGGACAGTTGTGACGTTGAGCCTCGGCGGTGCAGTCCAGCACCTCTTGCGTCAAGCCCGAGTAGCTAAAGGCGATTGCCATATCGCCCTCATGCATGTTCTTGGCACATAAGAGCTGATCATGCCAGTCGTCGTACAGATGGCACTCTTTGTCGACACGCATGAGCTTTTGCGCCAGGTCGTGCGCGACCAAACGAGAAGCACCAATACCGAACAGATTGACCGCGCGTGCCCGCTTAAGACGGGCCGCGCATCGCTCCAAGACGGTGTAATCGAGCGTTCGCGCCGTCGCCTCGATCGTGCGCACGTTGCTTTTCATCACCTTCCCCACGATACGTTCGACGCTGTCATCCATGGAGATGTCCTCGAGGGCAACGTCTTTCTTGTCACCTAAGAGCGCCAGCTCGGCAATCAGTTCGCGTTGGAACTCCTTGTAGCCCGCAAAACCCAAACGCTTGCAAAAGCGCAAAATGCTCGAGGGCGAGGAAAACGTGACATCGGCAAGACCGCGGACGGACAGCCCGACCACCTCGTGCGGATGAGCGCTTACATATGCGATGACATTGCGTTCCGCCGGGCTCGCGCTGAGCTCACGCTCGCGAAGCCGCAAAAGCAATCCGTTTGCCATCTCAAACACCTCCGTTGAAAAGAATTAAAGACCAACGAACGATTCGTACCGGATACAAACAGCTTTTGCGGTACATTGTGCCGCATCGTGGCGCACAAAGGGCGAGCGTTCTACCGCTCGCCCCTCAAATCCGACCGCTCGGAAATACGCGCGACACAAAATAATTCAACAAGGTCGCATTATCAGAAACGGGTTTGTTACCGGCTAGCGCCTCGCATGGGCGCCGATCGGCCGAGTCGCATGGCGCACCAACGCCGCTGCCAGCAATACCAACAGCATGGCGGTGACATAGCCCGCAGCATCGAATCCTAAATCGATAACGTCGAAATGCCTGCCGGGAACAAAGATCTTATGTACCTGATCGCCAACGGAGCAGGCGGCGCAAAAGAGCAATACGGGCACGCAACGGGAGCATACGCTCCACGGACGCCTGGAAAAGCAAACCACGACCACCGAGGCGAACAATCCGACGAAGAAAAACTCTACGGTATGGGCAACGCGACGGACGTTCGTGCCCACCCACATGCGAATGGAAGCAAGTCGGCCAGACCGGACATTCGAGGCAGCCGAATCGGTGCCCCCGGTCATTCCGTTCTCCGCCTGAGCTTCACCCGTGGCATCGACAGCCTGAACGCCCGTAGCCTGGCCCTCCACCACACGCGCGGTGGACTCGCTCAGCAACGACGTCTCCACCGCATTTTGCTCCGTCAGCACCCAGATGCCCGCCAGCGTTGCAGCGAACAGAACGATCGCGGTCCATCCGATTATCTGTTTTACGCGCGCCAAGGGCCAACCTCCTTTTTTGAATATCAGCGAGTGTAGCCCCAAATGGCATCGTCACCGTATCAAAATTTGAATCGCAACAGGAAGCGACAAAGCGACGCAAACCCCTACCCCGCCTCGCGCATCCAGCGATCGAACGTCCCCACGCACACGCCCAGGCACTCTGCTGCCTGGCTGCGGGTAATATCGCCTGCCTCATAGCTATCGCGCACCAGCTCAAACTGAGGAGGGCACGGCTTGCGAGGTCGACCGAAACGGACCCCTCGCGCCCGCGCCGCTGCAATTCCCTCCGCTTGGCGCCGGTGGATATTCTCGCGCTCCACCTGCGCCACGTAGCTCAGCAGTTGCAGCACAATATCGGCAATCAGTACGTTGGTCACATCCGGCGCGCCGCTGGCCCTAGCGCGCGTGTCAAGCAATGGCATGTCCAACACCACAATGGCAACCCCGAGCTCCTTGGTAATGCGTCGCCATTCCTCAAGAATCTCGGAGTAATTACGGCCAAGTCGGTCGATAGAAAGCACCACCAGCACGTCCCCGTCTCCCAGGACGTGCAGCAGCTCGCGATAACGCGGTCGATCGAAGTCCTTGCCGCTCGCATGGTCGGCATAAATATTCGCCGAGCCCACGCCATAGGCGCCCAGCGCATCCAGCTGCCGATTAAGATTCTGATCGCGCGAACTCACCCGCGCATACCCGTACACCGTCGCCATCTCATCCCCGCTTTCTTGTAAACCTGCCAAAAGGGACAGGTTTATTTTGGTAGGTTTTACCTCTCAAATAGCAGGTAAGCGGGCGGCCGAGCAGACGGCAAGGTAGCCACTATTCAAATGCGGAGGGCGGCCCCGAAAGACCGCCCTCCGCTCTCTCGCCACGAGTCGGGATTTAGCTAATGGATAAGCTTAAAGTCCAAGTGTCCACGCGTGGTATTGACGCGCGAGACCTCGATAATCACGCGCTGGCCCAGTTCATAGCGAGTCCCCGTGTCGGCGCCCGTCAGCGTAAGCGCGTCCTCGTCGAACTCGAACCACTCGTTGCCCAGGCTCTTAATTGAAACCAGGCCCTCGACCTGTGTTAGGTCCAAGCGCACAAAGAGGCCCATGCTGCTAACCCACGAGACGGTTCCGGCATAGCGCTCACCCAGACGGTCCTCATAGTACTGGGCAATCTTGATCTTTTGCGTCGCATGGCTGGCGGCATCTGCCGCGCGCTCGGCATCGCTACATGCGCGGCAGATCTGCGGCAGAATGCGCGGCAGCGACTCGCGCCCCTTGCCGATCAGCCGCGGCGTACGGACCAAGGCGTCCTTGCCGCCGAGCTGCTCATAGGCCAACTGCAGTTTGAGCACGCGGTGCACCACCAGATCGGGGTAGCGACGGATGGGACTCGTAAAGTGACAGTAGCACGGCGCGGCGAGCGCAAAGTGGCCCTCGTTGCGCGGCTTGTACAGCGCGCGCTGCATGCTGCGCAGAAGCAGCGTGTTGACGAGCGGTGCGTTGGCCGTACCGGCGGCAGCATCAACTGCAGCCTGCAGCTCATCGGGGCTCCCCAGGGCAATACCGGCAGCACGGCG
Source organism: uncultured Collinsella sp. (assembly GCA_958346515.1). Lineage (GTDB taxonomy): Bacteria > Actinomycetota > Coriobacteriia > Coriobacteriales > Coriobacteriaceae > Collinsella. Next base: position 29,266 of record CATVRV010000017.1, read on the forward strand.
ATCGTCGATGATGCCTAGCTGCGCCAGCGCAACGGCGGCACCGTGCAGGCTATCGGGGCTCGGATCCTCATGCACACGATAGCAGGCCTCGATATCACGGTCTGCCAGCCACTCTGCAACGCACTCGTTGGCGAGCAGCATGGCTTCCTCGATAAGCGACGTGGCACACGAACGCTCACGCGCCACAATCTGCACGGGCACTCCGCCCTCATCCAATAGAGCGCGAATCTCGGCTGTGTCAAAATCGACTGAGCCGCGGGCGCGACGAATACGACGGCGAAGTTCGGCGAGTTCGTTAGCGGCAACAAGGAAATCGCCGAGGTCGATGTTGTAGCCGCGGGCGGCCTCCTCGCACGCAAGACCGCGCTCAAGCGCTTCCTCGCGCGAGGTCTCGGCAGCCGCAACATCCTCGGCTGCACCCTCCAGCACCGAATACTCAACCGCGCCGGCACGCACCAGCAGCGCCTCGGCGCCGTCATAGTCCATACGCACACGCGAGCGAATCACGCTGGGATACGGATCGTAATGCCGCACGCGACCCTGCGCATCGAGCTCGATATCGACGGTAAACGCAAGACGGTCCTCGTCAGGGCGAAGCGAGCACAGGTCACAGGACAGGCGTTCGGGCAGCATGGGAAGCACGCGATCGGCCAGATACACCGATGTCGTACGATGGCGAGCCTCAAGATCGATATGCCCGTCCCAAGCCACATAGTGTGAAACGTCGGCGATATGCACACCCAGCTTGTAGCCACCCTCGGGCGTGCGCTCCAACGAAATGGCATCGTCAAAGTCGCGCGCGTCGACCGGGTCGATCGTGATGACAAAGCGGTCGCGCAGATCGCGGCGGAGCGGGTCCTTAAGCGCCGCGGACACATCGAGCGAAAGCCCCTCGGCCTCGTCCAGCGCGGCCTCGGGATAGCTATCGGTATAGCCGTAACGCGCCATCACATATTGAACGCCCAAATCGGGCGCGTCATCTCCGCCAATGCGGCGTTCGATCGTCACGGTACCCGATTCCAGGCGCGTCGGGTAGGTCAAAATGCGCGCGACAACGGCATCACCCGGGTGGACACCCAGACGATCCGCCGAGGTATCCTCGGGCAGAATGAAGAAGTCGGCCTTCAGACGCGAATCGAGCGGCTCGATCACACCGAGCGGACCGGCGGTCTGGTACGTGCCCACCACGCTTATGGCTGCACGCTCAACCACGCTTTCGATCACGGCGCGCCGCTCACCGTGCGGGCTGTTCTTAATGCTCACGGCAACGGTATCGCCATCCATGATCTCGCGCTTACCGCGGCCCATGACCTTGTAGTCGCCGTTTTCGGTTACAACGTAGGCGCTATGCTCATGGAGCTGCACGCGCCCGGTCAGGCTCGGACGGCGTTCGCTGCGCACCGGCCCGCGCTGATTGCGAGCTCCACGCTTATGCTTGTTATTGCGCCCCATGGCGCCTCCTAACTATCGATTGCGAACTCCAAAGAGTCTACCCAAATGATTCGCTTTCCTGCCGTCCCCTAGGGATCAAAAAACGGGCCGCCCCATAAGAGACGACCCGTTGGAAGGGATGAATTCCAAGCATGCCTACACGCGCAGGTAGCGGCGCATGGCGATGGCAGAACCAAAGAGACCGATAATCACGCCGACCAGAATCAGCGCAGCATAGGTCACCAGGTAGTACTGCATCGGCAGGGCAAACGACATCCAGCCGATGCTCTCCTGCAGACGCGGGATCATCAGATTGCGCAGCAGCTCCAGAACGCCGATGGAAAGCAGCGAGCCCAAAATGGCCTGCAGCACGCCCTCGGTGATAAACGGACCACGAATGAAGCCGTTGCTGGCGCCGACCAGACGCATAATCGCAATCTCACGACGACGCGCCGTGATGGACAGGCGAATCGTGTTGTTGATGAAGATGAATGCGATAAAGGTCAGAAGACCAACGAGCACCACGGCGGCGATGCGGATGTAGTTGGTCACCTGGAACAGGCGGCTCACTTCCTCCTGGCCGTACAGCACGCTCGCGTTGACGTCGCCGTCATCCGCGATCTTCTGGAAATCGGCATCCTTCTTGAGCTTCTTTGCCGTGCTCTCGACCTTGGACGGATCGTCCATCTCAATAGCGAAGGAAGCCGGCAGCGGGTTCTGGCCATCGAGCGCGCTCATGGTGGCGTCGGCGTTGCCCGACATCTTGCTCGTATACTCGGCCAGCGCGTCGTCCTTGTCCTTATAGGTCACGGACTTGACGTTATTCCACGTCTTAAGCTCGGCCTCAAAAGCCTGAACATCGGCCTGATCGGCGTCATCACTAATGAACGCGTTGATGACAACCTGATCCTCGACGGTGCCGATCACGGAGTTCAGCATCGCAGAGCCCATGATGAACAGGCCGATGATAAACAGCGAAAGGAAGATCGTGATGACGGCGCCGAGCGAGGTAGTCCAGTTACGGAAGAAGTGGCTGATTGCCTCTTTGAAGGAGTAGCCCACGTTAGTTGGTGCCATAGTTGCCGTAACCTCCCCTCTCCTGGTCGCGGATGACGTGGCCGCCCTCGAGGGCGATCACGCGACGGTGCATGCTATCGACCATCTCGCGGTCGTGCGTGGCGACGATCACGGTGGTGCCGGTGCGGTTAATACGCTCAAGCAGCTTCATGATGCCCAGCGAGATCGCCGGGTCGAGGTTGCCCGTGGGCTCGTCGCAGATCAGCAGCGGCGGACGGTTGACCATAGCACGGGCGACGGCAACGCGCTGCTGCTCGCCACCGGAAAGCTGGTCGGGCAGCGAGTCCATCTGATCGGCCAGACCGACCAGACGCAGCACCTCGGGCACCTGGCTGCGAATGACGCCCTTGGGCTTGCCGATGCACTGCAGGGCAAACGCCACGTTTTCGTAGGCGGTCTTTTGCGGCAGAAGCTTAAAGTCCTGGAACACGGCGCCAATCTGGCGGCGCAGGAACGGAACCTTACGGTTCTTGATCTTCATGAGGTCCTGACCGGCAACCAGGATGCGGCCGCTCGTCGGCTTGACGTCGCGGTTGAGCGTCGACAGCAGCGTGGTCTTACCCGAGCCGGAGTGACCGACCAGGAAGACGAACTCGCCCGGATAGATCTCGATGTTGATGTCGTCGAGTGCAGGCTTGTTAGGCTGTGCCGGATAGATCTTGGTGACATGCTCCATAAGGATGACGGGCTCGACACCGGCCTGCTTGGCCATCTTCTTGCGGCTGGCCTGCGGATCGATGGGCGCAAACACCGACGTAAAATCGGGGTTGTTGAGCGCGTTATCGAGGCTTGCGACCTCGGCTGCCTGATCGCTCTCGACCACCGGGGCAGCAGGCTGCGTGGGGTCGGGAATAGCGGCAAAGAGACCGGACTGCGCAGGCTGAGGAGCCGGCGTCGCAGGGGCCAAGGGGTCGGGAATGCCGGCCATGGTAGGCTGCGGCGTGGCGGCACCAGCCTGAGGCTGCTCCACGCGAGCGGTCACGGCCTGAACGGGCTCAAAACCCGCCGTGCCGGAAAGCGCGACATCGCTGGTTGGATTGTAGGCAAAGGGATCGGATGCCGGCTGTGCCTGATCTGCCGGCTGAGCGGGGGCCTGAGCAACAGGCTGGCCCTCTGAATCCGGAGTGGCGAAACGACTGCCCTGGACGCCTGCCTGCGTCTTGGGGGCATCATCGCCCGCACCGGAGGTACGGAAGTGGTTACCCACTGGTGCTCCTTATCGTCGTGCGTTTAAACTACATGAGCGCTTTGTATTTTAGCAGTATTAGCTTTGCTGCACATAAGAAGCATGGCGTGCTTAGGGATCCCGTCGGCCGGGCACAGGGTTACTCTCCAAATCGTCCTCGGACATGTCGGAGCCCCCGCTGCGCGCTTCGCGCGGCAGGGGCTCCTCCGTCCTGCGGAAAGATTTGGAGAGTAACCCTGTGCCCGGCCTGCGATAACTAAGGGGTCGCCGCGTTTATCTTGGGGTGCTGCATATACAACGCTGGAAGGGTCTGAATTGCGCTTTGTCGATATATGCCCTTTTCCCTGATGGGACCGTGCTTGAGGGGCGTCTTCATGAGTTGCGGTGAAATAGGGACTGTTGAGCCTTTAAGCTGGCAAAACAGTCCTTATTTCACCGCAACTGAAACAGGGGCGCTCTCCAAGAGAGCGCCCCTGCCGGGTTTCCATAGTACTGGCGAAACAGTTTTATAGTTCTGACGAAGCAGTCCATGAAATCCGTCTTGTCCTAGGCCAAGAACTCCTTGGTGGTCGCCACGATGTTGGCCGCGTCCAAGCCGTACTTGTGCAGGAGCTCGGCGCCCGGGCCAGACTCACCGAAGGTGTCGTTGACGCCGATCTTCTTGAGCGGCGTCGGGCACTGCTCGCACAGGACGTCGGCAACGGCGCTGCCCAGGCCACCGATCACGGAGTGCTCCTCGACGGTCACGACGTGGCCGGTCTTGGTGGCGCTCTTGACGATCAGGTCGGCGTCGATGGGCTTGATGGTGTGCATGTTGATGACCTCGGCATCGATGCCCTCGGCAGCAAGCTGCTCAGCAGCCTCGAGCGCCTCGCCGACCATCAGGCCGCAGGCGATGATGGTGACGTCGGTGCCCTCGCGCATGACGATGCCCTTGCCCACCTCGAACTTGTAGGTCTCGGGGTCGTTGATAACCGGCGAGGCCAGACGGGCGAAGCGCATGTACACGGGGCCGTCGCACTCGTAGGCGGCGCGCGTCACGGCACGGGCCTCGATGTCGTCGGCGGGAACGATCACGGTCATGCCGGGGATGACGCGCATGAGGGCGATATCCTCGCAGCACTGGTGCGTGGCGCCATCCTCGCCCACCGAGATACCGGCGTGCGTGGCACCGATCTTAACGTTAAGGTGCGGATAGCCGATGGAGTTGCGGACCTGCTCAAAGGCGCGGCCGGCGGCAAACATGGCAAAGCTGCTCGCGAAGGCGACGCGGCCGGTGGTTGCGATACCGGCGGCAACACCCATCAGGTTGCTCTCGGCGATGCCCACATCGAAGAAGCGGTCGGGGCAGGCGGCCTTAAACTTGCCGGTCTGCGTGGCGGCGGCCAGGTCGGCGTCGAGGACCACAAAGTCATCGTGCTCGTTGGCGAGCTCGACGAGGGCCTCGCCGTAGCTTACGCGCGTGGCGATTTTCTTGACGTCTGCCATCCTAGAGCTCCTCTCCGGCGGCCGTGAGCTCTGCCATGGCCTGCTCAAACTGTTCATCGTTGGGGGCCTTACCGTGCCAACCCACCTGGTTCTCCATAAAGGAGACGCCCTTGCCCTTCGTGGTCTCAGCGATAATGGCGGTCGGCTGACCCTTGGTGGCGCGGGCCTCGGCAAAGGCGGCGCGGATCTGGTCGAAGTCGTTGCCGTCGGCGAGCTCCACCACATGGAACTTGAAGGCGCGGAACTTGTCGGCGAGCGGCATGGGGTCGTTGACCTCCTCGACGGGGCCATCGATCTGCAGGCCGTTATGGTCGACGATCACGCAGAGGTTGTCGAGCTGCTGGTTGCCGGCAAACATGGCGGCCTCCCAGACCTGGCCCTCCTCGCTCTCGCCATCGCCCAGCAGGGCGTACGTGCGGTAAGTATCGCCCCAGTGCTTGGCGGCAACCGCCATGCCCACGGCGGCGGAGATGCCCTGGCCCAGCGAGCCGGTGGACATATCGACGCCCGGAGTGTCGTTCATGTTGGGATGGCCCTGCAGGTGACTGCCGATGTGGCGCAGCGTCTCGAGATCCTCCTTGGGGAAGAATCCGCGCTCGGCGAGCACGGCGTACAGACCAGGCGCGCAGTGACCCTTGGAAAGCACGAAGCGATCGCGGTCGGCCTTGCGGGGGTCGGCAGGGTCGACGTTCATTTCCTCAAAGTACAGATAGGTCATGATGTCGGCAGCGCCGAGCGAACCGCCCGGATGGCCGGACTTGGCAGCGTGCACGCCGGTGACGATGCCCTTCCTTACCTCGTTGGCAACCTTTTTGAGCTCTTCGTCGCTCATTGTGCCTTCCTTTCATCCTCATTAGACAAAATGCGCACGGCACCGAAGGTAATCCCAACACAGCCGCAATGCACGTACGTCATTCATTATGCTGGAAACTGATGGCTTTACCAGAGTTTTTATCATTATTTGAACAATTTAGCAGGCAGAACCGCTGATGAAACGGTTTATCAATGTGAACGTCTTTTGGATGGAACGCGATCGACCCTACGCGCTAATGTCCTTGAATCCCTCGCCGAAGGCTTCCGTAACGTCAGCGACCGTCACGATGGCGTGAGGATCGCGCTCGCGCACGATCGTCTTGAGGGTATTGAGCTCTCGACGGCTCACGATGACCATAATCACCGGCTTCTCGGCACCCGAATACATGCCAGTCGCCTTAAACTTGGTACAACCACGACCCAGGCCATACATGATATCGGCAGCGATATCAGGGAACTTGTCCGAGATGATGAGTACCATACGGCGCTTGTTGCCACCATCGACCACGGCATCGATCACGTAGCCGCTAATGACCATCGAAAGGCCTGCATATAGTGCGTTTTCGGTTGAAAAGACCGGAGCCGACAGCGCGCATACGGCAACATCGATCGCCATGACGGTCGAGCCCACCGGCAGCGAGGTATTACGCGAGATGATTTGGCCAATCGTGTCCGAGCCGCCGGTGTTGGCGCCGGCGCGCAACACCATGCCGTAACCGATGCCCGTAATAATGCCGCCCCACATGGCGGGAAGCATCAGGTCCGCATCCGCCAGAGGTGCTACAAACGGGGCGAACAGATCGGTAAAGAAGCCCAGCAGCACAAAGCCCGTCGCGGTCTGCACCACGTAGAACATGCCACCTTCGCGCATAACGACCAGCAACAGCAAGGCGTTCATCACGATCGTCTGAATACCAACGGGAAGCGATAGGCCACGCGATGCGCCGACCGCCTGGATAATGGTGGCAAGGCCCGTAACGCCACCGGCAGCAAGGCCGTTGGGAATCAAAAACAGGTCGGTCGCAATAGCGGCCAGAGCGCACCCCAACATAATCTGGGGCAGGTCGTGAAAGAAGTTCATCGATAGAATGCGCTTGATGTCCAGACGATATGCCATGCTGCCTCCCTCAAAAAAGCGCACCCCATCGGATGCGCTTTGAACTTCTTCTTGTATTCGATTCTACCGATTCGCCGGACAAAAACCACCCCTGCGCAGGGTTTGCTCTGGATACAAAACCACCCTGCTGGGAGGGTTTTAATCCATTTCCACATAAACCGGGCGGTTTATGCAGACGGGGTCTCCGCGTCAGCGTTGCCGGTGGCCCAGCGATGGTAGCCAATAACAAACGGGTCCAGGTCGCCATCGTCAAGGACGGCCTCGACATTGCTGGTCTCCACGCCCGTGCGTAAGTCCTTGACCATCTGGTACGGGTAGAGCACGTAGCTGCGAATCTGGTTGCCAAAACCAATCGTGGTCTTGGGTCCGCGGATCTCATCGAGCGCCTCGGCGCGCTTCTCGAGCTCAATCTCGTACAGGCGAGCCTTGAGGATCTGCATGCACGCGGCCTTGTTCTGAATCTGGCTGCGCTCGTTTTGGCAGGTGACCACAATGCCGCTGGGAAAATGCGTCACGCGCACGGCGGAGTCGGTGGTGTTGACGCCCTGACCGCCCGGGCCGCTCGCGTGGTACACGTCCACGCGGATGTCATCGGGACTGATCTCGATGTCGATATCATCGGGTAGCACGGGGATGACCTCGACGCCGGCAAACGTGGTCTGGCGGCGCTTCTTGTCGTCGGTGGGGCTAATGCGAACCAAGCGGTGGACGCCGGCCTCGGCGCGCAGCATGCCAAATGCGTCCTTGCCCTCGACGGTAAAGGTCGCACGGTCAATGCCGATGACCTCGGCCGCGGGACAGTCGTTGATGGTGACCTTCCAGCCGCGACGCTGGCAGTACTTCATGTACATCTTAAAGAGCATGAAGGTCCAGTCCTGGGCCTCCAGACCACCCTGTCCGGGCTTGATGGTCACAATGGCATCGCCGTGATCGAACTCACCGGTAAACCAGCTCGAAAGCTCAAGCTCATCGATGGCACGGGCCAGGCGCTCAGCCGTGGCTGCAGCCTCCTCGCGAAGGGCGGCGGCGTCGGGGTCATCCCCCATCTCCTCGGCAAGCTCCAGCGCGGCGCGGGCATCGGAAAGCTCGCCGCGCGCGGTGTCCACGGCAGCGATATCTTCCTTGGTGCGCGCGATCTCCTCCATGGTGGCACGGGCGGCGTCGGCGTCATCCCAAAAGCCAGGGGCAACACTTTTGGCCTCGAGCTCGAACACGCGGGTACGCTTCTCGTCCAGGTGGAGATACGACTCGACCTCACCGAGCCGGTCCGCAAACGCGTCCAGCTCGGCGGGCGTTACCTCTAAAGCCTCAGCCATTAACGATTCCTGCCGTGGCAGTACTTAAACTTCTTGCCGCTACCGCAGGGGCACGGGTCGTTGCGGCCCACGTTGACGTACGGATCGTCGCTCTCGGACTTGCGATAGGTGGTCACCTTGCCACCGTTGTTGACGGCAGCCGGACCACCCTGGACAGCCGTGCGGGCCTGCACCTGCGCCTGCTTGCGCAGCACCGAGCCGCCGTTGTCACCATCGACCTCGGCAGGACCGGAGAAGTGCGCACCCTCGAGCGCGGGCTCCTCCTTGTGCTCCACGGCACGCGGGGCAGCCTTGATCTCGATGCGCAGAACCGTACGCAGATAATCCTCGTACATGGTATCGACGAGTATCTGGAACGCGCCGTAGGCCTCGGTCTTGTACTCAACCAGCGGGTCGCGCTGGCCAAAGCCGCGCAGGCCGATGCCGGTCTTGAGGTAGTCCATCTCCTGCAGGTAGTTCATCCAGCGGGTATCGATGACGCGCAGCATGACCTGGGTGTTGAGCTCGCGCATCAGGTCCTCGCCCAAGCGCTCGGCCTTCATGTTGTAGCACTTCTCTACGTAAGCCAGGACATCGGCAGCCAGGGCCTCATAATCCTCGTCGGGGAACTTCGGCGTATCGATGTGGCCGGTGAGCTCCACAACCCACTTGCGCAGACCCTCCAGGTCGCGCTCGCCATCGTGGCTGTCCTTGGTGCAGAACTCCTGCACGCAGCGGTACACGGTGTCGTGCATGACCTCGGTGATGTGGTCGGTCAGGTCCTTGCCGTCCAGAATCTTATTGCGCTCGGCGTAGATGACCTGGCGCTGCTTGTTCATGACGTCGTCGTACTCAAGGACGCTCTTACGCATGGAGAAGTTGATGCTCTCGACCTTGTGCTGGGCGCTCTCGACGGCCTTGGAGATGATCTTGTGCTGAATGGGCATGTCGTCGCCCATGTCGGCCGTGACCATCATCTTGGAGACGCGGTCCATCTTGTCGCCGCCGAACAGGCGCATGAGGTCGTCCTCGAGCGACAGGTAGAACTGGGTCTCGCCCGGATCGCCCTGACGACCGGAGCGGCCGCGCAGCTGGTTGTCGATACGACGGGACTCGTGGCGCTCGGTTCCGATAACGGTCAGGCCGCCGGCGGCAAGCACGCGCTCGCGCTCGGCCTTGCAGGTCTCCTTGGCCTCGGCGTTAAACTGCTCGAGCTGCTCGGGCGTCACGTCCTCCATGGTCAGGCCCTCGTACTCCAGGCGCTCGCGCACCAGCTCGTCGGGGTTGCCGCCCAGCAGGATGTCGGTACCACGACCGGCCATGTTAGTAGCGATGGTCACGGCGCCGTAGCGTCCGGCCTGGGCAACGATGTGGGCCTCGCGTTCATGGTGCTTGGCGTTGAGGACCTCGTGTGCGATGCCGCGCTTGGTAAGGGCGGCGGACAGCTTCTCGGAGCTCTCGATGGAGACGGTGCCCACCAGGACCGGTTGGCCCTTGGCGTGACGACGCTCAACGTCGTCGGCAACGGCGTTGTACTTGGCCTGAATGGTGCGGTACACCAGGTCCTCGTGGTCCACGCGCTGCACGGGCTTGTTGGAGGGGATGACCTCGACGGGCAGCTTGTAGATCTCGCGGAACTCGGCGTCCTCGGTAAGCGCCGTACCGGTCATGCCAGAGAGTTTGTCATACAGACGGAAGTAGTTCTGCAGGGTGATGGTGGCCAGGGTCTGGTTCTCCTCGCGTACGAGCACGCCCTCTTTGGCCTCGATGGCCTGGTGCAGGCCCTCGGAGTAACGGCGGCCTTCCATAATGCGGCCGGTGAACTCGTCGACGATCTTGACCTCGCCGTTGGTGACCACGTACTGTTTATCGCGGTGGAACATGTACTGGGCCTTCAGCGCCTGCTGCAGGTGGTTGACCAGCTGGCCGGAGAGATCGGCATAGATGTCATCGATACCCAGGCGGCGCTCGATTTTCTTAAGGCCGCGCTCGGTGGCGGCGATGGTATGCTTGGCCTCGTCCATGACGTAGTCGCCCGTGGGTTCAGCATCCTCGGTGGCGGTGAGCATGTCGTGCGACACGTCCTCGCCGCGCTCAAGGCCACGCACGGCACGCGCGAAGTCCTTGTAGGTACTGGCGGACTTGGTGCCAGCGCCCGAGATAATGAGCGGCGTCCTGGCCTCATCGATCAGGATGGAGTCGACCTCGTCGACGATGGCGTAGTTGTGGCCGCGCTGTACGCGCTGCTCGGGACGGGTAACCATGTTGTCGCGCAGGTAATCGAAACCGAACTCGGAGTTGGTGCCGTAGGTGACGTCTGCCTGGTAGGCCGGACGCTTGAGCTCGAGCGGCATGTTGTTCTGGAGCAGACCGACGGTCATGCCCAGGTACTTATAGATGCGGCCCATCCACTCGGAGTCGCGCTTGGCAAGGTAATCATTGACAGTAACGACGTGTACGCCTTTGCCGGCAATAGCGTTGAGATAGCCGGCCAACGTGGAGACGAGGGTCTTACCTTCGCCAGTCTTCATCTCAGCAATGTGGCCCTCGTGCAGTGCCATGGCGCCAATGAGCTGCACGTCAAAGTGGCGCATGCCCATGGTGCGCTTGGAAGCCTCACGCACGGTGGCAAAGGCCTCGGGAAGCATGTCGTCGAGCGACTCGCCGTTGGCGTAACGCTCGCGGAACTTATCGGTCTGGCCGCGGAGCTCCTCCTCGGTCATCTTCTCAAACTGGGGCTCAAGACCGTTGATCTGGTCGACGATCTTGTAGTAGCGCTTAAGGTCCTTATCGGATCCAAAGGACAGCAGCTTTGACATGAATCCCATGTGGTTTTCCTTTTTGGCCATCGCCCACGCCGTGCAGCTGCGGGCGAGTTAAACACAGATGATTGTACTTTAGCCAAACAAGGCGCGGCCTATACGGTCGAGCTCGACCGCCACGTAATAACTACGACCAACCTGCCACAATGGGACAGGTTAATTTTGGCAGGTCTATCTGGGCAAACGCCGCCTCTCTGCCATGTGGTGCCATGGGGACAGGTTAGTTTGCACTAATTTAAAAAGAAAAAGGACCGCGCACCCAAACGGATGCACGGCCCTTATGCCATGAATGCGAGTGATTCCGCGGCGAGCTATTTACTCAGCAGCCTCGGTGGTCTCGGCCTCGGCAGCGGTCTCCTCGACGGGAGCCTCTGCGGGAGCCTCGGCGGCCTGCTTGGCAGCCTCCTCGGCAAACTTAGCGGCACGCTTAGCCTTCTCGGCAGCCTTAGCCTCAGCGGCGGCCTTGCGAGCGGCCTCGGCCTCAGCAGCCTTGGCGGCCTTGGCAGCCTTGGCCTCCTCAGCCTTCTTGAGCTGGGCGGCAGCGGCGCCACCGAACTTGTCGGCGAAGCGCTGGACGCGTCCACCGGTGTCGACGAACTTCTGCTGGCCGGTGTAGAACGGATGGCACTCGTTGCAAAGCTCGACCTTCATCTCGGACACGGTAGCGTGCGTCTTGAAGGTGTTGCCGCAGGAGCACGTCACCGTGCACTCGACATACTGGGGATGGATACCCTGCTTCATGGTAGGACTCCTTATTGGTCAGGCGCTGGTTACCGATCAGCGCATAAGGCGTCTTGGTTTCCGACCAAGACAACAAACTTGGCTATGGTACCACGGCGCCGCGTGTCCCACAAAAGGTTCACGGTCTTTTCGGAACGACACGAATCTGACCCATCGAAACACATCTCCACCGTTCCTTCAACTGGGAAAATGCCGTCCCCGGGGCCTGAGAAGGGCCCCGGGGACGTTCGACTGACTGCGGGAACGGCCTTTCCGCTCAATGTGTTCGGCTGAGATCGGAAATCAACCAAACTGAACTAGGTTCAGTTGACATGGTTAAAAACGGGGGCGACGCTTTTGCGTCGCCCCTCGTCCCAGCCGGTTGCTTTAGTTGTACACACGGTAGTTACACTTGAACTGGGTTATGTGTCCATAGTTGGAGCGGTACCAACCCGACGTATAGCTGATTGCCTCTGCGCCTAGATAGTCGTAGCCCTTGTTGTAGCGAAGCTGACGGTAGGTCGTGTCGTACTCTGCTACGTAAAACGTGTCTCCAGAGAAGGCTTTGTACCGGTCCTTAACCGTCGAAGCCATGTACGCGGGTTCGACATCGCCTTTCTCCCCGTTGAGCGCATAGACGGGTGCCGCGATTCCGCATAAAGCCGTTGCCACGAGGATGGCGTAGACAGCCATGCGCGACGCATTGGACTTCAGCTGTTCAAATAGTTTCATGTCATTCACCTCCCTCGTATGTATCGAGGTATTCCTGCTTGAGCGTCTGCGAGGACGACTCGGTCTTTTCCACGAGCGTGCCGGCCTCGATGAAGTAGAACGAGTCGGTGAGGTCTGCCAGGTCGTCGAGCAGGTGGCTTGAGATGAGCACGCTTCGTCCCCGCGCCACCTCGCTGCGCATCGCGTCGCAGGAGGTTTTCCGCTTTCCCGGATCGAGGCCGTTCAGCGGCTCATCGAGGATGAGGTACGGGCAATCGGTCGCTATCGCCATGGCAAGCTTTACCTGCTGCTTCATTCCCGTCGAGAGTTTACGGGTCGGCTTGTCGAGATATGGGGAGATTCCGAGGGAGCTGCAGAGCGAGTCGATGTCGGCGGCCGATTTCCACGCCTCCCTAACGAAAGCAAGGTGCTCGAGGGCCGATAGCGTGGGGTAGAGATCCGCGCCGCCCGAAGAGCTCAGGTAGACAAGTTCCGCAAATTCGGCTGATCGGCGTTGGCTGATTCCGTCTGCCGCCAGGCTTCCCGATCGGATACGGGTGGGAAATTGGCCCGACAGCGCTTCCAGAAGAGTGGTTTTCCCCGAGCCGTTGGGGGCAACGAGGCCCGCCGCCGTCCCCGGGCCCAAGGAAAGCGACCCGATTGAAAGTATCGTCGTGCTCCCGTATCCCACGCTCACGTCCAGAAGCTCGAGCCCATGGTGCTTTTTAGCGGGTCCAGCCTGTTTGGGCGAACGCGTCACAACGGCGCCGACCGCGAAAAGGACCGCGACGTATACCAGGGCCACGGCAAGCATCGATGCACCGCTTGAACCGGAGCCAATGAATTCTGTCGGGAAGCATCCTACGTAACCCGTTGCCTCGATAGGCGAGAATACGGGCAGCGGCAGGAGCCCGAGCACGGCATTATGCCCTAGTGCCGAATCGGACAGTAACGGGAATGCCGGGGCCGCGACAAGCAGCGCGGAGGCAAGGGGGCCCGCGAGGACGCGCCTCGTTGCGGTCGATAGGACGGCGGAGCAAACGGATATCAAGGTTCCGCCCGCAAGAAGCGCGATAAGCAGGGCTGTGAAGACGTTTCCCGCGGTCGTGGTGGTAAGCGCGCCGTCATGGAAGAAGGCGATCGGGTACCCGATCTGCCCGAAGCCGTTTAGGGCCAAGGCGTAAATGCCCCCGGGCGCAAGGCCGGCGAGGAGCATCGCGGTCCCCGCGGCGATTATCGAAAACACGATCTGGATAAGGCGCCGGAATTTGGGCACGGGCGCCTTTGCCGCCAGGGTCGCGGGCCTTGTGGCGCCGAGCACGAGTATCGACGAGAGAAGGAAGGGGATGAAGGGAAGGAAAGACGGCGCCGTGGCAATGGCGTAGGGCAGGAAGGAAAGGAATGGCAGGTCGTTTGCGGAGGCCGGGATATCCGTGATGCCGGAGCTGCTCAGGGCACGGCAATACGCGAGCGCCGCGTCATTGGTCTCTCGGTCTCCCACGATGGACCCGGATTGGAAGCCTTCGCCCATGAGCGCGTAGTAGCTCTCGGCAGAATCGAGAAAGGCGGCGTCGGTTTGAGCGGCGAGGGCGGCGTTCGCGTATCTTGCAAGCTCCGCGTCGACTTGCTGCTCTGGAGATAGGTCTGTGCCGCTGGCCTGGGGCGCGCGCGTATTGAATGCGTCGACAAAGCCCTGCATGCCCTGCTTCATAAAGAAGGGCCCGTAGATGGGTGAATTGAACGCAATGGGGACGGAAAAGGCTGCAGCGAGAACGAGCGTACAAATCCATACGGCCCTGTCTCTTAGGATTAGTTTGAGAAGAAGTCGACAGTACATTTGGAAGCACCTATGTTCCTCAAAGAATTGTTAGATTAAAAGTAACAGACCGGATGAAGATACGTGCGACGGGGGCGAGGCGAATGGCTGAGCGGTATCGATACGCGGGTTCAACGGTATCACATTGGCCACATAGATTTTTAACTTGCATTTCTACCCGCCCTTTTCGTAGAGTCGCCGATACGTGCTTAGCGCACCCTCGGCGCGTCCGGCAGGCTTTGCGAAATGGGATCCAGGAGACTTCGGCGCAGCATCATCTTGCGGAATGCTTCTAATGAGCCCCCCATCCTTCAAAAACAGAATCTCATCGCACAGCCTATCGACCGAATCCAAGATGTGGGATGACATGATGATGCACGTACCAGAATCGGCCAGCTTCCTGAGAATCTCGGAATGCAAGTCCACCCTGCTGGGGTCGAGCGCGTTCATGGGCTCATCTAATAGAAGGTACCGCGCGCCCGTCGCATACGCAATCGCCAGGGTAAGCTGCTGCTTCATGCCCTGGCTCAGAGTGCGGATCCTCATCTTCGCGAACTCGCCTATCTGCGTTTGTTCCACTATCTCTTCGATATCGCGAGCATGCGGCCACATATCGCAAACCATCTTGAGGTGATCTTCCGCACGCAATCCGGGATACAGCAGCGTCCCCTCACCAGGTGCATAGAAGATCATAGAACGGACCTCTCTCGCACCCGTACCCTGCACCTCATCCAGAACGATGCTCCCGTCCACGCGAGGACCCGGCAAACCTGCCATCGCACGCAGCAACGTCGTCTTTCCATGCCCGTTCGGAGCGACGAGACCGTAGACCGTACCCGGGGCAAACTCAGCGTTCACCGAATCTACGAGCACCTTCTTTCCATAAGAGATCGTCAGCGTTTGAAGGTCAATCATCGAGATCATCCCCTTTCGATCTTTGGAACACTCAGGCGCACCATCAACGGAGATACGGCGCCCAAGACCACCAGCAGAGCGCCCGATGCGCCGACGACCTCTCCAAAAGGCATCGCGTTCGTCCCTCGCCCAAGGAACCCAATCGTCCCCACCTGGGAAGCGGGATCAAACGAGGCGAATGGAGCCAGCAGCGCGACGCCCATGCCCACGCTTTCAACATGAGCGCTCAACGAACCCAACACCAAGAGAACCGCGCAAACCATTCCGGTGACAACGGGGTTGCGGCTAATCGCTGCTGTCAACGCAGCGACGACGGAAATCACGCCGTATGCCATGACCAGCAACGGAATACTGCACAACACCGCCTCCCCCACCATGGACGTTGTCGAAGCTCCCGCCCGAATGAGAGCGACGGGATACTCCGATCCACCCGCACCGTTCTTAATCACGGACACAACGACAGCGGGAACCATCGACACCAAAAGCAGCACCAAGCCAAGCAGGAGAGCCAGCGCAACAGCCGTCAGAAAACGCACATGCGCTGTTGCGGGGATCTGGAGAACCAGAAGGGAACGACACTGCAGGTGGGTGCACGCGAGCGATGTGACAACCACGGGCAACAGCAAAAATAAGGAGGGAAGCGCTGCCTGGAGATACGAAAGGAGGATTAATGGGGGCATCTTCGTACTTAACTCGTAAACCTTGGGGTCCGGCAAGCTCGCGATCGACTCAAGCAGAAGGGCGCGCGCCTCCGCACGAGAAGGAGTCTCCGGCTCGATTCCGATCGATTGCAGGAGAGTCGCATCTGCCGCGCCCAGCTCACCTCGAGCGCGCTCGTACGTCGCAAGGCTTCGAAACCCCTCCGCAGGCATAGGCGCGTACACGAAACCCGAAAGAGCATCCCGCATGTCTTCCAGGGCCGCTTTGCCCTCGACGTCCATATTCGCAGCGTTCTGCTCTAGATACCGATCTATTGAACGGAGCTCCCCATCCCTATACCGAACAGCGGAAACGTTATCAGCGTCAGGAAACATCTCGACCAGAGCCGGGGCCAGCATCGTCGTCGACATTGCAATCGCGCATACGGCGAGGGTAGGAGAACGCAGGAGCAGTTTCCCCATCGTTCTTACGTATGCAACGGCGGAGGCACAAGCGCTCGAACGAGTTGCCGTTCTCGATGCAGTGAAGGAACCTCTCTCAAGACAAATCGGGGATATCGGGCACGCGCAGCCGCTCTTTCCAGCAACGCAAAGCAGGCTAATTGCCAGCACCTCGATCCCGATTGCGCATACGAGGGCAATCGCGCCACGCTCGAAGCAAAGTCCAGGCAGATTCACTATCTGCGTTGTCGGGTACGGGCTATAGGCGCCGACGGTCAACTCAGTGTTCGCATACGTAAGGGGATTCAACAGGGCGAACTCACGTAAAGCGATGGATCTTCCGTAATACCCGGGAACCATCGTCACCCCCATCAGGGCACATACGAACACGATTCCAAGCGTAGGGTTATTGGCAATCTTCACGGCAAGGTGAACGACAAGCGAGATGAACGCTGCCACCAAGAATTGCAAGATGGCCGTCTGCGCGAACACCAGCCAAGCCGGTTTGATAACCGGAGTCGCATATTGAATGTAGCCTATCGGATAGAACGGCGAGCCCGGGCCATTCTTCACAAGCGCGGCGATTATCCCCGGAAGATTGATGGCGAGGACGGCAAGCATTGCAAAAACACTCGCCCATACGCTCGATGCAACAAGTCTACCCAGCTCGCCCATCGGTGCCTGGATGATGAGCTTTTCACGTTTGTTAAGACGCGCGGCAAGGAACGAGACGGCAACGGCCGTTGCGACCCATAGCAAGTACTCCTTCGATCCGTCATAATAGGTGTACTCTCCATCCGATATCTGCAGAAACGGAAGTAGGGGAGAGAGCGGTGCCAAGATAAGACGTCCCGCGGCAAGAGGGTACAGAAGCGCGGGCATGCTTGATGAAGAGGTATAGACACCGTCCTCCCCCACATTCACAAGCGCATCCGCATAGGATGCTGACAATTCCTGCTCAACACGGGTTATTCCCGACTCGAGGTATTCGACCCGTCCGTCGATGCCAGCCGCGCTCCTGAAGACGGGCAGAGCACAAAGAACCATCAACGCAACAACGACAACACAGAGCGACCTGGAGGAGAGAAGCGACCTAAAGATCGCCTTCGAGATTTTGAGCATATTCATCGCCAACCTTAACCTCATCCAGTCGGAACAGAGGGGCCGAACAAAATGCTCGGCCCTTCCTCGCATCTAGTAGGTGCTATAGACAAATTGCCATTTATCAGTTGTGCCAAGAACACCACAGGAGCACATTGCAGCGAGGCGGGATTCCCTATGATGCGCGGATCGGCGATAGCCATTTCGGTAGGAGATCGTCTTGTAAGAGATGTTGAACATCGAGATGCTGTGCCCGCTTACGCCGCGAGGACAGCTGTAGCTCCAGTAGGTATCGACGACGTCGTCCGTATACCCGAGGGGCTCAACGAGGGCACACTGGCTGCTCTCCTGGGAAGGAGGCATCGGGGTATCCGCAAAAGCGGGGGCTCCCGGCAGCAACAGACAAAGAGCGAGGCCGAGGAAAACCAAGAGCTTACACGACTTAACAGTACTGAACATAATCCTCTCCAATCTAGAGGGATTTCGGTTGCAGCATGCTGTGATTACTTGCCGGCAAAGTCAATTTAACATAAACTGTTAAAAAGTAACCTGAGTTTTTTAAATTCTTCGGAGGTTATTATGAGTTCCGACAATCGCACTCCCCGGCTTCATTCCTTCCGCATCGCATGTGCGATAGCCTCTGCGACCCTTTGCGCCACCGCCATCGCACAAGTGGCGTTCTCCTTAAAGCCAGCAATCGAAGTGCTCGACAACCCTGTAATTGCAGACTCCCCCGCGTATCCAGCCCTTGCGATCTCGACATTGGTCCCTGCCGTCATCGGTATCGCTACGACCATCCTCAGCGCCGTTCTCGTGTGGACGATCAAGAGCGCAGACCCCTTCAAGAAAGGGTCTGCGACATGCTTGAAGGTGCTCGGCATTCTCTTCGTTGTTCAAGCTGCCACCAGCCTCTACGCCGGCTCACTCAAAACCTCCGTTTCGATGTTTGGCGGCGAGGGGGCCGTCGGCGCCCAAGAGATCGCTTCATCATTCGATTGGACCTCTCTGGTTCTCGGCATCGTCCTGTTCATGCTTTCCCAGCTCTTCTTGTACGCCCGAGAGCTGTACCTCGACTCCGACGAGATTGCGTAAGGAAACGCCATGCCCGTAATTGTTCGCCTCGACAAGATCATGGCCGAGCGAAAGATTTCCTCGAACGAACTTGCCGAAAGGATTGGAACCACGCCCGTGAACCTGTCCCGTATTAAAAAAGGGCATATTCGCGGCATTCGCTTCAACACGCTCGAGCAGCTATGCCTCGCCCTTCGTTGCCAACCCGGAGACCTTCTCGAAGTCATGAGCGAAGAGGATGCCCGAAAGGAGTTCGGACTCGATTGGTCCGCCGAGGATTAGAGGGCGGTCGTACTCGCCCTGCACACGGGGATGCGAATCGGCGAGGTCTGCGGCCTTCGGTGGTGCGATGTGGATTTCGAGACGGGCCTGATCTCGATCAGACACTCGGTGGCGTACGCGAAGGGAATGGGTTCGTTCATCAAGGACACCAAGACCCATGACGCCAGGGGTATTCCCATCGACCCGGTCGGCCTACTCCCCTTCCTGAAGGAGACCCACGAGATCGACTGCGGAAAGCTGCGCTTGCGCGGCCTTACCGGGGCGGTCGAGATCGGGGACTGCTACATCCTGTCGGAGCCGGACGCGACCTTCGCGACGACAAGCTATATCCGCAGGGCGTTCAAGACGTTCTCGGAGACCAACGGCCTCATGGGCACCAACGACGAGCTGATCACGTTCCACGGCCTTCGCCACACGTTCGCAACGCAGTGGATCCGCCAAGGCGGCGATATCAAGGCGCTCCAATCGATCCTCGGCCACAAGGACGCCATGGCGACGCTCAACGTCTACGCCGACATCGAGCCCATCTCCAAAATCCATAACATGCTGCGCGCCACGCCGTGCCTTTGGCGCGGGCACCTCGGGCCGAGGGTCGATCCGGGTCCCATGTTCCAACAGAGGATCCAGGAGTCCATCGAGACGCTCCAGGCGTTCGGCTACGGCATCACCGAGCCGGACGACCGAAATATCGCCATACGCGACGTGAAGATGAACAGTTGGCTCTAGCTCACCGAGTACGCGGCAGTGCTGGGCCCATCCCAACTGAGGTCACGGTGGTCCGATAGGGGCGCCGCCCGCGGCATGCGCCGCGGAGCGGTATCCCCTACCGAAGGGCGGGGATGCCCTCCGCTTCCAGTTCGGAATCAGCCGTCGGAGGCGTTCGGCTGACTGCGGGAACGGCCTGTCCGCTCAATGTGTTCGGCTGAGATCGGAAATCAACCCAACACGAGCCGGACACGCGCCAGACGGCTCTTCCCCGTACGGCCTTCCCCCTTACGCTCATGTTGCAGGCATGTAACGCCGCAGCGAGCGCGCCTTTTTTGCGCCAGACAGGTACAATGATGAACACTGTACCGTAGCGGAGCGCCGCGCGCGCCGCAACCACGCGAAAGGGTTTCCCATGGCCGAGATCTCGTCCTCCCGTATCGTCATCACCGTCCTTGGCAAGAACCGCCCCGGCATCGTCGCCGGCGTCACCCGCGTTCTGGGCGAGGCCAACGTCGACATCCGCGACATCACGCAGTCCATTATCGAGGACATCTTCACCATGACCATGCTGGCCGACACCGCCGAGTCCAAGCTCGACTTCGCCGAGCTGCAGAAGGCCCTGGCCGAGGCCGGCGAGCTTTCGGGCGTCAACGTGTCCATCCAGCGCGAGGACGTCTTTAACTTTATGTACCGCCTGTAGCGAACAAGCCGCTCGGGGCAGCTTGACGTCATATCGTCCAAGCGCGCGGCCCCAAAGCGGACCGGAGAGGAGCGCGCATGGCCTACGACGCCAAGAAAATCTACTACCGCTTCGACGATCACCTGAGCCGCCTGGTTCTGGATTACGAGGCGAGCCGTCAGATTTCGCCCGAAAGCGAAAACCTCTACCACGGCCTGCCGACCGCCCCGTACGACGAGGGCCTGTTCGTAGAGCATAACGTCAAGCGCGGCCTGCGCAATGCCGATGGCTCGGGCGTGGTCGCGGGCCTTACCCGCATCTCGGACGTGCACGGCTACAACAAGGTCGACGGCAAAGTCGTGCCCGACCAGGGCAAGCTTACGCTGCGCGGCTACAGCATCGAGGACCTGGTCAACAACGCCCAGGCCGAGAATCGCTATGGCTACGAAGAGGTCGCCTACCTGCTCATCACGGGCTCGCTGCCCAACAAAGAGGAGCTCGACGGTTTTTGCGGACGTCTGGGCGCTTTTAGGCACCTGAGCGATGAGTACGTCAAAGAGTTCCCCATGACCACGGTGTCGTCGAGCATCATGAATGTGCTTCAGCGCGCCGTGCTGCTGCTCTACGCCTTCGACGCCGAGCCCGACGCCATTACGCCCGAACACGAAATCGACGTCGCCATCTCCATGCTCGCCCGTCTCCCGCGCATCGCCGCCTTCGCGCATATGGCCTCGGTCGCCAAGCGTCGCGGCTCCGAGGTTCATGTACCGCATCCCACACCCGGCCTTTCCACCGCCGAGACCATCCTGCAGGTGTTGCGCGGCGGTATGGCATTCACCCGCGACGAAGCCATGCTGCTCGACGTGATGCTCATGCTGCATGCCGAGCACGGCGGCGGCAACAACTCCACGTTTGCCTGCCGCGTGCTGTCCTCTTCGGCAACCGACCCGTATTCCGCCTACGCCGCGGCCATCGGCTCGCTCAAGGGCCCGCGCCACGGCGGCGCCAACGCCAAGGTCGTGTCCATGCACGAGGACATCCGTGCGCATGTCTCCAATTGGGAGGACGAGGACGAGATCGCAGCCTACCTGGGCAAGATCCTCGACAAGCAGGCCTTCGACGGCACGGGTCTCATCTACGGTATGGGCCACGCCGTCTACACGCTGAGCGACCCGCGCGCCGAGGTGTGCCGCCGTTACGCGCGCACGCTTGCCGCCAAGAAGGACTTGGGCGAGGAGTTCGCGCTCATCGAGCGCATCGAGCGCCTGGCACCGCAGGTGATGCGCGACCACGGCATGACCAAGCCTATCTGCGCCAACATCGACCTGTACACGGGCTTTATCTACAAGATGCTCGGCGTGCCCGAGACGCTCTTTACGCCGCTGTTCGCCGTCGCCCGCATGGCCGGCTGGTCGGCGCACCGCATGGAAGAGCTCTTCTGCGCGCATCGCATCATCCGCCCGGCATACCGTCCGGTGATCGATCCGCTGGAGTACAAGCCACTCGCCGATCGATAGGACGCGGACCGTTATAGATCTTGAGCGTGGCCAGGGACCCAAGCCCTTGGCCACGCTTTTTTGCCAGTAGAAAGGGCTGCATCAAATGATTGTGTTTTCCGATATGGACGGAACGCTGCTGACGAGCGATAAGCAGATGAGCGATGCCACCTGGGCAATGCTCGACGAGCTCGCACGTCGTGGCATCGAGTTTGTTCCCTGCACGGGACGTCCACTGTCGGGCATCTTTGAGCCCATTCTCGCCCATCCCGCCGTGCACTACGCGGTCTGTGCCAACGGCGCCAGCGTCTGGCAGCTCGACGAGGATACGCCCACCGACGCCTCGCGCGCCACGTGCATCTTGAGCCGTCCGCTCGACCGTGGCATTGCCCACCGCATCCATCGCATTGCCGCCGGCCACGATGTGACCTTCGATATCTTCGCGGATGGGCAGTGCTTCCTCCCCCGCTCGCTATACGGGCGTCTGGATGAGTTCTGTGGCGGCGACCCCCACATCGCGGCTTCGCTCAAGCGCACACGAACACCGATCGACATGGATATCGACAGCAAGATCGACGAGGTCGAGACGCTCGAACGCATCGCCATGTACTGGCACGACCCGGCCGATCGCGACGCCATCGCAGCAGAGCTCGACACGCTCGGAGGCATTGAGGTCACGCGTTCGTACGCCATGAATATCGAGGTCATGGGTGAGGGCGCCACCAAGGGGACGGCCCTCACGTGGTTATGCGAGCACCTGGGCGAGCGTCTCGCCGACGCCTGGGCGTTCGGCGACAACATCAACGACATCCCCATGCTACAGGCAGCGGGCCACGGCATGGCCATGATCAACGCCGAGTCCGAAGACCGCGAGGCCGCCGACGCCATCACCGAATACGACAACGACCACGACGGCGTCGCCCGCACCATCATGGCCGCCCTCGCTTAGTCGTTGGGTAGTCATTGGGGACGTTCTTAAACGACTAGTCGTTGGGGACAGTCTTCGCAAAAAAGCTGCAAGGACTGTCCCCCCACTGCCGGCAGAGACGATATGAGCAGGACATAAAAACATTGAGAGCCCCTGCTGCAT